>DKVL01000087.1:0-4239 GCA_002491195.1 Lachnospiraceae bacterium UBA7179
GATGAGTGATGATTGATGGTTAATTATTGATAGTGATAATTGAATGGTAATTCTGGAATACCCTTGTGACGCTCTGTGAGGCGCATAGCGCATATTTTACATTGAGGATAGAAGATAAATAAGTATGTACCAAACAAACCCCGTATGCCCTTATTTTGCATAGAGCATACAAGACCTGTACTAATCGAAATTTTATAAATCTTTATATATCCACCGTCCATCTTTATCCTGCCCGATCACATGATCCGCATACCATTGGTTACAAAACTGGGCGTACTCACGGTATTGCCTTTGTAGTTCCGATATGTGATCATCTGTCTCCGGTAAATGTTTTGTAATCTTTTCTTTTGATTGATTTCTTGACTTTGATTGTCTCCTTATTTTTGATTGATTTCTCGCCTTTGCCTCTTCAAAATTAATTATGTTCATTGTGTTTCCTCCTAGCTATTCGTATTATCGTTTTAGGTTATCATGACATTTTAAGGCATCAAAATAAGCCCTCTATCAATTATATTTCTACAACTGATAAAGGACTTATGCTGATGTCCTAAGATTCAATTTTTATCATATTAAGGCTCTCATTTTTGCGTTTGGTGTAAAATTGGTGTAAACACACCTACCGCACCCTCTGAAATGCCTTATTTTACACGGTTTTCGGATATGGGAATTACACCCTGCCCCGAAGATTTGTTATTTTGTTTACAGATCTTATTATAAAACAGAACACTCAGGAAATCAAGACTTTTTTGAGTCATTTTGATCCAGCCGCATTGTCAAAGAGATTCTTTTCTTATTCAGATCAACATCCAGCACTTTGACATCCACGATGTCTCCAACACTGACTGCTTCGAGCGGGTGCTTGATAAATTTATTGGTGATCTGGGAAATATGCACCAGACCGTCCTGATGAACTCCGATATCTACAAACACACCGAAATCAATGACATTCCGAACGGTTCCCTTTAAGATCATTCCCGGCTTTAAGTCTTTCATTTCAAGAACATCGCTCCTAAGAATTGGCCTGGGCATATTCTCGCGCGGATCCCTTGCTGGTTTCTCAAGCTCCTTGAGGATATCTGTCAGTGTGATCTCGCCGATTCCCAGCTCTTCTGCCATCTTCTTCTTATCCTTGACACGTTTCTCGAGTCCGCCTTCCATTTCCTGTGGCTGTGAAGTTTCTGCCTTCGTATGATTGGATTGTGGTGCGTCGAGTGTCGCGCCTCCCATCGCCGCTGCAAGTGCTTTTCCCATGGCAGTGTTGGTATTTTTAATGACCATATTCTGCTTTTTGCCCTTTTTGGTATTTTTTGCATTTTCCTGTTTTACGGGCTTTGCTGTCCTGGCAGAAGATGCTTTCTTCTGGATTTCTTTCAGATCATCCATGGAAATGTTAAGTTTTTCCAGGAGTTTCAGCGCCGCTTCGTAGGATTCCGGATGTACACTCGTGGCGTCTAACGGATTGTCGCCGTCCAGAATGCGCATAAATCCGGCGCACTGCTCATATGCTTTCGGTCCTAGCTTTGCCACCTTTAACAGCTGCTTTCTGTTTCGGAAACGGCCATTTGTCTCCCTGTAGTCCACAATGTTTTTGGCGATCGTCTTGTTGATGCCTGATATATATTCCAAGAGGGATGCCGACGCTGTGTTCAGATCAACGCCGACTTTATTGACAGAATCCTCCACCACTCCATTCAGTGCTTCGCTGAGTTTTTTCTGATTCATGTCGTGCTGATACTGCCCGACACCGATGGACTTGGGATCGATCTTTACAAGTTCCGCCAGCGGGTCCTGCAGACGCCTTGCAATGGATGCTGCACTTCTCTGCCCCACATCAAAGTTCGGAAACTCCTCTGTCGCAAGTTTGCTCGCCGAATAGACTGAAGCTCCCGCCTCATTAACAATGACATACTGAACCGGCGTGTCAAGCTCCTTGATCAACTCCACGATAACCTGCTCGGACTCCCGTGACGCTGTGCCGTTTCCGACGGAAATCAGGCTTACGTTGTACTTGCTGATCAGCTTCTTGAGCTCCTTTTTTGCCTCCTCGACCTTGTTCTGGGGCGCAGTCGGATAAATGACTTTGGTGTCAAGCACTTTTCCAGTCGCATCTACTACCGCAAGCTTACAGCCTGTCCGAAATGCGGGATCCCAGCCCAGAACAACCTTTCCGGTAATTGGGGGCTGCATGAGAAGCTGCTCCAGGTTCTTGCCAAATACCGCGATCGCCCCATCCTCTGCCTTTTCCGTCAATTCATTTCTAATATCGCGCTCAATCGCAGGTGCGATCAACCTGCTGTAACTGTCCGCTATGGTCTCCTGCAATGCTGGTGTTGTATTTTCGTTGTTCTTTGTGATCAGTTTCTTCTCGAGGAAACGAATAATACGCTCTGTGGGCGCCTCGATTTTGACTGTGAGCATCTTTTCATTCTCACCTCTGTTCAGCGCAAGAACCCTGTGTCCGGCAACCTTACTGACAGGCTCTTCAAAATTATAGTACATCTCATATACGCTCTGCGCTTTTGCATCTTTTGCTGTACTTGTGATCTTCCCTTCCTCAAAAGTCGCATTGCGAATATATGTTCTGTAGTCTGCCTCGTCTGATATCATTTCTGCGATGATATCCATCGCCCCCTGCAAAGCTTCCTTTACGCTGCCTACTCCCTTTTCCTCGCTTACATAACTCTCCGCCTCCACGATCAGCGGAGTCGCAGTCTCCTGTGCAAGGATAATGTCCGCCAGTCCGTCAAGCCCTTTCTCCTTCGCGACACTGGCGCGCGTTTTTCTCTTTGGCCGGTACGGAAGATACAGGTCATCGACAGCGACGATTGTCTCAGCCGCAAGGATCTTTGCCTTCAACTCCTCTGTGAGCTTCCCCTGCTCTTCAATGCTTCCAATCACCTGCTCTTTCTTCTCCTCCAGATTTCTAAGATAGCCTAGTCTCTCATTGAGGTTTCTCAGCACTTCGTCATTGAGTGAACCTGTAACCTCTTTGCGGTATCTGGAGATGAACGGAATGGTATTTCCTTCATCTATCAGTTTGACGGCAGCTTCGACCTGCCACTTTTCTACGTTTAGTTCTTCTTTCAACTTTAAAATGATATCCATAATGTATCTTTTCCTTCTTTTAAATAAATGTTTTATCAGCTCATAGCTTAATAGTTCAATTATAAAGGAAAATCCCATGTGATTCAAGAAAATTTCTCTTGGATTTCATTGTTTTATTGTATTAAACATGATACAATGGGTTACAGTGTTATTGATTCCCGCTAGTTTCACACTATTTTTATGCGAAGAGCGGCAATAACATTGATTGCATTATCTATACAACAAGAAAGGATTTCATACTATGCAGCAGCCACAATATAAAAGCAACTATGAGATAAAACTTCTGGCAAGAATGCAGACCGGCCAGCACATGGGGATACTGATCGGTGCGATACTCTTAAAATTTATCATCACCTTCATGGCAGTAAATCTTGTCTCCTCACTGGTTCCTACAACCACCACGACAACCTATGTCATCAACTATATTCTGGTGTTTGTCGTTGAAGTAATTGCCTCTGTGTTAAACGTCGGAACATCCTTTATCTTTCTGAAATCAGCCTGCAATATGCCAGGCACCATCGGGGATTTATTCTGCGGTTTTGGACAAAATACAGTCAAGATCCTAAAAATCGGAGCTGTAATCACTGTCATTGAATCCATCTGCACGATTCCACTTGAAATTGCATCCGTACAATATACAGAGATTATCAGTTCCATTCCACTTTTCAATGGTGGTAATGTCAACGACCTGAGTCTCTTCCTCGCGGGCAGTTCGATGGACAGCAATGAGCTTATGACGGCATACAGCGTCTTATACAGTGCTTCCATGAAATTTTATCTGATCATGTTTGTGTGCAGTGCAATCTCGCTGATATTGACACTGCCCTTTTTCCCAGCGTTTTACATGATACTGGACTTTCCCCAGTGGAACGCGACTACTATTTTGAAAAAATGCTTTGAGGTCATGAACAGAAACAAACTTCGCCTGTTTCTGTTATATCTGAGTTTTATTCCATCCTTTCTACTCAGTATTTTTACCTGTGGCATCACACTAATCTGGGTGATTCCTTATTTAAATATGGCATTGACAAACTTCTATCTGGATATTATGTCTGTTAGAAACAAAACTGTCCTGTAATTCATCCTGTTCCATCAGGGCAACTGTGTGAACAGTAACGGGCAAAAATCCATGCA
>DKVL01000087.1:4569-7788 GCA_002491195.1 Lachnospiraceae bacterium UBA7179
ACGGAATGCGCAGTTCAGCGCATTCCTGACCTGTAAACAGTAACATATTACCAACTGTCATTTAGAGAAAAGCATAAAATATACTATGGATTTGTCCCGTTTTTATGGTATAATGCTTATAGTATAATATTAATTTCAGCTAAAAATTAGTAATTTACTATAATCGCAGTATTGCTGTCTTGTGCTATCCCACAGAGTTGGGATATTTGCAATTGGAGGTTGCTTTATGAAAAAAATTGCCTTGATCATGGATGGGTGGAAACGTTTCTTTACATACGCATGGCCGGCCGGAATACTACAGAAAATACATGAAACCAATGAGGAAATAAACCTCTATATCTTCAACAGTTCCGGGGACTGGAGCTGGGACGCAGATTACAATGCAGGTGAGTATAATATCTACAAACTTCCCAATTTTGATGATTTTGACGGTATCATTATGGACTTAAATAACATCCGTTATCCTGAAGTGGTCAGCGAGATTGCTGAGATTGTCAGAAACACCAGGAAACCTGCCATCTCCATATCAAACAAACTTCCCGGATTTTATTATGTCGGAATTGATAACCGTAAATCGATGCTTACCATTATGGAACATCTCTACTCTGCTCATAGCTGTCGGCGTTTCTGGTTTATCATGGGACCTAAGAGCAATTATGAGAACAATATCCGCGCAAATGCTTTGAAGGAATTTATGCAGACCCACCATCTGGACTATGAAGAAAATGATTTCTACTTTGAGTCCTATGAGTACACTTGTGGATATCGAGGCTTTAACTATCTGGTGAGCAGACTTGGTGAGAAGGAAAAACTGCCAGATGCCATTGTATGTGCCAGCGACAACATTGCCGTCGGAGTTTTGGAAGCTGCTGGAAAAATGGGTTACCATGTCCCTGAAGATTTTCGCGTAACTGGCTTTGACGATTTTGACAAGGCTGCTTTTTACTCGCCCAAAATTACCACCGTCGGTCATATCCGTGAAGATATTGGTTATCTCTGCGCAGATTTGCTGATGCGAATCTGGGATGGAAAACCAGTGGAAAAGTATAATTATACAGAATCGCATTATGTTTATTGGGATAGCTGTGGCTGCAAGAATAATACCCAGATTGATCAAATCGAGCACGCAAAGGGACAAATTTTATATGATATTGAAGCAACGGATTTCGAGGAGCAGGTACTTGGTCTGGAATATGCACTGTTAAACTGTAAATCGATTCAGGAAATTTCTGCCTGTATTCCTGCCTGCATCCCTGCATTTCAATGTGATGCCATCTATCTTGTGCTGGATGAACATATCAATGATTTCCACAAAGACCTGACTTATTTCAACCAAAGTCTGATCGATGACGGAAAATTTCATATACAGGGTTATCCAGAAACAATGTCTGTTGAATTTGCCTATGATATGAAGAAGGGCGTGATCGACGACAAGCAAACAATTGACAGCCTTTTTCCCATGTTTGATTATCAGGAAAAGGGTGGTATGGACTTTTTATTCATGCCGCTGCATTTCAGACAGTACACAATCGGATACTTTGTGATCAGAAACGCTGTCTATCTGTTGAAAAAGCAGTATCTTTCCAGGGTGATGAATGTACTCACTTCCGCAATGAGAAATCTATACGAAAAGGAAAAGCTCGGTTACATGAACCAAATCCTTGCAGATATGAATGTCAAGGATGCAATGACAGGACTGTACAACCGTCTTGGTTTTCAGAAGCTGGTCTGCAGCCTTTTTGACGAGAAGAAAAGCAAAGGTGAAAATCTGCTGATCATGTTCGTAGATATGGACAGACTCAAATACATCAATGACAATTTTGGCCACGATTACGGCGATAGCGCCATACGGATTATCGCATCAACGATTATGGAGCACTGCGGAAAAAATGACATTCCTGTCAGAAATGGCGGCGACGAATTTATTATCGTCCGGGAAAATATGGAGCCTGAATCCTATGAGGAAATGATCAGCCGTATGCGAAACGCTGTCACCAGAAAAGCCAGACAGCACCAGCTCCCGTTTGACCTGACTTTCAGTGTCGGAGCTGTATCCACAGATATGACCTCAGACCAGACTCTGGATGATTATATCCGCATCGCTGACGAGACGATGTACGAAGAAAAAACACGCAAAAAAGCTAACAGAGTTTAATACTCTGTCAGCTTTTTGTTTCGCCATTATTTTTCCATTTCAAATAAGCATTGATAAATCCATCCAGTGCACCATCCATAACTGCGTCTACGTTTCCCGACTCAAAATTGGTCCTGTGATCTTTTACCATCGTATAGGGCTGCATGACATAAGAACGAATCTGGTTCCCCCATCCGATTTCCTTCACTTCGCCCCGAATATCGGAAAGCTTCTCGGCATTGGCCTCCTGCTTTAACAAGAACAGCTTTGCTTTTAACATCTGCATCGCCTTGTCCTTGTTCTGGAACTGAGAGCGCTCATTCTGACACTGAACAACCGTTCCCGTTGGTATATGGGTGATCCGAATCGCCGAGGAGGTCTTGTTGATATGCTGACCACCAGCTCCGCTGCTTCGATAAGTATCGATTCGCAGATCATCTTCATTGATTTCAACATCCAGATCTTCCTCGATATCGGGCATAACATCAAGCGATACAAAAGATGTCTGACGCTTTCCCTGCGCGTTAAAGGGCGAGATACGCACAAGTCTATGCACGCCTTTTTCCGACTTCAGATATCCGTAAGCATTCTCACCATTTACCTGAAACGTGATGGATTTGATACCAGCCTCGTCTCCGTCAAGGAAATCCAGTACATCAATGGAAAAGCCTTTTCGTTCTGCCCATCTGGTATACATACGGTAAAGCATTCCTGCCCAGTCGCAGCTCTCCGTGCCGCCAGCCCCTGCGTTCAGTTTCAGGATCGCATTGCACTTGTCATACTCCTCTGACAATAATGTACTGAGACGAAGATTCTCAAACGTTTCAATAAAATGATCCAACTCCTCCCGGATCTCTGGTATCATCTCCACGTCTTCCGCCTCATATCCCATCTCGATCAGCGTCTCAATATCCTCATACTGAGATTTGAGCCCGTTACACTGGTCAACGATATCTTTGAGCTGTTTTAGTTCCTTCATCTGTTTGTTGGAACGGTCTGGATCATCCCAGAACCCGGGAGCTTCCATCTCACGCTCTAACTCTTCAATCCGCCTCTCCTTATTAGCGAGGTCAAAGTGAATCCCT
>DKVL01000101.1:0-1547 GCA_002491195.1 Lachnospiraceae bacterium UBA7179
ATCGGATTTTAGGTTATAAGGGAATCCATCAATTTTCCCGTATGATCTTCTGAACCATCATCAACTACGATCCACTCAAAATCATACAACGTCTGTTTTATCAGGGATTTATATAATTTATACAAATATTTTTCTCTATTATAGCTGCATGTCAATATTGAAATCATATTGTTTTTGCACCTCTTCAATCATTTCATTAAAAAACTGATGTATACTCCATTCCACGCAAATTTACATTAAGATAAAAGCTCTCTCTAACTATGTGCACCAAAATGCCAAATTTGATAACTATTAATACCATTTCCAGGTAAATATATTACCATTATCAAAAAATAGATACCACATTTTATAAACATATTCCCATACTTTTCTATTTAATGAATTTTTGATATCCTTTATCATCGCAGGAACCAGCACAATCTGCGCTACAGAACAATACAGGGACATTCTTTCTAATACTTGATTATATAATCCACAACATTGTATTGGAATTTGTAACCACATTAATAATACAAAGAATTGATATTCTGGCTTTTTATACAGCAAACTATTCTTCGTTAATTCAATCAATATCAATACAGGAGTCACATATAAAAGGAACGATAAACCATATATTCCAGCCCCACTCTTTGCAATATTACCAGAATAGACCTTTGTCAAAACCATAAAAGCCAAAACTTTATCCTGAAATAATATACAAGATATTCCCATCAAGCAACAAAAAAATTTAAAAATTGCTGCTTCCACAGAATTTCTTATATATCCCAGAAAATACAATGGTATACAAAATAAGGCTGATTTATGAAAAAGAGACACTATTAAAATAAATAAGAAAAATGATTTTATTTTCCTGTCTAAAACATAGCGGTAAGCATCTACGCATATAATAACTGCAATCATCTGACGCACAGCATTACATAATACTCCAAAATACACCATAAAAAAAATATATAAAAGAAACTCAATAAAAATATCGCTTTCATACTGTTGAGTAAGTATGTACAAAAGCAGACTCACTAGCATACCCACTATAAGAAATATCCCATATTCTTTATGAAATACTATAGCAGCAAGTAAATTTAAAATAACATATCCTGGCTCAAATTAACCAAAAAGTTCTACTTTCCCTCCATTTCTGATATAATTAAAATAATCTAAATAACTTGTATAATCCGCGCCCACTTGAAAACGCAATCCATACGCAATAATAAAAGGAATTGAAGCAGCCAATATCAAAAAAAATCTACATATTAATGTTGTATTGTATCTTCGACCGCTAATTTCCATATATAATTTTGAATATTCCGTTTTAGCTGCCACATTTTTTATATTATGTATGGTCAGGAAAAAAACTCCCAAATACAATATTGTGGAATATGCCGCTGACATTCCTTTCATTTCCTTATGCACTTCCTTTATGAAATTACAGATAATATCTATATTGAAAATATTTATAAACCGTCCTCGTAAAACTTCTCTATATATCTTGCTGTCTCCCGAATATCGAATCCGCTTTTTTCTATTAACTATAAATGAGCAAATTCAAA
>DKVL01000101.1:1867-75496 GCA_002491195.1 Lachnospiraceae bacterium UBA7179
TTTTCGGAATTTGCTCAATTATAGCTATTAACTCTTTTTGACTCTTTCTTTCGTAACGCCTATGATGATAAATGATTTTTGCCCATTTTTTCGCATTGACAGAAAGCGGAATACCCTTAATTAAATTTGTTATGCACGCCTCCCGTGATAAAGCCTCCCGCGATGTGTATACCCTTAAACCTGCTGCCTGCGCCTCTATATAAGAGAGTGCTAGTCCTTCCCACAATGACGGCATTACAAAGGCATCCGCCGCCTGCATTAGCTCATTGACATCTCCCCTTGATCCTAAAAATTTCACTTCATTTTCAAGCGATAACTGTTTGACTTTATTTCTTATTTTATCTTCTAATGGTCCTGTTCCAACAAGCAAAATGCAATTGTTTGAACTCATCTTTTTCATTTCGCTGACTATATCAATCAGAAATTCATGATTTTTTTGAATTGCAAATCTGGACACGCATAACATCACAAATTTGTCTGTCAATCCCAGTTCTGTTCTAACACAATTGGGGATCTGGCAAGAAGGCTGGCAATTGCAAATCCTTCTATGGAGAATCCTTTGGAAGGACAAGGCGTCGTCTTAATTGATGAAATCGAATTGCATATGCATACTTTATGGCAGAGAAAAATCATCAATGTATTGAAAAAGACGTTTCCAAATGTCCAATTCATAATAACAACACATTCCCCCAGGTACTTGGGGAAGTGTCGGATGAATTTAACGTATTTACACTTTGGAGAGAGCAGGACGAGATTTACTGTGAAAAGGTTTGTCCATACTTTGGAGTTGATTCCAATGCAGTTCTTGAAGATGCCCTGCACACGGATTCTGTAAGCTGTGTCATCAAAGAAAAGGTCGGTGCCATGTATCATTTATTGGACAACAAGGAGTATGACGCGGCAGAGAAAATGGCGGATGAGATTGACCGGATTACAGTAAATAGAAATGCTGATACTGTTAGGGCAAGAATTATAATCAGAAAAGGAAGAAGAATGAATGCGCTATATACAAAAGAGAACTGAACCTGAGTTTTTCAAAGTATGGAAGAAAAACTGATTCATGACGCTGCGGATTACAGAAACCTGTGAAAAAGCCTGATATAAACCAGTTTCCTGTTTTACATCAGGCATCTCTGTCGATCCAGTTCCTTAATAGTTCTTCGCCTGGACCTCAAAATAGCTCTGCGGGTGATTGCACACCGGGCATACCTCGGGCGCCTTTGTGCCGACTACAATGTGTCCACAGTTGCGGCACTCCCATACCTTGACTTCGCTCTTCTCGAATACTGCTGCCGTCTCCACATTTTTCAACAGCGCGCGGTATCTCTCCTCATGATGTTTCTCAATCTCGCCCACTGCGCGGAACTTTGCCGCAAGCTCTGGAAAGCCTTCTGCCTCAGCAGTCTTTGCAAAATCCTCGTACATATCCGTCCACTCGTAGTTCTCTCCGTTTGCAGCCGCGTCCAGATTTTCCGCCGTACTGCCGATGCCCTGCAGCTCTTTGAACCACATCTTGGCATGCTCTTTCTCGTTGTCCGCTGTCTTTAAGAAAATCGAGGAAATCTGCTCATATCCCTCTTTCTTTGCAACGGATGCAAAATAAGTATACTTGTTGCGCGCCTGGGACTCGCCTGCGAAAGCAGCCTCAAGATTTTTCTCTGTCTGTGTTCCTGCGTATTTGTTTGCCATTATTTCATTCTCCTATTCTCGTTGTCATATTTTTGCCGGGACAACTCCTGGCTTTCATGAATACCATGATTGTCTCGCAATCACGATAAGGTCATGCCCTTTCGGGCAGATATCATGCCTATCGGCATTATACCATAAATTTCCATATTTTAGCAATCGTTTTGTCCTTTTATTTCATGTTTTCAACAAATTCCTTTTCTGCCAGTTTCCAGTGCGATACCAGAAATAGGAAATCAGGTAATTTACTGTCCATCCCATCGGAACCGCATACCAGATCATCTGGATTCCCCACACCGGCGAACACAGCTGCGCCACTGCAACGCGGATCGCAAGGTTGATCAGATTGGCGAGCATATACACCTTGATATCACCCGCACCTCTTAAGATTCCATCCGTGATCGCCTTAAATCCCAAAAAAGAAAAGAAAAATCCGATAAAGCGAAAATACGCTGTCCCAGTCTCAAACGCCACGGCCGACTCACCCTGCTCTACAAAGGCTGCAATAATCGGCTCATAAAATAGCTGCGAAATCAAAATCAGCAGCACGCCAAAACCGATAATGATACCATAAGCCGCATGATATCCCTGCCGCACGCGATCCGGCTTTCCTGCTCCAAGATTCTGCGCGGTAAAGGTGGACATCGCATTTCCTGTGGCGATCATCGGCACGATGCAAAGCGACTCCAGCCGCGATCCGGCGGAATACCCCGCAAGCGCGGACGAGCCAAACTGATTGACCGCTGACTGTGTGAGCAGCATACCGATACTCACGATCGACTGTTGTATGATTGACGGAATCGCGACCTTGACGCCCGTGGGAAACATATCCCTGCGAAACCGCTGCACTTTTCCCTCAACCGCATAAGCGGACAGCAGCCGCATCAGGATGGTAAACGAGATCACGGCCGCGATCCCCTGCGCGATCACCGTCGCAATCGCCGCCCCTGCAACGCCGAGATTCAGACCGCCCACCATCCACAGGTCCAGTATAATATTTAAAACAGACGAGAAAATCAGCAAAAATAATGGTATCTTTGACCGTCCAAGCGCATTGAAATTGGCCGATAAAATATTATACATAAACATAAACGGCAGTCCCACAAAATAAATCTGCAGATAGGAAACAGCGTCCGCCATGATATTATCCGGCGTCTTGAGCAGCCTGAGCACTGTCGGATTGACCGCAAACCCCAGTATCGCCAACAGCGTACTAAACACCGCAAAGGTAATCAGAAACGTGTACACAGAACTTTTCATTTCCTTGTAATGTCCGGCGCCGAGATACTGGCTCGTCAGCACTGACGCACCGATGCCTCCTCCAATCGCGATCATGATAAAAACTGTTGTAAAGGAATAAGACGCCCCCACTGCCGCAAGCGCATCCTCCCCCACAAGATTTCCCACGATAATGGAATCTGCCATGTTATAAAACTGCTGAAATAAATTTCCGATGATCATCGGGAGCGCAAAGAAAAACAAACTTCGCGCCGGTGGTTGTGTAATCAGGTTTTCTTTTGCATTTTGTGCCATCTTTTCTCTCTCCTTGGGAACCTGAAACAGTTCCATGATATCTTATTGTGTAATGTCAGCCTTCATCATACAGACGATTGTTTTCCTTATCTAATGTTCCATTCAGTCAGAAATCAGGCTTGTGGACTGTATGGTTTGCGCCAGTGCCAGACAAGATTTGGACGGCGACACGACCTATTTATCATGTTATCATATTTTTATCGTAAAATACAATCACTACTATTCACATCCTGACAGGATTTTATATTTTCCGACTCCGCTTTCAACCGCTGGTATCTTCGATCCACTTCCCTCTGCAGACTCTCCGCGACCTCTTTGTACTCCTCCCCGCACAGATGCTTCGTGCGCCCCATCATCGCAAGCCAGTCTGTGACAGGAATCTTTTTGCCCGCCGCATCCGGCGCATAACTGAGCCGCGTCGTTCCCTGCTCGATTTCATAGAGTGGGAAAAAGCAGCAATTGACGCCTGCCTCGATCACCTTCCGCTCTGTCGCCGGATTGTCGTTCCAGTTCAGTGGACACGCCGACAACGCCTTGAGATACGCTGGTCCTTCCGTCCTGGCATAAAACGCCGCCTTCGCCGCTTTTTTGATGAAATCAGTCGGATTGGACTCCGCCGCAGTCGCAACGTAAGGAATCCCTGCAGCTGCCATAATCCGCGGCATATCCTTGTGGAAGAACGTCTTTCCATACTGTTTTGCACCCACATGCGAGGTGGAACTTCTCGCCCCTTTCGGCGTGGAATAGGAAAGCTGATAACCAGTATTCATATAACCGCCATTGTCATATTCAAAGAGCAGAAGCCGGTGTCCCCGGAGCGCTGTACCAAGCGCCGAGCCCATGCCAATATCCATGCCGCCATCCCCGCTGACCATAATAAAAATGATATCTCCCTGTGGCAGTTCTCCCTTCCTCTGCTTTCTATAGCAAATCTCTGCCAGACCGCTGAGCGTCGCCGCGCCGTTCTGAAACAGATTGTGCAGATAGGGAACCTTAAAACTTGTTTTCGGATATGGCGTTGTGACGATCATGCCACACCCTGTCTGAAACAAAAGCACCACCGGGTCCTCGATCGCCCGCAGCAGCAGATTCAGGTTGACTGGTATGCCGCAGCCCGGGCAGGCCCCATGCCCGGGTGCAAGACGTTTTGGTACAGCTGCCGTCGCATTCAGGCTGCCTCCTTCTACCTGCACTTCTCCCGATGTCTGTCTCTGCACAACTGTCGCGCCGATTTGTGTTTTTTCCTTTGTGAGCGGTGCAAAAAAACCGCCCTGATCTGCCGTCTGCCGACCAGCTCCGGGCGTCACTCCATAATAGTCAAAATCAGGCGTCCCGGAATCTCTTGCAAAATCGAGCATCTGCTCCACATCCTCCGCAAAGAAATCCTTCCCGCCAAGCCCATAGACCAGACTCTTTATTCTGGCATGACCGCCAAACTTCTGCATCATGGCGCGCACTTCCAGCGAAAGATTGCCGCCCCACGCTCCATAGCTATCCTGCCTGTCCGCTACCAGCATTGTATCCGCAAGTTTGCACGCCGCAAACAGCTCCTTTTCTGGAAACGGACGCAGCACATTCAGCGTCACCGCACCAGCCTTTTTTCCGTTTCTGCGCAGTTTGTCCACGCCCTCTTTTGCGGTCTCATAGGAAGAACCGAGAAGCACCAGCATCTCCTCCGCATCTTCGCGGAAATAGCTTTCCACTTTTCCATATTCCCTGCCGGAAATCGCACCATATTCTTCAAAAAGCTTTGGGATCAGCTCGTCCGCCTGGCACATCGCAAGATGGAGCTGATACCGGTTGTTGATTAAATCCGGCTCGTTCATATAGGAACCCACCGTGATGGGATTGTCCAGATCCAAAAAAGGATATGCATCTCTCTTCGGCCCGATAAACTGCCGCACGGTCCTGTCATCCTCAAACCGCAGACAACGCCTTTTCTGATGGCTTGTGAAAAATCCATCATACGCTACCACCACCGGAAGGCGCACCCGCTCCGCCAGTTTGAGCGCGATGAGATTGAAATCATAGACCTGCTGCACCGTATGGGCAAACAAGATCGGCCACCCCGCATTCAGCAGATACATGATATCACTGTGGTCTCCCTTGATAGACAGCGGGCCGGAAACCGTCCTGCACACCACATTCATCACCATCGGATACCGTGTTCCAGACTGCACCGGAAACTGTTCCAAAGCATACAAAAGTCCATTTGCGCTGGTGGCATTGATCACTCTGCCGCCGCCAACCGACGCACCATAACAGATTCCCGCCGCACTGTGCTCGCCCTCCGCGGCGATCATGATGAGATCCGTTTCTCCCTTAGCGCGCATCTCATCGAGATTCTCCGCAATCTGCGTGGAAGGTGTGATCGGATAATACCCCATCAGATCATAACCGATTTGTTTGATCGCGATTGCCGCCATCTCATTGCCGCTGGCATATTCTACGACCTGTTTTTCCGCAAGATTTGATTCCATTACACCTCTCCTCCTTCTATCCTTTTTTCCGTCAGGTAAGACTCTGAGGTGATATAACCGTCTGTTCCTGCTTTCACATAATAATCCGGTGTGCGCAGCAGATCCTGATTGGGCAGAAAATATTGTTTATCTGGATGCTCTGCTTCCATCCCCCGCACCAGCGCATTGACCGGGCACACATCCACACAGCGCATACAGCCCTTGCAGTGGTAGTAGTCCAGTCCTTGGTTGACCATCATTTCCCTGCCCTTGAATGTCCCCCTGGCAAACTGGAATACCATGTCAGGACAAGTGGAATCACAGAGTCCGCAGTTGATGCACCGTTCTTTGAGAAAAATCGGAATATAACCCTGCCTTGACGGGGACAAATCCGATGTCACCGTGCTGCCGGACCGCGGATTCACCCCGCCGATCGGCGCTGTCGCATACCCCCATTCCTGATCGCTGTCCAATGCAGTCTCCTTCCGTCCAGAAACACCACCAGCCTCGTGTGCACTCTCTTTATCTGTATTTTTTCTGCCAGTATTCTCCTTGTTAGCGTTTTTCCCGTCTGCATTCTCCTTGCTTAGATCCCTACCAGGATTCTCTTCATCCACGGCTGTGGAGCTTTCCTCTTTTCTTCGTTTACCAGAAGCAGTCTCCGTCAGCGGCTGTACCTGCCCGTACCCTTGTTCCAGTCCTTTCAGATTTCCTTCCAGTGCCGCCGGATATTTCCTGCCGAGATTGTCCCGGCAGATCTGTCTGACATCCGCCAGCTTGACAAATCCCATCACGCTTGCCATCGCGCCCAGCATCACCACATTGATGCGCGATTTTGTCTCCATTGCAATCCGGCGGGCATTGATCACATAGCATCCGCCAATATTTTCAGGCAGGTTTTGCATCGCACGTTCCTCCTGCCCCTGATCCAGTGCAATGATTACTGTCGTCCTGCCGCTGCACCCTTTCCACACACTCTGGTCGCACATCAGCGCCTGATGGAAAATGACCAGCAAATCTGGATTTACGACAGGAGAATGCACCCTGATTTCCTTATCCGACGGACCAAAGCGGATATAACCCTTTACCGGAGTTCCCGTCTTCTCCGAACCGTAACTGGAAAATCCTGCACTGTTGAGATTCAGATACCGGACTGCCAGTTCGCCCACCATTTTTCCGCACAGATTTGCCCCCAGCCCACCGATACTCTCCAGACGAATCCCATAATAATCCTGCTGCTCAAAAATTTGATTGATATTAACGCCCATCGTGTTCTCCTTTTTTTCAGAGCATGTTTAAAAAATCATTCTGCCATCAGCATAACGACGCATCTGCGCCGTATTCACCATTTTGTATGATATTTGGCCCGTCAGATCGCTCCCATCAAACCATATACCAGCGTTCCCACAACACCGCTTCCAAAAATAATCGCGATCGCACTGACTTTATACTTTCTGAGAATAATCAGTGCCCCAACAAAAATGACAAACTCCACAATCCGAATATCGCTCAGCACAATCTCGTGCAGTTCCGCCTGAAACAACCCCAGCATCAAAATAGACGCCCCCGCAGAGGCAATCAGCGCCACGACGGCTGGCCGCAGCGAGCCAAGCACCACCTGCACGCCGCTGACGGTGCGGTATTTGTAATAAAAGTGCGCCAGCGTGAGACAGATGCAAAACGACGGAATGATGCAGCCGATTGTACAGAGCAGGACACCATAGATGCCTGCTGTCCGCATTCCCACAAAAGTCGCAGAGTTGATGGAGATCGGTCCCGGCGTCATCTCCGCCACCGTGACAAGATCGGAAAATTCCTCCATGGTCATCAGCCCATGCATATTGACTACCTGTTCCTGAATCAGAGGAATCGCCGCATATCCGCCTCCCACACTGAACAGCCCGACCCATATAAAAGAGAAAAATAGTTTGACCAGCAGCATTGTTTATACCCTTCCTTTCTTACTTGATTTGGATATCCCCGATATCGTTTTGTTGTGCGTTATTTTGTTTGTGACTCCGCTGTTGGCATTTTCTGCCCTGTTCTTTTTAAGGACAAGGTACAGATCGATCAAACCAATCCCAAGACAGATCAAAATGACAATCATCGCACTGACATCAAACAGATAAGCTGCCGCAAACGCCACAACCATCATTGTCATATACAAAAAACGCCCCGTCTTCACTACATTTCCTGCCAGATTGATCACGACATCGAAGATCACCGCCGCAACGCCGGCGCGCATCACCTGCAATGCTGTGGCAACATATGGATTCGTTCGAAACTCATCATAAAACAGGGAAATGACCGAGATAATGACCATGGGTGGCAGTATCGTCCCCAAAATTGCTGTCAGGGAACCCACCACCCCCGCAATCCGGTAGCCTATGATGACGGAGGCGTTCACTGGGAGAGGCCCCGGCGCGGACTGCGTGATCGCCGTCACGTCAAGCATCTCGTCCTCTTCCAGCCATTTGAGCTCCTCCACATATTTCTTTTTCATCAGGGAAACAATCACAAACCCGCCGCCAAATGTGCAGGCACTTAGCACAAACATAGACTTGAATAGGGTCCATAACTTACTGTAGTCTTTTTTCATAGCTCCTCCATTTTTCTATTACTCCTTTAAAAATATTGTCCGGGAAACAGTTTTCACACTTCCAGTCATGCCGCCTTAACGGCACAAACAATCCGTGAAGAACGCCGCTCCTTACTTAAAACGCAGACTCAACGATGCATACATTTTCTTATAGTATGTCAAATCGATTGCAAAACTATGCAAAAAGACTGATTCCGCTTATATGTTCATTTGTTCTAGATCGGTAATCTTTGAAATCATATTTTGCGCACAAAAAAACAGAGGCTCCTAACCTCTGCTTTCCTACACTTTTTTCATTGCTTGAATCACACAGCTGTGCTTCTTATTGGGATTTGCTTTGTCATAGTTTATCCCAACCAGCAGGATTTCACCACGGTAGCCCTCGAGTGCCTGCGTGTAATGTCTGTCCTTCATCTGCTGTATCGCCGAACCGACACTTCTGTCATATTTTAACTCCACCACAAGCGCTGGTTTGCCCGTATGCGGCAACGGCAGAAATACAATATCCGCAAAACCTTTGCCAGTCGGAAATTCCCTGATCAACCTATAATCTTTCCTCGCACTGTAATACGCAAGCCCGATGGCGCACGAAAGGGAGTTTTCATCATTGTACGTTAGTATGGACGCGACTTCCGTATGCGCCCTGTCAAGCGCCTCTGCGACACTTTCTTCATCACCCAAAAGCGTGTTTTCCAGAAGTTTTTCTGACTCCTTCAAAACGCGCATCACCTCTGACCAGCCGCCAACACTCATAGCGTTCTCAAATTCCTCAATAATCTCCTTGTTGGGAACAAATGCCTCCTTTTTCCCGGAATCATATGCAAGATACCCTAAGTGAATCAGCAAAGTCAGTACATCATCCTTCGTCTTGAAATTGCGCATATCATTCTGAAAACTTCTCGTATTTACCTTGACACGCCCGCCGCCAAGCATCTGCACGATATCTGCGCGAAGTCCGTCAAAATCCATATCCATATATACTTTCAACGCCTCATAAGTCTCTGTTGAAGTCCAGTAATTCGAGAATTTACGGCGACGCATTGCCTCCACAACGGATTTCGGATTATAGATATGGCGAAACTGCGTAAACTGATATCCGTCATACCAACTGCTCGTCAAGGCAAAGTCCATATTGTACTGCGCACACAGTTCTTTTACTTCTGTCTCTGTAAAACCCGTATATTCCTCAAAAACATCCTGATCCGTCATCGAATATTCTGTAAACATATTTAATGCTGAATGTTCCCCGTATTTTTTCACTGGCAAAATTCCCGTCATATATGCGAGCGCAACGTAAGGCTGGTCTTTCAAGAGATCTCGCAAAAAATCAAGATACTGTTTCTGCAAATTCTCTGACTTCTGCCGCTCGCGCATCACGCAATCCCACTCGTCCACCAGAAAAACAAATTTTTTCTTCGTCTTCATATAAATTCGTTCCAACGCGGCTGCAAGAACTGTTTCCTGCTGCGAAAAATATTCCCCGTACACCTCATAGATGTCCTCTAAAACAATCCGCTCCAAATAATCTGTTACATCCTGCTTCTTTGCCCTGATCAGAAACTGCTGCATATTCAGATAAATCACATCATACCTGTTCAAATGCACCAAAAAAGTTTCATCGCTTTCAATCTTACGCCCTTTGAACAAATCAACCGAATCGCAGCTGCAACTGTAATACGCTGCAAGCATTTGAAGTGCCATTGATTTTCCAAAACGCCGCGGTCTGCTGACACAGATGTATTTTTGTAATGTATTGATATCCTTGTTTGTCTGCGCGATCAGCCCCGTCTTATCCACATAGATTTCTGATCGGACTGCTTCCCCAAAACCATCGTTTCCCGGATTCAAATAAATTCCCACAACCGACACCTCTTTCAGACAATCATGCCTATCCCTTCCCTAAAAAGCCACGCACTTACTGATGAATCGCCTTTCTCGTCTTATGAATTATTCCTCTCACTTTCGTCCGCTGCAAAAAGATATCGTAGCTCTTGATAATCAAAACGGAGCACTTCGCCTGCTCCATAATCTTGTCTGTGCGGAATCCCGTCACAACCTCCTGGATTCCCCAGTCGAGAGAGGCGCCCATGACAATCAAGTCATACTGGTCAGAATGCTCCACAACCTTCTCAATCAGATCGCCGCTGCTGACCATGATCTCTGTTGGCTGGTCAAATTTTGCCGCAGATTTCTCGAGGTACTCTTTCGTGCTCTCGATATCCTCCTCGTGATCCACCACATTGAGCAGCGTAATCTTCGCGCCATACCCGTTGGCAATACGGTTGACCACCTTTGCCGTCATCTTGGAGTACTTACCGCCGCCATACGGAAATAAAATATTCTTATATTCCTGACTTTTGCCATTCATGCGCAGGATTCCTACATCCGCAGGCGCCTCCTGCAGCATCTGATATGTAATATTGCCATACATATATTTCACCAAACCGGAACCATGCCAGCCCATGATCACCAGCGGATTTTTCTCCTTCTTGATAACGGACATGATCGCGTGAAAGGCGTTGGTCGAATTGATCAGCACCGGCCGCATACACGGATCGAACTCGTAACCCTTGAGCAGCTGGACAACACTGTCCTGCACGCCCATCGACTGCATCATCGTATCATAATCCGCGATCGTGAGCAGGTTATCCGGAAAGACGTTGACCTTCACCGGAACAACCGTCGTGCTCTCCTCCGCAAGGGCGATCTTCCTGCCAAAATTAAGCAGCCCCTCCGCCGTATTTGGATTCGACACCGGGATAATAATCTCATTTTTCCTGTTGTCTTTCTTCGGCTCCTTGATCTCCGGCACATCAACAATCGAAATGCCCTTTGAAGCGTATTTTAGCTTCGGCATGATCAGATAATAGTACAACACACCAGCACCGATCACAGCTACCGCTATAATAAGTGCAGGACGGTCTGATATCGCCAGATTGACAATCAAAAACAGATTCAGTCCGATTCCAAGCAGCGGCGTCAGAGGAAATAGCGGCACCCGGAATTTCCGCTCCAACTCCGGTTTTTTCTTCCGGAAAATGATCAGCGCCACATTGACAAGACTGTAGCCCGTCAGCGAAAAGATACTGGTCACTGTCGAGATATGTTCCAGGTCTCTGATCGAAACAGCGATAAAGACAATGATCGAAGAGACGACAATCGAAAAAATCGGTGTCTTTGTCGTCTTGTTGATCGCCTTGAACAGACTGGGCAGCCGCTGATCCCTCGCCATTGCAAACGAAGTCCTCGAGGACGCCATGACCGCTGTGTTGATCGAGGACAGCGTCGCCAGAATCCCGGCAAAGGCAAAGAGATAACCGCCAAACGCCCCGCCTATCCGAACCGCCGTATCAATCATCGGCGTGCTCGTAACCTCCGGCACCAGCTCCTGCCATGGAATAATACCACACCCTATAAAAAATACCGACGTCTTGATCACAATGACTGCCGCAATCGAGATGAGGATCGCCTTCGGAATCGTCTTCTCCGGCTCAATGACCTCCTCGCTCGCCGTCGTGATCAGCCCATACCCGATGTAAGTCATATATAGAAATCCCATCGCGTTGAACACGCCCGACATCCCCTGCGGCGTGTACGGTGCCTGGTACTCCATATCAATATGAAAAACGCCGACGATCACATACAACGCCAGCAGCGCGATCAGAAGCGTCGTGATCACATTCTGCAGTGTCCCGGAACTTTTCGTCCCCTTAATATTCGTGAACATGACATAGACCACGAGCAGATAAGCTGCTGCCATCTGCGGAATAAACGGAAAAATGTAATTGATAAAATTCCCAAATCCCAGCGCAAACAGACCGCACGACATCGCGTACCCAAGCCAGAACCCCCATCCGCAGATAAAGCCGATAATATTGTTTCCGGTCGCCTCCTTCACATAGACATAACCGCCGCCCGCCTTTGGTATCACTGTGACAAGCTCCGCAAAGGACAGCCCCGTAAACACCGCCGCGATGCCCGCTAAAAAAATCGCAAGCGAGGCGCCCGGCCCCGCTGTTGCGTAACTTGTGCCCGCCAGAACAAAAATCGCGGAACCGATCATTGTTCCGATGCTAATCATCAGTGCAGAGTACATTCCAAGAGTTCTGTCTAATTTTTGCTTCATAATTATCCTCCATGCCGCCTTAGCGGCTCAATAAGAAGAATGCCTGCCCTTGGCATTCTTCCAGTGTGTAATTTAGAAATTCTTAGCGGGCGTACTTTGGCCGCTTAGAATTTCTTTACACACTTCCTTTGTGGATTATATTTTAACGCTTTCGAACTCTGGTGTCAACTTGTGCACTCTTATTACTCATACTTCCCACTCTATAATCATGTGGCAACACTGAATTTATAAAAATGATTCCTTTTTCAAACATGCTCTAATACAGTAATCTTATCCAGAAATTCCTGCGCGGTATCCGCGATGATCCCATATGGATTTTCCTCATAGACGTCAAAGTATCCATAGCCGAAATCCACCCACTCGAACTTGCCAGTATCGTTGTTGAAAATCAGTGAGATCTGTCCAATATTGAGCAGGAGTTCCCCAAGGTAAGCTCTGTGCCCGAAATCATTTCCGCCTGTCCAGTCCCCGAAAAATGCTTCCTGCGCGAACTGACTCACATAATTACTGCTGCTGCCACTGATGGACCGCAGGCTAAACTCGCAAAACGCTCTCCCACCGTTCGCCTCGTCAAGCCAGCCGTCCGCGCCGCTAAGCTGCTCTTTCACCAGCTCTTTGGGATCAAACTTCATGATTCCATCGATTACGTAGGCCTGTCTGCCTTCCACCCATTTTCCCATCTGAAATACTTTGACTACTTCCATGGACTCCCTCTCGCCCTCATCCGAAAGGGTTCTTGAATAGAAATCTTTGAAATTTTCGTGCAGTGCAAAACCTAAAGTTTTTTTCGCCTCCTGCCAGTCCAGTTTGATTGTCCCTGCCGTTGCTTTTTTCCAATTTTCAATAACACTGTTCTCTCCCACTTCGATTCCTCCATATCCTTTAGGTACTGTTCAAAAATAACCTGTACAGTTCTTTTGTTCGTTGTATCAACTACTATTATAATATATGCTGCGCTCATTAGCCATTGCATGTGCATATATCCCTTCAGACGGCATTATTATATCATTTCCAGCAACATTTGTCTATTATATTCCATTTCAAAACAACTCATTGACCTTGCCGAGTGTTATTGCTCAGAGTTATAATTCACACCTCAATAACTTATAGGCTGATAAAAACTGGCACAGATATAAATTGTAACCAAAGCTGTATCACACGGCGTGGGTTCCCGCGATCATTCTCCAGTCTCAACGACGGTCTTAAACAATGCCCGCTCTTCCAGCACTTCCTGGAAACTCCTGCCAAGGTTGTTCGCAGGAGTTCTGTAACGCCTGATCTCATTCATGTACTCGTAGTAATCGCAGATATAAATATACACTTTGGAGATATCGTGACCTGCGATCGCAAGTTCATATGCATTCGTGCTGCCGTTTTCGATCATATTACCGTCCGCGTCCAACGCGACTGCCATGGTGAGCTCTGAACCATTGATGATATTCAGCGTCATTTCCACAGAGGACAATTCGATCTTCTCAAGCCCGATGCCTGCCTCATTTGTCTGGTTGACCTCGATCACGCGGGAAGCTTTGTCTTTCTGCGCGATTGTCAGGTCATAGGACCAGCTTCCCTCCTGCCACCAGTGTTCATATTTGTTCGGATACTGATAATACTCCCGCGGCAGACTCTTCATGTACGCTTCCCACTCCTCGTCAGTCATGCGCGCCTGCTCTTCACCCGACTTTGCGCCTTCTATCGGAAGGTGCTCCGCCAACTCCCCGACAATATTGGAGAGCTCCAGCTTCATCGTGAACGTTTCCGGTATCTCATATTCCTCGATATACTGCGCGTAGTTCTCAATTGTCAGGGACAATTCCTCCCCGTTAGCCTCCGCCTCTTTCGACGCCTGCTCATATTTGGTGCTGTCTTTATTGATCGCCGAATAATCGATCCGCAAAATCCCCTCAAAGGTATGGGCATCCGTATACTTGCCCTCGATCGCCCGCCATGAGTGCACGACATCCGGGCGGAAGGAATAGCACTCCTGGGTTTCCACCTGCATAGTCCCCGTACTATTTTCAAAGACTGCCATGTCCGGAAATTCCTGCACATTCCTGACATTGACGCCGATGTAGACTGCCTGGTTCGTGGCGTACTCCTCTGTCAGCGTGATTGTGATATCTCCCGATGTCTCCTGGTAAACATTCGCACTTGCTGCATTTTCTCCTGTCTCTTCTGCACCCTGATCCATTGGAACACTCTCGTCCTCCTGATAGAGTATCACCGTATCCTCCTCAGGAAGCTCCCCGAACGAAAACAGATCAGAAAGTTTCGAGAAAATACCTCCCAAAATCGGTATCTCGCTTGCCATCACCGGATTCATGACACAGAATGTAACCATCAGCACAAACACCGCCGCAACGCTGCCAATTCCCATCAAAACCCTGCGCATCATCGGATTTTTCCTATTTGTCTGTTTCGCCTCCCCGCTCCTTATGACTCGATAGACCTCCTCCATCTTCGCATCAATGACCTTGCTCGGACCAAGCTTCGCGCCCAGAACTCTTCTCAATTCATTTTCCTGCATAATAATCCTCCATTGATTGATATCCCTTATTACCGCTCCAGTGCCACACGCAGCTGTTCTTTTCCGCGATGCAGCTTACTTTTGATCGTGTTCTCGTTCATGTCAAGAATCTGCGCAATCTCCCTGATCGTGAACTGCTCCCCATAATATAACTGGAAAATGGCTCTGCTGTCATCCGGCAGCATGGAGAGCATCTCGCGAAACTCCACATCCGCCTTTCCCACGTCGCTCTGTGCTTCCTCACTGTAATCTTCCAGATAAGCCTTGCGCTGGTTCATGCGGTATCGTTTCGTGCATCGGTTGATCAGAATCCGCACCAGCCATGTCTTGAAATACTCCTCCTTTTTCAGACTGCCGATATGTTCATATGCATCCAGGATCGTATCCTGCATCGCATCTGCGACATCTTCCTCGTTTCCCAGATAGCCAAGCGCGACTCGCTGGAGTGTCATCCTGCATTCCTCGATCAATGCGATGAAAGCCTCCGCGTCTCCGCGCCTTGCGCGTTTCACTAATGTATTTCCTCTATTCATTTTCCTCCTCCACTCTGTACGATATTCTGCCAAAGCGCTTTTACATAGGAACTGTTCCTTACATAGATTAGATACCAGCTTTTAGGATTCGGTTGCATTGTTTTCAAAATCTTTTCCTTCTTGCCTGTTACTGGAACGGAATGAACAGTAACAGAACGCGTATTTTCAATGTTAGTCATAAACGACAACACTTGATTTTCTGACCATGGTATGTTACTGTGTATTCTGTAACAAGATAATGAGACTGCTGCTATATGACAGGAGGATTACCTGATGGACATCTACGAGATCGAAAAACAGGAAGGGCGCTATCTCGCCGGAGAGCTGGAAAAACTGCGGCTGAAACGTTCTAAAGGGAAAGTCATGGTAAAAGCCACCCCCGCCAACAATGACAGAGTTCATCGTTTTAAGAATCCTTTTCTTATGGAACAGGGATTATCAGATGTCTTTGTAAGAGCCAAACAATATTATATAACAATTGACTATCGTTCGCTCTCACTTATCATGGTACAGGACGCCTGTCAGATCATATACCGCCTGCGCGAGGAAGTTGACTGGAAATATGTAGAACTGGAAATTATCGATATTGCACTCTGCGACGACATCAGTCCCAACAAAGACATCGTGGCGGGCAGGGCTGAAGCCATAGCTTTTTGTCTGCTGGCCAGCCTTTCCATAACTTACGGCTTCCACAACGCGTTTCATCCGGATTCCGACAGGTTTCTCTTTGAGATTTTCGATAGGATATCAAACGCAGATGAATTGAAAAAGGTCACGTTCGGGATCGAGGCTAAAGTTAAATCCCTGATCTATAAACTGGCGCTTTAGGAGCCTTAAAGCAGGTTTCCTCTTTGCAAGCGAGTAGGGGGATGCTCTTCTCTCCTATTGGGTGTTCGTGTGCATAAAAAGGACCGGAAAATCCGGTCCTCTATGATAATCCCCCGCATATCTTCTCGATTCGCTGCAATTCTTCATCGCTAAACTTCAGATTGTCCAGCATCCCCACATTATCAATAATCTGTGCAGGTTTCGACGCCCCGATCAGCACGCTTGTGATATCACCGTCCCGCAAAATCCACGCCAATGCCATCTGCGCAAGGCTTTGTCCACGCTCTCTTGCAAGTTCATTCAACGCCTTGATCTTGTCAACAGTCTCGATACCCAGCGCCTCCTCTTTTAAAAATCTGCCATCTGTACGGATTCGACTGTCCTGCGGGATACCGTCAATATAGCGGTTCGTGAGCAGCCCCTGCGCCAACGGGCAGAATGTGATAACCCCGATGCCGTTCGCCGCCGCGTATTCCTTTAGTCCGTCCTTCTCGATCGTCCTGTCAAACAGCGAATATTTTCTCTGATTGATGATAAACGGCGTACCCATCTTCTGGAAAAGGTCAGCGATCGCGATCGTCTCTTCTTTATTATAATTGGAAATACCGACATAGAGTGCCTTTCCGCTCCGCACGATACCGTCCAGCGCCCCGGCTGTCTCCTCGATCGGTGTGTCCTTGTCCGGTCTGTGATGATAATAGATATCCACATAATCAAGCCCCAACCGCCTTAAGCTCTGGTCAAGGCTGGCAACCAGATATTTCTTGCTGCCCCAGTTCCCATAAGGTCCTGGCCACATATCGTAGCCCGCCTTGGTTGAAATCACAAGCTCGTCCCGGTAAACGCCAAGTCCCTTTGCCAGGATGCGCCCAAAATTCTCCTCTGCCGCTCCGTAAACGGGGCCATAATTGTTCGCAAGGTCAAAATGCGTGATCCCGTTGTCAAACGCTGTGTGACACATTGCCTGCATATTGTCAAAGCTGGCATTGGAACCAAAATTGTGCCACAGCCCGAGGGAAACAGCCGGCAGCATGAGACCGCTCCTTCCGCAACGGTTATACCGCATTGTATCATACCTTTTTTCGTTTGCTGCATACATTTCCATATCTTTCTCCTTTTCATAATTGTTCATTTGCAACGATTCAAGTTCGGAATCGTTACGATAATTTCAGTATAACAGATTATCCGATCAATCCATAGATTTTTTTCAGCGTTCATAAATCGTTCATAGTTCTTTGAAAAATTATTCAATAAATCAACATGATTTGGACATTTAAGCACTCTATACTATAAACATAAGGTGATACGAAATAAGTCTTACAGGACTTACAAAAGATACCTTACAAACAACGAGTGATAACTTTACTTATAATAACTTTTTCATAATATATGCCAAGTAGTCGAGAGATTACTTGGCATCCTCCCTTTTATACGGGTCGTTACGATTACAATTTTTACCTGTCTGCGAAATGTTTTATCTTGCATTTTTTTACAATATCGTGTATAAATATAAATAAAGAGAATATTCCACCTACGACAGAAAGGGCTGTCCAAATGGGATACTCTCTCTTTTTATGTACTTCAAAATATTACATCTTAAGGAGGAAATTTTATGCTTGATATGATAGCAAAAGTGAATGGTGCCATCAACAGCGTGGTGTGGGGGATTCCCATGCTGGTCTTGATCATCGGCACAGGGATCTATCTGACGGTCCGCACCAAATTTTTCCAGATCACTCATGCTGGTCACGTCAGTTCGAAGACGATCGGCGGCGTATTCAAAAAAGACAGCGGTGTCACGAACTCGAAAGAAACAGCATCCATCTCGCAGTTTCAGGCGCTGTGTACTGCGCTCGCCGCAACGATTGGCGTCGGCAATATCGCGGGTGTCGCCGCCGCGATCGCTGCAGGAGGTCCTGGCGCAATCTTCTGGATGTGGCTGTCCGCATTTTTTGGAATGATGACAAACTATTCCGAGAACGTGCTTGGTATCTATTACCGCCGGAAGAACAGCCATGATGAATGGTGCGGCGGTGCCATGTACTATCTACGGGATGGTCTGGGCTCCAAGAAGGGCTGTGCAGTTATCGGAAAAATCCTTGCTGTATTGTTCTCCATCTTCTGTGTCCTCGCGTCATTTGGAATCGGAAACATGAGCCAGGTAAACACGATTGCCGGAAACATCACATCCGTATTCCACATCGATGCCCTTGACCGCATGATCACGATCGGTTCTGCCGAAATCAACCTGTATGCACTGATTGTCGGCCTGCTGCTCATGATTCTTGCCGGGCTTGTCATCGTCGGCGGTATCAAGAGAATTGCACAGGTGACAGAGAAATTCGTGCCGTTTATGGCATGTGCGTACATACTCGGCGCACTGATCGTATTTATTGTCAATATCGGAAAGATCGGCGAAGTTTTCAGCGCCATTTTCACTTTTGCTTTCGGTTTCCGGGCAATCGGCGGCGCTGCGATCGGCCTGGCTGTCAAGAATGCTGCTACATGGGGCTTTAAGCGCGGTGTATTCTCCAACGAGGCTGGTCTTGGCTCCTCTGTTATGGTTCACTCTGCTTCCAACGTCGTTGAACCCGTCAAACAGGGGATGTGGGGCATCTTTGAGGTGTTCGCAGATACCATCGTCGTGTGCACACTCACAGCCTTCTCGATTCTGTCAACCGGCCTGATCGACCTGCATACAGGGGTAATGCTCTCCTCAAATGAGCAGACTGCCCTTGTGAGTGAAGCCTTTGGAACCGTCTTTAACTTTGGCGGTGTGAATATTGGCGGTGCTTTTATCGCGATCGCGATCCTTCTGTTTGCTTTTTCCACGGTCCTTGGATGGAGCTACTATGGGACAAAAGCATGGGAATTTCTGTTTGGCACAAAGGCAACTATCATTTACAAGGTTGTGTTTGTCGTATTTATCGTTTTTGGCGCCACGATGAACCTCAACCTTGCATGGGATATTTCCGACACCTTCAACGGGCTGATGGCACTTCCGAACCTGATCGGCGTTCTGACGCTTTCCGGAACCGTGATCAGGATTACGAACAACTATGTATCGCGCACCTTCAAGGATTCCAAAGACAAACCGATGCTCTCCGCATTTGAGGACATCCAGGCGGAACAGGAGCGAAAACTAAAATCGCAGCAGGACTAGAGGATGAAATGAAAAATGAGCAGAAGAACCTGCTCATTTTCCATTTGTTTTTATTTGGTTACAATAATCCCCTGTCTGTACGCGGCAAGCAAAAGCTCCAGGTCATGAATCGTGTCCATAATCTCTTTGCCGTTATCCGTATCCTTGACCATCACGCGCTCCGCCTCCGTCTCAAAGAAATTGGACGATGACTCGATATCCTTATTCTCCTCCAATACCTTTGCGATACTCTCAAACGGCTGGTGCGCCTTCAACCGCATACCATGCGAATTGTAGATTAACGTATAGCCCGCTATGCCCGTCGTCTTCTGATAGGCGCGACAGAAACCGCCGTCGATGACAATCAGGCGGTTGTTCGCCTTCAGCGGAGATTCGCCTTTTGACACCTTGATCGGTGTGTGCCCATTAATAATGTGCGATATGGAACCATCCAGCCCAAATTCGTGCAATATCCTGACACAGTACTTTTCCTGCTGATAATAGCGGTAATACGGATTCTTCGGCTCATCATAAGTACTCTCGTCCACCACAAAAGTCCGCTCAAACGTCTTCATCGTCCTGCCTGCCAGGGGCGACTTTTTGCCGCACCACAGATACCACATGAAATCAACGTCCGACTGGTTATTATTTCCGAAAAAGGCGCGTCTGGCCACCTTCGCGGCATAATCCATATATTCCCTGCCTTTATAGTCCCTGCCATCCAATTTCATGGTGGCAAATTCGCCATCCTCCGTCATCGGAATGCAGCCGTGAAACAAAAGGTTTCCATTGTAACACCGATACGTGCTGCCTTTCTCATACAGAAATCGAATATGTTTCCTGAGCATATGGCTATTCACAAATGCCGCCCGCAGATCATCCATGACACGCTGCTCCTCCACAGAGAGCGTATACGCGTCATTTGTATTCAATGTCGGAAAATAATGATCGTTGAGCGCATATTCCTGAACACCAATTCGCACAACACCGCGCTCCTTGTCGATCTTGTCAAGCAATAGTCTGTCCACCATGTCGTACTCCGGATGGCGCATGATAATCTGACCTTCCAGCTTAAACAAAATGACAGAAATCGCCTTGAGCGCCGCATCCATAGGTTTCCTGTCCGAATACGTCTGCTCCGCAAACAGCGTCAGGGAACGCAGACTGATCGCATACGTATTTTCGAGGATCTCGATATTGTCGTATTTGAGATTATTTCTGAGGACGTTGGCGATGCACGCCTCGCTGCCGCACGCCGCACCCATCCACAAGATATCGTGATTCCCCCACTCAATATCCACAGAATGATGCGCCAACAGCAGATCCATAATCTTATCCGCTCCCGGTCCCCTGTCATAAATGTCTCCCACGATATGAAGATGATCGACAGCAAGCCTTTTGATCAGGGTGCTGAGCGCCTCGATAAACGCATCTGCACTGTCGATATCAATGATCGTGTCCAGGATCTTCTCGTGATAGACATACTGGTTGTTGTCCTCGTCCTGCTGCGCATGCAGAAGTTCGTCGATAATATAGCTGAAATCCGAAGGCAGCGCTTTTCTGACCTTGGAGCGCGTATACTTTGAGGACAAAAATTTGGCGAGTTCTGTCAGGTTTTTCAGATTTTGCTTATACCAGTACGGTGTCACTGTATTCTGCTTTTTCAGCAGCTTGATTTTCTCCATCGGATAGTACACGAGCGTACAGATCTCCTGGCGTTCCCTGGCGGTCATGCGCTCTGCAAAGATCATATCCACTTTTTCCTTGATGACACCCGCCGCATTGTTCATAATATGATAAAATGCCTCATATTCACCATGAATATCGCTCATAAAGTGCTCTGTCCCCTTGGGCAGATTCAGGATTGCCTTCAGATTGATGATCTCGCGGCACACCGATGGTATGGACGGATAATCGACTGCCAGCAGTCTCAGATACTTAAGCTTCTCGTCGGTCAGATCCATAGATTACCTTTCCTTTACTAAAATTCCATATCATTAATACTTAAGCTTCCTTGATCAGGTTTTCCCCTTTTCCGATCGTACTATAGTTTCCAAAACTCAAATGCTCTCCCAGAACGCTGTGCACACCCTTTTTATTATACGAATATAATAAAAAACCAGAACAACGATTCGCGTCAAGCCTGTCAAAATCTGTCTCTTCACCCTTTTTGTGATACATGCTCAATTGGTACTGCGCACTTGGATCGTTCGCGAGCGCATCCTCATATTTCTTAATGTTAAGGTGCTCTGCAACACGGCGCTCCAAATCAGATTTGGCATTCGCAAGCTGGTCTTCCTCCGCAGATGTCAGGGACAGATACTCCTTCATCTGTTTTGAAAGCTGATCCTGTGTCTCTGAGCCTGATCCCCCATAACCATGGATATAGGCATCTTCTCCGCGCAGGTCATAGACCTCATCGTTGTGCATCCTGTAAGTACCCAGTGCCGCCTCGATCGTATTGGTCTGAATGCGCGCACCTGTATGACTGCTCTTGTACTTCGTGTTCTGTGAGATATTATCTACTGCTGCAATGCTTCCTATACGGGAAACTCTCTGCAGCGCAAGTTCTCGTCTTCTATTCACTTGTGCCACCTCCCTGTGGTTACCTGAAAAAATCCATTTTATTATATATCGGCTCATTTTTCTCATTCTTTAATCGCAAAAACTATATTCCATATTTCTATCATTTGTGTTATACTAAAACCAATGGCATAATAAAACACAAAAAGAACATAAAGAAAAGAGGTATCTATATGTTTACTGAACAAAAATTAGAACAGCATTATTCATCAATCCCTTCTGATGCTCTTCACATCATCCGCGATGAGTATAAATGGGCTCTGGAAGAATGTGGTGTTCACAACGAAGAGCAGATCAAATACATAGAAAAAACACTCAGTCTGAGGGGCGAAAGTCTGAGTGTACGTTTAAACCGCAAAATTCTGTTTCTCTGTAAATGTGGTCAGAGCCGAATCGTTACAACAAACGTTTCCGATGACCAGATCAAAATGTTTATCTTTGAACAATACAAGGTTGTCTGTCCAAAATGCAGAAGCGCCAATATGTATACATGGAAATATATGGACTAATACCCAAAAGAATCAAAATGTGTCTGCTTCAGGTAGGTAAAACGGCAGTGGAAACCAGCCTGCAGGCGCATTTTTTATTTTGCTTTGCTCTCCTTTCTGCTGCTCCACATAGCAGAGACTCGTTGTCAAGATCCTAACCAGTTCCAGTTCTTCAAGAACTGTATCCGCCGCCCTCTCCGTGCGCGATACACAGATTTGATCCTCCGCAACAGACAATAGATAATTTTCAACACAGCCCGTCTGCGCATTCCTGACACCCAACACATAATCGCTTATGGCAAGGGTGCTATAAGTTTGTTTCCAATTCATGAAAAAGGTAAGTACTGTCTCATAATCAAGGATCTTAATCTGATGTGACATGCATGCATTACAAAAATCACACATTTTCTCAAGTTCTACGATTTTCTCTGTCTCATCCATTCCTGCATTGACAACAAGCCGCTCCACGTCAAAATCTTTCATCAGATCATACAGAACCCTGGCGAACTCGTGAAAATCATTCATCTCAATCTCCGATATCGTTTCCCCATCCGAAGACAAGACCACATACCCGACAGGCTTTCCATCCCGCAAAATCACATAAACCGACGCACCATAACTCTGCAGACATAACAAAAAATCTTCCCGGGATCGCGCGGTCACAAGTCTTCTTCGGTAAAATCCATACAAATCGTCCAGAAAGGAACCCTCTCTCTCAAGTTTTTCAAAGCTGTAGCCCGGAGCCGCCATATATGCCGCATCGTAACTATTTGCACAACAATGTGTGATATTTCCCAGTTCAATCTGAAAACAATAGCGGATCCCCGCACGTTCAAAACCGTAATACTGGTATCTGTGCCGTTCACCGTCCAAAATCATAAGCGCACATCCCTGATCCCTGGCGGTCTCCTCAGCCGCTTTCATGAGTTCGATCATGTATCCCCTGCCCCTGGCTTTCGGATGCACAGACACTGTTCCAACATAAGCTGCCTTGACTGTACGGTCACTATATCCCTGCAAATGCAAAAATACTGGATAAATGTCAATCAACGCCTTAATCGCGTTTTCTTCCTTTATGATATGATGAATCGGAATGCCGCAGCGCTCCGGGGAATACGCCTTGGGCAAAAGGAACGCAAAATCAGTACCGCTATACTCCATGCTAAATACCATATTGGCAAAATCCAGTATCTCCTCTGTCTTTTTGATACGGTCTCTCTCTGTGCAATCCTCGCCATATCTTTCCTGGCAGTATTCCCACTTTGTATTTTCCATCTCTTTCCTTTTCCTATTGCAGATTATGACTCTGACTCTGTGTCAGCTTTCTTCACTGCCTTTGGCTTTGCAATTGCCTTTGGCTTTGCGACTGCTTTTGGCTTGTCCTCTGTAACTGCAGCCGTCTCTGGCTCCGGCTCCTTGGCTGCCTCCTCCGTTACCGGGAAAATATCTTCGAGTTTGATCTCTGCATAACAGAGAGAACAGTGCCCGTTGATTGCAGCGCCATTGTTGACCTGAATCGTCTTTGCCTTGATATCACTGTCCAAAATCGCCGTATCGCCAACCGTAATTCCCTCCCTAATATCAATCTTACCCTGAACTGCACCGTCTACCACAAGGTTCTCCGCCTTAATATCTCCGAGAATCACTGTGTTTTCGCGAATCGTCGCGCCCTGTGCACACTCGATTTGTCCCACAATAAAAGAATCCTTTGCATACAAGTCGTTCGCCTTGATATTTCCTGTGATGTCGCCGGATACATTCACCCTGCTATCCGAGTTAATATCACCGTTCACCACGCCGTACATCTCAAGTTTACCCTCAATTGCGATATTACCGTTTATGACGGTTCCCTTTGGAATGATCGCCGTCTCTGTGTTTCTTGTTGCTCCAAAATTATCCATCATATAAAACCTCCTGAAAATCATTTCATGTCTTCTATACTCTATTAAAGCCTATTTGGCTCTAAAAATCAATAGCATTTCAAACTTTCCTAACTGTACACTTAATTTTTTTTAAAATTGTCTATTTTTAAAATGTCACTTTGCGTTATACTTGACAACAAGAATATTACTTCGTCGTGCAAAACGATATCAATGCTGAGGAGGAACGATAATGAACACCAAAAATTCAACAACTTACAAACTTGCCCTGACGGGTCTGATCGCTGCACTGTCTTATGTAATCTTTACATACCTGCAGATCAAACTTATGATTCCCGGTACAGAGAGCGCCACCAGTATCCATCTTGGAAATGCAGTCTGTGTACTTGGCGCGCTGCTTCTGGGCGGGCCTCTGGGCGGCATCGGCGGCGCAGTCGGTATGACGATCGGCGACCTGCTGGATCCTGTATACATTACATCTGCCCCTAAAACTTTTATATTAAAGCTTTGTATCGGGCTGATCACCGGACTTGTCGCGCACAGGATCGGAAAACTGTCTGTCTGCAAAGATGCCAGGGCAGCTTTTAAATGGTCACTGATCGCTGCAATCTGCGGTCTCGGCTTCAACATGGTATTTGACCCGCTGTTTAGTTACTGCTACAAACTGATCATTCTTGGAAAGCCGATGGCGGAGCTGACACTGCTGCCAAACATCGCAACAACTACCATCAACGCTGTCACTTCCACGATTGTGTCTGTCGCTGCATACAATGCGATCCGGCCGGCACTGAAAAAGGCGGGACTGCTTCCTGTCATTGGTAAATCTACCAAAACCCAAACATCAGATCATCAAAGAAACGCTGCCTGACGGCAGCGTTTCCTGTTTTTATTATTCTAATTTAAACACTTCAATATTCTGGGACAATCCCCTGGAAGTATTGATAATCTTGTCAACCTCCCCACTGCACTCTGAAACAATCTGGCTGAGTTCCTGCATGGAAGCCGAGGTCTGCTGCGTGTTTGCCGCATTCTCCTCCGCAATGGAAGCAAGATTCTGGACGGAACTTAGCACATCCGTTTTGAGCTCATTGAGTTTATCGATCTCACCCCTGATATTGTCCACAGCGCTGCCCACTTCTCCAATCTCATGATTCAGGCTGTTAAATACGGTCTTTGTCGTCTCAAGCTCCTCACTCTGTTTATCCATCACCTCTGTGACATTTTTCATCGTGCTGACCGTTGTATTAGAATTCGTGATCAGCAATGCAATGATTCCTGTAATACGGCTCGCGGACTCCGCAGACTGGTCTGCAAGCTTTCTGATCTCATCCGCCACAACAGCAAATCCCTTGCCATGTTCGCCCGCACGCGCCGCCTCAATGCTTGCGTTGAGCGACAGCAGACTCGTCTGGTCTGCAATATCTGTGATCACATCGGCAGCTGTCTGAATATCCTGCGCTGACTGATTGGTCATATTGGTCTGCTCAAACACCACCTCAAACGCATCTTTCGTCTCACTGCTGGTTCTGATCAGCTCTTCGAGCGTATTCTCCACATTCCTGTTATAATCGCGCATTCTGTCTGTGTTCCCCACAAGCATCTCCACATTTTGCGCAGTGACCTCGACCGCATCACCCATATACTGGATCTTATTGCCTACACTTGCAGTATCCTGCGCCTGCTGTGTAGAGCCTGTTGCCATATCCTCCACTGCAGTGTCCACATAGCCGATATTGTTTGACATCTTTCCAAAAGAATCCGAAAAACCTACGGAAATTGCGTCGAGATTTGACGCCGCGCCTTTGATCTCCATCACGATAGCAGACAGACTCTTTACCAGCTTCTCAACACTATACGCGATATCACCGATCTCATCTGCCCTGCCCAACAATCTTCGTTCCACCTGCACATTCAGTTCACCGTCTGCAACCCGGTTCAACTGGGTGATCACGCTCTTGATCGCCTTGATCACAACACTGACAGATATCGTTGTTGCAATGATGCCAAACAAAAAGATTACGATCAAAATACCAGCATTTTTCATAAAATTAGCAGCATAGATGGCATTGATATTCGTCTTCTCCAATCCCACAAAGGTCATACCAATAATTTCATCTGACTTGTACTGCCTCAACGGACTGTACATGGCATAATAAGTCTTACCGCTGATCGCCACATTATCTGAGTAATAATCCTGTCCCTGGTTGACCACGATATCATAGATCTTGGGATCTGCCTCCGTTCCAACCATGCGGTTGCCTTCCTCGTCCACGAGACTTGTGGCAACCCTGACATTGTCATAGAATACAGTGACCTGCAGATCAACCTCCTGGCTGAAATTGTCAAAAAACTGTGTGTTGTCGCTGATATTTCGCTTGCCTTTATAAAATTTGCCATTCGTAAACATATAAGTTCCCTGTGCAATATTCTCCACAGATGTCTCAAAGGCATACTGAGCTGTCGCCAACTCGTGCTGAACCATTGATTCGATAATAGACGCACATGAGGAACTGATCCCTGCCACTGCAGCTGCAAACATCATTATTAAGGGAACTGCGGCTACAAGTACCAGACGCGGCGTGAGTTTTAATCCTTTTCTCTTCATAAGTTTCCTACCTTTCCGTTTTCCCAATATTTTTTAGACAATTCCTTGTATATTGTTTTAATGCTATCACATTTCGTGATTTTTTACAAGATTTTTCATTGTAAGAAAAAAATTTTAGACATATTTAATCCTCCCTGATAAATAATTAACTTTATCTGTTTACAAATACCATAAAAGCGCGTAGTATGATAATACGAGATTGCATTTTGAACACATTTCAAAGAGAAAAAGAGGTTAATTACATTATGATGGGATTCCTATTTGCGATAATGCACATTTTTTTATCATTTATCACTGTGTCAGGCCTGTACCTGATCTCCATTAAACCACGCATTCACGGCCGCCCTGACTATAAGCCGTTTTTTGGTCATATGTACGCCCACCGCGGACTTCACGACATGTCCCCGGCGGTTTCCAGGCAGAAAGGGAAAGAATACCTTCCTGAAAATTCCTATGCAGCGATCAAGCGGGCCGCCGACCTGGGCTACGGCATTGAATTCGATGTGCATCTGACAAAAGACGATATTCCCGTTGTCTTTCACGACGATACCCTGAACCGCATGTGTGGTGTCAAAGGCTGCCTGCGGGATTATACTTACGAGGAACTTCAGCAGTTTAGCCTGCTCGGAACCAACGAGCGCATCCCTGCATTTACTGATATCCTGAAAATGGTCGACGGCAGGGTTCCGCTGATTATAGAATACAAAGTTGAAAAAAATGCTGACAAGCTGTGCCGGATCTGTGACAGTATCCTTTCTGATTATAAGGGTCTGTATTGTATTGAATCCTTTCATCCGCTGGCTGTGCGCTGGTACAAGATCCATCGTCCAAATATTGTGCGCGGGCAGCTCTCCGAAGATTTTACAAGACAAAAACTGAACATTCCATACTTTCTGCTGTCGCACCTGATCGGCAACTGCTATGCATCGCCGGATTTCATTGCATATAATTGCAAACACAAGAACGAACTCTCACGAAATATCTGCCGAAAATTTTACAAAAGCCTGAGTGTCGCGTGGACCGTCCGCTCACAGGAAGAACTCGACAACGTATCGAGAAGTTTTGATCTGTTTATCTTCGAGGGTTTTGTTCCTGCAAGACAATAACGAATTGTAGGAAAATATCTGTATATTTCTTGGAATTGACCTAATATTTTCTGAAAAATTGTCGATACTGTTAATAACAGATTTTATCTGAAATATCTGGAGAGCGCACAACACGTTCAAATAGTAACATATTTTTGAGAACTGTCGCAGGCAGTTCTTTTCCACAGGAATTAGGAGGATTCCCATATGAAGGATTTAGTAAGAGAAACGGATTTCACGACACTAAAGAACAACTTTGACGAAATATGCGACGAAGTCAACAATGGCAGCGAATCGATTGCTCTCTCTTTGAAGAGTGGACGCAAGGTCTTTATTCTGCCTGAGGAAAACTACAATAGCATTTCCCATATTTTTATGGTAAATACTTCCGAAAATGCTTTGCACTAAAAATTGCGAGCAGGGGAAAACTTTTCCCCTGCTCGATTTCATTCATTTGATTCTTGCTGTAGATACATCTTTTTCCCTGACTAACGTTCTCTTGTAACAGATCGAATACATGATTGCTGACAGAAAAAGCGCCAGGAGTACATCCAGCATGGAATGCTGTTTGATCAGAACCGTCGAACAGATGATACTTGCACCGAGTGCAAGCATGGAGATCTTAATGACGGGATGATCTGCAAAGCATCTGCTTCGCCACACCGCGATCATGATCGCAACGGAATTGTACACATGAATGCTTGGCAGTATATTGGTCGGTGTATCCGTTGCATACAGATGCCGGATCAGATCGATAAAAATATTATCTCTCTCAAAAACTTTCGGTCGCAGATTGTGTCCGTTTGGAAAGACAGCCGACACAACGATAAAGATCGTCATTCCTGCCATCAGAAACGCTACCAGCTTATCGCTCTCTTCTTTATCCCTGATGCACAGAAACACAACTGTAAATGCCACATACGCAAACCACAACAGATACGGCACGATAAAAATTTCGCAAAATGGTATGTATTCATCAATACCAAAATTGATCTCATGTACTGCCACATCTCTCCGTTCCAGATAGAAAAAAGCGATGAGATAAAAGACTGCATATACAGCCATAACAGCCAGTGACTTGTACTGCATAATGAAACCTGATTTTTTCACAATATTCCCCTCCATTAAAAACAAACATTTCCTGTTCCTTTCTAAATTCATCATTATAATTTATGCATCTTGTAAAGTCAACTTATAAATACAAATCTTTAAATAATCTTCATAAAGTCTTAAAAAACAAAAAAATGTGTTTCATAATTCACAATAAATCACTGAAAATTGAAAAAATTTTCTTATATATTTTCCATTAATTGATGTTTGATTATTTGGCGAATTTCGAGTACACTATGTATTGGAAGCTGTTTCATAAATCAATAACGGTTTTCTGGTAATATTTTATTTGGTTCAGAGATGTATCTTTACAGCTCTCACATAATACGGAGGATTGATCTGTGATGAAATTTGATATGCACTGCCACACAAAGGAAGGTTCTATGGATGGAAAAATTCCTATCTCTGAATATATTCAGATCTTAAAGTCCAAAGGTTTCCATGGCATGCTTGTGACGGACCATGATTCCTACAATGGTTTTCGCGCCTATCGCGATCACCTGAAAGGAAAACTCGATGATTTTGTTGTTCTGAAAGGAATTGAATATGATACGATTGACGCCGGCCATATTCTTGTGATTCTGCCTGAAAAAGTAAAGCTTCTTCTGATGGAATGCCGCGGTCTCCCTGTCCGGGTTCTTCAGGATATCGTACACAGACATGGCGGCATCCTTGGCCCGGCACATCCCTGCGGAGAGCGCCACTTAAGCATCACCCGCACGCGCGCTTACAAAAAAAATCCTGACATTATGAAACAGTTTGATTTTCTCGAAGCGTTTAATGCCTGTGAATCACAGGAATCAAACTCGGAAGCGCGCAGACTTGCATTTCACTACAACCTGCCAATGTTTGGCGGAAGTGACTCGCACCATTCTGACTGTGTGGGAACCGCTTATACGGAGTTAAAGGCTGACATTACAACTGAGTCTGACCTGATTCAATATGTCAAAGAAAAAAGAAGCACAAACTATGGCGGTGAGTACTATCAAGGAACAGTAAAAGGTAAGATTGGCATCTTCAATCATGTTTTGGTAGAAGGTTTCTGGTTTTACAACCGTTTTGCCAGTCTATACCGCCATCATAAACGCAAACTTGCTCTATCACTCTTAAACCATTAAACTATTGTTTTACAAACATTCAAGAGGTGCGTTCCCATCCGAAACGCACCTCTCTTTTTCACAGTTATATCTCATGTTCAATTTTAAGCCTGTTTGTATGCATATCCATCAGCTTGTAGCGATATTCGTCATCTGTGATCACCCGCTCCAAAGTATCCATGTCTCCTTCCTCGAGCAGTGTCTTCAACAGCTCGTTGTAGCTCTTGATAATATTTCTCTCCAAAAGCTCCATCTCGTTTAATTCCCTGTTCTCCTCTTCCATGTTCCAGCCTCCCTTCAAATCCTTTTTTCCACTTTACCCGGGGTGAGAATCCTGAATGTGCCGTTTCCTGGCTCAAACACAACCGTCCTCGGAAAATGATCTCCCACATCAGCAGCGAGCAACGGTATCTGAAGTTCTGCAAGCTTTTCCGTCACCGCCTCCAAATTCCTGGCAGAAATATCCCTGCTCTCTGGTATTGTAGCATTTTTAATCATATGAGCTGCGCCTGCAATCTTTGCCACCAGATGCTCCCGCTCCGCGCCCTGCACCACCAGAGCCCTTATCATCTCATCAAGACCTGTGTCCGCATATTTTGCCGCAACAAACGGTATACTGCTTTCAGTTGCTTCGCTGTGATGCGGAAGCATAACGTGCAGGAGTCCTCCTACTCCCGTATGCGGATCCCGCACAGCCACACCAACACACGATCCCAGATCCTTTGTTATTAGTTTCTTTTCCCCCCTGGCAGTCTTATAATCACCCATATTTACGACGATCATACTCTCCAATTCCGCCACTGTAAACGCCGCCACTTTCACTCCTCCAGTCGAATCGGTGCTCTTTGTACTATTTGACTACATTTTGCAACAACTTGTCCCGTCTAATACATTTATTATACCAAACTTTTCCATAGTTTCAAGACTTAGTAAGATATCCTTAATAAGTTTTAGGAGAATTGCAAAATTTCTCAAGTTGCGATAGAATAAAAAATGTAGTAATATCTAAATTGTAACATTCATGAAACAAAGGGGTACATTATGGGAATTTTAACGAAATCAAAAGAAAAGGAATTATTATCTTCAATATCTGAGCTTAAGGATGTGGATTACGGCAAAATGTCCGCCGGGCTGGAACAAATATACCGCCGTCTGGTCACAGGGCGCACGCAGTTCGAGGACATCATGTCCAAAATTTTTGATTCTCTGATGCAGATTAGCTCGCTTGATCTCGCGCTGAGCCATCACGCGGAACTGATTCAGCAAATATCAGACAGTGTCTCCGCAGCGACAGGGCTCATTCACGAAGCATCAAGTGAGGCTGCTTCGGTATCTTCAACAGTGTCCGGACAACATGAAGATCTAACGAACACAATCATCGCCGTCTCGGAGGCGTCAGGCAACGTCTACCAGAAGATTGACGAGGGGCAGCAGGAGCTGACTGCGACCAAAAGTCTGTCGGACAGCACGATCACTGCTTCAAAGGCGATGCAGCAGGATATGAACCAACTCTCTGATATTATCAATCAGATGAACAACGTAATCGCCGGCATCAATTCAATTTCGTCCCAGACAAATCTACTAGCGCTGAATGCCTCAATCGAGGCTGCAAGAGCAGGCGAAGCCGGAAAAGGATTCGCGGTTGTCGCTGAAGAAATTCGTCAGCTTGCGGACGAGACGCAGAAGCTGACTGCAAGTATGGGACACTTTGTGACAGACATCCATACTGCATCCGAAAAAAGCGTGAAAAGCGTAGACATGACAATTGAATCACTGCAGACTGTCACACAGAAAATCAGTCATGTCTGGGAATTAAATGAGGATAACAGAAATAACGTAGAAACAATTACAAACAACATTTCGTCACTTGCAAGTCTCAGCGAGGAGATCAGCAGTTCCATCATCGAATTGGAGTCGCGTTCTACCGACATCGAAAGCCAGTGCGGCGTACTCCATGAGGACATGGAAAAGCTGCAGGCACATGGCAAAAATATTGACAATATCGCTGCGCCGCTGGTGACCATCGAGGCCACTTTGGACGAATCCGCCAAAATCATGGGCACGATGACAAGAGATGCCTTTTACAAGCTGGAAGACAAGAATTTCGCCGAATATATGGAAAAAGCGATCAACGCACATAAGAACTGGCTCGGAAACCTTGAGCGGATTGTCAGGGAAAAAACAATCCTGCCACTGCAGATCAATGACAGGAAGTGTGGATTTGGTCACTTTTACTATGCGATGAATCCGACCAACCCGGAAATAATGAAACTGTGGAAAGAGCTGGGCGAAAAACATAAAAAATTCCATTCTTATGGGAAGCAGGCACTCGACGCCTTGTTTAACGAGGACTACAGCCAGGCGGAGCACATCTACGAAGAGGCAAGCCAGTATTCCAAGACTCTGATCCAGGAGATAGAAACTGTCAAGAAAATGCTGGCGCACTAATGTTTCTCCCCATACTGCTTAAAAAATTCATTTAGATTCATGAGGCATTTTATCATCACTTTCATCTCATCCTCGTCAAGCCCTTTCACGATTGACTTGATCATGTTCTGGTGGAACCCACGGTGATGGTAAAATGCCCTTTTTCCTTTTGATGTGAGCACCACCAGCACGACGCGCTTGTCTGTCGTGCTCCGCTCCCGAACGATATATCCTTTGTCTTCGAGACTGTTCATGTTAGTGGTGAGCGTGCCCATGGTGACATCAAGGCGCTTTGCAATATCAGACATTCTACGTGGCTCCTCAATACCAATCGCTTCTATAATGTGCATGTCATTGTTTGTGATATCCTTAAATTCCTCGGTGATCACCGCTTTCTCCTCGATATTCATAACATCATTAAAAAGTTTTACCAGCGTTTCATTCAGTGCCCTTCTTGTCGCTTTTTCCATAGTCATATTCCCACCTCCTGCTTCTCTCCATACTCAACACCCCCGGAAGAACGCGCCCTTCGCGTTCTTCCCGCATGAAGTTTTAGAAGTTCTAAGGCTGCGTACTTTGCAGCCTTAGAACTTCTCTTCATGCTTGCTACCACACCAGTACACTGGCCCCATAGGTCAGTCCCGCTCCAAACCCTGACAGCACCAGTCTGTCTCCTTCCTTGATCCTGCCGGCCCTGTTGCACTCGTCGAGCAGTACCGGTATCGTGGCAGAAGACATATTTCCAACCTGATGGATATTCATTGGAAATTTTGCGATATCTGCTTTCAGTCGCTTTGCAACAGACTCTATGATACGCACATTTGCCTGGTGCAGGATGAACCAGTCCACATCATTCACTATCATCCCCGCTTTGCCGAGCGTCTCCTGGATACATGCAGGAACCTGCTTTGTGGCAAACTTATAGACTTCCTGTCCATCCATACGGACGTATGGATTTTCCGTTGGCTGCTTGGGCATAAATGCATTATTGACCGCACGCTCCTCACAGGAAAGCACCATTCCCTTTGCGCCGTCTGAACCCTGCAGCATACATTCGATCCCCGCTTTCCGGCCATTATCCCGAACGATGTCCTCAGCGGACGCCTCCACAAATGCCGCTCCTGCGCCATCGCCAAACAGAATACACGTTCCCCTATCCTTCCAGTCCACAAGTTTTGACAGCACTTCACTTCCCACGATCAGGGCATTTTGGTAAATTCCGCTATGCAGATATGCATATACGGTATCCAGCGCAAATAAAAAACCAGAACACGCAGCATTCAGGTCAAACGCAGCTGCCCTCGACGCCCCGATCAGATCCTGCACCTGGCACGCACAGCACGGCAACAAAAACTCGGGAGAACAGGTTGCCACCACGATCAGGTCCACCTCTTCCGCGTTCTTTCCCGCCAGCTCCAGAGCCTTTTTGCACGCTTCTGCCGCCAATGACGATACTGTCTCCCCGCCAGAAACCCTGCGCTCTGCAATCCCCGTTCGCTTCTGAATCCACTCGTCAGACGTCTCGACAAGTTTCTCCAAGTCAAAATTGGTCACTTTTTTTTCCGGCAGTGCACTTCCTGTGCCGGTTACCCTTATTGTCATTTAGAAAATTCCTCCATTATATCGGCTACGGTTTCTATCCTGTCAGCCCTGCTGGCATTGCTTCCGCAGAAGATCAGCCCCTCGTCGAGATTTCCCTGCACCGCATTGATGAGTGCCTCAGTAATGCAGTAGGGCGCAGTATCCGGCTTGCAGGTAGTGATACACTGTCTGCAGCCTCTCATAAAACGCTCACCCGCATTTACCTTGTCAAGAAATGCGTTGTGTATCGCACGCCCCGGCATTCCCACCGGACTCTTGACGATGACGATGTCTTCCTCCTTTGCATTGATATATGCCTGCTTGTATGCATCAGAGGCATCACACTCCCTGGTTGTCACAAAGCGCGTTGCCATCTGCACGCCCTTTGCCCCCATCGCAAGGTAATGTTCCATATCACTCCGCTCATAAACGCCACCCGCCACCACGACCGGCGTTTCCAACGCATCCGCAAGCTCTATGATGGATCGCACCTCGTCGTCGTAATTTTTTTCATGTGTCACTGTATACGCGTCGACATCTTCCCTGGAAAATCCCAGATGTCCGCCAGCCAGCGGTCCCTCCACCACGACGAGATCCGGCTTTCTGTCATACTTCTTTTTCCAGTGTTTTGCTATGACCTGCAGCGCCTTTCTGCTCGAGACAATCGGTGCGATCCTGACTTCGCCTGCGATCTCAGGCAGTTTCATAGGGAGTCCCGCGCCGGATATGATCAGGTCAACGCCCGCTTCCACTGCCGCTTTGACATAGTCCTCATACTGTCTTGTCACGACCATGATATTGACACCGACAATACCGCCGTCTGCGATCTTGCGCGCCTTTTTGATCTCCTCGCCGACTGCTTTTAGGTTGCACTCGATCGGATGCCTGCCAAAATCAGGATCACGATAACCGATCTGGGCGGTTGAGATCACTCCCACACCGCCCGCCGCCGCTACTGCTCCCGCAAGACCTGACAGACTCACACCGACCCCCATTCCCCCCTGTATCACAGGAATGCGCGCACTAAGATCGCCTATCCTTAACTCATTCATTTCCTTTATCCTCTAAAAATTCCGAAAACGCTCATAGCGCTCGCATGCAATCTGCTCTCCGGATTTTCCGTTATATTTCTCCAAAAACTCTTTGATGTGCTCCTTCATATAGCTGCCAATCGCCGACGCTGTCTTCTTGTCCGCACCGCCAAACTCGGGAATGATGCGTTCGATCACACCAAGCCGCTTCAAGTCCTGTGCGGTAATGTTCATGACCTCGCTCGCCTCCTGCGCCCGGTTCGAATCCTTCCAGAGAATCGAAGCAAAACCCTCTGGCGAAAGAATCGAATACGTTGCATTCTCCATCATCCAGACTTCGTTTCCAACTGCCGTTGCAAGCGCACCACCGCTGCCGCCCTCTCCGATGAGGATGCAGAGCACCGGAACTTTCAGCCCTGACATTTCCAACAGATTGCGCGCGATCGCTTCCCCCTGTCCGCGCTCCTCCGCCTCAAGACCGCAGAATGCACCCGACGTGTTGACAAAACTGATAATCGGACGATTGAATTTCTCCGCCTGCTTCATCAGACGCAGCGCTTTCCGATAGCCCTCAGGCAGCGGCATACCAAAATTTCTCTCCTGACATTCCTTAAAATCTTTGCCCTTGATGTCAGCCAGTACTGTCACCGGCTGTCCTTCCAGGAATGCGATCCCGCCGATCAGCGCCTTGTCGTCCGCAAATCCTCTGTCGCCATGCGCCTCAACAAAAATATCAAAAATACTATCCATATAATCCAGCGCAGACGGACGCTCCACCTGACGGACTGCCTTGACCTTCTCCCACGCACTGCGCGGTTTTGACTTCCATGACTGCTCCTTTAACTCCTCACTGAGCTCAAAATGAAAATCCGTATCGGGATAAAAATTCGTATACGTTTTCTTCCCTGTATTCTGATGGGACTTGATCAGAAAATGAATCGTCTTCTTCAGATTCTCGCGAAGCACGATCCCATCCACAAAACCATGCTCCACCAAAAATTCCGATGTCTGGAACCCTTCCGGAAGCTCCTGGCCGATCGTCTGCTTGATCACCCTCGGCCCTGCAAAACCGATCAAAGCTCCTGGTTCCGCCATAATCACATCGCCGAGCATCGCAAAGCTTGCCGTCACACCGCCGGTCGTAGGATCGGTCAGGATCGTACAGTACAAAAGTCCTGCATCGCCATGTTTCTTGATCGCAGCTGCGGTCTTTGCCATCTGCATCAGGGAGACAATCCCCTCCTGCATTCTTGCCCCGCCGGAACAACAGAACAAAAATACCGGAAGTTTCAGCTCTGTCGCACGCTCGATCGCCTTTGTGATCTTCTCGCCCACAACGTGTCCCATACTTGCCATCATAAAACGGGAATCACACACGCCAAGGACGATATCATTGCCGAATACCTTGCAGCGTCCTACGGTCACTGCCTCCTTCAATCCTGTCTTTTCCCGCGCTGCAGCCAGCTTATCCTCGTATCCCTCATAATCCAACGGGTTGCTGACTTCCATATCCTCAAACCAGGGCTCAAAGCTCTTCGCGTCAGCAACCATGCGGATACGATTGTTTGTCCGTACCCTGAAATAACCGCCGCACTCGTAGCACACATACTTTTTCCTGACAACGCGCGCGCGGTCTACCATCTTACCGCACTTTGGACATTTGACCAGACTGTTATCCTCTTTCTTTTCAGCCTTAGCCTCTTCTGTGGCATCCTGCGCGTTCTCCTGTTTATTTTTTAATTTTTCCTCAACCCTATTATGCAAATTAATCGGAAATCTTCTCTTGGTTTTGATATGTTGTTCCTTGTCCATCGTCCAACCTCCTTACCATCTATTGACACATATATGCCAACACCCGCGAAGAACGCTGCCTTTTGCGTTCTTCTAAACATTAATGTTTTTTATTCCCCAATAGCAAACATTAACTCTGCCTTGCAGGCAACCTTGCCGTCGACTGTCGCGACAGCCTCCCCGACGCCGATTGGTCCCTTGACCTTTGTAATCTTCGTCTCAAGCATCAGCACATCCCCTGGAAGCACCTTCTGTTTAAACCGTGCCTTATTGATTCCTGCAAAATACGCTGTCTTACCTTTCCACTCCGGCTGTCCAAGCAGCGCAACCGCTCCAACCTGTGCTAAGGCCTCCACGATCAGTACGCCCGGCATCACTGGATTTCCCGGAAAGTGCCCTGCAAAAAATGGTTCGTTAAAGCTCACACATTTCCTGCCAACTGCCCTGACGCCTTCTTCAAGCTCCTCAATGGTATCAATCAGCATAAACGGATGCCTGTGCGGAATGATTTCCATGATTTCCTTTGCTGTATAAACTGACATATGTGTCACCTTTTTCCTTCTATATATAATAAACTACTCTAACTATTTATGAAAATGTCCTGTCAAAGTTTCTTGCCCAAAAACTTCTTTACAGAAACGTTTCTTCCGTATCACTACTCCGCATATTTCTTCACTAAGATGCTGGCATTGTGTCCGCCAAATCCCAGAGAATTGCTGAGTGCGTACATTAAATCCCCGCTGCTGCTCTCTTTGCAGTAGTCCAGATCCATCTCCTCCTCGCTCTCTGTGAGTCCGACAGTCCGATGGATATATCCCTCCTGCAATTCTTTCACGCATACAACAAACTCAACTGCTCCCGCTGCACCCAGGAGATGGCCTACCATGGACTTGGTAGAATTGATCTTAATATCCTTGGCGTGGTCGCCAAATGCAAGTTTGATCGCCCGCGTCTCAAACAGATCATTGTGGTGCGTCGCTGTTCCATGCGCATTGATGTAGGTGATCTCCTCCGGTGAAGCACCCGCATCCTTCACAGCATTGAGCATCGCTGTCGCTGCGCCCGCGCCGTCTTCCGCCGGTGAAGTGATGTGATATGCGTCTGATGAACAGCCATATCCCACTACTTCCGCATAGATCTTTGCGCCGCGTGCCTTGGCGTGCTCAAGCTCCTCGAGCACGACAATCCCTGCACCTTCCCCCATGACAAAACCACTTCTGTCCTTGTCAAACGGAATCGAACAGCGCGTCGGATCCTCGCAGGTCGAAAGCGCTGTCAGGGAAGAAAAACCTGCAATGCCAATCGGTGTGATCGAACTCTCTGTTCCACCTGCCACCATGATATCCGCATCTCCGTACTGAATCGTCCGAAATGCCTCGCCGATCGAGTTTGTACCGGTAGCGCATGCTGTCACCACATTGATGCTCTTGCCTTTGAGATTGTAAGCTATGCTCACATTTCCCGCTGCCATGTTGGATATCATCAGCGGAACCAGGAGCGGCGCCACTCTGGAAGGTCCTTTTTCCTCCAGTTTAGTGTGCTCCCTCTCCATCGCCTGAAGGCTTCCGATGCCGCTTCCCACTGCGCATCCTGCTCTGTAAGGATCTTCTTTCGTCATATCCAGGCCAGCGTCCTCGATCGCCTCCTTCGCCGCAGCAACGGCGAACTGACAGAAAGGTTCCATTCGGCGCGCAGCTTTTTTGTCCATAAAATCAGCAGCATTGAAGTCCTTGACCTCCGCTGCCAACTTGCATTTGTAATCTGTCGTATCAAAATAGGAGATCGGCCCAAAACCGATTTTTCCCTCTTTTACGCTGTTCCAGAAAGACGCAACATCATTGCCAATCGGGGTGATCGCCCCCATTCCTGTTACCACTACTCTTCTTTTCATTTTTATACCCCTTGCGTGCTCCGGCACGCATACCAATCAATCGTTTGAAAGTGACCCTTCTGTTTTCCTATATACACATGCCACCGTCAACACAGATAACTTGTCCCGTGATGTAGTCCGAGTGCTCTCCTGCCAGAAACAGTACCAGATCCGCGATATTCTGCGTGCTGCCCATCTTTCCCATGGGAATCATGCTGCTTAATGTTTTCCTGGCATCTTCTGTCATATTCCTGGTCATATCCGTGTCAATAAATCCTGGTGCAACCGCATTGACATTGATCCCGCGGCTTGCAAATTCCCGCGCCACACTCTTGGTCAGACCGATCAATCCCGCCTTTGACGCAGAATAATTGGCCTGTCCTGCATTGCCAAGGACACCGCTCACAGAGGAAATGTTAATAATCTTCCCGCTTCTCTGCTTGATCAGGCTGCGCGAAAGATGTCTGATCATGTTAAAAGCGCCCTTTAAATTCGTGTCAAGAACCGCGTCATAATCCTCTTCCGTCATACGCATGATCAGGTTATCTCTGGTCACACCTGCATTGTTTACAAGGATATCCACCTTCTTGTACTTTGCAAGAACCTCCTTGACAAACTCCTCGCTGGATGCAAAATCAGACACATTACACTGCATTGCCTCCGCGCTGCCGCCGCTTTGTTCAATTTCCGCTACAACTGCCTCCGCATTCTCCTTAGAGCCATTATAATTCACGATAACTGTTGCACCGTTTTTTGCCAGCGTGAGTGCGATCTCCCTGCCGATGCCTCTGCCTGCCCCTGTCACCAGGGCGACTTTTCCCGTTAACATCCCAACTCCTCCAATACTTTATCCATATCTGTTACTTTATCTATATTATAGCATTTAACGTTCTTATCGATTTTTTTCATAAAACCAGTCAACGTTTTTCCCGGTCCGATCTCTATGAATGTATCGACGCCGTCCGCGATCATCTTCTCAACCGACTGCTGCCAGCACACAGAATTTGACACCTGATTTTTCAGAAGTGTCTTGACAGGCGCAGCCTCTGTCACATCGAGCGCATCCACATTGCTGATATATGGAATGGAAGGATTCTTAAGTTTGATACGATACAATTCTTTCTCAAGTTTTTCCCCCGCGCCTTTTAAAAGCTGCGAGTGGAAAGGTCCGCTGACTTTCAATGGCACACAGCGCTTTGCGCCAGCCTCAGAAAGTGCTTTTGCCGCCTCCGTCACTGCCTTTTCCTCGCCTGTAATGACAATCTGTCCTGGGCAGTTGTAGTTTGCGATCGTCACAATCCCTTCTGTCTGCCTACAGACTTCTTCGATCTGATCGCTGTCAAGACCGAGCACTGCTGTCATCGCGCCTCCCTCGGGATATGCTTCCTGCATGAAGATTCCGCGTTTTCTGATGATATAAAATAAATCCTTTAAATCCATGACATCTGCCGCTGCCAGCGCACCATACTCACCCAGACTCAATCCTGCTGTGACATCTGCCTTGACGCCCTTTGCTTCAAGTACCTTCAAGATTGCCACCTCTGTCGCAAGCATCGCGATCTGCGTGTACTCTGTAATGTTTATCTTGTCATTCTCCGTAAAGCAAATCTCCTCCATATCAAGCCCTGACACCTCACTGGCAAGCTGATATACCTTCTTTGCCTCCTCATATGTATCATAAAAATCCTTTCCCATGCCCACATACTGTGAACCCTGTCCCGGGAAAATAAATGCTGTTTTGCTCATTTTCTGCCTCTCTTAGTGATGCAGCCAGCACGGTCTCCGGCTGCTGCATCTATGAATCTTACCCAATTCTGCCATATTATCTTATGGCAATTCCTTAAAATGTCTTATTGAGGAGCGCCATACCCTGCTCCATAATCTCTGTAATGATCTCCTTACATGGCTGCTCTTTCTTGACAAGCCCTGCAATCTGCCCCGCCATAACGGTGCCATTCACCACGTCGCCTTCCATCACCGCTTTTCTGAGGGAACCGAGTGTGAGTTTTTCCAGTTCCATGAAATCTGCGCCTTCTTTTTCCAGTCTCAGGTACTCTTTGGTCATTTTGTTTCGAATACTTCTGACAGGATGTCCTGTCGTCATTCCTGTCACTGTCGAGTCAATGTCCTTTGCCTTGATCAGCATGGCCTTGTAATTCTCATGTACAATGGACTCTGTGGCCGCCACAAAGCGTGTCCCAAGCTGCACAGCCTCCGCGCCGAGCATAAACGCCGCAGCAAATCCTCTTCCGTCTGCGATTCCGCCCGCCGCGATCACCGGAATATCCACTACGTCCACAACCTGCGGTACAAGTGCCATCGTTGTGAGCGAACCGATATGTCCGCCGCTCTCCATTCCCTCGGCCACAACCGCGTCCGCACCGCCGCGCTGCATCAGCTTTGCCATCGCGGCGCTCGCAACCACCGGAATGACTTTTACGCCAGCATCCTTCCACAGCTGCATATATTTGGAAGGATTTCCTGCTCCGGTCGTGACGACTTTGACGCCCTCATCGACGACTACTTGCGCGATCGCGTCCGCCTCCGGGTTCATCAACATGATATTCACGCCAAAGGGCTTGTCTGTCGCTTCCTTTACCTTCTGAATCTGTTCCCTGACAAACGCTGCCGGCGCACCGCCTGCACCGATGATTCCCAATCCGCCGGCTTCCGACACGGCTGCTGCCAGATTATGCTCAGCAACCCATGCCATACCGCCCTGTATGATTGGATACTCAATTCCTAAGATCTCTGTAATTCTTGTTTTCATACAAGCTCCCATCTTAATCTTTTTTATGCCTCAACGCCCTTATCCTGCAGATATTTGATAATAGAGCCAACTGTTGTGATCTGCTCTAAATCCTCGGGCGGGATCTCCACGCCGTACTCCTCCTGGAATGCGTCTACCATCTCAAACAAGTCAAGCGAATCTGCATCCAGGTCCTCCTTGAAACGTGTCTCCTCTGTGATCTCCACGCCCTCGATGTTTAACTGCTCCTCAATGATCTCTTTTACTCTTTCTAACATGTTTCTTTCCATCCTTTCTTTCCATAAGATTATTGTTTTCGTTCTTTCGTTTACCTTCAATACTTTCATTTGCTTTGACTGTCAAATGTTTTGATTGTCAAATATTTTGATTCTCAAAGTATTTACTTGCTATAGAATATACCTAACCCATCCTATTGTCAACTACTTTTTTCCATTTTTTTTGGTTTTGAAAAGAAGAAAAGTCTTGCAGACAGTCAAAAGATGTCATATAATAATCCTATTCTATAGATTGTAAAGATTGCAAAAATGGAGGATTACTATGCAAAAGAGGTCTATTGCAAAACAATTATTAGCTCTTACCTGCCTGTTCTCGTCTATCTGTATGTTTACGGCATGCGGCAGTTCAGAACAGCCGGAAGTTACGATTACTCTGGACGGAAAAGAGATCGGGTTGGAAGAAACACTGAAGTCAAGTCTTGACAGAGGTTTGATTACGACAGATGCTAACGGTGAAGAAGCGGAAAGCACACTGGTTTTCGGTGCAATGGAAGTAAGTTATAATTCGGTCCATCTTGGCACAGAATCAACACCGCATGGTTCGGAAGTTACCATTATGCTCTACAATGATACACAATCCATGACTCCGGCATCCGGCAGTAAGATTATGACATTGAATTATGACCTGACGAGCGACAGTTCCGATCAGGCGCCTGTTTTATTTAATGATATTGATTTTTGGGGAATGACACAGGATGAAGCGGTTACGGCGCTTGCGGAGAAAGGATTTAGCGTTGAGGCCGACAGCGTAAATGATGAGTATCATTTCCTTATATTTTCCGGCAAAAATGATGTGACAGTCACAATAAATTTTGCTTTGGGCAGTGAATTTGAGAATGCCAAAGGGACGGCCCCGCAGAAAAAGGAATTAGATTTTGATCCAAATACATATTATGTCAGCGAACTCAAGGCCAGCATTAGCGGGAAATTAAATATCGATTTCGGCAATTAAATTATTTTCCCAAAAAGAATGGAATGCTGGAAAATGATCATTCTAACACAGGGAAGCAGTGGCTCGAAATGAGTCACCGCCTCCCTGAAATTTTACAGTCACCATATTCCGCCTTGCCGAACTGCAGGTGGCTGCCATTCAGGTAAGGAGTCATAATATGCACCGATTATACAAAAAATGCAATCCCAGATATGCCTATCATCATGATGATCAAAACAGATATGTCCGGCCTATGTCCTGGAAAGGAACTGTTCTCTGTGTATTGGCATTTTTGCTATCCAAATCAATCTGGAACCTGATCTTTGACCAAAACGAAGGATCTGGTCTCTTCACTTCTGTCATTGCTTTCTTTTACTTTGTAAATTCTTTGTACATAGACTTTATTTATTGTAAATATGAATATTTTGGAAAAACAAAAAACATTGACGAGCAGGCAAGAAAAGGCGACTGGTTAAGCTGCTTTTATATTGCTGATTCCGTTTTTGTCCTCATCGGAAGCATTTTTGCAGTCTTTCTGCTAATCATCAGCTGGCATCTCTTACCGGCCAAAATCTGCACCCTGGTTCTGCTCTGTCCCGCTGTCTTTCTGGTGCTGCCAGTTTTTCAGGTCACTTCGAAAAAGATGACATTATTGTGGTGCATTCTGCGGGTTATCCTCTATGGAACGGCCCAGCGCGCCGGTTATCTGATCGCTTTTTTCATGGGGATTTATGCGAAATCATGATTGCACTCATCTCCAAAAAATCTCTGACCAATCCTATATTCTGCCCAAACTGATATCATAGTACATCAAGATGTCAGGGTCTTCCTGAACCGTTACTTCTGGAAGTCTATCCGCCAAGTCTACGATCGCTCTGTAATTCTTCTCTTTCCAGAGCCTGGAAAATCCCACTTTGACTGCCTCCAAACGGAACAATTTAAGCTTCCCCTTAGATGACATATATCCTTCAAACTCTTTCAGAAGGTTCTTCTCACGAAGTTTTGCAACATCGTTCTCTTTCGTAACATCCGGGACATACCAGCGCCCCTCTTCATCCTTTATGAAGTTTTCTTCCAGAATTGTCTGAAGTTCCGGCATCTGTTCATACTGATCAACCGCCTTTACCTTTTGCATAAATTCAGGCTGTATCTCCGCATACGTTTTTGGTCCGCCATATTCCCGACTAAGCTGCTGGTAGAGCCATGCGACCGCAGTCTTCTCATTTGTGACCAGGAGACCAAACGGAGCGGGCTCTATATCTGTTACGATTCTTGCTGTGTCGTATTCATTCACCTGATCTGGCAGAAAATACATTCCGTCTCTCTTCAGGAATTTATCATCCAAACCTTTATAAAAATCCGAGGAATCCATCGGGATCGGCAGGCCTTGCATAATATGATACGCTACCATGCGGTCAAACAACAAAAACGGCTGCCGTTCTGATATAATCTCTAACTGGTCACCTGCGTACACCACCACAGGAATGTTGGCTAGGTGCTGTCTTACAAATGCCCACGCAGTTTCTTCCGATCCCGCTTTCCTGAGCACTTCTTTTCGGAAGCGGTCCCTGGGCTTATACGCCGAAATGACTAAATCCTGCTTCACTGCACTTGCATTTGTTATCTGTTTAAAACTGCTTCCCTGCTTGTCGAGCGTTCTTACATCAGCGACGACAAAACCTGCTTTCTGCAAAGCTTCCTGGATCGCATTCCAAATCGCATTTTTCGAATTGTGAAACTCCACAGTCATCCATCTGTTAGGTTTGAGTACTCTATAATATTCACGGAAACATCTGGTCATTAGATCCTGATATTCTGGCAATGCCTTACCCATAGTCGGATTTACAATTGCTTCATATTTACTATTTGTGGTCGCCCCCAGCCAGGATTCCCACAAAAAGCTGAGTTCCGAATAGTTAAGGTTATCGCCAAACGGCGGATCTGTAAAGATATAATCGCAACTATTATCAGACATCTGTAACTGTGTCGTTGAACCTGTGGAGATGCAGTAACTATTCCCTTTGTTATTCTTTAACGCATCTGCAAATTTCTTTACCTTTCCTGCATATGCTTTAAATGGATTGGCCTCACTGATCATTGATGAAACGTACATTGTTCCACTCAATGGATTGTAAGGAAATGATACCTTTGGTCTAAAACGGTTCATTTTACTGATATTAATGATCTGGCTTGTAAACAATATCTTTAATAAGTCTGCCTGTTGGCTTTTTTCAATCAGATCATACAATTTGGCCAGCACATATAAAGTTCTCTTGTAAAAAAAATGATGGACATGAGTCAGGCCAATTTTGTCATTACGACGACTTTCTTTGCCTTCGCAGAGTCTTACAGCCGGGAACCAATACGGGATTTTTAATTGATTGATTCTTTCTATGACATCCAGATCATTTTGATCCGGAACTTTGTTAAATCTCTTTTTTCCGTACTGATAATTGATCAATACTGGCTTTTGTTTTACCATGCTTTTCGTTGTTCCAAGCGCTTCATCAAAATAATATAAAACAGCGATATCACACTCTTTTTTCCTGAGTTTTCCCCCACATGAAGCACAGCTAAATTCATCCATGACCTTTCCTGTCTCGGGATTGGCCGCAGCTTCATAGAAAACAATCTCTTCACCGCAATTGGGACAGATCAATACATCTGACCACACTGTATAGTGAATATCTCCCACCACATCCATGCCAGGCTTTCCTGCTTCCCCTGCATCATGACTTGTCTGAAACATCCATGAACACTCATCATATGCCTTGTTTAAAACTTCCTCTGCCTCCTTCTCAAATGCCGCAACATCGATGTCAGAATTATAGTTTTTACTAATAAAGGTAGCGATGGGTGAGAGGTCGTTGAGTACCGGATATCGTTTCCCCCATTTCACTTTAGGCATGTCGTGTTCAATAACTCTTTTCAATTCGCTCTCCGGATGCGCGCACATATTTGCCGCAACACCGGTCATACCGGTTCCACAAAAGCCGTCTAAGACAATATCCCCTGGCTTTGTATAATGCAGAATATATCTCATGATCGCTTTATAAGGGACTTTTGTATGATATGTGTGGGCATTATAAATAGCATCACTCTTTCCTTCACTCACATCTGCCGCAAATGGTTCACAATGATAGTCGTCTGTGTCTTCTGTGTACTCAGTACCATTTTCCTTAATGTATTCTCTAATATAAGCATTGGGAAAGACCGTATAATAAGGCGCGTCCGATAAAGCGATCAGCTTTTCATCGTCTCCTATCGGAAATCCGTCAACATTTCGGACTTTATCCAGATCAGAACTACTGATTTCTTTTGTTTTCATTTTACTCCGCTTTCTTTATAACCATTTTAGAAAATCATGAAAGGTCATGAATACAGATTCCTCCGGCGGTTTCCCGCTTTCGATCCGATCCACCTGTCTATGTGTCAACTCAAAAAGACATACATTGCCATCTGTCTTTAAGTCGCTGCCAACTTTTGACACAGTATTGGCACCGACCAAATAATACGCAACCCCCAGATCAGCTGCACTATCCACTACTTTTCGAAGTGCATGTGCCCCATCCGGCCCCTGCCACGATGGTCTCCGATTCATCTTAGATAGCAGCTCCAAGGCTCTGTTTTGTGATGTAAATTCCATCCAAAACGTAGTGAACTCAAACCCTTTGAACTTCACTCCATCATACCATACATAGTCAAGGTCAACTGTCGAGAACGGAGAATCAACTACATACTCATAGCTGCAACTATATTTTGAATCTAAGAAAGGGGCAAAAAACGCATTGGGAGGAATTGATCCCCGCGAACTTTTTGTGTAATCCAGATCGTATGACGAGATATTCGTCCTGCTCTTTGGTCTGTTATCTGTCTCCTGATTCAGAGAATTTCTGTAATTTTTTTCATAAAAGTATGCGATTGTTCTGTCATCTTTGCTTAGAACGATCGGCCAGATAACGTTTGAAGATCCGTATTTTCGGATCAGTTCATCAATGATTGGTTTTTCAGCTTTACCGGTTGCTGCTGAATATGTTGGGTTTGTCTGTGCCATGATTCTCATCCTTTCTTTTAATGAACAACAATTCTTAGCCTGCTGGTCTCTTTTCCTTTCCTATATCCGGCAACGATGTCATTCACTTTTGCTTTGAATGCCGCTTCCTCCACAGGCGGCAGTTCTTTCAGTTTCTGTACAAGATCGCCGGCATCAATCACGACCGGCTCAAATCCCTGAAACATTGCATTCATGCTCTTAATAAAGGCGTGATCTACCTCCTCCGGAAGACTGCCCGAAGCAGCAAATTCCTCTATTTCCTTCACTTCCTGAGTTCTTAAGAACTTTTTCTGTTCAAGAGCAAGCGGGTCTGATATCAGATCCAGGAGCATCCTGGTCCATTCAACCGTAATATCATTGATTCTTGCCTCCAGATGATCGATCTGTCCAGGTACATCCCTGACCTTATCACCCATACGATACCCACAATGAGGGCAGATCGGACTGCTCTTTAATTCATCTGTTGTGAGTTCATAACACACTTTGAGTTTTGCCATATCCTGCTCCAGTTCCACAAGCTTACCAGCAGACAAGATCTCAATACTGCGTAGTTTTCTCAGATTACCAAGAGCCAGACTTTCCTGAAGCTTTGCATACCTCCTGGCATCATCGATTCCGAGCCGCTTTCTCTTATGCTCTTTATAGTAAATGTCAATATATCTCTTTTTGATCTTTTCAAGTTCTGATACCACCTTCTTTGCTGCGGTATCTCCAGATACGCCTTCCATAATGCTGTCCCTGGCTTCTCGGAATGCTGCCTTACCTTTTTCGATTTCTGACTTCATATTGGTATCAGGATCGAGAAACTCAATATTGGCAATATAGCTAATGGATTCTGCACAAACGGCCTTAAAGGTCAAAAGTTCTGGTATCAGCTTCATCAAGGAAATCTGCTTTTCTATTTCTTTCACCTTATCGCCAGACAAAACGAGATGATTGAATTTGGCTGGTGTATTGTACTTTGCACTGTAATTGCTAAATTCGTTCCTGACAGCTGTACAAGCCAGACGCATCAGATTTACTCTTTGCGAATCCGCTAATGGTTCTCCCCACAATGCAAAGCCATCGATCAGTTTTCTCTCCAGAACAACCGCATCGCTGCACATCTTGTGAGCTATCTTTAGAAGTTCTGCAACACACTTTTCCCGATCATCAGGATGATCGAGAAGTGCCGGGTCAAGATCCAGTATTTTGAAAAGTGTCTTGCGTTCTGTCAAGGAAACCTGAACTGGTCTTGACAGATATTTGAACTCGTATAAATCAACCGCCCCAAACTTTGGCGCTCTGTCAAGATCCGATGCGGTGAGCGTACTTCCATCTTTGAGCGTTATCACAGCATATCCTGCGTATACCAGCGACAAGAAAATGATCGGTGTAAAAAAGTAATTGATCTTGAACTTCTTCTCGACAAACGTACCATCATTAGCCGGCTCGAACATGTCAGAATAATTCAGCACGCCCTGCGGCTGAAGCTGCTTTACCAGCCCCATGTAATAGGACGCATATTCTGAACCTTCAGGCCTTATCGTCTCTCCTTCCAATAAATCAAAACTTTGCAGCAACTGTACTGCCTGTTGGTTCTTATGTCCGGCAAAGTAATCCAATACAGCTCTTACTGCCTCAGCCTGGTTTCTTCTGGTAATTTTTATCTTCATAACAGGATAATCTGGATAAATCCTTCCAAAATGCGCATCCAAACAGATTGATGATACCAAATCAAGCGTATCCTTAAAGGTCATATCTTGATTCCATTTTCCCTTTAACACTTCCATGATCGGACACATATGACGTTTATATGCCACATAAAAGCACTGATTCCTGTTCTCCCTAAGATATGTTACCAGCTTCTTTTTGCACATATCTGCCTTGCCAAGATAAACCTCCTTATCCCTGCCCTCACTAAGATCGGCTTGTGCATTTGCCGCGGCAAACTGTCTCATCCATTCCTTAAATTCATCACTCCCATTGAAATAAAAATGAAAATAAAAGTAAACCTCACCATCCACATCATGTGTAGTAACACTTACATCTCCAAAGGGAGGCATGATGTGAATATAGAAATCGCGTTCTGGCTGTGTTGTGCTTCTTTCTTCCGGAAGTCCCATGAATAGATACCCTTCCCGAAAAATATTATGGGAATCCCAATTAAGATCATACGAATAGATATGAAATCCATTGACATACTGACGTTCTTCCCATTCCATGCATTGATATACAACAGTATAAAAGCAGCGGTTCAGCTCTCCATCAGTCACCATTGCTGCCTTCTGCCGGATTCGTTGCTCATAGTCCACTACCTTATCTACGTCAATGTAATATTGGTTATTTGCATCATTGTAAATAATAAACTGTCCGGAAACAGTTTTCATAATCTCTTTCAAAACGGCATTCACTGCACCAAGCAGGAAATCTGCATCCTGTTCCGGCATTGGTAAATATAAACACAAATCATCCTTCAAACTCTCTGCCGTAAGACCAATCTGTGCATCCGGACCACTTGTTGTCAACCTATATACGCTGAGCGCATAAATAATCCGTAAAGCCATCGGCTTATAAGCAGCCTTGGTAAATGAGCGATTGATGATTTCCTCCAGCTGTCCACTGGCACCTACAACTCTACTGATTGTAATGTCACTCTTAAGAAGTCCATTCGATCTGACTGCCGGCCAATAGTCATCAAATGAAATCACGCCCGGCCTGTCAATCGGAACCTCCTTATTGGCTATAACCTTCATTGTAAGAGATATATTCTTAAGAATGTGTCTATTCTCGATTAAATGAATGTTATTAAACACTTCTATATAAGCCGGGTGAATCGGGAAAAGATCCACAAAATCTTCCATCTTGGAAGACATACTGGCATACATGCTGCTGAATTTCTCAAGATGCTGGCGAATCAGTGCCTTCTGCTCTGGTGTCTTCTTCAAAATGCGCTCAGACACTACGTATGCAGTCGCCTCTTTTGTGATCATGATCTGTGTAAAACGGTCGCGAACCTTCCTTAGAGTCTCGCTTGCGAAATGAAATCCCGGATGATCAAAAACCTTCTCCTGCACACAACAGATCAGTCTGATTTTCGACTTAGAACACATCTCTGCCATAGATTGCAGGAAAGCAAGATCCAACACGATCTGACGTTTATCCCTGGAGGTCAGATAAGAAAGCAGTTCATCGATTACAATCAAATATCCCTTATCAGGATACTTTGACTGGAATACAGCCATCATTTCCCTGATAAGACGTGCGTTATCACGAACACTATTCAAATCCGGCACCGTGTAATCAATACCTCTCTCAGAAAAGTCCTCCTCCATACCCGCAAGAATGATCTCACGTAATGGCATTGTAAGCCCATCCACTTTCAGGCGCAGAACCGCAAACTTCCCGGCAACAATTTTCATATGTTCGCCAAACTTTTTATTCTGCACAAAATCAATGTTTCTTTCATCTGCAGCAATCGCCGCAATTACAGACATAAGGTGTGATTTTCCAGTACCATAGTTCCCTATGATCATGACAGCTTTATTATCAATGACCTCTTCCATCTGAAGCTGATCAATAACCACTGCCTTTAAACGATCTGCCATTGCATCAGACATAACATAGGTCTGAACCACATCCTTCGCCACTTTTGTGTCAGCTGTTTCCAACAACTGAATGGCAGATTCGATAGGCTTAAAATTTATTAGCTCTGAATACTTCATTTGTCATATCTCCAACCGACCGGTTCCTCTCTGGTTCTTCTTTCTCTTTGCCTGTCTATTCTAACATATAAAAGTCCATTTTGCCATAAAAAAGGGCAAAAGATCCTTGCCGATATCATTCCTCAGTCTTTTTCGCCAACTTATGATGAACTGCAAGTCCCATTAACAGCAGAACCGGAAAGACAACTGCGCACAGTATTCCCCATCCCAGATTATCACCAGACAGTCCCGAGAAGATCCCCACAAAGGTCGGTCCGCCCGAACAGCCGACATCCCCGCCCAGCGCCAGCATCGCAAAGAGCGCCGTTCCTCCCGCCGGCATCGACTTCGAAGCCAGCGAAAAAGTTCCCGGCCAGAGGATTCCGACGGAAAAGCCACAGATCCCGCAGCCCACAAGCGACAACGCCGGCACCGGCGAAAGCGCGATCAACAGATACGAAAAAAGGCACAAAATGCCGCTGCCCACCATACACTTTTCCAGCGGAAGCTTTTCTCCGAACTTTCCATAGATTGCCCTTGCGCTGCCCATCGTGACTGCAAAAAACATCGGTCCCGCCAGATCCCCGACTGTCTTTGACACCTGCAGCCCCTGCTCTGCAAAAGTGGACGCCCACTGGCTCACTGCCTGCTCGCAGGCCCCCGCGCACGCCATCAGCAGGACAAACAGCCAGAACACTTTCGAGGTAAACAACTGTCCCAGCGACATTCCCTCCTCGCCCTCTGCCAGCAGCTCCGGGACCGGAACTTTCATAAAAACAACCATATTGGCAATCGGAACCAGCGCCCACACGACTGCCATGATTCTCCAGTTTGCGATTCCGGCAAGATGGAAAAACAGTGTGGAAATCAATACTACACCGACATGCCCCCAACAGTAAAAAGAGTGCAGCAGACTCATCGCGGTCTCCTTGTTTTCTGTGGGACACGCCTCCATCACCGGGCTGACCACAACCTCAAGCAGCCCGCCGCCAACGGCATACAGTACCGTGGCGATCAGCAGACCGGCATATGCGTCTGGCAAAATCTCTGGCAGTATGGTTAAGGCAATCAGCCCTGCCGCCGCAGCAGCGTGTGCCAGAACCATAGCCGCCCGATATCCGATCTGATCCACAAATCCAACTGATGCCGCATCCACCAGAAGCTGAACTCCGAAATTGACCGTGACCAGAAACGTGATCTGCGTCAGCGCAATTCCATAGCTGTTATGAAATGTCAGAAACAGCAGCGGCACGAAATTGTTTACGATCGCCTGCACGATATAACCCACAAAGCAGGCGTACATTGTCTGATTATAATTATGGTTCATCCCTCTGATCCATCCTTTTTATCCCTTTTCGTTTTCAATGCATAATAGTACCACAAAAAAGCAGAAATGTATACGCTGTTTTTTGAAATTTTATGTGATGCAGTTTTGATGCAATTTCGATACAAATATGATGCACATGGCATTTAGAATGTCTTATGAAATGTCCAAAAAACTCCCAAACAGAAAGGAAGCGTAACGCAATGAATAAAATAACCATAAAAATCATTTGCATCCTGCTGATCCTCGGAAAGAACAAGCAGTCTATCAGTTATTTACCACCAGTGACGCCGGCGCGAACTGGTCATTGGAGCGCGAACTGGCTTGCGACACTCTGCTTTACTATTCGATTGCCAGTGATCGCCAGATTTATATGATCGACCAGTCTGGAAATGTATCTGTTTTAGGAACTGTTCAGAGTTAGGCAAGTCAAAATACAGTTTCTCAGATTCTTGACAGCGACTTTGTCTGGTGCTATAGTGAAAAACAGCAAAAGTGTTTTCTTTGAGATCGGAGGTTCCCCATGTAATCCTATATTCTGACAAATTTGAAACTGTACAAAAAACCGCAGGCACGAAAAGATTTGGTCAACAAATCGTGACTGTTCTTTTTGCGTACACGCTGATGCAAAGGAAATATGCCGCAAAAAGCGGCACATCGGCGGCGCGGCGGGCAGGGAGAAACTTTCCCTACTCGATTCGGAATATAGGAGGATCCTATGGAACAGATTTTTAAATACCCGAGAACCAGGCATCTGGAAGGCTCCCGGGCTCAATTCGGTGACGAAGACCTAAAATGCGCAAAATTAACTGAGATTCAGGATCAATACTTAGTTCTGGAAGAAAAAGTGGACGGAGCAAACTGCGGCATCAGTTTTGGCAGTGATGGAAAAATGTATCTGCAAAGCCGCGGGCACTTCCTAAACGGCGGCTACGGCGAGCGCCAGTTTGACTTGTTCAAACTCTGGGCAGGCTGCTTTGAAGCCAGCCTGCGCCAGTTGTTGGGCGACCGGTATGTCATGTACGGCGAATGGCTGTACGCAAAACATACCGTATTTTATGACAGACTGCCGCATTATTTCATGGAATTTGATATCTTTGACAAAAAGGAGCAGCGCTTCTTTTCCACCCGCAAACGCAGGGAGTTTTTGTGCAACACTCCTTTTATCCGCTCTGTCCGCGTATTGACAGAGGGAAACTTCAAGACGTTAGACGCCATTGCAAAATGGATCGGACCAAGCCTTTTCATTTCTGAAGAGGCAGAAGACCACTTTCTCGCACAATGCCAAAAAAGCGGAGTCGATTCTGAATTAGCAGCCCGCCAGACAGACCGGACGGGGATCATGGAGGGCATTTATATCAAGGTCGAAGACGGAGATTATGTAACGGACCGGCTGAAATTCGTGCGTGGTTCTTTCCTCAACACGATCCTCGATTCGGAGAGCCATTGGGTAAACCGACCGATCATCGCAAATTGCCTGGCAGACGACGTTGATTTGTTTGCCCTGCCCGAGGGTGGTGCGTCCAATGGAAATTGATAATTTTTCTTTCCATCGGCTCTCTGAGCGCTATCCGGAACTACGCATGTTGAAAAACATCCCTCAAAATCCAGAATATCACAGGGAAGGCGATGTATACAGCCACACGGAAATGGTCTGTGAAAAGCTGCTGGCTCTTTCTGAATGGAAGGATCTGGCAAAGGAAGAACAGGAGCTTTTGTTCTTGTCCGCGGCATTTCACGATATCGGAAAAATCTCCTGCACAAGACAGGAAGACGGACAGTGGATCTCGCCAAAGCATACGATCATCGGGGAAAAGGTATTTCGCCAAATGGTTTACAGGAACGCAGCACGGTTTGAACTGTCCTTTCATCAGAGGGAATTCGTTTCGAAACTGATTCGTTATCATGGATTACCGGTATGGTTCTGGACGAAAAAACGAACTGAGTTTGACTTATTGAAAGCAGCGGAAAGTATTCCGCTGCGGCTCTTATATCTGCTTTCCAAAGCCGACATACAGGGACGGATTACAAAGGAACCTGGACCATTGGCCGAGCAGGTGGAATTATTCGCAGATTATGCAAAAGAGTTAGGCGTCTGGGAGAAACCCTACGCGTTTGCAAATCCCTACACAAAGTATCAGTATTTTCACAAGGAGGACTTGTGGCATCAGGCTGCATTATATGATGACACGGAATTTGACGTTATTTTGATGTCAGGGCTTCCCCTGGCAGGAAAAGACAGCTGGATTGAAATGCACCGCATGGAAATGCCTGTGATCTCCCTCGACCATATCCGTGAACAGTTAGGATTGCCGCCCGCAAAAAACACGGGAAAAGTAGTTCAGACTGCCACGGAACAGGCAAGAACTTTTTTGAGACAGAAGAAACCATTCATCTGGAATGCGACAAATATCATTCAGGAAACCAGACAGAGGCTGATCAGTCTCTTTTCCGGATATGGCGCCCGGGTAAAGATTCAGTATCTGGAAGTGCCCTATCAGGAACTGCTTGCCAGAAATCAAAAAAGAGAACGGTATCTTCCAGAACCTGTTTTGGAGGACATGATTCGCAAAATGGAGGTGCCGGCACTGTGGGAGGCGTATACGATCGCAATACAGGCTTCCGAAAACATTGGGAATTAAACTCTTTCATCTTTAATTTTCAGTTTGTCGCGAGCAAAGAACACGGCGCATGCAGTGACAACGGTTCTCCCTCAACAGTTGTCACTTTTCCGCCAGCCTCCTCCACGATCAGCGAACCTGCCGCAAAATCCCACGGACTAAGACGCAATTCAAAAAACACTTCCGCTCTTCCCGCCGCCACGCTGCACAGGTCAAGCGCTGCCGAACCGCTTCTCCGGATATCAAGCGCTTTTTTGAAATAATCATACGCCATCTCAAACGATTTTCGGCTGAGCTCTTCATAATAAGGTGCTGTTCCAAACAGTACAATGCCATTGTGCAAGGGCTCCGACGAGACATGAATCGGCTCCCCGTTCAGCCAGGCTCCCTGTCCCTTTACTGCTGTGAACATCTCATTTAAATATGGATTATAAACCACTCCCAGATAACGCTCGCCGTCCCGGGCCAATCCGACAGAGATCGCACTCACGTGATAGTTTTTGATAAAATTGGTGGTACCGTCAATCGGATCGACGATAAAGGCATATCCCTCTGCAATCGAAGCGTGAATATCCTCCTCTTCCCCGACAAAAACCGCCTCCGGCAAAATCTGAAGCAACTTCTCCTGCAATTCCTGCTGTACCTTTTTGTCATAAGTCGTGACAAAATTAGCATGTCCCGCCTTCTCGTCAATGCAGCTCTTACTCCTGTCCGCATGAAGGATAATCTCGCCGCATGCGCGCACTGCATCTGTGATCTGTTTTAGCAATTGATCCTGTTCCACATTCTTAACTCCTATCCGTCTTTTTCATCCATTATACGACAATCACTGTTCTTTTACAAATATAACAATACTCATTTTTTGCGTCAGCATATTCCATTTATTTGGGAAATACTGTATAATCATATAAAAAGTACAATCCAAGCATACGGACCTGCATGGGGAGGTGGCGTAAATGGTAAAGCGAACGGGAACTTGTTTCTCGTTGATTGTGAGTTCAACCCTCACCCTCCCCCGCGATTATAATGATAAATTATTTGACACATGCTATTATGCACAAAAAATATTGCCTTAACAAAATTTGGAAAACAGGAGAAAAAGATGTCAGACTTAACCTCTATGATCAATATTGGAAATGAAATGTCCAAAAAACTGACCGCAGTTGGAATTGATTCCTCAGAAAAACTGATCGAACTCGGTGCCAAACAGGCCTTTTTAAAGCTGAAAGAAACCTACCCCCAAGTCTGTCTGGTACACTTATACGCGTTGGAAGGGGCGATTCTCAATACCGAATTTAACAGTCTCCCGGAAGAAAAGAAAAAGGAGTTAAAGGAATTTAGTGATTTCTTAAAGAAATAATATTTTCCTGCTCCATAAATTCCCGTTCCGTGTATGCATTCGCCAGATAAATATACGGAACCACTTCACTATCTCTTATCTTAAATTGCCTGTAATATAGAACAATCACTGGACTATTCTCTTTGCTGTCCAGGCTATATACTTCTTCTAACATAATGTCATTACTCCTACATTGAGCCTGCTGCCTGTCGTATACCAACACATGATATCCTCCATTTCAGATATCTGCATCGCAAGCAGTTTCTCTTCTGATTTATCTGTATAAATTACTTCCGCAGATTTTATTGTAACCCCATCATTGTTTTCATACTGAATATTGGAGATACCCAGGTACTGATCCGGATATCTTTGTGCCATCTGCTCTCTTGTCAACCTTTCTGTCATACAAGTACCTCCTTTTTGTAAATGTTTATTTTCTTACAATGCCGTTCCCTTTTCCGGAACAAAGAGCCTGGAGAGATCCGCCTTCTCCAGTGTCAAAAGCTGCACCTTTTTGTCGATGCCGCCTGCGTATCCCGTCAGACTTCCGTTCGTCCCGACAACTCTGTGACATGGTATGATCAGGGAAATCGGATTGTGGCTGACTGCGCCGCCGACTGCGTGCGCTGACATCCGCCCGGCTCCTCTCTGCCCTGCGATCTCTTTCGCAATCGCTCCATAAGTCATGGTCTGTCCATATGGAATCCGCAGCATGATCTCCCATACAGCCCTGCGAAACGGTGTCGTCTGCATGGACAGCGGCGGTGTAAAATCAGGCTTTTGTCCGCTGAAATAAATGTCAAGCCATCGGGCCGTCTGCTCAAAAATCGGAAGCTGTCTCTGTTCCTGTTCTTTGGAAAGTGTACTACCATAATATTTCTGACCATCAAACCACAACCCCGATAGCTTTTCCCCATCGCTTGCCAGTGTAATCCTGCCAAGCGGCGAATCGTAACACTGTATATATTGCATGCAATTGTCCTCCTGTTTCCTGGATTCGCGATCTGTCCTTATTATACGCACTTGATCCGCTTTTATTTCATATCCATCAAAAACCGCGCAATCTGTCAATCGCTGCTGTCATAGAGATACATTCCGCATATCTCTTAGGCCATATAAACGTATTATAGTACTGATAGCTGTCCTCTTTTTTCATATATGCATTATCAAATGTAGAATTGGTGTACTCTGGCACAATCATCTCATAACCATGCTCAAATCCGCCCTTGATGGTTGCATCAATGCAAAAATCAGTCTGCAGGCCAACTATCATAATCTTCTTTTCATTCATTTTTGATAGATAGTTCACCAATCCTGTCGATTCGTGAAATGCGCTGTTCACAGTTTTGTCAAAAACACGTTCTCCCTCCCTTGGAGCAAACTCTTCAAAAATTGCAAACTCATCATCACCAACGGAAAAGCCTGTCCCTGGTCCGTCATCATGTCTCACATACACTACTTCTACATGATTCTTCCTCGCCTCGACAAGCAGCACTTTAATATTCTCTTTTACGTTCTCAAACGCATACAGTCTGTTGTCCGTAATCCCTTTCTGTGTATCGACTACCAATAAAATCATACTATCCTCCTGTATCTGCCATTCATCCACTAGAGCGTGTTTGAAAAATGCTTTCTGCCAGATGTGCGTCACAGTTTGTGGGAGATTAAATCATCTTACAGATGATTGTCCAAATGAAGGGCGCATAGTGGGCTATGTAACCTGAATTTGGCGCAAATATCACGCAAAGTGGTGAATACGACGCATACGCGTCGTTATGCAGATGGTAAGAATGATTTTTCAAACACGCTCTAAAATATCTCATGCTTCAAAACATCATATAACAAATATTAAGTGGATGACGCAAATTGCGGCATCAGCCGCGGGCACTTTCTAAACGGCGGCTACGGCGAGCGCCAGTTTGACTTGTTCAAACTCTGGGCGGACTCTATTTCCTTTATGCAAGTACATGATCTAACTCCAATTCATAATAATATTTAAACGTAGACATCGGGTACTTTCTGATATACAAATCCACATCACTTCTTGTAATTCCATGAATGGATATATACTCTGCGAATTTCTCCCGTGCCTCCACATAGGAATAATCTAAATACGCATCAAGATTTTTCAACAGCTCCAGCATCTGTAACACATACACATTCTCTTTTGTTATTTGTACGATTGGTTTTCTCACATAAAATCTTCTGTTACCAATCCGAACCTCTCTGTCTGACGAGTTGGTATTATTACTTACAATCTCAACCACTCGTGGAACCTGTGTAGTAATCCCTATCTGGTTAGCAAATGAATTGCCCCCATAGAAACCATCGATATTATCCCCTTTAGAGATAAAGCGATATCTCGCCACCATATCTGCATTAGGACCAATAGTAGAATTTAGTAATGTCTTCTTGGGAATAAAATATACCCCAGTATCATATTTCTGCAGAAGACCTTTTTCACAGAGTTTTTTCAACTGCTGATTTAAAGCAGACTTCGTAATATCCTCTCTCTCCAAATCCGAAAAGAAAATCGGCTCTGCTTCTTTGTAATGTTCTTTAATATAATTGTATAGCATCGTCTTTCTCCTTTCTTAACATTCTAATTATTATTAATCCATTCTGTTAAGTATATTATATTCGCTGATGAAAACTATGTCAATTATATTCTTTCGCATATTATGGATTCTATCATATATTGCATGCAATTGTCCTCCTGTGTCCATTCAGCTATTTTGCTTTTTCAGTTGCTCATATTTAGCCTGCATATGATCAGGTGACTTTATTTTATGCCTCATCCCATATTCGTATACCTGTATCCACACTTCATCCGCATCAATATCATCAAGCAGACGAAGTGCATGATAAAGTACATTCTCCAGATTGTCACTGATATAATGCTGAAAATAATACTCCACTCCTTTGACCGTCTCTTCAAGCGCATCACTAAGCAATAAGCTCACATCGCAAAACCCATTCACTTCCTCCTCCAGGTGATACCGCCTGCTGTCATATTTCTTCAATTTTTCCAGCTTTCCCGTTCTTTCCCCGATCAGCTTTTGGACTTCCTCAACCGCCATATATTTTGCATCCCTTGTCTTCAGTCCGCCAATGAGCACCGCTTCCTGATTGATATGTAATGTCTCCATACTCAGACCGCCAGTCACCGACAGCAAAAGCAGACGGGAAATATCTTCCCGCACATAACCTGCCACAAATGTCTTTCTCACCACCAGTTCAAACAATGCATCCTGCTCCCACCCAATCGAGCGGAACGGATCATCGGTCGAAAACAGGTAGACATTACAGGCTTGGCAGATCAGGGCATAAATGTCTGTCAATAATTTTACTGCTCTCGCATAATTGGAATCCCCCGGTTCAATCTTTTCCAGCTCCTTGATAAAGTTCTTTACCAGAAAACGCCATTTCGGGCGCTGATTTTTTGGAATAACGCGATTGGGCGCAAAATAATTCTGCGCGTAGGCATTCTCAATAAAGACCTTGATCTGCCGTTCCAGGTCATCAAATTCGACGGCCACCTCTGTCTTTTTCTTTACAACTTCTTTTCCCTTTAAGATGTCAACAAGCACCGGATCAATTTCTTCCTTCTGCGCTTTTTGCAGATGCTTATAGCTTTCTACAAAAGCTTTCATCAGATGCTCCATGTCTGCTGATTCCATCAACTGCCGCAATTCCTGTACCTTCATGATTGTCTGCTCCCTCTTTCGTCTCATCAATTTCTCTGTCGCAACGCATGATCTATCCCATCCATTGCACAGAAAATATTATCATGAAAAAGCATACCATAAAAAGCGCCCTAATTCAAATACTATCTAAAAACTCCTCCTTTGTCTCCTCCAAATCCCCGCTAACCAACCCGTTCCACAACGCTCTCCCTGCTCATCCTCCGGAACTGAACTCTGGGAATGAAATAGGCGCTTGCCGCAAGCAGCGGCAGCAAAATCACACTTGGCAGCACCGTGACCTCGATCCGAAAGAAAAACGCCTGCCCCAGCGCAGCGGTCAAAAGCTTCCCGCCAAACAGAACTGTCACAACCACCGCCAACAGAAACGCACCCGCAAGATACAGACAGCCCTCCGCTGTGAGCATCCTGCGAATCTGCTTTTTCGTCATGCCTACTACTTCCAAAAGCGCAAGCTCCCGCTTCCGGCTCAACACAGAAGCCGCTATCATATTGAAGAAATTCATCATTCCGATCAGCGCGAGCACGGCTGCAAGCGCACCGCCCACAAAATAATATTTATTTAAAAAACGCTCAAACGACGCATTCAGGTCAAGTACCGAATGTAGCAAAAGGGCGCTGTCCTCCGCCAAAACGTTCTCCTCAAGATACTGCTGCACTTCCTCCTCCACTCCTGGAACCGCATCGATCAAAGCGTGCATCGCAGCCACAGAGCCAGTACACGCAACAAACTCCTCATCCGGTATCAGGATGGTCACTGTCACCAGATTTGCATAGGGATAGTCGAGCGCATAGGGAAGCCTTGCCTCACCAAGCACCTGATACTTCTTTTCCACTCCACTCTGATATGTCATCCGGAAGTCATCACCCGCCTGATAATAATGCACACCCTCACCAGCCAAAAGCGGATTGTCCACAAGAACATATTTTCCGTACCTAAATTCCTCCCATGTGTGTGTCTCCCCACTCCACTGCAGCTTGTCAAACACTGCGTGGTCAATTCCCATCAGCGTAATCCGCATCTGATTGTCCGCCTTCATCTGTTCCCAGCGCTTTGCCCATTCGCCGCCTAGCCGCTCCCCTGCGATCCCGTCCCACACTGCACGCAGATGCGGCTCCATCTCGTGATACTCCTCCGAATAGCGCACATAACCAATGCGTTCCGCACAGGGACAGGCACCTATCAGCTCCTGGATCTCCTCCGTAACTCCGTTCATCACCGCATAGGGCGCATAGTCGGGCAGCTTGTCCAGCGCAAAATCCGATGCCATGTAAGCCTGCTGATAAGCATCGATCTGATATCCGCGGACCAGCATCAATATTCCGTTTAATGTCACCAGCGAAAGAGCAATAGAGAGCATGACGATCATACCCCGTTTCCAGCTGCGCCCAAAATTTCCAAGCGCCATTCCCCACCAGGAAGCATCGATCACCTTTCCATGCGCTTGTCCGCTGTCGGCAATGCGCAAGGCTTCGACTGGTGATACCTGCGCGACAATCCTGCACGACTGTATGCATGACAGATAGACCGTCACCAGCGCAAACACCGCAGCTGCCACAAAAATCAATGGATTGGCACTGATCACGGTCTCCTGCAGCTCCCCTATGCTGTCAATATCTGCCGCCAGCGCCGGACTCATCAGTACGCCGCACCCGTACCCGGCAAGAAGTCCCGCCGGAATCCCTATAAGGCACAAGCAAAATGCCTGCATACGCACAATCCGCGCAAGCTGTTTTCCAGTTGTCCCAACATTTTTCAGCAAGCCGTAAGCGCGGATCTCTGTCCTGACGGAGATGCTGAAAATATTGTATATGATCAGATATCCTGCAATCGCAATCAAAAGAATCATTACAGCAATTCCAGACAGTGATATTCCTCCCTCACCAATCAGACCTTCATAGGCCGGATTGATCTGAAATCCCTTGCTGCGCACCCCTGTCTGCAAAAATCCACAGCGTCTGCCTAATTCTTCTGTTTTCTGATGCAGGTTCCACAGGTTTTTGTACCAGACGGAAAAGCTGACCGCGCCGCTCATCGCCCCATTCTCCAGTTCCCCGCGCGTGACTCTGGGAACATGTTCCACTGCAAACTCCTCAGACACCCACGCATACTGACTATAATCAGAGACATCGCCCTGCCACCAGCCGCAAAGGAAAAAATCGTGTGCGATCTGTATGTCTTTTGTGTCCACATTGTCCAGAGCGATTGTCAATGAAATTTTTTCTCCTGTCTGATATGGGATCCCAAGCGCATCCAGCACAAGCGAACTGAGCGCAATTTCATCTTTCTTTTCAGGCAGTCTCCCCTGTATTGGCGTATTACAAAAAGACTCCGCCGCATTCACATCCGCCGAGCGCACCTCGGTCTGGAACAAAATCCGCTCATCCTGCAGTGTTCCTACAAAGATATCCATGCCGAAACGTTCCACAGAACTGCTATTTTCTAAAAAGTCCGATACCCTCTGCGCTTCCTCCCATGTAATGTCCTGTAAAATGACATGGGACCACGAGCTGTATGTCTTTTTGTCCGCCTCCAGCTTGGAAAGCGCCATGGAAACGGTTCCGGTAAACAGACTGGTGAACAAGATCGTCGTAAGCACGATCGCCAGCACTGCAATCTGATTGCGCCTGCGGTTCACCTTCATAAAGCGCATTGTCAACAACCACAAAGTATCCTGATTTTCAACCTTTACCATGCGAAACCTCCATCTTCATCTTTATCTCCGCCAATGCTGCTCCTCACAAATTTGTCAATCTGCCATCTTCAATCCGCAATATCCGGTCTGCAAGCTGCGCGATCTCCTCATTGTGTGTGATCATGATGATCGTCTGGTGAAACTGCTCGCTTGTCACCTTCAACAGCCCCAGCACATCCTGACTCGTCTGCGAATCGAGATTTCCTGTCGGCTCATCGCAGAGCAGAATACCAGGTTTCGTCGCAAGCGCCCGCGCGATAGCAACGCGCTGCTGCTGCCCACCGGAAAGCGTATTTGGCCAGTTCGAAATCTTGCTGGAAAGCCCCAATGTATCAATCACCATCTCCACATACGCTTTCTGCGGCTTTTTCCCGTCAAGCTTTACTGGCAGTATCACATTCTCCCACACGTTCAGCATGGGAATCAGATTGTACTGCTGGAAAACAAACCCGATATTTCTGCGCCGGAAAATCGTAAGCTCCTCATCCTTCATATCGCTCAATATCCTTCCATCCACAATCACCTCGCCGGAAGTCGGCTTGTCCAGCCCTCCAATCATATGAAGCATTGTGGATTTGCCGCTGCCCGATGTCCCCACGACCGCCACAAACTCCCCATGCTCCACCTCAAAGCTCACATTGTCCACCGCCCGCACCGCAGTCTCGCCCGCTCCATATATCTTTGTGAGATTGATGGTTTTTAATATCTTCATTCTGCCCCTCTGCCCCTTTCTCGTTCTATTCTTTTCATACAATCTTTCAGTTTGTTCCTTTTTAGTCTATCACAGAAATCTCTCAATCTGGTTTCTGAAATATTACAATATTGAAACAAATCGCAGCAAATTGTTATTGTCAGAAAAATCATTATTGCTTGAATCAGAAAGACGCCTGTGTTAAAATCAGTAAAACAGACTGCTGCTATTCCATTCTGTTTGGATAAACGTTTCGAATCTGTAGAAGAAAAGAGGACACAACCTATGCTGAACATTATTTTTAACAGAGGGGAAAAGGACATCGAAGATGCAAATTACGTTTTCAGTCCTGACACTTATTTTAAATACAACTACGAAGAAGAATGGTTTGACGATGCACTGGTAAAAGAAATGGTGCAGGACGTAGATGCTTCCACTGTAATGTCCGCATACGCGATCAACAGTCCGGTTCTCGGAATCATCGCTCCGGAAAGGCTGTCTGGCGGCGTAAAGGCTCTCATCATCATGTACAAAGAACCTTCTCTGATCGTCAATGCATCTGCCTGCGGCGATAACTGTGCAAAATGGATTCTGGAAATCGGAAAGCGACAGGACATTACTGTACGACTTGGCTATGAGATGGAATTTCAAGAACCCTTTGAAATCTGTGTCAAAAACAGCGGCAATGTGATCCATACTTATTATGAATTTCTAAAAGAGTTTCAGGAGGTGGAAATCATTGAAGGGTAGAGTCAAGATTGTCGTTTCCACCAAAAGACTACGCTATGAACTGAACCTGCGCAGAAATATTACGATTATTCAGGGAGACAGTGCCAGCGGCAAGACTACCCTGATTCAGATTATCAGTGATTATCTTTCCGGCAGAACAGGCCCGGGAACAGAAGTCATATGCGATCGGAAATGTGTTGTTTTATCTGGAGATACAGAAAATGCGCTGACACAACTTCGTTTTCTAACAAATACTGTTGTGTTTGTGGACGAACAGGAAAAATTCCTGCATACAAAAGTCTTTGCCAAAGCGGTGTTGACGTCGGACTGCTATTTTGTATTGGTCACCAGGGACGGATTGAACATGCTGCCGTACAGCGTCAACGAGATCTATTACCTGAAAAACAGCGGCTATTATCAGAATACACGGCAAGTATATAACTCCATGCATCAGGTTTACCCTGAAATTGATCCGCCAGAAAAAATCGCAGTGTCTACTGTTCTTACAGAAGATTCCAATTCTGGTCATGACATGTTTGACGCAATATGCCATGACCTAAAAATAACCTGTGATTCCGCCGATGGCAAATCCAACGTGGCAAAATATATTCTTTCCCATAAGGACAGACAGATCTTTGCAATTGTTGATGGTGCCGCATTTGGCGCTGATATGCAAAGTACAATGCATGCCATAGCAGTAAATCAAAAAAGTTATGTATGGACTCCTGAGTCCTTTGAATATTTAATTTTACAATCAGGTATTATTCAGGCAGAGGGACTGCGGGAAATGCTTAAAAACCCGGAAGAATTCATTGAAAGCGGAAAATATAGTTCCTGGGAACGTTTCTTTACCCAGCTTCTCGAAGATTTAACACAGAACACAATTTATGCATACAACAAGAAAAAACTGAATTTAAATTATCTAACAAAAGGGAACATCGAAAAAATCAAAAAAATACTGCTGGATATTGGTCTGCTGCTCTCCCATGACCAAATATAAATCGAGTAGGGGAAAGGCTTTTCCCCTGCTCACGCGTATTATCTTTTGCTCATATACTGCTTCAGCTGGTCATAGAAATTCTCTCTGGTCCCGGCCATGATTACAACAATCACTTTATCCTCCCGATACTCTACCGAATATGCCAGTTCATAATTTGTTTTATTATAAAAAATATCATATCCATACACGCCAGACAAGTCCCCAGTCTTGGCTTCACCAACTGTATGATCATCCCTGATTTTATCAATCGCTTCCTGGTACAGCATCTTCAGTTTTTTATCTTTCAGTTTCTTTATGAATTTAGCTGCTGGTGGAAGAAAACGCACCTCTGTCATTCTTTCTCCTCCACACCAAACACATCATCATATGTTTCATACCCTGATCCTGCATCTGCAGCTCTTTCTGCTTCCGCAAGCATTGCCTCAACAGCTGGACGTACCTCTTTCTGTGCCTTTTTGAAACGTTCAAGCAATTCCGTTCCGCTATAACCCTGCGAAATCAAATCTGCCAATATCTGCTCGGCAAACTCTCCTCCTGTATTTGTTTTCGCAGGACGAAGAACCAGCTCATTCCCCCGTACCATGCATTCCGCCTCTGTATCAAATCCCAACATCGTAAAAAACTTCTGTGGAATTGTTATCTGCCGTTTTGCAGATATACTTACTTTTTTCATTTCCATAGGAACACTGCCTTTCGTCATTGTCGCTGACATTTCATACCCTCCTTATCCTATGTGGATCAAAGAAATTGTATTCTTGGTATCTTGGTTTATTGTACGTACTTTCATTTTACATGTCAAGCATCCTTCTGTTTTCGTTGGCACAAAGTTTGCGCTTTACAGGGGAAATTCCATGACGCTGCTGACTGCCACCGGCAAAAAGACCGAGAACACTGTGCCTTTGCCCTCTTTTGATGCCACTTTGATATACCCTCTCTGTGCCCGCACGATCTCCCTTGCCAGATACAGCCCAATTCCCACTCCCGGCTGGTCATCCGCCGACAGACTTCTATAAAATCTCGAAAAAATCTTATGAAACTCCTCCGCCGCTATCCCAATCCCATTATCCGCTACATCAATGCGCACGAAAAAAGTGTACGCCTGCGCAGACACGTATACTTTTCCACCAGCCTGCGTGTATTTGACCGCGTTATCCACAATATTCCCCAACGCTTCCCCCGTCCACTTCAAGTCAAAAAACGCTTCCAGGCTGGTCTCCTCGAAGGTGAGCGATATCCCTCTCTCCGCCGCCTTCCTGTCATACTCCCGATACACAGCGTCAAACAGGCCTTGTATCTTCACACGCTGTGGGTGCACTCCGATCAGCCCTGTCTCCATGCGCGAAAGTTTGACGAGTGACTGGATCAGAAAGTCCAACTTCTCTGTCTGCCCGCACAGTGTCGCTGTAAGCTCTGCCAAATCCAACCTGGCCGCCGCTTCATCCTCTGTCCCGGCACAGACTGTCTCCTGCAGCAACTCCGCATATAACTTTAGGTTCGCTATGGGCGTCAGTGTCTGATGGGAAATATCGGAGATCAATCCCTGGATTACTTATTTCTGTTGTCGGTTATTCTCGTTTTCCAGCAGACTGTTATTGACGAACCTGCGGAACTTGTCCTCAATCATGGAAACTTTTTCTTCCGTGACTGCTTCTTTGGCGCCTTTCGTTTTCTTATTCTTATCTATATGGTCTATATTATTCTGTGACATCATCTCCATGTCAGTGCTCACTTCACCATACTCCGCCTGCTCAATAATGTCATACAATCTCTGCAGCAGTCTTTTCTCCTTCTGGTAAAAATAGACATACCAGATCACCCCTGCGGTTGCAAATGCCGCGATTCCCACAAACACAGCGCTCCCCGTCATTGACTCACCGCCCATGAATATCCAATTCCGTACACAGTTTTAATATAGTCAGGATTTGCGGAGTCCGTCTCAAGCTTATCGCGCAGTCGTTTGACTGTCACAGTCAGTGCATGTTCGTCCACATACTCGCCGTCTCCCTGCCATACCCAGTCAATCAGATCACTTCGCTTTATTGTAGCGCCTTTATTTTCACACAGGATCCGCAGCAGCCGCTGCTCCGTTTTGCTCAATTCCACGAGGCACCCATGCCTGCGAAATTCCATCCTGGCAAAATCAAAGTCAAAATGGGCGATCCTGAAATGATCTGTCTGCCCGCTTTTTCCGCGGAGCCAGACCGCCACCCGCGCGCGTAGCACCATCAGGCTAAACGGCTTTGTGATGTAATCGTTTGCGCCAGCCTCAAGACCTGTGACGATATCAAGTTCCATATTGTTCACCGTTATGAGCAGAATCGGCACCGGACTGTACGCCCTGATCTCCCGCACAAAATCAATCCCGTTTCCGTCCGGCAGATTGACATCAAGAAGCATCAGGGAGATGTCCTCCTGCTCCAATACGTTCCTCGCGTCCGCGATCGTCCGGCACTGTGAAAATATATAGCTGTCATTTCTCAATGCCAGCACGATTCCGTCATTTAATTTCCTGTCATCCTCAACGATTAAAATTTGCTTCACCGTTTTTTCATCCCTACTTCATCAACTCATCAATCTCCGCCAATATATCCTTTTTCCTCTCGGAGAACAACATATCCTTGTTGTGCTTAAAGTACGCCTGGCAGCCATATTTGCCGATAAAATGCGCCGAATAGCTGTTTGCGGTAAGCTCTGTCACCAGGATCAGGAGCTCCTGACTGCCCGCCTCAAACGCCTCCTCACAGAATGTGAATGCATTTGTCAGATTCGCGTCCGTCTGCGAGACAAGTTTGGCGAGTGCCTTTTTTCGCTTATCAAAATCGGCTTTCAGCAACTTAAACGCTGCATCCCCGCTTGCAGGAGCCTTCTTGGCGATCAGCTCCAACTGCTCCCCCAGGGCAGCAATCGTGAGATTCAGAATATACTCACGGTCTGTAGAGAGATTCCCTGCCTTTTTTCCGACGGAAATCTCCTTTTGCTCCGCCGCGATCCGCCGCTTGACGACTTCCAGGAAATCTTTCTCAATAACGAAATCCGCCCGCATTAATTTCAAGCAGTTTACCAGTTCCAGAACCGCCCCCTCCTGCGCAGCCACATCGCGGAGACCGCCGATTAAAGCATCTGTGATCAGGCCCAAAAGCGACAGGCGCTCGTCAAATTTTGCTGCCTTTGCACGCCCCACAATCTCCTTTCCAGCCTTTCCTGCAAGAATCTTGTCCACCTGGTAATCTGACCTGTATTTTTTGAATAGATCATAGTACACTGCAAAGCTCTTGGCGATCTTTTTGTTCTGCAGATACTGTAGTACGAGCTGTTCTGTGACAAGAAAATCCTCTTGTTCGTATAACTTGATCATTTCCGAAAGGTCACTCCAGCCGCGGGCCGTCACAAAACTTTTGCCGTCCACGGTAGTCTCTATCTTGTAAAAATCGTCCTTTTTGATATCCAGATATGTAGTGATCGCAGGGTGGGTTCCCTTGACATAGGCGTATTCTTTCCAAACGTCGTAGTCCGCTGTCACATCGATCCGCTTCAATCTGTCCCATGTCACAATGTCAAATTCGCGCACAGAATTGTTGTATTCTGGGGGATTACCCGCAGTGACGACAATCCACCCTCCTGGGACATGATGGCGTCCGAACGTCTTGTACTGCAGAAACTGCAGCATGGCCGGGGCTAGCGTCTCCGAGACACAGTTGATCTCGTCGAGAAACAAGATTCCCTCCTGAAAACCTGTCCCTTCGATCACATCATACACAGAAGCAATAATCTCGCTCATCGTATATTCGCTGACGCTGTACTCCTCCCCGCCGTAATTTTTCCTGACAATAAACGGCAGCCCCAGCGCCGACTGACGCGTGTGGTGTGTCATGGAATAACTGACCAGACCAATCTGCAGCTCCTGCGCGATCTGTTCCATGATCGCCGTCTTGCCGATCCCCGGCGCCCCCATCAGAAATATAGGGCGCTGCCTTTCGATGGGAATCACAAAATTGCCAAACTGGTCCTTGGTCAGATAAGCTGACACCGCATTTTTGATATCTTCCTTTGCCTGCTTAATGTTCATTCTTATAACCTCCACTTAACTGTAAAATATGTTTTCTCTGTTTTTTATCATAAAACCCCAAAATGCCCCACACAAATTTTATCATCTCTCCTCTATATCACACAACCGCAGTTTATGATTGCCGTTCTCCACTCGTCATATCATAACCATTGATATATCATGAGCGCAGCGGGATATCGTTGATAATTTCATAACATTGATATTTCAAATCATATTTTTCACAGTAAATTCTCGCGGATTCCAACGGCGGAATCCACACTGTAAGTCTCGAGCAGTTATAAAAAAGATTCGGTGCATTTTTCACACTGTCAACATCCTTAAAGATGTCAAGCGTATTTGGCAGCACGACATCTTCAAGCGCTGCTCCCGTCTGCTTCCAGCTGCTGAACAGCCCTTCTCCCACTATTCGCACACCCTCTGGAATAACGACAGATTTCAGTAGATTACAGTCACTGAATGCATACTCCCCAATCACTTCCACACCCGTGGCAATCACAATCTCCGTCAAGGACATCAAATCACGAAACGCTTTGCTTCCAATCACCCGAATACTTCCAGGCAGCGTGATCTTTGTTATGGTCTGTCTGTGCGCCTGCATCAATGTCTTGATCCGAGGGGCATAAGGTGAAAATGCATGTGTGCCGATTTCCGTGACTTTATACTTTCCGATCATCTCTGGCACGACGATATCTGTACACTCCCCCTTATAGCCTGTGATCACCAGCGTACCGTCCTCTTTCTTTTGGAAAGACCACGTTTTCCTAAGCTGTGTCATGGAATTGGGATCCGCATTCAGCTCGCGCATGAGTTTCTTTTCCGCTCTCTCGGCTTCCGCAGCAAAATCAGCAGTCCTGTTCTTAAACTCCAACAAGAATGCAGTGCATTCCGTCTTGTCGTTCTCTGACGCGAACTGTATCATCTCATCCCGCTGACGGGGCGTTTTGAGCCAGCCATACTCCACAGCAATCCTGAGACAATCGGTATTTTCATTCAAAATCATATCTTGTAACAGCACCGTTTTCCTCATCTTTGACTGGTCAAAATGTTCCATAAAAAAAGAAAAATATTCCGGTATTAGCAATCGCTTCCGATTGACATAACCAATTCTGTCCGTAAAATGCAGTTTCTTATCACCGCCGATTTCCCGGATCAGCTCAGACATAATGCGCAGAAAGCTCCTGTCGTCCATCCTTTCCATATAATATGTATAGATATACCATACATCCTGTCCCTTTCCTTCTGTCAACATCCTTTTCTTTTCATCCGAGATACAAATGCCTCTGTCTTTCAACGCAGCAGTAATTTTTTCTTCCCCGGCGAGGATCGTCAAATACAGAAGGTCTCCTGGACGAAAGCACACTTTTTCGGCATGATCACACAGATACGCGATTCCTTTCAGAAGCTGTGCCTCGTCAATCGGTTTGACCAGATGTCCATCCCTGTCCGACAGTGTTCCCAGATACTGCCTTAATTGTGGTTCACATATTCCATCGATATCCGTGAATAAGATCAGTAGAAAATAATCCAATTGATATGCCGTAAATCCAAACAACTCTGCAGATCTATATCGGACAGTGTCTTTGTCACAGCGAAAGGACGCGCCGTTCTCAACCAATACCTGTACCATATCCAGCCCACGAAAACGACAGGCAATTCCCAGAATATGGGCGGTGAGCACGACCTCTCCTAACTCCTGATAGAGCCTTGAAACTTCGTCAGGCGTGTCGCTCAGCACCGCCTGTTCCAGCGCCGCGATCTTTGCAGTCTCTATTTGATCCAATCTACCTGCTTTCATAACAATCCTCCACACACATCCCAATCCATAATTTGCAGACAAACTTCTTTCAGATTTTTTTCTCGGAAATTGTACAACATAACAAACGAGATTGTTAATTCATTTCTTTATAGTTCCTTGTTATCGTACTCGAACCGAAAACCCTTTTCCTGGCAGTATACTGCCGCCCGGCTTCCCTCCGGGCAGTATACTGTCACCTTCGGACAACCGTGGAACACCTCAACTGTGATGCCAATATTGTTTTGACCAGTCAGCAGACGCTGAACCGATTTTGGTATCTGAATCTTCTCTAAACTGCTGCAGCTCTTAAATGCACATTCTCCAATTTCAAGAACTCCTTCGCAGAGACAGACTTCTTTGAGCATACTGCAGTTTGCAAATGCCCATTTTCCGATTTTCTCCACTGTGCCAGGTATCGTGATTTTTTTTAAGGAACTGCAGCCTTGGAAAGCATACTCGTCAATCTCCCTGACACCCTCGCAGACGCACACTTCCTCAAGCTGATCGCAGTTTACAAATGCATATCTTCCGATTTTTTCCACTGTGCCGGGTATTGTGATTTTTTTCAGGGATTTACATTCACGAAATGCATATTCGTCAATTTTCTCCGCAGCGTCTGGTATTATGATACTTTGCAAAGCTTTACATCCACTGAATACATATTCATGGATTTCCTTAACCTGTTTGGGTATATTGATCTCTTTTAATGCATACATATCGCGGAATGCGCTCCGGCAAATCGTATGAATCGTCTCCGGCATTGTCATCTTTGTGATCTTGCGATGCTGATTGATGTGTTCCCGGGTTGTATAATCGCTGGAACCTCTATATGCTGCAATCTCATAAGATCCTCCAAATGCACTCACATCAATCGTCGTGACAATTCCTCTGCCAATCTTTTCCGGAACAGTGACTTCAATCCCCTTCCCTTTATAGTCGGTAATCGCCAGTGTGCCGTCTTCCTGCTTGTGATAGCTCCATACCTTCTTGAGTTCATAGACAGAATCCGGCGCAGCATTCAGCTCGCGCATCAACTTTTTGTCGGCTTTTTCCTGCTCGGCGGCAAAATCAGCGGTGCGGTTTTTAAAGTCGAGCAGCCAGGCCAGCGCCTCTGTCTTTTTATTTTGGGAGGCATACGCAATCATCTCATCGCGTTTTTTCGGTGCGTTTAACCATCCCTCCCGCTCAACAATTGTCATTGCCTCCAGGACATTGTCATCGATCAGCCCTCGTATTATTTGATACTTGTTCATCTTATCCTGCCTGAAATGAGCCAGAAAATAGTCAAATACTTTGCTATCACGGAAACGGTTCCTGGTGATAGCAAACATTTTTTCTGTGTAATAAAAAGGTTTTCCGCCAAGCTCCAATGCAAGCAGCTGCATCACTTCAATATAATCCTCATCCGCAAGCTTTCCTGTCATGGCGCCGTACTCATGCCAGTAGCCGTCTGTGGCAGCACCGCCCTTCGTAATCGTCTGAACACGCCTTGGGGAGAGCATGACACCACGCTTTTTGAGCGCCTCATAGATGGCAGTATCCTTGGCATAGATCGCATAGAAAAGCATCTCCTCGGGTTGAAACGACAGTTTTTCTTTGTGCTGCATCAGATAGTCCAACACACGGATCCGCTCATCATCCGCAAGAAACGGCAGCGGTTTTCCAGCATCTCTTTTTGCGTTCTGTGTAAATTTCATTCCCTTCATACTGCAGGCGCCCTTTAGTCCGCCGCGGAAAATCTTCAGCAGATACAACGAATAATTGGTGCGGTAGTTCGCGTATTTCTGACCGATATAACAGCGATATCTTGTCTCGATTTCCTCTGTGGAAGGAAAATCAAAAGTGATCCCCTTTTCAACCAGGGCTTTCACCACATCCAGTCCCCGGAAGCGGCACGCCAGACCAAGCGCCGGTGCCGACATTTCCACCTCGCCAAGCTCGTCATATCGTTTCGAAAGCTCTTCAACGGAGTCGTTGATCACCGCCTGCTGCAGCCTTGCGGCTTTTTCCTCCTGTGTCAGTTCCATCTTCATTCCCCCTAAAAATGATTCTTAACACTTCCTTAGAACATGCCAGAAAAGACTGCCCGAATATCAGACAGTCCTTTCCTATGAAGCAGTTCTATTGTCCGGTTTCTGTGTTCGTTTCCAGCAATGCCTTTAACCTCGCAATTTCATTGAGACTTTCTGCAAGAGCGGAATCCTTTTCCGCAAGTGCAGTATCCTTTTCCGCAAGTGCAGCATCCTTTTCCGCAAGCTGCTTACTCTGTTTTTCAATCAGGGCATCCTTTCTCGCGTGCTCCTCCGCGTTATGTCGTTCGTGTGCTTCAAATTCAGCGCGTCTGCGGCACAGCTCCCGAATGTTCTCGTCAGAACTGATTTCCAGGATCGTGTCAGCAGCGGCTTCCATGTATTGATTTGTAACAGCCATATCTTTCAGCTCCTTCCATGTAGTTGCCTTGAAAAAGGTCACCCACTTGTCAATTCCATAGTGCCTGTCCTCTTCGGTTGCCAGCTCTACATGATTCAATTCTATCACAGACAGCTGCATCTTGTCAGTATAGACCGCATTTGTTTTCACATTTTTCATCATGTATGTCGCATAAAACTCCGGCGCCTCTGGAAAAAGTTCAAAATCAAGGAAGCTGATCTGTATCACCGGAATCACATGGATATAGTCATCCCCCTTGTATACATTATCAAAAGAACGGCATAGATAGGATAAGGAGCGTTCCTTCCAGTTATTATAGTTGGTAATCTGCATTTCCAGATTCAGCCGTGTCTCATGATTGATCGTGACATTAACATCCAATATAAAATCCTTATTCTCAAAAGACTGGCCTAATATGATGGGATTTGTTATCTCCACCTCCAACGATTCCGGGTCAAGATGCAGGAGTGCACCCACAAGTCCCCTCAACACCTTTTCGTTCTTCTGAAGCACAGCCCGAAACATATAGTCATTGGTCAT
>DKVL01000061.1:0-9192 GCA_002491195.1 Lachnospiraceae bacterium UBA7179
CTAAGTCCTGTGTGAACAGTAACGCCCATTCTTTAAACTATAACCCGTGATCTCGATTGAATACGATATTCATCTATGATATGATATAATAAATTATATCTCGCTGCGCTTATGACAAAATAACAAAATTTCGAATCAAAAAAGGAGGCGTTTTCATGCTCACAATCGAAGAAATAATCACCGATCCATCAGAGATCAACGAAACGAAACTTGTTAAGATCTCTGACAAACTATGGGAATTTGGCAGCCTGGAGGCCATCAAAGAAAAAGCCAGTCCTGACCTTTTTTATCTCCATATCGGTATGAACATGATCGGAAATTGGAAAGCGGACGGCTGGTGGTATATCCTATGCGAACAGGCTGACTTAGTACCTTACATCCCCACAACACTGGAGATGCTAAACCTGCCTGAACTAAAAACCGCTTTTGAAAATGTCATTGCGCTCTTTCCGGAATTTACTGTTTTCCAGTCTAACGACAGCACTTATTGCGATATCGTCAATTTCCTGCAGAACACTCGATTTAAAGTGCAGGATGAGAGATTAAACAGCATTGCACCGGAAAAACGAAAAGAAATGGTCGCACAAGTCCGTCAAAAGCTGAATCGATTGGAGGATATGACGGAGCCGTTGTTTGGAGAAGGTTCCGCGTGCAATGGCTGGAAACCGATCCTGGATTTCATTTCTAGCCGGTTGGAACATTAGTTCTGAACTTTTTATAAATAGGAGGATATCATATATGAGCGTAGGATTTTATGTTATGGGAACTGTGGGAAAAATAGATACCTTCACCCGAACCGCCAAACGTGTTTCCAAAAACATGGACTATGAAATTTCTGTATATGAGGAGAGTATGTGTGTCACCCTCTGTCCACTGGGAGACCTGGTGTTTACCTGGGCGAAGGATACCGAAAATCCCGCACAATGGCGGGTGGAGATGGACTGCACGACTTCCCAGGCTGGCGCAGGATTCCACAAAGCGGCAATCGAGTTTATCGAAGAACTTGGAATACAGAATATGGTGGTGGATGATGAGACAGACTATTTTGCGCACCGGGATTTTGACCGCATGAACAAAGAACATTTTTATCCATGGCTGCGCAGCCTGCTCCAGATCTGCCATGACCAGGCAGAAAAAAATGGCACTGGCCAGATGCTGCTTTGCTGGGATTTGGATTCCTATCACCCTGAGGACGTAGACAAGACAGTGGCTGCTCCTCTGGGACGTTATACCTGGAAATACCTGATCGACATATTGGAGCATCAGCAAGTCGAGGCGCTTGCGGACCGATTCTTTCTGTGGGGCAGGGAAGAAAAAGACGCCCTGTTTTATCGAAACAGAGCACTCTATACTTTGTGGGTACAGTGCTATTTCAGGCCCTCTTCCCGCAGCAAACAGGATCGGGAGATCAACGGATCGATTCTTGCGGATTTGGAGATGGCTTATCAGTTAGATTCCGAACTTCCTCTTCCGTATGAGACCTACAAGGAAGTATGCAAGCTGCACCGCAGGAAACCGACAATACCGAAAACAGTTTCCCTGCTTTCCTATGAATTTCCGATAGGCTACCGCAGACAGCCGGTGATAGAGTCCTTTGGTCCCCTGCGCCTGACACTGCCGGGATCTTATCGGTATGAGTGGGAAGATAACGGAAACGGAGGGGGCACAAACCTCTGGTGCGATGAGACCATAAACAGCCCTGTGTGGAGAGTGAGCGGCTTCCAGTGCAGGCAGGGGGACGCTGCATTTTCGGAACGCTTTGGAAAAGGACTCCATGATCTGACGGAACACGAAATTCCCAATGGACGTATTCGCTATGGCTGGGAACAGATCAGGGAAGCAGATAGCCTCTTTTGGGTTGTGCAGGCTGAAGCGATCACCGGAACGTGGTCTTATCTGATTACAGTTGCCTATGATAAGCCAGAGGAGCGAACGGGAATTGAGGAACTCCTGGAACGGATAACCGCTGTTTGCCGCAGACGCCCGGACTAGAGACAAACTATGACAAAAACCGAAGGATAAAATTGGCATATTACCAGGAGGAACATATCATGAAGATCAGAAAAATTAGCATGGTAACTATCTGTATACTAACCATACTTATGTGCGGATGTTCAGTGACAGAACCAGAATATTTTGGTTCTGTCACCGAAACCATAGAACGCAATTGGACAAACGACGAATTTGCCTGGTGGCCAATGAATGTTCTTATAAAAGAGCAGTGCCTGATGCTGGACGGCGGCGGGCACGAGGAGAACGGCGTTTTTATTTATTATGTCCGCGAGGATGATGCGTCTTATCAGTTCGATCTGTCAGAACAGCTTACAGCGCATGGGCAGCAGGACTGGCAGAACGCAGGTGCATTCCGAAGGCTGGAGGATAACACAACTTTTTTGTGCTGGTATGACTTTGACATCGATCATACGAGAATGCCAGATCTGGCCATCGTCGAATTTCCTACGGAACACCCGGAAAATTATACTGCGCAGTTTTATGTACTTGGATCGGAAGATTCGTTTAGCGTATCTGCGCCTTCTTGTTGTTACTGCCTGGGAGATCTGATCTATGTGATGTGGCATGATAATCAGGGGAAAGACAGACTGTGTGCGATTCAACAGGACAAGGGACAGATTGAAGATCGAAGCGAAGAAACTACACTCTTAGAGCAATATGCCAGTGAAAAAACTTCCGCGTCTTGTGTCGGACAGTACTGTGTTTTATCTGAAAACGGCCGCGTGACAATATATGGTGCAGATATCCGGGAAGCCAACGATATGCCTCCTGTTTCACTCGCATTGATCGCAGTAGAAGAAGGAAAAATACTTGCAGGAATGTATTATGACCTGACGCAGGATGAAATGCCAAAAGCAGTACTGGAACAATTTTAAGTGCAAAAAATCAAGAAGTGCAAGGCCTGATTTATAATAAAGGCTTTGCACTCATTGATTCGTGGTTCATTATTTCATTGTACTTGTTACTTAATTACCATCCTCCAACATTGACTGTGGAAGAATGTAAAGCTTTTACTTTTTAATTGGTTTTCTCCTGCCCCACTGCATAAAATATCACAGCATCAAAGCCCGCAGCTCTTCCGCGCTCTTTGCGCTCAGATACGCTGGCGCAATGTCAAAGACGGTCTTGCACCCGCTCTGCCCCTCTTTGGAAAGGCGGTGCGCCGCCCTCGCGTATGCAATGAGCACGCTCGCTGTAAATTCCGGGTTGGAATCCAGCTTTAAGCTGTACTCGATCAAATGTTTATTCTCTTTCTCCCAGCCTGTCACGCCGCTGCGCAGCACGAAACCGCCATGCGGAATGCCGCTGTGGTTTGCGAGCAGCTCCTCCTCGCTGATGAAGTGCACTGTCGTGTCATAGTCCGCAAAATAGTTGGGCATGGTCTTGATCTCCTCCTCGACCTTTGCCGCGTCAGCGCCCTCCTCCAGCACCACAAAGCACTCTCGCGTATGCTTCTGCCTTGTCGTGAGCTCTGGATTGCTGCCAGAGCGCGCTGCCTCCAGCGCAGACTCGACCGGGATCGTGTACTGTTTTGCATTCTTGACGCCTTTGATCCGGCGAATCGCATCAGAGTGTCCCTGGCTGACGCCTTTTCCCCAGAATGTATAGTCCTTTCCCTCTGGCAGGATCGCATTTGCATACAGACGGTTCAGCGAGAACATTCCCGGATCCCAGCCAACAGAAATGATTCCGATGTGCCCGGTTTCCTTTGCCGCTGCATCCACATTCGCAAAGTGCACCGGAATCTTCGCATGCGTGTCAAAGCTGTCAATCACATTAAAATACTTCACATACTCTGGCGTCTGCACTGGCAGATCTGTGGCACTGCCGCCGCATATGATCATCACGTCGATCTTGTCCTTCCAATCTGCCACATCCGCTATATTGCAGACTTTTGCGGTATCTGTCAGGATCGAAACGGTGTCTGGATCTCTGCGCGTGAAGACTGCGGCAAGCTCCATGTCGTCATTCTGCCTGACCGCGCACTCCACGCCGCGCCCCAGATTGCCATATCCTAATATTCCTATTCGTGTACTCATTTCCGTTTTCCTCCTTCAACCGAATTAACAGTTTCCATAAGTTCTGGCAGTTTCGCAAACGCTTCCAGCCGATAGTCTGGCGCCTTGGCCTCGCCAAACCCGTATTCTGCGTAGATAAACGGGATACCCGCCACTCTCGCCGACTCCTCGTCGCCCGCGGTATCCCCCACATACACAGCCCTTGTCACGCCGTTGCGCTCCATGATCAGCTTGTTGTTCTCACCCTTCGGAAGCAGATTGTTTCCCCAGCACTCGATGTCATCAAAGCATTTCGCAAGCTTATGCGCCTTGATAAAGCTCTCGATATAACCCTGCTGACAATTGCTCACCACGAAAAGTTTGTAGTTCCTTTTCAGCTCCAGCAGCGTCTCCTCAAGCCTGGGATACAGGATACCGCCATGTTCTGACAGATAGGCATTCTCGACCGCACAGCACTCGTCCATCAACGCCTGCTGCTGTTCTGCTGTCGTCCCTGGAAATAATTTCGCTGCAATGTCTGTCATGGGAAGCCCGAGGCAGCCTTCCAGCTCCTCAAAGGAAATCGGCTCCTTTCTGTATTCAGAATGGTTTGCCACCACCTGATTCCATGTCTGATGGATTCCGTCAAGCGCATTCCACATCGTTCCATCCAGATCAAAGATGATCGCTTCTATTCTATTATCTTTATTTCTATCATCTTTATTTTCCATATCACTCCTCATTTCTATACGCAAATTGATGCCCCCGGCATTAATTCGCCCAGTGGAACTTAGTGATTCTTAGTCAGTGTCCTTTACTGACTTAGAATCCCTTTCCACTGTGTTTACATGATCTCCGCCCCTGACGGCATCGCTTTCTCCGGCGTCATCAGCGCAAGGTTTCCGTCCGCATCCTCCGCACACAACAGCATACCTTCTGATAATACGCCTGCAAGCTTTGCCGGTTTCAGATTCACAAGCACCATCACCTTCTTGCCCACCATCTCCTCCGGGCTGTAAAACGCTTTGATGCCGGATACGATCTGCTTCACCTGCGAGCCGATCTTTACCTGGCTGCACAGCAGTTTCTTTGATTTTGGTACTGCCTCGCAGGAAAGGATCTCTCCCACCTGAAACTGCATCTTCGCAAAATCCTCGTATGTGATCTCTGCTTTCGGCTCGATATCGATTCCATTTGTGACACCTGCGTCATTTTCCGTTTTCTGATCCGCACCGGACTCTGCTGCCTGCCGCTCCGCAAGCGCTGCCACTTTGGCGTCAACCTCCTTCGCATCAAGACGAGCAAAAAGGATTTCCGGTGTGTCTGTCACCTTTGTTCCCGACGCGTAGACACCAAACGTCTTTGTCGATTCAAAATCGCGGACATCGCTGTTTAACTGCTTCATGATCCTCTGCGCAGTCTCCGGCATAAACGGCTCAAGCAGTCCGGCGCCAATCGAAATGCCTTCTACGAGATTGTACAGCACCGTCGCAAGCCTGTCCTTTTTGGTCTCGTCTTTTGCAAGCACCCATGGCTCCGTCTCGTCGATATATTTGTTGCAGCGCTTGAACAGGTTAAAGATTTCTGTCAGCGCATCGGCAACGCGAAGTTCCGCCATCTTGGCCTCAACCTTGTCATACGTACCTGTGACAACTGCCTTCAGATCCTCATCGACTGCCTGTGCTGCCTTTTTATCTTCCACCACACCGCTAAAGTATTTATTGCTCATGGAAATCGTTCTGTTTACCAGATTTCCAAGGGTATTTGCAAGGTCGGAATTCAGACGCTCGACCATCAGATCCCATGTGATCGATCCGTCATTTTCAAATGGCATCTCGTGCAGCACAAAATACCGCACTGCGTCCACGCCAAACAGCTCTACCAAGTCATCCGCGTACATGATATTTCCCTTTGACTTGCTCATCTTGTCATTGTTCTGCAGCAGCCATGGATGTCCAAATACCTGATGTGGGAGCTCCTCTCCGAGCGCCATCAGGAAGATCGGCCAGTAAATCGTATGGAAACGGATAATGTCTTTTCCGATCAGATGCAGGTCTGCCGGCCACAGTTTGTGATACTGCTCTGTGCTGTTTCCGTCCGCGTCATAGCCGATGCCCGTGATATAGTTTGTGAGCGCATCGAGCCACACATAAACGACATGTTTGTCGTCAAAATCAACCGGTATTCCCCACTTGAACGAAGTGCGCGACACACACAGATCCTGTAATCCCGGGAGCAGGAAATTGTTCATCATCTCGTTTTTGCGCGACACGGGCTGGATAAACTCCGGATGCTTGTTGATATGGTCGATCAGTCTGTCCGCGTACTTGCTCATCTTAAAGAAATACGCCTCCTCCTTCGCCGGTTTTACCTCGCGCCCGCAGTCCGGGCACTTTCCATCCTTGAGCTGCGACTCTGTCCAGAAAGACTCGCAGGGTGTGCAGTACATTCCCTCATATGCGCCTTTGTAAATATCACCCTGATCATACAGGCGCTTGAATATTTTCTGCACCTGCCGCTCATGATAATCGTCCGTTGTGCGGATAAATTTGTCATAAGAAATATTGAGCAGGTCGCAAAGTCCCCTGATGATTCCCGCTACATTGTCCACAAATTCCTTGGGCGTCACACCTGCGTCCGCTGCCTTTAACTCAATCTTCTGACCATGCTCGTCCGTGCCTGTCTGGAAAAAGACGTCATAGCCGTCTTTCCGCTTATAGCGCGCGATGCTGTCCGCCAGCACGATCTCATAATTATTTCCAATATGCGGCTTGCCGGAAGTGTACGCAATTGCCGTTGTGATATAATATTTTCCTTTCTTCTGCATTGATTGCCATCGCCTTTCTTTATTATAATCATAATTATAGGAAAACCCAATTATCTATAATTTACCATAATCAAAAGACTTTGTAAATGAAAATGCGATCGATAATTCTGCAGCAGGATTTGTGCGAAACCTCACGCATATCCAACCCTTCGGACAACAGGCGCCGTTTTCCGTCACATTTCAAAACAGGAAAGATTTAACGGACTTCCGACAAAGGAAACGATATCTTCATGGCATTCGCTGATCAGCCAGGCAAATTTCTTTGAAACAATATAAAAATCATCCAAGCCACATGCTTCACCGATAATGCAGATCAATTCTGGTATACCCATTTCATAGATCCAATACTTTGGCCTAAAGTTTAGACTGTCCTCAAACAACACATATACAAGCTGATTGTTTTCAGGTATTATATTGGGTAATTTTGTAACCCACATTCTATCTTCTGATATATCTTTTGTTTTACATACCAGTTTTTTGTTAAAACCGCCCCCCATATTAGACCAATGTATATCTCCGCCATGCAGCACAAATACCTGCTCTATTTTTTTGATTATTGAACTGTAAGCGATCTTTGAACATTCAAAACACTTTGAACGGTCTATATTTTTGTCCTTAATTACTCGTTCTATTTCATTTCGTATATCCATCCAACACCTCAAACGTATACTGCACTAATTTATTTTTTCCTCCCGAAATACCGCCCTGTACCTTTCTGGTATGCCAGATACTCCTCGCCAAATACTGTCTGCAGATATTTCTCCTCCTGAAGGATCTGCAGGTGCAGCATCACGGCCGCCCATATCGTAAACAACAATAAGATCCAGTTGAAATACATCAACAAAATACCGATGTACATCAGATCAAATCCCAGAAAAGCCGGATTCCTGCTATATTGGTAAATGCCGTGCGAGACAAACTCCGTCCTGTCTGTCTCCGGTATCCCAGCACGCCAGCTGTCTCTCATTGTGAGCACTGCGATCAGGAAAACCAAATCTCCGATCAATCCTAACACGACTCCTGCGATCCTCACTGGTGATGGCATATGATTCCACTCAAACACAATGGATGCCAGTTCCACAGGAACGATGAGGAGCGTTGCTGCCGACAGGATGATCTCGATCGTCCGCACTGCCTTCTCTTTTCCCTGCCTAAGCTGTCTTGTCTGGATTCCCTTCCGTTTCTGGGCAATCATTTTGGTGAAATATATGCCATAAAAAATCCCCATGATGACAAGCGCTGGTATCAAAAACAGACTGCCCAGCTGACCTGCCAAAAAGATTGCCGTCGGGCCGTCTGCCCCACCAATCACCGAAATATCTCTCTTCATCTCCACACACTTCCTCTATACTATAATCAGGACACGAACATTTTTCCAGAACTTAACAAAACGCCTCGATCACACATGAATGTTTTTTTGTCTTTTTGTTATAATCAATCCCTACCAGCAGAATCTCGCCTGAATATTCTCTCAATGATTCAGGGTACTGTTTTCTCTTAATCTGTGCGATCGCCGCGTCCGCACCCTGATCCCATTTCAGTTCCACCACGATCACAGGGCGGCCAGAGTGGTTTTTGCGGGACAGGTATACAAGATCGGCAAAGCCTTTCCCGGTGGGAAATTCCCGTATTGGTCTGTGGTAGTAGGAAAACGCTGAAATCAGTGCAATCATGACTGTGCAGGAGAGCGAATTCTCGTCATTGTATTTAATACTGGATACAAAGTCATTGTGCACACTTTGTATCAGTCCTGCGGCCCGCTCATTGTCACCTGACATGATGGAATCCAGCATATCCTCCGAAAGCTTCATAAACTGCAGTATCCCGTCACTTGTACTCTTCTTTACAGCTTTATAAAATACGGTATGAATCTCTTTATTCGGTATATAGGCCTCCTGTGTGTCCTGATCATAAGCACAGTACCCCAAATGAATCAGGGCGGTAATCACCTGCTCCTTATCCTCAAAGGTCTGCAGATCATTGATGCCATTGTCCACGTCTACCGGCACCCGGTTTCCCGAAAGCATTCTGATGATGTCCTCGCGGAGTCCGTCAAAGTTTTTGCTGATCAGGTCGTCGATGTCCCCATAGGTACCCGTGACTGTCCAATACTGCTGAAATCGTTTCGACGCCACTGCCCGCACAACGGACAGCGGATTATACATTGCGGTTCCGTTTAAATTATAACCGTTATACCACTCTTTCATCTGTTCGAAATCCACGCCGAATTTCTCACAGAGAGCAAAGACTTCCCCCTCTGTAAACCCGATATCCTGTGCCAGATCCATCGGGTTTGTCATCGTGTGCTCGATAAAGTTATTGACTGCAGATTGTCCCTTTGTCCGCACAACTGGC
>DKVL01000061.1:9517-11039 GCA_002491195.1 Lachnospiraceae bacterium UBA7179
CTGATGGGATAATCCCACTCATCAAAGATGATGACAAACCGGCTTCTTTTCTTCTCATGGATTGTTGATATTGCCGACACCAACGACATTGCTCCCAGATCGATATCTGTATACTCCTCCTGCAGTTCCTCCACAATACATCTGCTAATATAATTATTCGGTTCCCTGTTCTCAAACTGCGCAGTTTTAAACTGTGCCTGGATATCCACAAATATCGTATCATATACATTCATACTATTAAGAAACAGCGCATCCTTCTCACACTTCAACGACTCAAACAGACTCTTCGAATCCGCACCCCTGCTGAAATACGCCACAAGCATATCTGCTGTGACCGATTTTCCAAACCTTCGTGCCCTGCTATTGCAGACAAACTTTTCGGTAATATCCTTTTTCAGCAGCTTGTTGATCAGTTCTGATTTATCAACAAAATATTGCGTTTGGCAAAACTCCGCGAAATTTTCATTTCCGGGATTTAAAAAACGTCCCATACAATCCTCTCCTTTTCCCATGCAAATGCGTACGTATTCTATAACTATATTACTTGGAAGCTGAAAAAGGTTCGATCACACACGAGTGTTCCTTTGTCTTCTTATTATAATCAATCCCTACCAGCAGAATCTCGCCTGAATATTCTCTCAATGATTCAGGGTACTGTTTTCTCTTAATCTGTGCGATCGCCGCGTCCGCATCCTGATCCCATTTCAGTTCCACCACGATCACAGGACGGTTTGGGTGCTTCGGGAGAGGCTGATAGACGATATCCGCAAACCCCTTCCCACATGGGAATTCGCGGATCGGCTTGTAATAATACCGGAACGCGGATATCAGCGCGATCATGATCGTGCAGGAGAGGGAATTCTCATCATTGTACTCAATGCTTGACACAAAATCATTGTGCACGCTCTGAATCTGCCTCGCGGTCTCCTCCGCGTCCCCCTCCGTCACAGCGCTCAAAATTCTTTCCGAAACTTTCATAAACCGCGACAGGTTATCGCTGTCATTATTTTCCATATATTGGTAAAATACTTCCTGAATCTCCTTATTGGGGACATACGCCTCCCGTGTGTCCGCGTCATACGCAAAATAGCCCAGATGGATCAAAGCCGTAATGACTTCACTCTTATTTTTGAAAGACTGCAGATCATTTTTTCCATTAGACACATTGATCGATATGCGGTTTCCAGAGAGCATCCTGATGATGTCCTCGCGGAGTCCGTCAAAATTTTTGCTGATCAGATCGTCAATGTCCCCATAGGTGCCAGTGACTGTCCAATACTGCTGAAATCGTTTCGACGCCACTGCGCGCACAACGGACAATGGATTATACATTGCGGTTCCATTTAGATTGTAACCGTTATACCACTCTTTCATCTGTTCGAAATCCACGCCGAATTTCTCACAGAGAGCAAAGACTTCCCCCTCCGTAAATCCGATATCCTGTGCCAGATCCATCGGGTTTGTCATCGTGTGCTCGATAAAGTTATTGACTGCAGACTGTCCCTTTGTCCGCACAACTGGC
>DKVL01000061.1:11400-29934 GCA_002491195.1 Lachnospiraceae bacterium UBA7179
CTCCCTGATGGGATAATCCCACTCGTCAAAGATGATGACAAAGCGATTGCCTGTCTGATCATATATTGTTGACAATGCCGCTGACAGTGCTATTTCCGCTGTAACAAAATCCGGATATGTCTCTTTCAATTCTCTCACAATGCATTGCGTAATATATGGAACGGGTTTTTTTCCTTGCTCCACCGCACAGACAAACTGAGCCTGAATATCCACAAATATCGTATCATATGCATTCATACTTTCAAGAAACAGCGCATCCTTTCCACACTTCAACGGCTCAAACAGACTCTTCGAATCTGCTCCCTTGCTGAAATAAGCGACAAGCATATCCGCTGTGACCGATTTGCCGAATCTCCGTGCCCTGCTGTTGCAGATAAACTTTTCTGTGATATCCTTTTTCAGCAGCTTGTTGATCAGCTCTGATTTATCGACAAAATATTGTGTCCTGGAAAACTCCGCAAAATTTTCATTTCCAAGATTTAAAAAAAGTCCCATATTCTCAAATAGCTCCTTCCCCTTTTTATTATCACAGAAGCAGCGACCGCGTATGCAGCGCCAATCGCCCAATTAACCGCATAACCACCCATACAATGTAATCTATCTTTGCATTCATCATATCACAAGCATTCAAACAATGCCACCAGTTCCTTCACCATGCAAAAATAATATAGACCAGCAGTGTTACTGTTCAGGCGTCCACTAAAGTAGTTGGAATCATGCGCCAAATTGATGCCCTTTATCAATTTGTGTGCAAAAATTGTTGCTATTTACGCCTTCAGAGAACAAAATCATGCAAAAATCAAAAGGGGCGTGAACAGTAACGGCCAGCATTTTCTGGAGAGTATTTGAGCCCTGCTCAAAAAAAGCGGCTGTCGTCATCTTAGATGAACCGACAGCCGCCCTTGATCCGGTCGCGGAATATGATATTTACAGACAATTTGACACCCTTGTGGGACAAAGGACGGCAATCTGCATTTCGCACCGTCTCTCAAGCTGCCACTTCTGTGACCGCATCGCCGTTTTCTCAGAAGGCTGCATCAGGAAATACGGAACCCACGATGAGACTATGGTCTCTGTCCCATTCCGCCCTCAAGCGTGAGCGTCTCACCTGTCATATACTTAAAATCCGGAGATGCAAGCTGTACACAGACACGCCCGATTTCCAACTCTGCGTCTCCATAGTGGCCTGCTGGCGGCATCTTGACATTTTCCTTGAATGCATCCGGGTAAGCCTTCTCAAACTGCTCGAGCTGCGCCGTCCATGCCAGCGGACAGACGATGTTGACATTGATGCCGTCCTTTGCCCACTCAGTTGCAGCCACACGCGTCAGTCCGCGGATGCCCTCCTTTGCAGCCGCGTAAGCGCACTGCCCGAAATTGCCAAACAATCCAGCGCCAGACGCAAAGTTGATGACAGATCCCTTTGACTTTGCCAAATGCGGATAGCACGCCTTCATATAATAAAAAGCTGCATACAATCCTGAATACATCGCAAGATTGAACTGGTCTGTTGTGTGTTCTGCCAGGGGCACGCCGGAAGCGGACGCCTGCGCATTGTTGATCAGCACGTCGATGCTGCCAAACGTGTCGATCGTCTGCTTCACAACATTGTTCACCACTTCCTCATTGTCTGCACCGGCATTGACGTCTGCCTGCACGATCAGTACCTTGATCTTGTAAAGCCGCTCCAGCTCCTCCTTCGCATCCTCGAGCTTCTTTACATTTCTGCCGGTGATGACCAGATTGGCACCCTCTTTTGCATACGCAGTTGCAATTCCATAGCCAATCGAGCCGCATCTGCCGTCACTTAAAACAGCTCTGCCTGCACCTGTGATGATCGCTGTCTTTCCCGTTAAAAATCCCATCTCTAAAATACCTCCTTCCCGACTGCCTATTATTTTTTATAAGCAGATAATCAAGCCTTTTAGACACTGGAATGTATATGCTCTGTCACATCTAACGCAAAAGACTAAGCTTCTTAATACATTCAATGCCTAACGAACTGTTCGACGCGCCAAGTACGTATTTCCATGCGTTCTTGCGATCGATAAACGGTATCCGTTTACGATTTTCCAAACGTACACATACTTTGTCAGCGCTTATTTCTCTCTTGGGTTGACTAAATGTGTACCTCCCTTGTATAGTTTCCATAAAAACACCTCCTAAGACAGCGTGATCAACGCTCGTCACAAACATATTTGCTCCTCTGTCCACAGCCATATGATGCGGACAGGCATCTCATCCTATAGCATATGTGATACTTTTCCATGCTATAATTTGAATTTTGTATAACTACTTATAACACCATCCGCCTAAGCGGAAAAGTTATCCCATCTACAATCTCCCACGGCAAATTAGTTATCCCATAACTCTATCGTAATTGCATCTGCCATATCTGCATACTCCTTTTGTGTATGCGCTACAAACTTTTTCCGAAAACTGTCGATTTTGTCCCTATGCTGTGTCATAAATTCTATATACCGCTGACAACAGTCTCCAAAATACTCCTGATAACAACTCAATATATCGGAATTTACATATACCTCTTCCCTCACAATGCGGTCAATCTTTGAACCAACTTGTTTTGACTCGCTCTCTTCTGATTCAAAATAAACCTCACAAAATTCTTTTATATCAGTAACAAAATTCATTAACTGCTGATCTGTTGATGTAATATTCCATTCTTTCCATTCTTTCCATAAATCCTTTTCATCACTTGCATTTTGATCAGCGAGTGTCTTTTTGACAAGCGCTACCCGGAGCTTAACGGCTATGCTGGACGCCACTTCTGTCTTTTCCTTTCCTACAAGGTTATCAAAGAAAATTTGGAAATAGCTGTCAGGATACAGTCTCATTGTAATAATTGTCATTATATCTGAGTATACTTCACGGAATATATCCATATAAAAAACACATGCAGACTCAACACCACCGTTTACAAATATATCGGCAGCCGCAGATTTTATTTTAACAACCAGTTCTTCTATTTTTTTAGTGTGTGCATTAAACTCTTTATAATCATTACAAACTGCCGCGCGGTAAATTACTTTTTCCAGAACATCCTCTACGTTGGTCTGCAGTATTGACCATAATGCCCTAAGTATCTCGTTCGCACACATTTCCATAATCTGGCTGCTGTAAAAGAACCTGTCGCAATCATCTCTTTGCTCCAACTCCGTCATAACACTTTTGATCATCCTGGCAAAAAAGTAATGAAATATTTGATCTATTTCACTTTGATCAACAAGACACGCACTTTGCCGGAATAATCTTTCCAACATATCATACAGCAATATCTGAAGATACTTCAAAGCCCGCGTTTTGCGAAGCCTTAGCTTGCTATCCGGCAGTATATGGAACAGCTCGTGTGTCAGATATACCTGCAGATAACAGATTTTTGCAATATCTTTCCCCGGAACCCGAATAATTCCCACCTTGCCGTTTTCCTGCCTGGTCGGAAAGAGAATCACAGCCGCTGCATGGCTGTTTAAAGTCGGATAAACGCAAAAACCGTATTTCTTCTCGCCCTCTTTTTCCAATATATTGGCAAGTTCATTAAGACTGACGGTATAAAAAGCGCACAGCTTGGGAGATACATACTGAATCTCTGTCTTGATCGGAGCCATTTGAAACAACATTTTATCCGCAGCATTTGTAGCATTAATAATTGTGTGAAACACCTCGCTGAATTCAACGATAGACTCCTCAATATCATTCAGTATTTCCTGTCTTTCCCCGAACTGATCCGCCCCGAAAAAGCACTCAATCCGATCATGAAAATATTCAACTGCCAACGGGAAAACGCGCTCCATAATCAGTTTGATATAATATAGCATATCTGACTGCAGGACTTTGTTGTAAGTGCGAATCATCTTGAGCAGACAATCACAATAAAACTCAAGTCCTTTTTCCTGCTCCCGACTGCATTTATCCCTGTCTTCCATAATTTTCTGCGTTTCTATTATTATATCCATCTTACATCTCCCTGAGCCATTTCAGAATCTATTTTTTAATGGCAATTTCACTACGAATATTATAAAACGCCTTTTTATACACATCATTTGAGTGCACAAGAATTGCTCCATCGCCATAAAGACTCAACAGATGAGCCAAGCTGATATCATATATCGCAATTATGACATCATCACTTCCAAGAATCCAATATATTTCATGTTGTAAGACACCACATTCCCTTACCAGTTCATGATAAAACTGATCTACTTCCCGCCGCTCGTTTACAACTCCTCTGAAAAAACAGTCCACTTTCTCATCCTGGAGCCAGTCGCAATTATCTGAAATATCATTGAGTGTCGTCTGCTTTATTGCAAACACGCTAAAGCATTTCTGTAAATGGTTTTTGTCATAATCATCCGTTTCTATCATATCATAAAAACGGTTTAACACATCATAGTAATGGCTATATCGATTCGCTCTTATACAAATGATCAAATCACTGCTGTCATATGTCGTATAACAAATACAATCTGAATCCTTTTCTATCATTTCGATAAAAAGTTTTAACTTTCTCGTACGCTTAGTAAATCTCAAGAATGAGACGAATATCAATTTTTTTGACAAATCGCGCCAAAAATCGCTGTCTCTCTGATTATTCCTGCACATACCCGCAACATTAAAATAATCGCACGCCTCCAGCATTTTGTCGCTGCTGCCCGCATATAGCAGATTCTGGTATGTATCACTGAGTATTTCCAATCCTTTATCTGTATTCTCGTCAAAGACCTGCATATCAAGCCCATCAAAATATCCTATAGTACTATATTCAGCTTCTAACTGACTGTCATTTTCACGCAAAAAATTATTTTTAAACTGAAATAACCTTATCATTCGTTGTTATGCCCACCTTCCCTGTTTCGTAGAAAATATGCAATCACAGCTTTCGAACTTTTTCCTTCCATCGACCGTTGTATCTGATAAAACAGCTTCCAGAAATTTTTTGCTTCTGTGGTACCCGAAAACCAAATCCTCATAAAGCAAAACATTTTTTCGAGAATATAATCATCAACACTCCAATTTTCCCTTAAATAAAGCAACTCCAAACATTCTTCGATTTCCACATAATCATTGATGCACTTATTGTCTTCACCGCTTCCAGGTATAACATTTCCTTCCGGATTGATATCAAGCAATCCCCTATGACCCAGATATTCTATGCTGCACAACAGCACACCGATAACCAGCCTCTTCTCTTCTTCAGGCGCAATCAAATCGTTTACAATATACAGCACAAACTTCCAACGGTTCCTCATATTCCGTTCAGGCAGTACTGCATGAAAGACCGCACTGAGATATACTGCTAATTTCTCCCAATATAGTGGATATTCATCCGTCTGCTTCTCACCGAAATCGCCAATCTCCCCTAAATCTATTCTGCACGCTTCCTCGTCATATATTCGCTCTATTTTTTTTATATTCTCATAAATCATAAAATAGAATTGATCTGCTTCAAAATCTGAAATAACCTCGCTGGAATACTGCAAAACACGCTTGACATTTTGATAGATATACAAATAAATGCCTTGTAGATCCTTTTGCCGGCCAGCGCATCTATATTCATACCTGCTAAAAGGAACAAACAATATTTTCTGGATCAGCTCCATTTTCTCTTCTAGTGTCTCTTCTCCGCTCATCACCAGTTGTGTATGAAAAATTAACTTTTCACACACTTCATTATTCCGAATTTGCACAGCCTCTTCGTCCTTCTGGCTGTATTCCTCTGCCGCAGATACAGACAATAGCTTTTTCTGCAGCCACTTATACTGCCTGCCCTCCACTTTTAATATAATACGAAAACACTGTTTTCGTGAACAATAACGCATACAGTATATGTAGGCAATCACCTGCGGCATCAAAGAATATACCGCCCAGAAATAAAATAGCGTAAAATAACTTGTATAATACGCGCTCGTCATAAGCAGCACCATCACAAATGTTGATGCAACAAGCAACGGAAGCGACCAGCTTCCTGCGGAATACGCTATAAGCTGTCGATTGGGAATCCCATAACTCTTATACCCCAGCAAACTACAATAAAATATCACAGCACCTGATAAAATGGTTGCCATCATCCAAACTGAGTTTCCCAGGAAGCCAGCGTTATTTACCATATTTTCCAACACCATCTGGGAATCAAACCCCAACTGTCCTAATAAAAATCGAAATACGCAAATAAACCATTGATTTTTTCTTGTGACCCATAAGTAAAAGAATAAAAACAACGGTATTAAAATGATAACAATTAGTCCAAAACTTACCCTCTTGCTTAATTTGACAGCCTTAACTCTATTAAAACCCTTCCTCGCGTTTATTTTTTCCTTCAACCATTTTTTCATATTTATACCCAAATACGCAGCTGTAAGGAGTTTTAATGAAACACTCCCTACTATAATAATATATTCCCTCTAATCATTTGTCAATTCATTATAAAATATTTCAAGTTCCCGTATTACAGCTTTTCACCATTATGTTGATCAAGCAGACTGTAACTATTCAGATCTCTTTTTACAAGTAATCTGACGGCACTTGTTCTTACTATATTAGTTTATTATATAATTAATTAATGCCACATACAAGGGACAGATTTGGCCAATAAAGAAACTCTGTCATTCTATTGTTACTGCTCACACAGGACTTAGCATTTACTGCTAATTATGGCTTTACAAGCCACGTACGAAAACGTAGTGGCCACAAGCCTGTATCACCTATTTTCCTATAAATTCTAAAATTGGAAAAATAGATAGTCCAAAGTTTCTGGTCTCCTGTACTCCCCTGTGCTGAAATCATAGACAAGGATCTGATGCGGCTCTTCCAGCGAAACCCAGATATGATAACCCGCCTCTTCCATATCCCCATGCGTGGCAATCGTATAGCCGAGCTTCCAGTATCCCGCATCATCGCCCGACAGAAAGGTCACGCCATACTCAATCCCTTCCACTCCGTCAACAATCTGCAGCCCCTGAACAGGACTTAACAGCACTTTGTCCCTGTCCCAGTCAGAACTGACGCGCGTATAGATCTCCTCCTCCAACTCACTCAACAGACTGATATGATCATTGTTCCAGTCATATAATCTAAAATTATCGTAATCCGAACCAACAATATAGAGCACCTTTCCTTTCATATCCGGTATCGTAATGGAAAAATCCTGTTGCCCCTTTTCAAATGGCAGTGTTTCCGCCGCATAAACGAACAAGTCTACGCGGGCGCCAATACTCGGATTCTCCTTCCACTCCACGCGGCTGATACGATATCCCGCATACGTCATATGACCTTTTACCATGAGGCTGTCCGTCTCCTCGTCGTACTCCACACTGGAGGTCATCACTGCACTCTGTTCCAGCAGGCTTCCCACGACATATACCTTGAGAAAGACGACTGCAGCGAGCGCTGCCAGCAATAATCCACCAAGTGCGGCGGCAGCCTTGAGATACCGCGTGCGGCTGTGTATCTTTTTGAATCCATCCAGGGCAGCCCGCTCCCCGGGTGTGGGCTGATCTGCCATATCCTCTTTCATTTCCACAAAAACGCGTCTGCACTCCCCGCAGTCTTCGAGGTGCTCCCTCACTGCGCTGCTGCCCGCCTCGCTGATGACGCCGTCAATATATCCCGGCATCAGATCCCTGACAATATCACAATTCATACTTCTCCAGCTCCTTTCTGATCTTCTGCTTTGCGCGGTAAAACACTGTCCTGCTCCAATTCTCACTTTTTCCGAGGATTTCCCCGATCTGCCGAAAAGAAAGCTCCCCGGTCATGCGGTACAGCACGACCTCCTTCTCCAATTCCGGGAGAAGATGAATCGCATGGTACAGCTCCTGTGTATTCTCTGTGCGGATCACGCTTGTCTCCCCATCTGTACCGGAGGTGTCGGGAAGCTCCTCTGGCAGCTCCATAAAGTCCATTCGCTTCTTCCTGCGCAGTTCCTGCCACAAGATATGCTTTGCAATCTGACAGAGCCATACAGACAACTTACAGGAACCATCATAGCGCGCAACGGAATCCACTGCGCGCAGAAAAGTCTCCTGCATCAACTCCTGCGACCAGTCCGCATCATGCGTGTGCGAATACAGGAAACGGTACACCAGTTCCGTGTATTCCTGATATACGGCTTCCATATCAATATCACCTTTGCCCTCTTTGTGCATCATTCCACCTCCTACCTCTTATATCCCACATTCCTATTATTCGTTTCAAAAATCCATAAAAATAATATTGATTTTTTACATTTTCTAATACCAATACCATCCTTGCGTCAATGAATCAGGTTTCCATGTTTCTAAAGGTCATAACAAATGGGGACCTGTCACCCTGTGAAGGAAATGCTGCAAGAAGCTTAAGTTAATGACATTGCGGAGTGAACAGTAACCCATCCTGACCGTCTTGGCCACGGCAAACCGAAGTGGTTATTGCGCTCCAGAGTCCCATGTGCTATACTCTAAAATAACAAAAGAGAAAGGTAAAATATAATATTGGAAATTGAAGATAATATACAATGGCATCCCGCCTTCTGCTCCGCAGTCGAGCTAGAGCTGCGCGAAAACAAAAAAGACCTGAAATACGAGAGGGAACACAACCTGAGTAAGATGCCGCTCCGGATCGATTTTCTTGTAATCAGGAAAAAGCAGAACGCCATCATCAAAAATGAGATCGGTGATTTCTTTCTGCGGAATAATATATTTGAGTACAAATCACCCGGTGACAGCATGGATGGCGGAACTTTTTACAAAGCACTGGCATACGCATGCTTGTACAAGGACGAGGTGGTGCACGGCACGGTCGCAAAAGATGCGGACGAGACTTTTAACATGGACACTACGATCACACTTGTCCGGGAGCAAAAACCAATGAAACTCCTGCAGCAGCTTGGTGAACACTACGAAGTGACCAGACGGTCAGATGGCATCTACCGCATCCATGGAATGCTGTTCCCAATGCAGATCCTCGTGACCAAAGAACTGGACGAAAAAAGCCATGTGTTCCTCACTGCACTGACACGCACCATGAGCAGAGATCAGGCACGCCGACTTCTGGACAGTACCTCAAAACTGGAAGACAATGAGGACAGGGAGAACGCGGATTCAGTCGTAAACGTCGCATCGGAGGCCAACATCAATCTATTTAAAAAAATGATACAGGAGGGAGATCAAATGTGTGAGGAATTAAAAGAAATGCTTGCGCCTGAAATCGTAGAATTCAAAATACTTCTGGCACAGCAAAATGCAGAGCTCGCTGACAAAGATGCTAAACTCGCTGACAATGCTACTAAACTCGCTGACAAAGATGCTAAACTCGCTGACAAAGATGCTGAAATTAAAAAACTCAGAAAACTGCTTGCTGATGCGGGAATCGAAGCATAGCATTTCCAATCTGTTGTTTATACGCTTTCCGCAGCATCTTATGGAAATTAATTACGAGGAGAATCGAAATGCTTAGAAATAAAGACATCTTAGAATTAAAGAGACGTTTTAAGAAAGAATCCTGCACCATCACAAAGATGTGCGGGTGCTATGTGGACGCAAACAAAAATAAAATCGTGGAATTAAACGAGACCTTCCTGAACCTCGAGGACGAAGAATTTTTTAAATATCTCGAAATCGCCAAAAAGACACTGTCCGGCACGATCGGCAACAATCTGCTGGAACTAAACTTTGCCAAGGAAGAAGAGGAATCTGGCGGAAAACAACAGTATCTTCTAGGGCTGCGTGAGAGCGGACTGAAAAATCCGGATTTGCTTGAGCACCTTTACGATATGATTATAGAAAATTACGATTATGTCGGAAACTATCTGATCCTGGTGTTTCATGATGCTTACGATGTGATCACCAAGACAAATGATGACCTCAAACTTGACGAGTCTGAGGAGGTTTTCACCTATCTGCTGTGCGCCATCTGCCCTGTAAACCTCTCCAAACCGGGGCTTGGATACCGCGCCGACTTAAACCGGATCGGCATCCGCATACAGGACTGGGTGGTGGGCGCACCCGATGTCGGATTCCTGTTCCCTTCCTTTGTGGAGCGTTCAACAGACATCCACTCGCTTACATATTATGTCCGCGATGCCAAAGATTCCCACCGCGACTTTATCGAGACTGCACTCGGCTGCGGTGCAAAGAGGACAGCCACCGAAGAGCACAACACATTCAGCAGCATCGTGAAGACAGCCATCGCACCGATCATAGAAGACAGCGACGAACTGTTGATTAATATACAGGAGAAGTTAAATGATCTTGCCGAGGAACACGATGCGGCTATGGAGGATTTAGTTCTCGTGGAACCGGAGGATTTCACTCTCACCACAGAGATCATCAAGGAAGTGTTTGCAGACAGTGATATCCCCGATGCGGCTGTGACACAGATTCAGGATCATTTCACCGAAGAATTCAACGACCGTCCGCCTGTTGTAAAAAATCTTGTGAACGAGAAAGCCATCGAGAAAAATAACAAAGAAAAGAAGGAAATCCTGCTTCTCGAGGAGGTCGCGACTTTAAAGCAGGAACTCAAGGACACCAAACAGGAAAATGAGGAGAAAACAGAACAAATCGAGACGCTTGTGAAAATGGAAGCACCTGTCGATCCCGAGGAAGCCAAAAACTGGGCGGAAGTTTTCCTGCGCATGAAACCCGATAAGGCAGAACAGGTAAAGTACGAGACAATTGACGGTCAGAAATATCTCATGATCCCCATGGAGGAGAATGAGCATATTAATCTGAACGGAGTCGAGAAATAAAAGAGGGAGGATGCCAACATGCCAAGAGCAGGTTCAGGTGGCGGCCATTCATCGAATCACCGCTCATCAGGAGGTCACTCGTCATCGCGCAGTTCTGGAGGACATCGCATCAGCAGTGGACACCGCACATCTGGAAGCGGACACCGCTCAAGCTTTCATTCCAGCAGTTCGTCGTATCGTAGCCACCGATCATTTTTTCGCAGCACACCGCCGCCACCGTCATTTGGAGGGCCGGACATGCCACCACCTCCACCACCGCGCGGATATCACAGAAGAAGCTACGGGCGCACTTATAATAGCAGCTCCGTTGGCAGATCTGTGACATCAATGATCGTAACAGTCGTTATACTGCTCATGTTGTTTTCCTTTGCCACGACGTTTTTCTCAGTAAAGCCTTTGGGTGGTTTCGTCAAATCCTCCACTCCTGCCAGCACGAGAAACCGCGAAAAGTTAAATTCCGGATTGTCCTTTGACAGCAATTGCATCGTCGATCAGCTCGACTGGTTCGACTCTGTCTCCAAGGCCGGACAACAGTTGAAAGCCTTTTATGATCAAACAGGCGTTCAACCCTACATTGTTCTGTTAAAATACCACCCTGAACTCGTTACAGAATCCCAGATGGAAGAATACGCACAGGAATATTATGAAGAAAATATTGACAACGAAGCGACATTTCTCTACATATATTTTGCAGAGGAAGACCAGGACAATGAAGTGGGATATATGTGCTATGTAAATGGCAAGCAGGTGGATTCTGTCATGGATCCGGAAGCAGTTGATATTTTCTGGGATTATCTCGACCGAAACTGGTATAGTACTATATCCACAGATGAACTTTTTGAAAATGCTTTCACCAAGACAGCAGAAACAATCATGACAAAACCCAGATCATAAGCTGAAAAAACGAGCAGGATCCCCCGCTCGTTTTATTCTGTAGATGTTCTATTCCCCGATCGCTTCCATATAAAAATCCACGATCTTTTCAAACAATTTCTCGTCAATCCGGGAGATTAATTCTTTATCCAGCGTATCATTCCACGCCTTCTCAACCTCATCCGGAATCTCGCCGTTATACTGCTCAGAAAGTTGTTCATACTCCGCGTCTATTTTGTCCATATATTCCATGCGCTCTGCACTGTAGTCCATCATCAGATCACTATGTTCCCTGCCTTCCAGCAACACATACTGCACATCATCCCGCTTGATCTTATCCTGATTTGCGTAGATACATGGACCGTCAAAACCCACAAAATCGTCCAGGTCGCCTTGTATGATCATCACCGCTGTATGTGTCGCGTGGTTGATTCCATCTGCCGCAGTGAGATTCATTTTATCTCCAAATGTAATGCGCAATGTCAGCCATATAAATGGTTTCTCTACATAGGCAAACGAACCTAACAGGCTTTTGCCCACATAGGTCATCTCATCCAGACTGTCATTGTACCCAGCCAGACTTGCCACTGCAATGATGTCATGATCATAATTCAAAACCGCTGTCGTCGCATATCCACCCCAGCTATGCCCGTAAAGGCAGATCGGAAGTCCGTCAAACACCGGATTCTGCTCCACATAGGTCAGTGCGTTATCCAGATCGATCACCGACTGCACAAGTCCTACACAGCTATTCCCTGTCGAGGCGCCACTCCCCGTATTGTCATAGGCAAACACCATAAATCCACTGTCCACGAAATATTTCGTCTCACTGATATACCCCTCGGAATAGGAGCCCAGCCCATGGGAAACCACTACCAGACCTTTTGATGTGTTGTTTTTTCCATAGATATAACCTGTCAGCGTCTCATTCCCGGAGGGAAACGTGACCGTTTCCCTCTCAAAATCCTCATAGTCCGCCCACCGCATTTCCCTGACATACTTTCGCGGCTCACTCCGGTTAAAATACTCTTTCAGGAAATGATTGATCAGGACAAACGATGCGACGACAAAAACAAGAAGCAAAACACCGACTATTATCAAAATAATCTTCACAAGCCTGCCGTTTTTTCCCATTCACTTTACCTCTCCACGCCAATCGTTACATTCTCTCCATTGACATTCCATTCTTTGGCATTGGGAAGTTCACGCTCACCATACACAAATGCGTCTGCCAGAACTTTCTCACCGATCGCCTTCTCATTCTTCTGCACAACTTGTGTGATCCTGTCATTACCGCTGATGTACACCCTGATGTGATCCATGACCTCAAAACCAGAATCCTTGCGCATGGTCTGAACCTTGCTGATCACCTCATATACAAAGCCCTCCTCGACAAGCGCATCTGTCAAATTCGTGTCAAGTACGACCGTGACTGTGTTATCCGCCTCTGTCACATACCCCTCCTTCTGCGAGATATCGATCAGCAAATCCTCCTCCGCAAGCTTCACCTCTGTGCCATTTACGTCGAAGGCGATAAAACCATTTGCCTTCAGCTCATCCATCGCCGCATTCCCATCGATTGCGGAGAGCTTCTCCTTGATGCCGCCCAGCTGCTTTCCATACTTTGGCCCCACTGTCTTTAACTGCGGCTTAAAGGTGTACGTCGTAAACTCCCTGACATCGTCCGTAAACACAACCTTCTTGACATTCAGCTCATCCTCGATGATCTCCTGATAAAATGTATCCAGTGTAAACGGCGCCTTGATAAACATGGTGCTGATCGGCTGCCTGTTCTTGATATTAGCTGTATTCCTGCAGGCGCGTCCCATGACGACGGTCTTTAAGACAGCCTCCATATCCGCTTCCAGCTGCTTGTCGATAAACTTCTCATCGACAGTCGGGAAGTCGCACAGATGAATACTTTCCGGCGCGGACTTGTCAATGCTGTGCACCAGATTTTGGTAGATATCCTCTGTCATAAACGGAATCATCGGCGCTGCCGCCTTTGAGATCGTCACAAGCGCAGTGTAAAGCGTCATGTATGCATTGATCTTATCCTGCTCCATGCCCTTAGCCCAAAAACGCTCACGGCTGCGCCTTACATACCAGTTGCTCATCTCGTCCACAAACTCCTGCAGAGCCCTCGCCGCCTCGGGAATCCTGTAGTTCTCAAGGTTGCTGTCCACTTCGCCGACCACCGTGTTAAGCTTTGACAACAGCCACTTATCCATCACCGGAAGCTGATCATACTCCAGTGTATATTTGGTCGCATCAAATTCATCGATATTCGCATAGAGCACAAAAAACGCATATGTGTTCCACAATGTACCCATGAACTTGCGCTGTCCCTCCTGCACTGCCTTTCCATGAAAACGATTCGGAAGCCAAGGCGCGGAATTAACATAGAAATACCAGCGAATCGCGTCAGCGCCATAAGTCTCAAGAGCCTCAAACGGGTCCACTGCATTTCCCTTTGACTTCGACATCTTCTGTCCGTTCTCGTCCTGAACATGTCCGAGCACGATGACATTCTCATAGGGCGCTTTGTTGAACAAAAGTGTAGACTCTGCCATCAATGAATAGAACCAACCACGCGTCTGGTCAACCGCCTCTGAGATAAACTGTGCTGGGAACTGCTGCTCAAACAAATCCTGATTCTCAAACGGATAATGGTGCTGTGCAAACGGCATCGCGCCAGAGTCAAACCAGCAGTCGATCACCTCCGGAACTCTATGCATCTCCCTGCCACAATCCGGGCACTTGAAAGTCACCTCATCAATGTATGGTCTGTGCAGCTCTACCTTTGCCGCATCCGGATTTCCACTCCGGTCTGCGAGCTCCTGTCTGCTGCCGATACACTCCTGATGACCACACTCACACTCCCACACATTGAGCGGCGTCCCCCAGTAACGGTTGCGCGAGATACCCCAGTCCTGAATATTTTCCAGCCAGTCGCCGAAACGTCCCTTGCCAATGGACTCCGGAATCCAATTTACAGTATTGTTATTTCGAACCAGATCATCTTTCACAGCTGTCATCTTGATAAACCATGACTCGCGCGCGTAGTAGATCAGCGGTGTGTCACAGCGCCAGCAGTGCGGATACTCATGCTCAAATTTCGGCGCGTCAAATAACAGCCCTTTCTCCTCCAAATCCTTCAGGATCATCGGATCCGCCTTCTTCACGAAGACACCCGCGTAAGCTGTCTCCTCCGTCATCTCACCCTTGCCGTTTACAAGCTGTACAAAAGGCAGATCATATTTTCTACCAACATTGGCATCGTCCTCGCCAAACGCTGGAGCAATGTGTACGATTCCAGTACCGTCTGTCATGGTGACATAGTTGTCACAGGTGATAAAATGCGCTTTTTTGTGCTGTTTGTCGATGATACCTGCAGCAAAGTCAAACAACGGCTCATACTCTTTGCGCTCCAGATCAGTACCCTTGTAGGTCTCCAACACTTCGTATGTCTTGTCGCCCTCGTTTTCCGCTAATTTTCCAAGAACCTTGTCGAGAAGCGCTTCCGCCATATAATAAGTATAACCGTCAACAGCTTTTACCTTACAATAAGTCTCGTCAGGATTGACGCAAAGCGCCACGTTTGATGGGAGTGTCCACGGTGTTGTCGTCCATGCAAGGAAATAGGCCTCCTCTCCGACCACCTTGAAGCGAACCACCGCAGAGCGTTCCTTGACCGTCTTATAGCCCTGCGCAACCTCCTGTGAGGACAATGGTGTCCCACATCTCGGACAGTAGGGCACAATCTTAAAGCCTTTGTACAAAAGATTCTTATTCCAGATCTCTTTCAAAGCCCACCACTCTGACTCAATGAAATCATCATGGTAAGTGACATAAGGATCGTCCATATCCGCCCAGAAACCGACTGTTCCTGAGAAATCCTCCCACATTCCCTTGTATTTCCATACTGATTCCTTGCACTTCTTGATAAACGGCTCCATGCCATACTCTTCAATCTGCTCCTTGCCATTCAAGCCAAGCAGTTTCTCCACCTCGAGCTCAACAGGAAGACCATGTGTGTCCCAGCCTGCCTTCCTCGGAACCATATATCCCTTCATAGTACGGTAGCGCGGGATCATATCCTTGATCACGCGCGTCAGCACGTGTCCGATATGCGGTTTGCCGTTTGCAGTCGGCGGTCCGTCATAGAACGTGTAGGTCTCGCCTTTCTTGCGGCTGTCCATACTCTTCTTAAAAATATCATTGTCCTTCCAGAATTTTTCTACATTTTTTTCCCTGTCCACAAAATTGAGGTTTGTGTCCACTTTGTTATACATTTTCCTTCTCCCTCCAATTCTTATAATCGAGTTGAAAATACTTTCCGTGCGTCACGTTAGTGACATATTTCCTCTGCACGGGCCTGTGCATAAAAAGGCTCTTATCCTGTAAATAGGACGAGAGCCTCACGATCGTTATACCACCTAATTACAGCGTACTCCGTCCTAATCCGCATTTTCACCTGAAAAAGCGTCAAAAAACTTTTATACACGTTCCCTCTAACGCCGGGAATGCGTCAGCACCTATTCTGCCCCATTTTCTACTGTATCAGCCAGAACATTTCAGCCTGCAACTCAGGAGTGATCTTCGACAATATCATACTTGTACTGGCTCCCACCAAATACTCCCAGCTCTCTGTAACTTTTTGATACTGCGTACTGTCTCCGTCATCGTCTTTGAACATCTATCAAATATAGTATCAGTATAAACTTCACCACTCACACTTGTCAAGTAAAAAACTGTTGGACCATGAACAGTAACAAAATCCCCATTGGACAATTCTGTCCCTTGAAAATTGCTTTAAAACTATTTAAAGTAATATTATCATAACTATTTCATTCCTCATAGTTATAGAAAAACCTAAGTTTTGCGAACTGTGTCTCTACTGCACAGTTCGCGTCCTGCCTGATCGGGTACATCTCATCAACACAACTCTGTTCTTTCATTTTCATCATACAAACACGGGGCAGAGTTGTCCAAAACCAACTCTGCCCCGTGAATAATAACAATATTTTTCCCCTACTCCAGCGAATCAATATACTTCATATAATTCACAACCATCAGCGCAATCTTAAAAGTCAGCGCATCATCAAATTTCCTGATGTCAAGTCCTGTGGACTGATGCAGTTTCTCAATCCTATAGACAAGTGTATTACGATGTACATAGAGCTGCCTCGAAGTCTCTGAGACATTGAGATTATTATCGAAGAACTTCTGTACAGTCGTTAAAATCTCATCGTCCAAATCATCGGGAATATTATCGCCAAAGATCTCCTTCATGAAAATGCGGCACAGGTTAATGGGAAGCTGATAAATCAATCGTCCTATTCCGAGTGTATTGTAGGCACTGATTGACTTTTCCATATAGAAGATCATACCCACATCGCGAGCCATCTTGGCCTCCTTATAGGATTTGGACACTTCCTTGAGTTCAGGAACTATTGTTCCATAGGATACTTTTGTGATCAGCATCGCTTCCGCGTTGAGCATATCCACAATCACCTGCGCTGTCTGCTCCACTTCCTCGTATGCATCCAACGTACTGACTTCTTTGATCAAAATAATATTTTTCTGTTCCACAGCAGTAAGATAGCACCCTGCCTGTCCTTCAAAAATATTCTTTAACATCTCCATAGAAATGTTATCCTTATCATTTTGAGCCTCAATCAGATACACAACGCGCGGTACTTCTGAAACGATGTGAAGTTTCTTGGCGCGGTTATAGATATCGACCAGCAGCAGATTGTCCAGAAGCAGGTTCTGAAAGAAATTGTTCTTGTCAAAATGCTCTTTGTAGGCAATCACCAGATTCTGAATCTGACTCACTGCCACCTTTCCGATCATATAAGCATCTGCCCCTGTCCCTTTTGCAATCAATACATAGAGCACATCTCCGTCCTCGAGAACTTTCAGCATATGATATCCGCCTACAATCTGGCTGTCAGCCGGTGAAGTGACGAAATTTTTTACCAATTCCTGCGATACATTCCTGTTGTCAAAAGTCGTTGCCACTGTAATTCCTTCCATATCAATCACACACAAATCAATCTTTGTAATGGTCTTTAGCTCGTCAATACTTGTCTGAATTACCTGGTTTGAAATCACTGTTCCTATCCTCCTATCTTGTTCCTTATATTCGATTGTGTAAAAAACCCGGGTGAAAGGCTTCACCCGGGTTCTATGCATAACTTTATCACAAATAACTAATTGGTGATGATCTTCTCTGTCTCTTTGTCAAATACATGAATCTTCTCAATATCAATTGCAAACTTAACCTTATCACCAGGTCTTGCAGTCGTTCTGGGATCAACTCTTGCTGTGATCGGGAACTCTGCCAGATCAGCATATAAGAATACTTCTGCACCAAGCAACTCGTATACACGGATCGTTGTCTCAAATGTGCTGTCAGACTTTGCCTCTACCATCATCTGTGAATCGTAAATATCCTCTGGTCTGATACCAAATGTAACTGTCTTTCCGCTGTAACCGCCTTCGATCAGTTTCTTAGACTTTGCAGGAGGAAGAGGAATGGAAAGTCCTGCTACCTTTAAGTATGCTGTGTCACCCTTTACATCTACTGTAGCGTCGATGAAGTTCATCTGCGGAGATCCCATGAATCCTGCAACAAACAGGTTCTGTGGCTTCTCGTACAGGTTCTGCGGTGTATCTACCTGCTGAACAATACCATCCTTCATAACAACGATACGTGTACCAAGTGTCATAGCCTCTGTCTGGTCATGTGTAACGTAGATGATCGTTGTGCCCAGTCTCTGATGGAGCTTTGCAATCTCAATACGCATCTGTACACGAAGCTTTGCATCCAGGTTGGAGAGAGGCTCATCCATGAGGAATACCTTAGGATTACGCACGATCGCACGTCCCATAGCAACACGCTGTCTCTG
>DKVL01000061.1:30261-30417 GCA_002491195.1 Lachnospiraceae bacterium UBA7179
CCGCCTGACAAAGCCTTCGGCTTTCTGTCGAGAAGTGCTGTCAGGTCGAGGATCTTTGCTGCTTCCTTAACCATTTTATCAATTTCATTCTTTGGAACTTTTCTTAACTTAAGGCCGAAAGCCATATTATCATACACGGACATATGAGGATACAGA
>DKVL01000061.1:30730-76604 GCA_002491195.1 Lachnospiraceae bacterium UBA7179
GGATACAGAGCGTAGTTCTGGAATACCATCGCGATATCTCTGTCCTTCGGCTCAACATCATTTACAACTCTGTCGCCAATCTTCAACTCGCCGGAAGAAATGTCCTCAAGACCTGCAATCATACGAAGTGTTGTAGATTTACCACAACCAGAAGGTCCTACGAAGATGATGAACTCTTTGTCAGCAATCTCGAGATTGAAATTCTTAACTGCCTCGAATCCATTTGGGTATACTTTACAAACGTTTTTTAAAGATAAACTTGCCATATTGAAATGCCTCCCGAATTATTGATTATTTTGTTTCGTTGAAAGTAATATGTACTACGGTCATTCTTTCAACAAGTTGTTTTTGTATAATCCAAGTATAAAATAATTTCATCCAAATTGCTATACCATAAATCCACAAAGATTTTTAAATGCTTATGTAACAATTGCTTACAAGTCACAAAATGAACCACAATTTACGATTGCCTGTAAGCATTTTGTCCAACTAATTGAATTAATTATATACAGTTTTACCAAACCCAAAAGATCATTTCTGCTCATTTGTATCATTTTTCAGACTACTTTCGGGCACTTCCACAAATTTCCCGTTGCGGAACACTTTTACCATCTTGTTCTCGCGCTCGATGCGGTCGCTCTCCGCAAAAATCCCACTGTCCGTTTCAGAATCATTCGTCTCCTCCGATGATTCCTGGCTTCTGTCGACAAGTGCATCCTCGTATTTTTTGAACACACGCAACAGTAAAAATGATTTGATATAGATCACAAATCCAAATGCCATAAGGACAATCACTGGCAGAATCTGTGGAATAAAGTAGAATATCACCACTGGTACTGCATAGACTGCTACCAGTAAAAACGCTGTTGGCAAATGCGACAACGCCATTAAAAATGCATTTTTTATCGTATTTTTTACTGGATTGATAAAACGCGCCTGCAGCGGGAACATAAATACTACGCCCATGAGCACCACCACTGTCACTGTCATCATGGCAATCCGAATCCACTGTGCAAACTCAATCCCGGAATACGCGATGATTCTATAATCTGCCACCAGAACTCCAAACACGACAAGAAGAATCAGCCAGATTGCCGTTCCCTGCTTAAAGTTCTCCTTAAATGCCTTCCAGAAACCCTTCATGATATAGGTCTCCTCATTCTTTACCATCTTAAATCCCATATAATACGCAGCAGAAAAAGAAGCTCCAATCGTAAAAAACGGAATACTGAACACAAGAAACAGGACATTTAGTATCATAATATCTGCAACTTTGTTCAGGAAATTCATCAGCGGACTGTCAAGCTTAAACATACTATAATTCTCCTCTCGTCATCAAAACACCATAAAGAGTATTATAGTTTGTTTTATATGGTATTTCAACAAATAAAATATTAAATTTTTTAACTCAGGCTTGAATATACCTGATTGTAATTGCGCTGCAGCTTCTGGTGTGTCACCAGTGCCATCTCTGCCTTCTGCTTCGCCTGATCCATGATCTCGTCATAATATTTCAGGAACGTATCTGCCACGATTCCATCGTATTTACCGGAAATGATGCCATTGTTGAGATCGTCGACAATCTCCTCCTTCGTGTACGCCTCCCTGTAAGGCTTTGCCTCCATCGCGTTGACGACCTGCTCTGAAATCTGCAGAATCGCCTCCTTCTCTCCCATTACACTCGCTTTCAACCCACGCGGATATCCGCTTCCATCAAAGCGCTCATGGTGTCCTGCAGCGATTCGTATAATTTCCTTGGACAATTTCTTATCCAGCGTCTTTTCCATGATATCTACGTGTGTCTTGATCAGATTCTTCTCCTCCTCACTGAGCGTTCTCGGTGCATCCAACAGTTCTTTCGGAATTGCAAGCATACCGATATCGTGAACCATAGCCGCATAATACACCTCGTTCTTGTCAAGTTCACTCAGCTTTAACTTTCTGCCAAGCTCACGGCACACATAGATCGTCGCCACTGTCTCAGATACCATCTGCTCCTCCTTGAGTCCTGTACAGTACATCAGCATCTTTAAATATTTTTCCTTTTCAATGTCTGACAGCAGTATGTATTCCAGACTCTCGCTGTACTCCGCCTTGTAACTGTTATCCCTTATTTTTGTAAAGATATCATGTTCCGCCACAGTCTTTACAAGCAGCTGACATACCCTCGGATCAAATTTCGTACCAGAATATTTCTCAATCAGCTTATAATCAAACTTGGCCCCGAACGACCTCTGCCATACATCCATCATCTCCGCTGCTTTCAATACTTCCAGTTCAAAACGGTACCTGTAATCCATATCCTTTGTCTTGCTGTAATCCATATGGTGATAAAGAATCATCTTGGATTGTTCTTCTAGCGGAGAGAGATATCTCAGAAAGAGATATCCATACACGGAATGCGGCGTCGAATTCTTCGCCTCAAAGGTTAATGGCTTGCGCACATCATCTGTCTTGATCGCCCCGATATCATGGAGAAGCGCCAATACCATGAAATCTGCAATCTCATATTTCTCATATGTTCCCTGTGTTTCCAGCATCTTGGACATGATATAACTCACCCGCATACAATGATGCGCCATCGATTTGTTCATCAGCCGCACTGTCTCATAAATCAGATCTGCCATATTTCTGCTTGTAATATATTCTACTGCCATTTTCCCACCCTCTCTTACTAATTTTATAAAATACTGCGTTTCATCGGTGTATAACGGATACCGTCAGATGCCTGTTCCACATCAGTATCCACAAAGCCCATACGATGATAAAACCCCGTCGCATAGGGAGCTGCATGGACTGTAATGCTATCATGACCTTCCTCTGTCAGGACATATTTGCTCACATATTCGATCAATCCTCTGCCGATTCCCATCTTATGATATTTTTCATCCACAAAAAGGAGCGATATATGTGTCTCACCTCTAAGGCTGATCATCCCGATCATCTTGTTGTTGTCATATGCACCAAACAACTGATATGAACCAAGCATAAACATTTTATACAGTACTGTATCTGTAATGAACTCCTGAAAACTCTCGACCCCCTCCGGCGTAAAATCATGTGCCTCGAACTGCATAAATGTGCGCCACGCCAGTGCCATGGCATCATCCCATTCGTCGCGGTATGCCGGTCTTATGGAGATTCTGATTGGTTTGTAAATATTTCTCCCATATCTCTGCCCGAACTCCAATTTCCAGTCACCTTCCTGCTTTTTATTTTTTAAGTATAGCACAAATTTCCCAAATTGTATATTTTTTGTCAAAAATAAAAAAATAAGGCACAGACTCAATTGTTTCGCCCATGCCTTGCTGTTCCTATTGGCAGATAAAAAATTTTTCAAGCGCTTCGACCGCTTCTCCCTCATCCTTTCCGTCCGCAGAAATCGTTACATTCATCCCCTTCGAAGGGTTAAATGCAATAATCCCCATAATGCTCTTCGCGTTGATCCTGTACTTGTCATACTCCAGCAAGATCTCACTCTTGTACTGGCTTGCGATCTGTACAATCTCCGCCAGCGGGTGATCATACTTCTTCTCGATTTCCTTTACCGTGACTTCTCTTCTTAACACGCCGATTCCCTCCGTTACCATTCTGAATTTCCAAATGAAATACGCACACTTTTGCAAGCCAAATATCTCGCATTGTGATACTCATTTTTATATATCATGTAATAATTGCTTAATTTTAACTATGTATTATTGTCCGTTTTTTTGATAGAAAAGTCAATGTTTTTTTAAGAAAAATTAAAGATTTATCAAAAAACCGTCTTTTTCACGAAAAAAGCACTTATTTTAAGTATTTCATTAGTATTTTCTGCAAAACGTCCACGTCAATCGGCTTCGTCATAAAGTCGTCAAACCCTTTTCGGATATAATCCTCCCTTGCCCCGGCGATAGCGTTCGCCGTCAGGACGACAATCGGCGTTGTGTGGCTCGCACTTTCCTCATGTCCATGAAGGTACTGCATCAATTCCGTACCACTGATCTCCGGCATCATATCATCTGTCAGGATCAGGTCATAGACCTCCACATCCAAATGATTAATCGCAGCCTGTCCACCGTTTGCACGGCTTACTTCAATATCCAGCATCTCCAGAATCGAAGCGATCACTTCGAGATTCATCTCATTGTCATCCACCACGAATACCTTCTTGCCTGGAAAGCGCATCGTCTCCAGACTTTCCTCACTTTTCCCGCTCTTTTCACTGCTAAGCAGTTCAAAGCGCTTCTTATAATCACCGATGGGAGCGCCTGATACGATCCTCTGTGGGATCAGTACGCTAAAGCAGGAACCTTTTCCATACTCACTCTCCACATTGATTTTACCATCCATCAGGCCCACCAGGCGCGCTGTGATACTAAGTCCCAGTCCCGTCCCTTCGATACTCCTGTTTTTGAGTCGGTCAAGACGCTCAAACTCGACAAACAGTTTCGACAGATCTTCCTTTTTGATGCCCACTCCGCTGTCTGATACCCTGATATCAAGCAGAATATTCTCCTCGTCAAGACATTCCGACACGTTCTGCCTCCTGACGCAGAGTTCCACCCAGCCTTGTTTGGTATATTTTACAGCGTTGGTCATAAGATTAAGAACAATCTGCTTGATCCGCACTTCATCACCGTAGAGCAGATCCGGAATCGTGCCATCAATGTCAAGTCTTAACTCCAGGCCTTCATTGTCGATTCGCTCCTGTGTCATCACTACAACATCGTTAAGCAGGGAGGATAGAGAATAGTCCGACGCGACAATGTCCATTTTCCCTGACTCAATCTTCGAGAAATCAAGGATATCATTGATCAGTGCCAGAAGTGTTCTCCCTGCGCTCTGGATGTCGGCAGAGTACTTTTGGATGCTGCTCTTGTCTGTCTCGTGCATGATCAGCTCGTTTAAACCAAGAATGGCATTGAGCGGTGTCCGTATCTCATGGGACATATGCGACAGGAAACGGCTCTTCTGCTCACTGGCCTCCTCGGCCGCCATCTTTTCCCGCTCCATGATAACATGATCTGCCTCCTCCCGCATGCGATTCAGCTCGTTGCGGCTCCGCACAATCCAGACCAGCATACAGACACTGAAAACTAACAGTCCGCATCCAAACGCGATCGAACATGGATAAATCACCTCATTCCAATAGGCCACCATACTGATCACAGTTGACGTGATGACAGCGCTAAAACCCAGAAATACATCCGCTGATGGCATCAGTTTTTCCTGTATAAAACTTAAAATACACGCTCCAATGTCAACCACGATAACAATATGCACATAAATATAAAATTCAGAAATATTCTTTGCAAAAAATACAAAGGAAAAAACACTGACAACAGCAACGATAAACTCAGCAAATACCAGCGCCTCATAGCGCATATGCCCTGGAAAAAAAGCATACTCCACAAACAGGGTAAACGGAATGGGCAGCATGAGCATTGATATATTGTTCAGCCAGCTAACGATGGAAATCCGCTCGATCAGTATGTCCAGGCATCCGCTGTCCGTTCCAAGATATATCACAGACAGCAGCAAAAAAATGGTCAGCCATTGAAACGGGCGTACATCGCGCAGCTTATCAATCAATATCGTAGAATGGCTTACGATCAGATTCAGTATAATGAGCACGATGGCGGCCATGCAGATCATAAGACTGCTTTTTGCTTCAGACAAAATATATCTCACAAGTGCATACCGGTCACCGACTGCCATAAACTGAACTGTCGAACGTTCCCCTCCAGTCTCATTGTCAAGTTCTATGGTAATCGTATCGCCTGCCTTCATCCCGCCCGCGGGAATCTGATGAAGCAGATACATCCGCTTGCTGTAGGAACGATACTCCTCGCGAAAATAATACGCATACCATATTTTACCGTTGACATAGACAACAGTGTCAAGAGCCCTTGCGCGAAAACAAAGATACTCCTCAGGCGAAGGCGTAAAATCCAACGTCTTTGTAATCGAGATATGGCCATCCTTAGTATGAATCGGTAAATAGTGCTGCTCATGCGGGATGACCTTCATAGGTTTCCCTGTTTCATCTAATTCATCGGCATAATACCATCCATCCCCAAACCACACATCATTCTTTCCAAGATTTTTGAAATGACGCTGCACAGGAGCCCGCAGACAGATCAATATTGTAATAATCAATACGGCGATCAAAAAGGCGAAGTAAATCACTCTGATCACAAAACGCAGGTCAATATTCTTGTCTTTCTGGTCTTTCATAATATCCTACAATCCTCCGTATTATCAGCATCCAGTTCCTAACTACTCTTATTTTTATCCTCCTCTATCACCCATAAGTAACCAATACCATACACTGTTTTGATATAATTTTGTGCATCCAGTTTGTTGCAGAGCATATGCACAACCTCCGCCAGTATCGTTTCATCTATATAGATCATCCTGCTCTCCAGCCGCAGCTTATCTACCAGAGCCTTTTTCTTGAGCACGATTCCCTTATTTTCCACTAAATTGCGCAACAGGCACTGTTCCAAGCGGTTGAGCCGCACTTTCTTCCCTGCAACGCTGTATTCTCCAGTATCAAAATCAAATACGTAATCATCAATTTCCACAACATGTTCACCGATGATACTTTTCCTGCTGCCTGCGCCAATTGCCTCAAATCTGCTGATTGCGCGGAAACTGGAATTTCCCTTGCCGCGCTTGAACTGTGTCCAGACCTTTGCCTTGAGGACAGATATGCTGAATGGCTTGGTGATATAGTCTGCGATTCCCTGCTCACAAAGTTCCGTCGCATCTGGCTTCCTGTCATTTGAGACAATCAGTATGATCGGGACATCATTGGATTCATAAAGACCAAGCCCCAACTCATAGATCAGGTCATAGCCATTCCCATCGGGAAGTTCTGTGTCAATAATAATCTGCTGGTATTGTTCGCTTTCCAGTAAAGCTGTCGCCGCCTCAAGCGTCCCGCAGCTAAAAGTATGTGTATCATTGTCTGTCAGCGCCCTGCACATCCTCTCTGCCAGCTTAAAGTCAGCCTCAATAATCAATATTTTATTCATGATAAAGTCCTTTTACACGAAGGAACCGTAAAGAGATACTATGCAATCTCTTTACGATTCTCATAATGACACGATTCTATGTTGATGAGACTGTACACTCATCATCATTGATGGACAAACCGGTCTGATTCCTGCTTGAGCTGAATCGAGATCGTGCTGTTCTCCTCCATCTGCTTTGAAATCTGCGAAATCTCCTCCACTAAATCGTTGGTATTCATAGCTGCCATCGTCACAGCATTCGCACTCTCGTCAATTGCCAGACTAATACCACGTATCGATTCTGTAATCTCTGTAACAATCGTCCGCAAACTGCCCGACATATCGTTAAACCGTGTTACAATCTTATTGACATGAACTGCATCCTCGCGATACTGTCTGCCGCTCTGTACAAACCCATCATAATCAGGCAGAATCGTCTCATTAATATAGTTCACAATATCGTCCGAATTTCTGACAAGCTCATGCACCGCTGCCGTTACCATATTATTGATATTCTGGATATTGCTTGCCGTCTCCCGGCTGGAATCCGCTAACTGCCGGATCTCGTCAGCCACGACTGCAAATCCCTTTCCTGCCTCTCCTGCCCTCGCCGCTTCGATCGAAGCATTGAGTGCTAACAAGTTGGTCTGTGAGGAAATGTTCAGGATCTCATTGGTTAAGTCATTGACGCGGTCAACACTCCTGGAATCTTCCATCGCTTTCTTCAGGGAATCCAAAATCTGCTCTATGACAGTGCTCGTATTATTTTTATTGGAAACAGCCGTACTCTCGAGGTCGCTTGCCCGCTTTTCCATCTCATTCGCATAAATCTGAAGATTTCCGGACTCATCTGCAAGTTCATTGACATTGTCGCCCACATCGCCCGCCCTGCCATTTACACTGGACGCTGTTGCTGATACTTCCTCCATGGACGCGGAAAGCTGTTCCATCGCTGCTGAAATATCGCATGAACTTCCATTTGCAGAGGATACATTTTCTGACACCTGTGTCACAATTGTGTCGAGTGTGGATGCATTTTGAGTGATCTTACTCATGATGCCTTGCAGGGTCTCAATAAACATGTCCATGCTCTTCGAGAGACGCCCGATCTCATCCCTGCCAGCAACTGTAACTCTCCTGGTCAGATCTCCCATACCCGCATTGATGCCATCAACGATTACTGTCAACTCCCTGTTGATCTTAAGAACCGGCGTGACGATCTCAATATTGCACAAAACAATGGAGCCCAGCGTCATGAGCAGGCCGAAAGCCATAAAGCCAATCCCCGTAGCAACAGCAGACTTGTATGCGCGCTCATTCTCTGCAACAGCATTCAGCACCGCTGTCATCTCATATTCCCTAAGCTGCGCAAGGCACTCTTTCATCGCCGCCATATCATTGGCCAGCGCCCCATTTGCGATCGCCGTTGCTTCCGCTTCAGCGCCGTCGGTGCTGAATGTTATCAATTCCGCAAAATCCGACACAAACACGTCAAAATTCTGCATAAACTGTTCATACAGTTTTTCCTCCTCTGTACCGATGTCGAGCAGCTGTTCGAACTGTTCCTGCGTCGACAGTATCTCCGCATAGACTTCATTGATCTCGTCTTCCAGGTCCTTGTAAACTGCCTCGTCCGTCACCACAATATGATTGTACGCGATGCGCGACAAATACTGGAAATCTGCGTTGAAGTCCCCCACCATGTCCAGACATCTCGCATAGTTTCCCGATATAGATGTACTCGCATCCATAATGTTATTCATCCCTGTGTAACTCGTTAATCCCATAAGAAGTATGATCACTGCCAGTGTAACCAGCGGTATCATGATCTTAAACCGAACGCTCATGTTTCTAAATGCACGCATAAATTTATCCTCCGTTTTCCATCTGCGGACTGCCGATACAGACTTATTTTTATCCTATTAATTAAAAGTATAGTACTTATTGGATGTATGATCAATAAAATAATGGACTTCGCCCCAAAATTCATGAAAGATGCACAATATATTCTGTCGCTTTATCAAGTCAGCATTGGTTATACCAGGAAACTGGCGAGAACGACGCTGGCCACAATTCCGGAAAATGTGGACAGGAGTGCTCCCACGAGCGTCCATCGCGTCTTTGTAACCTTCGCCGCCATAAAATAGACAGACATCGTATAAAAAACTGTCTCCGTGCTGGCAAGTGCAAGCGATGTAGCAAGTCCCGCAAAAGAATCTGTTCCATATTCCTTAAAGATATCAAGAGCAAGCCCAGTGGCCGCCGATGCCGAAAAAAGTTTCACCACAAAAAGCGATACCAGTTCATTGGGAAAACCGTCAGAAAACAGGGCGATCGCGTGCCCGATCAGTCCACCCGCAAATTCCAGAAAACCCGATGCCCGAAGGACACCCACTGCAATCATCAACCCGATCAGCGTCGGCACAATCCCAGCCACTGTTTTCATGCCGTCCTTTGCCCCTTTGGTGAAGCTCGCATAGATATCTTTCTTCTGAGACAATCCCATCGCAACAATATAGAAAATCAACGCCGGTATCAGCATATTTGATATCCGTGTCATAGCAGACACTCCTGAAACACTGTATTGTATTAATGTATATTCCCAGAAAAATCTATTTATGAACGTATATGAAGGAACTGTCCGCAAATCACTCATGACAATTACATGTCACATATAATTTCTGGACAGTTCCTAAAAACGCCTCAAATTAGTACTAATGTACTATGCCATATAAATTCTTTTCGGTATATATTAACTTTTGCAACAAATTTCGACTATTATTACCAAGGAGATTATTACATGATTAATTTTGCTTTTTGTTACGAGTGCAATGAACAATTAGAGTTCGTAAAAAATGAAATTCTAAAATATTTCCGACAGCGGGAAGTGGAAATCGCTGTGATGTGCTACCACAATGCCTATGAACTTCAGCGTTGTATTGAATGTAACTGCCCTGATATCCTCTTCTACAACATGGAACGAAACGACAGTCTGATGCGGAACACCGTTCTGAAAGCCAAACAAGAAAACCAAAGATTGATTTCCATTATCACGAGGGGAGAAGACGATCTTCCACCCGCAGAAGATGTATTGTTAGAACCAATGTATATCCTGCCAGACCAAAGCCGGAAATACTTGTGGACCTATGCTGCTTTAGCCTATGAAACAATTCTTGATGATTCTGATTCGTTCTCTTATTATGTCAGACCGGAATACTTCCATATCCCTGTAAATGAAATTCGATATTTTGCATCTGAGGGAAGGCGCACCCACGTCGTCAGCGCAAACCGCCGCGATACGTTTTATCAAAAACTCGACGCGGTGGAGACACTCCTTAGCCAAAAGAATTGTCAATTCCTGCGCATCCACAAATCCTATCTGGTCAATGTCAGCTGCATCTCCGGTTACAGCCGCGATTATGTGAAGCTTTCTACTGGTGAACGGCTGCGCATCAGCAAATATGAATATTACAAATCGCTCAATGACCATCTACAGGACTTTAAGAATCTGAAAGCCGGACTTCGTCCACAGTATGCGGAGTAGCAACCATTCCTTCCTACTGTACTGTTCCGATCAGATCAACCAGATTCTCTATATGATACCGCCTCATATAATCTTCGATTCCTTTGATCACTTCAATTGTCGTGCACGGATTGACAAAGTTCATCGCGCCAACTGCAACCCCGGTCGCACCTGCAAGCATAAACTCAATCGCGTCCTCTGCGTTTGCGATGCCGCCCATGCCAATAACTGGTATCTTTACAGCGTTTGCCACCTGGTACACCATACGCACCGCAACTGGCTTGATTGCAGGTCCGGAAAGACCGCCTGTCTTGTTTGCAAGCGCAAAAGTTCTCTTATGAATATCAATTTTCATGCCTGTGATCGTATTGATCAATGAAACCGCATCGCTCCCTGCTGCCTCTGCCGCCTTTGCCATCTCGGCAATATCGGTTACATTAGGCGACAGTTTCATGATGATCGGCTGCTTCGCCTTTGCCTTGACTTCTTTTGTGATGTCATACAGACATTTGGGATCTTGTCCAAAAGCAATTCCGCCGTGCCTGACATTCGGACAGGAAACATTGATCTCCAACAGATCGACAGGCTGGTCTGCCAGTTTTTCCACAACCTCCACGTAATCTGATACCTCACGCCCGCATACATTGACGATAATCCTCGTGTCATACTGTTTTAAGAACGGAATATCCCTCTCGATCAACACATCAACGCCGGGATTCTGCAGTCCGATTGCGTTCAGCATCCCCCCGTAAGTCTCCTGCACGCGAGGTGTCGGATTTCCCTCCCATGGCACATTGGCAACACCTTTTGTCACAACTGCACCGAGACAGTTCAGATCAACAAATTCAGAGTACTCCATGCCAGAACCAAACGTCCCTGACGCTGTCATCACAGGATTCTTGAACGTGACACCTGCTATTGTTATCTCTGTATTGAACATATTCATTTTCCTCCCTGCTGCGCATTATTCCCTATATTTCCACGTCCTCTGCCAAATAGACTGGTCCATCCGTACAGATGCGCGCATTGTTGACATGAGAGTGATGATCAACTTCTCTTGTCTTCACGACACAGCCAAGACATGCGCCGACACCGCACGCCATCCGCTCTTCAAGCGAGATATATGCCTCGATTTTCTTTTCCGCAGCATACTTCTTAATCGCACGGAGCATAGGCATTGGACCGCAGGCAAAAATAACATCCGCTTCCAGACCTTCTGCCTCAATAACATTCATGACATTTCCTTTTATGCCGACGCTGCCATCCTCCGTCGCTATATGAACCGATGCATATTTTGCCAGATCATCCGCCAAAAAGAGGTTCTTATCCCGATAGCCGACAATCGCATCAACAGACGCTGCGTTCTTAACTGCCTTTGCCAGCGCGAGCATGGGTGGGATTCCGATTCCGCCGCCCATCAGAAAAGCGCGTTTTCCCTCTGCTCTTTCCAGCGGAAAACCATTTCCGAGCGTTCCGAGGATATCCACGCGGTGGCCGGTCTTGTATCCTGAAAACTCCGCTGTCCCTTTTCCTGCTACACGGTATACGATGCGCAGTCTGTCGTTTGCAGTATCGGTTTCGCAGATGCTGATCGGCCGCGGCAGGAGCGCCGACTTGTCCTGCGTGTACACGCTGATAAACTGACCTGGCTTCGCCTGTCTGGCAAGTGTTGTGTTGATCCACATATCGTAGATTCCCGGCGCGATCTGCTGCTGCTTGTAAACCCTGGCGGCTTCTTTTTTTTTCTGTTCCATGTCATCCTCTCCTTCCTTTCGATCTACATTGCGATATCACTATGATTCTGTAACTCCATTTCTCTATGTTTCTGTCTCTATCATTGCTATTATCCCTGTGTATAGCGCGACAAAAACTGCTTTGTCCGCTCTTCTCTCGGATTGTCTATAACATCCTTTGGAGCGCCTTGTTCCACAATATATCCATCATCCATAAATATCACGCGGTCTGCGACATCGCGTGCAAATGCCATCTCGTGCGTCACGATAATCATGGTCGTTTCCTTGTCGGCAAGCTCCCTGATCACCCGCAGGACTTCTCCTGTCAACTCCGGATCCAGCGCAGAGGTCGGCTCATCGAAGCACAGAATATCGGGTGTAAGCGCCAGAGCGCGTGCGATCGCGACACGCTGGCACTGTCCGCCGGAAAGCTGATGCGGATAATTCCCCATCCGATCGCCAAGTCCCATCTGAGTCAGCAGCTCTTTTGCATGTTCTTCGATTGCATGATTGATTTGTTTCTTGCGCTCCTTATAGTCATCAGCCTCCTTTGCGAGAAGCTGTCCCGCAAGCATTACATTCTGCAGAGCGGTATATTGTGGGAACAGATTAAACGACTGAAATACAAGGCCAAAGTGAAGCCGCTTCTTCCGGATCTCACGCTCCTTCCCTGTATCCGGATTGCCAGCATCGAACAAGGTCTCCCCATTGACACGAATCACACCTGTATCCGGTTTTTCCAAAAAATTCAGACAGCGCAGAAGTGTTGTCTTGCCGCTTCCTGAAGAGCCAATAATAGATAACGTCTGCCCTTTTTCCATCGAGAAGCTGATATCTTTCAGCACCTGCACTTTCTCAAATGTTTTTTGAATGTGTTCTGCCTCTAATATAGCCATGTCTATCCTCCTCTCTGCCTACTTAAAATAATCCAGCTTTTTCTCAAGGCATCCCAGGAGTACTGTCAGGATCCCGTTGCAGATCAGATAATATACAGCAGTAAAGAACAGCGGCCATATAGCGCCCGAGATTCCCTGCGATCCCTTCATGAATGCCTGTCCTGCCCATATAATTTCCTGCAGGGCGATGATCCGTGCAAGGGAAGTGTCCTTCACCAACGTAATGATCTCATTGGACATTGGCGGAACAATCCGCTTGATCATTTGGAGAAGTTTTACTTTGACAAAAATCTGTCTCTTTGTCATACCGAGCACAAGGCCCGCTTCTGTCTGTCCCACAGGGATCGACTGAATACCCCCGCGATAAATCTCCGAGAAATAGCATGCGTAATTCAATATAAAGGAAACACTTGCTGCCAGAAAGCGTCCGCTTTCACTGCCACCCCATATCGGAGTATGCAGTACAAGTCCCGGAAAATAGTAAATAATCAACAGCTGGATCATAAGCGGTGTGCCGCGTATAATCCACACGAGCACCTTTGAGAAGTATTTCAGTGGTCTGAAATGAGACATTGAACCAAACGCGATGACCAGACCGAGTGGAAATGCTCCCAGAAGCGTGACAAAAAACAGTTTTAGTGTCTGTATAAATCCGATATTTAATGAGTGGATCACAATCGGAAACTGTTCTATAAAAAGCTGCATACAAATCCTCCATGCCGCATCCCGATTTTACTGTTCTACGAGAGCAGCCTGAACACCATATTTTTCAGCGATTTCAAGCATGCTGCCATCCTGATAGCTTGCAGTAAAAAAATCGTTCAGGGAAGCAGCGAGGTCAGAGCCTTTGCGGAATCCAACGCCATATTCCTCATCGTTTAACCCAATTGTGTATGTAAGGTCTGCATATCCCGTACCTTCACCGACCATGGCTGCTGCCATCAGAGAATCAATGATCGCTGCATCAGAGGTTCCTGCGGCAACCTCCATCAAAGCATCTGACTGTGCTTTGACAGGCGTGTGCGGAAGTTCCAGTGATATCGCCTGCTGTTCACCGGCACTGCCTGCCTCAACTGCGAAGTTGTACTGGGAAAGGTCTGATTTTTCCTGGAAGTTCTCTGCCTGATCAGACCGTGCAACAATCACCTGAGCATTATTGCAATATGCCCTGGAACATTCCATAGAACCTGTGACTTCTGGTGTAAGCGTCATACCGTTCCACACACAGTCGATCGTCTTTCCATCCAGTTCCAAAACCTTATTATCCCAATCAATTTCCACAAATTCAGCAGACACGCCGAGACTCTCTGCAAACGCCCTGGCCATATCAGCGTCAAAACCAATCCATGTACCGTCTTCGTCCTTATAATCCATCGGTTCAAAATCCGTGATTCCAACAACGAGTGTTCCTTTGTTCCTGATGTAATCAAGATCGGATGCAGATGCCTGTAATGCTCCATTATCGGATGCTCCTTCTGCAGCCTGTGTGGATCCGGATGCCTCTCCTTGTTCTGTCTGTACACTGTCTGACGGCGCTGTGGGTGTCGTATTCCCGCCTGCTGATGCTGCTGGCGCGTCAGAACTGCCACAGCCCGCAAGTGATACAGATAACATCAGGGCCGTCGTAACTGCCATAGCCATTGTCGTTAATTTTTTCATAAAAACCCTCCATTCTTTTTGCATTTTTCACATCACTATGTTAGCAGTTTAATTGGCTAAAGTCAAGAGGAAGACTCTGGTACTCAAAAAATAAGCGCCATCCCAAAAGATGACGCCCGAATCGTTTCATACTACATTATGCCAAAAATGTCTTTACCTGCTCATATACGCCTTTCGCATCGAGTCTGTACTTCTCGATCAGCGCCGCCGCAGAACCGGACTCTCCGAATGTATCCTGCATGCCAATCTTGCATACCGGTGCCGGATACGACTTGCAGAGCGCATCACACACCGCGCTTCCCAGTCCGCCAATCACAGAGTGTTCCTCGGCTGTGACAACCTTGCCAGTCTTCTTTGCAGAATTGATAATAATTTCCTCGTCAAGCGGTTTGATCGTACAGATATTGATCACCTCTGCGCTGATGCCATCCTTCTCGAGCATCTGGGCTGCACCAAGTGCAGAATCCACACAGATACCAGTCGCCACAATGGTAACATCTTTACCTTCTCTCACAACCGTACCTTTCCCAATCTCAAACTTGTAATCTGGTCTGTCATTAATAACCGGAACTGCTGCGCGTCCGAAACGAATATAAACAGGTCCTTCGTATTCTACTGCCGCACGCACTGCCGCTTTCGCCTCAATATCATCTGCCGGACACATAACAACCATACCAGGAATCGTGCGCATCAGAGCAATATCCTCATTACACTGATGAGATGCCCCATCCTCTCCCACTGTGATCCCTGCATGTGTTGCACCGATCTTTACATTCAGGTGTGGATATCCAATGGAGTTTCTCACCTGCTCAAAGGCACGCCCTGCTGCAAACATCGCAAAAGAACTCATAAACGGTATCTTGCCTGTCAGAGACAATCCGGCTGCGATCCCTGTCATATTGCACTCCGCAATACCACAGTCAATATGTCTCTCTGGAAATGCTTTCTTAAACACACCAGTCTTGGTCGCCGCAGCAAGGTCAGCGTCAAGAACAACCAAATTCGGGTTCTCTTTTCCGATCTCAACGAGAGCATTGCCATAACTCTCTCTTGTTGCTATTTTTTTCACATCTGCCATTGATATACTCCTTCCTTTTTCCCGAAGAACGCGCCCTATGCGTTCTTCCTGTGCGAAGAGATTTTCTTAGCGGGCGTACTTTGGCCGCTCAGAAAATCTCTTCACACTGCCAACTGCTGTGCAATCTTCTCTAAATCTGCCATAGCAATTGCATACTCCTCATCGTTTGGAGCTTTGCCATGCCAATCCACATTTCCTTCCATGAACGATACGCCCTTACCTTTCAGGGAATGGGCAATAATCGCTGTGGGCATGCCCTTCGTCTCCCTTGCTTCCTTGAACGCTGCGCGAATCTGGTCAAAGTCATGTGCATCTGCGAGGTTGACCACATGGAAATTAAATGCCTCAAACTTCTTGTCAATCGGATATGGTGAACATACATCCTCAATCTTACCGTCGATCTGCAGACCATTATTGTCCACAATCACACAGAGGTTGTCCAGCTTTCTGTGTCCCGCAAACATGGAAGCCTCCCAGACCTGCCCTTCCTCAAGCTCGCCGTCGCCGAGCAATGTATACACTCTATAGTCAGCGTTTGACATCTTTGCCCCGAGCGCCATACCACATGCTACAGAGATTCCCTGTCCGAGAGAACCAGATGACATATCAACACCCGGAACATGCTGCATACAGGGATGTCCCTGCAGATAAGACCCCAGTTTTCTTAAAGTGACCAAATCCTCAACCGGGAAATAGCCACGGTTCGCAAGCGCCGAATAAAGCCCTGGTGCAGTATGTCCTTTTGACAGAACAAAGCGGTCCCTGTCCGCCTTCTTCGAATCCTTCGGATCGATGTTCATCTCCTCGAAATAAAGATATGTAAAGATATCTGCCGCGGATAATGATCCGCCCGGATGCCCTGCCTTCGCGGCATGAACGCCTGTGACGATACCCTTACGAACTTCATTTGCCTTTCTTTGAAGTTCCAAATTTGTCATTGCTTATTCCTCCATTTTTATTTATTCTACAACGGTTTCGTACCAAATGATACCTTCTTCTTCCAGGTCTTCTTCAGACATGCTTTTATATTGCTCCAATTCTTCTTCGCTCAGATCATCCGCATAAACCTTCTTGTCATATACATGCTTTCCCACAATCCCCAAAAGCTCTCTGATATTCTCCAGATCAGAGGAACCAAACTCCTGGTAACATGTGCTTTCACTCCTGGCGTTAAGTTCATCATAGAAATCTGATACGTACACACTAAACATATCCAGGATACCTTCTAATGGATATTGCGAAATATCCGCAGGAGTCTCCCCCTCGCCCAGCTCCGGTTCCTGCTCAAACGTCAGGGATGTACAATACAGCTCCTCGTGATTCCAACTCTCACCATGATAGTACGGATTCTTACCCTTATAGATATTTTCCTCAACTTTCACATACGCTGAAGTCGCATATTTATCAGCATGATATATCTTTATATTTTTCATTACTGCTCCTCCTCCAGATCCGATAAAATCATATCACAACCGTTCACCGTAAGGTGTAAGTATGCCGATTTATACTGCGCACAACCACATGTGGAAATATACCGCCCTGCCTGCGGTCGATGCGGATATATATTAAATTTCACATACACCTCTTGCAAGGATATCACAAAACACGTTGTTCGTAAATGCACAATCTTGAGAAAAATACCCTACAGATTATACATTTGTTATAATTTACCACTAAACCAGCTTTTGTCGGCTTAATTTTCTGCGCCTACTCCACTTTGTTGCCATAGTACGCATTGGCGCCGTGCTTCCGATAGTAGTGTTTGTCCTGAATGCGCTGCGGCGCCGGCTCTACATCCTGATTCAGCTGCTCCGTAAACAGTGCCATCTTTGCAACTTCCTCCAGAACAACTGCGTTGTGCACAGCCTCTTTCGCGTCCTTGCCCCACGCAAACGGTCCATGGTTCTTGCAGAGCACCGCTGGAACCGCCATAACATTCTTACCCTGAAACGTTTCTACGATCAGCGTTCCTGTGTTCTTCTCATATCCCTCGTCGATCTCCTCCTGAGTCAGCACGCGCGCACAGGGAATCTCACCGTACATATAGTCTGCATGTGTGGTGCCATAGCAGGGAATATTTCTTCCCGACTGTGCCCAGCTCGTGGCGTAGGTGCTGTGCGTGTGGACGATACCGCCAATCTCTGGAAACGCCTTGTAAAGTTCCAGATGGGTCGGCGTATCTGAGGAAGGATTGTACTTTCCCTCCACCTTGTTCCCATTTAAGTCCATGACAACCATATCCTCCGGTTTTAACAGATCGTACTCGACACCGCTCGGTTTGATGACAATCAGACCGCTCTCCCTGTCAATTGCACTCACATTGCCCCACGTGAATGTCACTAGACCATACCGCGGCAAATCCATATTTGCCTCATATACTTTTTTCTTTAATTCCTCTAACATTTCCTTTTCCTCCATCGATCCATATCGTTTGATCCTTACTTTTCACAGTTCCAGTCATGCTGCCTCAGCGGCACAAACAATACGCAAAAAACGCTGCCCTTGCTTAGAAACTCTTTTCGCTCTGCTTTAACAGACGGATTCTCCGGTAATAATCGTAGGTACTGTTCAGCCCATCTCCCAGCATCATCTTGATCTCTTCCATCGCATCCTCGTCCCATTCGCGCCCATACCAACCGACAAAGTGAGGAGAGCCCACGAACTCACCCAGAATCTGCATAGGACCATAACAGGCGATCTCTCCGCCATCGCCGCCCCGAAACGGCCATGGACAATCCTTGACAATCTCTCTATGATAACCTTCCGAATCATAACCAATGTGAATCCCAAAACTGTTGGGTTTCCCACGCCAGCCAAGCTCATCCCTCTTTGGCAGGCGGTCTCCCCACGCAAACAAAGCACCGTTTTCTCCGCCGCTAAGATACTCCCACATATCTCCATCCGGAAGCGAATACCCCTCGCTCTCCAGCCGTTTTTGCAGATTCTCCACGGTGGCTGGCACGATGATTTCAGCCAAAATGCCACCGTTCTTTTCTTTCGTAAGACGCAGCTTGGGATTCCCTGTCTGAAATGTATCCAGTACCAGACAACGGCTTCGAGAATCTGACCGGAACTGCTCCACGGACTGACGCCAGGAATCACTCAACTCCAAATCCTCCAGTGCAACCGGCTGGCCGTCCTCAAAAGGCCGGGGAGTTTGTTCCACCAGCATGGGCGGAATCACCACTCTGCGCGGAGGACTAGTCAGAAGGCCGATAATCTCCCCCGGCTCAAACTGACCTCCCCAATACTCCTCCACATCCTCGGAAAGGGCATCCAGAAACTCTTTTTCCTCTTCGTCCTTTCCCTCCGGCAGCCCTCGCCAGCCCAGCATTACCTCCTTGCCGGGCACAAAGACAAAGGACGCGCCATCTGCCTGATAAATGGCCGTTTCCAGTTCCTGCCCCCACCTTGAAAACGATCGCATTCGCTTCCATTCCATACCATTCTCCCTGCCGATCTCTCTCGTCAGTTCCTCTTTTGCATGGGAGCTAAGGGCTGTGTATTCCTTCCAGTCCAGCATTGCATCTAATACTGCCATGGTTCGCCCTCCTATTCTTTACAAACTGTCCACCGCCGCACGTTCGATCGCAAGTCCCTTCCTGTAGCGCTCGATGAATCGCTCAAAACCTGCGACATCCTTTGCATCCGGCTCCACACGCACAGACTCCTCGCCTGCAAATACCTTATTATTCAGATAATCGCTGAGTGTCTCATCTGCACCTTTTTTCATCATATAATTTGCAAGAACTGCAATTCCCCATGCACCGCCCTCGCCTGCGGTCTTCATCACAGACACTGGCACATTGACAGCCGCTGCCACAACTTTTTGTCCGACACCTTCTGTCTTGAACAGGCCTCCATGTCCGAGGAGCTCATCAAGCTCGACATTTTCCTGCTTGAATAAAATGTCCATACCAATCTTGATCGCGCCAAGCGCTGTAAATAAATGAACGCGCATGAAATTTGCAAGGTTAAACTTCGCGTCTGGTGTCCGTACAAAGAGTGGCCTGCCCTCCTCAAATCCTGTCACATGCTCTCCTGAAAAATAGCCATAAGCCAATAGTCCGCCACAGTCCGCATCGCCCTCAAGCGCCTTTCTGTATAGCGTGCCATAGAGCTCATTCATGTCCGCCTTCTGCCCCATGGTCTCCTGAAATTCTTTGAACAGATTCACCCACGCATTCAAGTCCGAAGTGCAGTTGTTGCAATGAACCATTGCCACAAGACTTCCATCTGGTGTTGTAACAAGATCAAGCTCATCATAGGACTTTGACAGATCTTTCTCGAGAACTGCCATCGCAAACACAGAAGTTCCCGCCGAAATATTTCCGGTGCGCTGTGCCACGCTGTTTGTCGCAACCATGCCAGTGCCGGCATCGCCCTCAGGCGGACACATCGGAATACCTGCCTGCAACGTGCCTGTCACATCGAGAAGCTTTGCGCCTGTCTCTGTCAATGTGCCTGCCTTATCCCCGGAAACCAATACTCTGGGCATGATGTCCGCAAGTTTCCACGCAAAGTTTCTGTCCGCCACGAGCTCATCAAACTGCGCAATCATCCGCTCATGAAAACACTTTGTATCAATATCAATCGGAAACATACCGGATGCCTCGCCTACACCAAGCACCTTCTCACCGCTCAGCTGCCAGTGAATATATCCTGCAAGCGTCGTAAAAAAGTCCACTTTCCCGACATGATCTTCCTTGTTCAAGATCGCCTGGTACAGATGTGCTATACTCCATCTCTGCGGAATATGATAATCAAAGAGTGCAGTGAGTTTCTCGCTTGCCTCCTGCGTGATGGTATTTCTCCATGTCCGAAAAGGTACTAACAGCTCCCCATCTTTGTCAAATGCCATATACCCATGCATCATAGCGCTAAACCCCAGCGAGCCGAGTGTCTTAATCTGCGTGCCATACTTCTCCTGTACGGACTTTGCCAGATCCTGATAACAGTCTGCAAGCCCTTTCCAGATCGCATCGAGACTGTATGTCCAGATATTGTTTACCAACTGATTCTCCCAGTCATGATTTCCGATCGCGAGCACTTCATGGTTTTCATCGATCAATACCGCCTTGATCCTGGTCGAGCCAAATTCAATTCCCAATGCGGTCTTTCCGTTTTCAATCGCATTTTTCGCATCAAGTCCCATAAATTTGTAACCTCCTGTGTGAATAACATACGAATCCGCTTTGTGACAATTTCATATGAAATAACCCCAATATTTTTGTATATTGTCATTATAACAATAAGCGAGCCACATTGCAAGAATACTGTTTACTCATATCTAAAATATTTTAGGTTAGGCGAAAATCAACAGTATGTAAAATAGGTGCGTCCAAACCTGAGCCGATCCCCGGGCTCTAGCGCAACGGACTGATTCACACCCAAAATCACTCCGTTTCGCGCAGTTCCGTTTGTTGAGTTCAGGTCACATAGATAGACTCTGCCATCATGTTCCTCAAAACGTGCATGCATTTTACTGACAGCCGCATCATTAATCACAAAATCCGACACATTTGCAAATTTCCCGACTGTCATAGGCAGCCTGTCCAGGGAAATATTGACCTCTCTTCCATTAATACGCCCGCACAACATCCGCTCCTCCACCACTCCTTCCCCCAGGTATACCGTCTCACCACAGTCGCTTTGTCTTGCAGGCTGTACGCTCTGGACTGCCGGATGTACTGGATCTAAGTTATGAATGTTCTCTTTTGCTTTCTCTGTGCTTTTCATGATACTCTGTGAGTGGTTGTGGCAATCCCTGCGATTCTCATGGGTGTTCCCAGCAGCCATATAATATTGGTCTGTCCCCCCATCTTCCTTCAACAGAGCAATATTTCTATTTTGTTGTCTTTTTTTGATATAACACGCAAAAAATAAAACTGCCGCCATCAGAGCCATCCCCAGCGCCCCATAGAGATACAGTTCGTTATTCCTTCCAAGTTGAAATGTATGAATGATTCGGCCTCCTAAGAGAATCGAGCCAGCGCACAGTGATACAAAAATACAGAAAATCCCCCCGGCCAGATCTCCAATATTTGTTATTTTCCTTCCTGCCATTTCTTGTGGTATCTCTGTATCTTCCTCATCTTCATAGAAATCTGCTGTAAAATTCTTTGGATATCCCGCATTGTCTTCTATATCTGTCTGTACTGCAGGCCTGCAGTGCTCAATTGCGCTCTTAACACAGTTCCCATTGGAATCCGCGGGATCTGACAACGCATGCTTTAATTCGCTGTGTTCATTCTGCACCAGATTTGTTTCCCTGTGCGTCCTGCTGATCATGACACTCCCTAACATATTACCAATCTCGCTGATGACATAATTAGGATTTCTGGTATATCGGTAGATCTGATATCCCAACATCACCGCCCGCTCGTCAGTATGATCGATCTTAGTCAGAAGTTTGTCGATAAACTCCATAAAAGACAAGCGCACATCGCCCTCATAATCCGGGTAACAAACAAAATAAGGATCCATCTTTTCCACATTCATATAAATCAGTTCCGGTTTCATGATAATCTGTGTCCCGTCAAGCAGATATTCCTCCAATCGTTCAAAGAGATTCACGCAGCCCGATAACAGATGTCTCAACTCATCATACCGAATTTCCGTCTTATCATAAAGCCTGTCCAGAGACTGAAGAGAATTAATCTCATAATAGTACCTGCTCTCCCCATTGACCAGTCTGTGTGTGATTGGCAAAAGCCCTGGAATACGGTTTTCCAAAAGCATCTTTGTGCGGTAATCACTGCTCTTATCCTCGCTTTTCCCGAAAAAACTACATTTGCTCAATATCATGTAATTGTGATTCATACTCCTCTCGAAGCTGATATCAGGCATATTTTCTTCCATGCTAATCCTCCAAATCTTTATTCCGCAATCAGCCCATTTAATAGTAACAGTTCAGCCTTCGGCTTCCTGTTACTGGCATCAAGCCATGCAAAACCACTTCGTGGTGGCTTGATGCATCTCAACCTCCACGCTTTCTTATGGACTTCGCAGCGTAGTGCGAAGTCCTAGGCTAAACTGTAACGTTCAATATCCTACATTCGCGGATTGTCCTTGTTGGTCTGAAGCGCTCTGCACTCTTGCTGATATCGAGTGTTGTGTCGATTCCTGACACGTACTTGCTAAGCCAGGTCATAAATGGCATATTCACAGTACAGTGATAGGTTACCGTCACACTTTTTGCATTGACCGACACATCGTAACTGAAATTCTGCACTGCAAACAGCTTCTCCCTGACAAGCTTGTCAGCCGCTGTACACGCCGCGGATTCTGCTTCCTCTACCGTCTTAAACTGACTGCTTGTTCCCCGGAGCGCCGCCTCATACGCGCTGTGTTCCATAACACATCTATCATAACTATAAAATGCCAGAAAAATCATCATCACTGTAAAGAGCATTACCATCGGCAGGATCAATGCTGCTTCCACCGTAAAATATGCTGCCTGACAGCGCTTTTTTACCAGACCATACATAACACATACCCGACAAATACAGCTGGCAGAAAAGGAAGTTTTGTCTGCCTGCCTCCCCGCCGCAGCAGCAAGACAAGAATCGCTGCCACGCACATCACAAACGAGGCTGCAAATACCACCCAGAGACATCTGCGCGCCCCCAGCGCAATACCCACTGCTGCAATCACTATGCCATCACCTTTTCCAACCTGTTCCCTTGTCGCAATGGACAAGCCGATCGCACAAAGTCCGATTGTTCCCCCGCCTACTGTATCCAATAGATTCAAATTCTCTTTGAATGGAATTACCGTACAACACACGATCAGCAGTAACAGAATCTGCTTTCTGCTGATCTGCCTTGTTCGAATGTCCATAATTCCTGCCACAAACAGTAACAGTCCGATTGCAGCCATCAATATCTTATAAATCATCAACTGTATTTCTATGCTCATTTTCTAACTCCTGTTTTATCTGCAGATTTTCATGTAATACATATTGTATTTTTGTTTATAATATTTTCTATCCACATTTGTTACATGCACCTCTGCCGCCCACTTCCGATATTGGCACTGCCATAATCGTCCGTTTCAAACTGCTGCAGCCAAGTGTTGCATGATACCTGTTTCCATAATTGGTAATATAGACGATATTGCCGCATGAACCGCCACACTCCCCGCAGGGATCGTATTTACTGCCATCCTGGTTTCTCTGTGTATCCAGAAAACTCTTGTCCACTGCAGCAATGGAAAGTTTTAAATAACTACAGCCCCGGGAGCGGTGATACACACTTCCTTCCGGCGTAATGTATACAATTTCTTCGCTCACACTGCTGTCCGCGCTGTGAGCAGCATTATCATATCCCGTCCATGCCCTTGTACGTATTCTGTTGTACAGGATGCGTGGTTGATATCCAACTACTGCTGCCGGCGGCTCTATGCGGTACTCCGCCACCAGATCAATACAATCATTTTCCTGCATTACAGAGGAGCGGAGCCATAAAACCGATGAGACGCCTCCTGCGAGCGGTGAATTGTCCAGATAGACATCGCCAAGCTTTGCCCGCACTTTCCCCGCCGCATATAGATAAGTCAAGCCAAGAGACTCCGCCGCCCCTGCGGAATCTCCTTTGATCTGCCGGTATTCATAGCCATACAGTGCCATCCGCTTTGCCGTATCATGCATCGCAGCACTCATATTTCCCTGCAGCCGGTAAATCTCCATAATTGATATGATATTTAGAAATGCAAATAGAAAAAACGGCAGTACGAGACATGCTTCTATGGTCATGCTCGCTTTGATCATGCCAGTCTTCTGCCCCCTTTGTAACCTGTGATCAGGGGAGCAGGCGGACATTCTTTTTAATGCCCTGACAGGAAAATGTGTTATTTTTTTCATGGAGAGCAAGGTACCTCCCTTCTTATCTTTATTTTTGTCTGATTTCTTCTTGATCTGTATTTGTTTTCATCGCTTTTTTCCTGTCCTGCGCAAAAAAGAACATCCGTTTACTCCTCTGTTTTTTATTCGTAACGCATTCTCTTATAAAATACAAAATCGTGCCCGTTCAGATCTTCAAATCCAAAATGGACTTTCATATAGTCAATGCATCTGTCAATCCGAAAATACTCGTTTCCCGCAGTCTGTCTGATATCCATCTCCACGATATCAAGGCTTCTCTCCAGTTTTGTATCCCTGTCCATCAACCCCAAAAGCACCCGCAGATACTCCTGATATGACAGTCCTGTCGTTTTCTTACTTCCCTTAGACAGATTCCCTGTAAAAAGATCGATCATGCCTGTGTTCCACTCTCCACTGTGCTTGATCAGCGGAACCCTGCCCCCTTCCAGCAGTTGCTGCACATCCGACACACTCTCCATAATAGCCCATACACTTAGAATAAGTGCAGTCATCGGTTCCGTCAGTTCCGGAGATAACAACAATGTACAGATGACTGCCGCAACTGTCTCTGCCTGCGACTGTTTGGCAGAATCTGTATAGATACTGACAAGGTTTGCCGCTGCCCGAATCGCAAACAGCAGCTCTGCACTGCGCCGCAGATTTCCCACATCACTGTTAAATCCGCATAAAATATACTCGATCTGATACTTCAACAGTCCCGTGTCCTTCGGCTCAACATAATTGCCGCACACTTTCATCAAATATTCTCCATAGATCAATTCATCCACAATTCCATCCGGTCTGTCCACTCCGTCCGGTAACCCGATTCCCTGATTGACCATTCCAGCTTTCCGGCGCGCGGAAAAATACGGTCCGGCATCCATGGCAGCCTTTGACACGGGCTTCCCGACAGGAAGTGTCAATGCCAGAATTCCTCCGCCAACCACCTGGTCAAACATCCCTGAAACTTTCTGGTAAGAGTATCCTTCCGCACTCTCCGTGCCAAATTCCACAATTCCCTTATCATTCAGGGCTTCCTCAAGCTCCTGTTTCTGCGCTGCAGCTTCACCTGCTGCATCCTTCCCGGTCAATCCTTTGCTCTCGATGGTGTTGATCTGTTCCTGTACCCTTGATATGAGATCCCCTCCATAGACGGCCTTCATATAATTGACTGCCTGCGCTTTCCACACCATACCCCGGTCATCACTCGCAAAAGATACCTCTGAGATCTCAAGATATGGATTCTTAAGTTCCAATAGATTATACTCTAACGGCATCACAAGGCCTTTATCCGGATTCATGTTATAACTCATATAATCTGACAAGTGCGTTTCGACCATGCCGGCCCCTCCGTTGATACCGCCATAGGAAGAATCGATAAAAAACAATTCATACTGATCCAGAATCTCCCGGTTATATTCTGCAAACACAGAATCCAGTCCCAGATCAGCCACGATCTCCGCCTGCGCCCTTACGGCGCCTATCGCCGCACCCTCGATCAAAACGAAGAGCAGCGACAGGACGATGCCAAAAATAAGGGAAAGATATACTGTCATGTATGCATTAGATCTGCTTTGCATTTTTTGTTACCTTTTTCATCAGATCGTTTGCAAGTGATGTGATACTTTTCTTAAATACTGCCACAAGCGCAATGAGCACGACGATAATCAACACAATCTCAACAGTTCCCATTCCTTCTTCTTCCATTACAAAGCTTCTTAAATTTCTCATAATTTTTCTCCTCTTTTTCCATTTGTTTTTCATTGTTTTCAACAGTTGTTATTTGTTATTATAAATAGTTCTGAAATGCTGGTATCATGATCGCCAGCATTGTAATACCCAAAAACATCATCATGGGCAGCAGCAGCTTTGTTCCTGCCTTTTCTCCCAGCTTTCGCGCAGTATGTTTCCGCTCCTCGAAAGCCTCTGCTGCCTCCTCTTTCAACAAAAGCGGCAGGTTCGCAGCTCCTTTCTTGATATTCTGTGACAGCATGGTCGACAGCTTGTTATAACCCGGAATACGACAGCGCCGTCCAAAATGTTCATATGCCTTTGCCTGTACAATGCCACTCTCCATCTCATAGATCGTCAGAAGCATCTCCTCATAAACATATCGCTTCCTGCATCCCTGCTCACGCCGCTTCTTATAATCGTCTGTAATCTTAATCCATGCGTTTGGTACTGTCATGCCAGCGCCAAGCAGCAATGCAAGGGAACTGACGAGCTCGGGATAATCCATACGCATCTGTTCCTCCCGCTCCACAACCTGTCTGTGCAGATCCCTGTCCTTGCTGTAATAGACAAGGCAGACCAAAACAGGTGTTGCACCCAGAAACAGCAATCCCCTGAAATTCCGCTGATAACTCCAATGAATCCTTTCCTGATCAATCTCTGACGGAAGTGTCATATTTTGTTGTTTACGGGTATTTTCATCTATTGTGATCAGCTGCCTGGCCAGTTGTTCTGATTTGTCAGACGAGATCGATCTACTGCAGATTCTGACGGTCATGTCATGTTCCATCTGATAATCCTCACAGGACAATACCGCTGTAAGCTGCATGAGAACAGGTGTTGTCAGACGATCCTGCATCAGATGTCCATCACTGTCCATATAAGCAGTATCTGTGAGCCATTCCACCGCAAAGGGATATCCCTCTACGCTGTCAGGCAGACACAGATCATACTCAATCTTGTCAAAACTCTGGTTCTCGCCAAGCATTTCTTTTTCAAGGATTTTTACCGCCTCTCCTGACATCTGTGTCAGCTCTTCCTGCGTGTAATATTTCTCTGAAATTTCAAACGGAATACGATAGCTGTCCTCTTCGTCATCTGCAACCAGCAGCACGCTCCTTGAACCCTCTCCATACGCATTGCGTTGTATAGAGTTATCCACAATCCTTGTCTCCATTCCATCTGTTATCCACAAAACCGCAGACAAAACCACACCGCAGACCATGACCATACTACACACAGACATTTTTTTGATGACATACTCTTTCTACCTTTTGTCTGTATTACCTGCGGGCTCCAAGGTCCGTAGATCCTCGTGTATCATACGATTGTGCAGCATCCAGTCTGGCTTTTTGTGCATCGCTTCCAATCTGGAATAGATGCATCTTGCTAATTTATCACTCAATTTGTTCTTCTCTCCTCTTTTTATATCTCGATATCCAAGATCTGATCTGAGAGCCGACAGGCCACAGCATAGACGATCAACAAGCCCGTCATTAGAATCCACCCAAAGATATTGTGATACAGACTCTCAAAATATCCCTTTGTTGTCAACGAAATATAAAAAATGATAAAAAACGGAATGTATCTCATAATCTGCTGCTCCAACTTTTTCTCACTGATCACGGTCTCGATTTCCCGCCTGACTTCCTGCTTATCACCAATGATATCCGCTGTGTTTGCAATGATGCCACGCATATCCCCTCCGCCTCTCTTTGCTATCTGAAAAATGTCTGCGAAGTCTCTGATATCCTGTACACCGCTTCTGTCTGCAAGATCTGTCAACGCGCTCTCCAGTTGCTCATTATTGCTTAATTTTCTAAAAATCAGCCGCAGTTCTTTTGCCATCACAGACTCCTTGCCATACAGCAATACAATGTCGCGATAAGATTCCTGAAATGCATTCTCAACACTGTAGCCCGCCTGTAAATTTGACGAAACACTCAGAATTACTTCCCGAAACTCAATCTCAAGTTTCTTTTTCCTTTTCTGGCACTCTGCTTTTCCCTGATCCCTCAAGGAGAGGAACACAAATGGCATCAGCAGAACCCATGCAATCACACTGTCATAAAAAAGCCAGCTGACCAATGCCATAAACACGCCGCCTGCTAAGAGATACCTTACAATCTCCTGTCTGGAAAATGTATAGCTTGCGTAGTCAATCACCGGTGGAAGTCTTCCTCTTGCGATATGCTTCTTATTTTCTGTACTTCTCATATCATTCTCCTTTTATTTCCTCTTTTTGTTTGTCATTCCGAAAACCTGCGGAATGGAGTTTTCCCGTATGTGTAAGCTCACCTGATTTTACAAGTTCTCCTAAGACCTTGCCGTTTTCCTCACCAACTTCCTGAAACTGGTACAACGACGCTGTAAGAATCTCATTATTTTCATAGCCGATTACCTCCACGATCTCAAGAACGCGTCGTGACTTATCCCGCAGTCTTCCAAGGTGCACGATGATGTCCACACCTGATGCTATTTGTCTGCGCACTGCCGCAAGCGGCAGATCCATTCCCATCAGAACCATCGTCTCCAGACGCGTCAGCATATCGTTTGATGAGTTTGCGTGACCCGTTGAGAGACTGCCATCATGCCCCGTGTTCAACGCCTGCAGCATGTCAATTGCCTCACTGCTCCTCACTTCGCCGACGATTATTCTGTCTCCCCTCAGAATAAAATAGTGAGCATTATGGAGGCAGGCCAACCGGCCCGCCTCCTTTTTCCTGCCTATTCGCAAATACTGGCCCGGATCCCTTTGCCCTTCAGCTCTCCAATGAGCTTCTGGGCCTCCTCCTGGCTCCCGCAGGCCGTCTCTACCATGATGTAACCCGGCAGGCCCTCAGCCGGTTTCACCTCAAACCGCTCATATCCTGCTGCCGCCAGATCATCCTTCAGGTTCTTGGCCCGATCTCCGCAGGAGGCCGTGAACGTGGCCACCATCACCCTGATCTTCTTTTCTTCTTTCTTTGCTTCTGCCATCTTTCTGCTCCTCCTTATTGCTTTTTCAGGTACTCCTCAGAAGAGAAGCCCACTTTTCCGTTATATTCCACATAGAGCCATTTCACGCCCTGCACCATGGTATAAAAACCATAGTTCCGCACCGTGGCTCCTTTCGGGATCTCCATGATGATATTATCACTCTTCAGCACTCCCGGCTTTGCCCTCATATTGAGTGGTGCCGTTGTCTTGTAGGATCCCGCCAGTGCGGCATCTTTGCTCTGGGCTCCCACTGCCTTCAGGGAGGTGTTGCCCGCCGTGGATCCGTTGGCCACATAAGTATAATACTGGCCCGCCGCATTGCTTGTATATCCATACCCGCAGGCAGCACCCGGCCACACGATCTTATACCATCCATTGCTCAGGATCTCCAACACTTCCACGGATGCACCCTTTGTCACGCCTCCGATTGATCCATATGCCGTACTGCTCCCGGATCTCACATTCATATTTGTGCGGGCCGTTGCGGTGCCAATCCCCTTCCCGACATAGGTTTTATTGTCTGCTGCCGGTTTCGTGCTCTGAGAGGCTCCTGAGGCCGCTCCTGAGGCTTTGGATCCCTTGCTCAATGCCATAACCACATGAGAGCTCTCCTTCAGATATACGCCGCCTCTTTTGGCATACGCATCAGATCCCACATGGGCCGCATCCGTATATGCTTTGAATTTTCCGGTACCTACCAGAATACTCTTCAGATTCCCGGTGTAGCCACTGGCCGCAATAGAGAGCCCTGCCAGGATATAGCAGGCAATGATCAGGGAGCTGCAATCAAAATCACCCTTGGCTCCGGCCACCTTCCTGCCATTGTTGATGATCTCATTATACCCCGTCCATCTATTGGGCTGAGAATAACCAAAATTATCATCAGCGCAGATCTGCTCCATGATCGCCGCCGCCCGTTCTGCCAGTTCATCATCCAGGCACTCTATGTATACATTCCACGGTTTACTGTACCATCCCCTGGTGCATATCTCCTTTGCCGTCTGATCACCCGGCTTTTTCCCCTGAATTGTTCCATTTTCATCAATGCTTGCATGGCCAATCAATACCGCCATCTGTTTTCCTCCTTCCTGAAGGCCCTCCACGGCTTTATATACCGCATCTCTCCGGGCCATATACTTGCTGAATACTCTGTCACTTTTCGCTGAAGCATACAGCGCATCAAGCGTCTTTCCGCTTGCCGCCCGGATGATCCGTGCGGATGCTCCTGCTCCTCCCTGGTTCTCAATATCTGCCATGAAGATGATTGCCGCCGGATCCGTTACGCCCAGATTATTCACATGAGTGCAATATCCGGTTATATCTTTGATGGCAAGCTCATCCTGGGCCTTCTTTCCTTCTGTTGAGCTCAGGGCGGCAGACAGAAGCGCCGCCTCCTGCTCTGTGGCCTTCCTGGTGCCCCATGAGGTGCCCTTTGCGGTGATCTCCGCATAAAGCGCCGCCCCTAACATTCCACGGCCTCTCACGGCCCCCAGAGCGCCGCAGATCTCCCTCATGAGGCTCAGGGCCCTGCTGCCATGCCATTGCACTTTCCCAACCGATAAGGCCCCGTTATCGTTCCGGTTCACGGATCCATAATCACCTTCATGTGAGAAGATGATTGGTGCCGCCTTCTCTGCAATTTCCTTTATGTTCATCCGTTCTCTCCTCTCCGATATGCCATTACGGCCCAGATCACCGGCAGCAGGGGCCACGCCACTGCCGCCAGAACGCACAAAAGAAAGAGGATGCAGGCGGTTATGATTCCCGCTCCTGCACCCTCCGGGTACTCTGTGCTTTGTTTATCTCCCGCCTCTATCCTGCCTCCAAAACGCTTCAGCAGGATGGCAAGGGTTATTGCCGTCATTATGGCATAGGCTATCACCGCCCTCATTATGCCCCTTCTTTGTTGCTGTTAATGGCGAACACCGCCGCCTCAATCAACGCATCCAGTTGGGCATCCGATAATGCAATATTTTTCTCAATCAGGATCTCCTTCAGGAATTGGGTAACAATAGCCTTTTTCTCTGCACCGGATCCGCCCTTTTTGATCGTCTGCTCAGCAGAATCCACGGCCCACTTTGCCCACTTCACTGCCTCATTGAGCTTGGTGTTCTCAATCAGGCTCTTCAGCAGAGGGATCCCGTACCTCATCACCACGGTGATCACCACGATCACCAAAAGTTTAATAATTGTAAACAATAATTCATCCATATTCTTTTCATCCTTTCGCTTCATTTTCCGGCCCATCCTGGGCCTCTCCATTGCCTTCCTGCTCCTTCATGGCCATATCATGCACAATCCCGCCCTTGGTGTTCTCCTTGGCCGATTTTGCCGCATATGCGCAATATGCTATTGTTTCCCCTACCGTTGCCCCAATGAGGCTATACAGCGCTGAGAGATCCGCAAAGTGCCACATTGCGGCCATGGAATAGATCTGTACCACCGTGCAAGAGAGGAATATGTACCCCAGAGCGATCTTGGCCACGGATGGCCACTCCGGCCTTGGCCAGTATTCCTCTTTTTTTCGCTTCAGCTCATCCGCCATCAACTTCCTTTGCCCTTGGTTCTCCACTTCCTGCAATCTCCGCTCATGCTCGGCAAGCTCCCGCCTGCTGATCCTTCCTGCTCTTTTCATAGAAAATCGTTCTCCTCCTGGCACTTCTCATAGATCCCCATGATATACTTGTACTCCATCTCATACACACCATTGGGCTCTTTTAACTCCTCCATCAGCTTCTCATACTTTTTATTCTGCTGAATGATATGGTTAAATTCTCCTTCAGAGTGCCGCTCTCTCTTCTGGCACTCATTATAAAACCGGAATATCTCCGCTTTTATGGCATCTGCCGCATCAATGGCCCTCTGCCGTGCAAGCGTTTCCTGCTCCTTCAGTATGCGCTCCTGCTCCTTCTTGACTTCCTTCAGATCCTCCCTTACGCCCTCCATGATCCTATTTCCGATCCATTTTGTGACAGCGCTTAATGGATTCACCTTTATTTTGGAAAACTCTACAAATATGCTCAGGAGCCCTATCCCGGCAGACAGAGAGGCTATGATCTCACCTATGCTCATCACTTTTCTCCTTTCCGGTGTTTGTTGGCTCCCCTACCTTCAGGAAAATACAGCTATTGCACGGCTCTTGGGAATAGGGAATATAATAATAACTACATTCCCCGCAATTCCCATATTCCCTGCATCCTCGGCTGCACTTCTCATAGGTTCTCTTGCAATGCTTCAGTGCTACATGAGCGCATACAAAATTATCACGCCTCTTCATCCATCTGCTTCAGCATGGCCATGAGCTCATTCTTCCTTGCGGCCATTCTGTCAGATTCAGCGATTTCTTCCGCATACTCCTCCACCGTGGCCCGGCCCATTGCAATCTTGGTGCCTATGTAGTCCTTTTCCCTCATGAGCTGATCCAACCCTCTGATCTCAGCCTCAATCTGCTCTCTTGTCATGTTATCCATCTGCTTTCTTCTCCTTTCTTAGCTTGCTTGTGGGATATATACCCATTCCTCTATGAATAGCCGGTTGAAAAGTTTATCCATGCTCCTGATCGTCTTATAAGCATCCTTTTTCCCGGCATATCCTCTCCATGAAGCATATTGCTCCCTTACCTGGGAAAACTTCATTTCTCCCGCATTTACCAAAGCGGCAAATTTCTTCAGTTTCCTTCTTTCCCGTGTCACAGAATCCCGGCATATCTTTTTCACCACCTTGCCGGTATCTGTCAGGAAAAATTGTGTTTTCAGGAATGTGAAGCCTCTGCTCAGCTTCACTATTCTGGTTTTCTTCTCATTGAGCCTTATTCCCAATGATTGATAGATTCCCCTGATCTTTTCCAGTGCTTTCTTCAGAAATTCCTTGCTGATATGAATTAAATAGGAATCATCCATATACCTTCCATACGGTTTTACCCGGAGATCCTCCTTCACAAAATGATCCACCCGGTTGGGATATGATACAGCGCAGATCTGGCAGACCTCGCTCCCCAATCCCAGACCAATGGCATACTCTTCCCCGCACTCAGCCGCCACCTCCTTGAATTTCTTCATTTCCCGCATCTTTTCCTCTGCAAAGGCATCAATGAATTGCTCAGTGAGGCGTATGATCCGCTCATCTGTAAACTTTTCCCGGATCATCTCTTTCAGTTTGCCGTGTGGTATGCTGCCAAAATAATCTTTTAGATCAATCTGAAGTATGTACCCCTCGTTTCCGTGTTTCCGGTAATGCTGCTGTAATTGCAGGGTGATCCGGTCTATTGCATGACTGATCCCCATACCGCTTCTGGATGCTCCATTGTCATATATGAGCCCGTTTTCCAACACCGGCATCAGAGCATTTTGGGAGAGGCTCTTTTGCGGCACCCGTTCCGCAAAGTGTACGCTCTGTATATGCCTGAGCTTTCCCCTCTCCATCAGATCAAAAGAGATGAAGCCTTTTCTCACATCCTCTCCGTTGATCAGTGCATTATGTGTCCTGCACAAGTTCTTTCCCAGATCTATGCCGTATCTCTGCACACTCGCTTTCCATGTAACACCCTTGCGGGCATCCTTATATGCACGGTACAGAGAGTTATAATCTGCCACCCGGTTAAAATTGTCATGCTCTGCCAATCTCTCCCTCCGGTGAGCTTCTCTTGCGGCTCTCCTTCTCTGAGCCCTTCCCTCATGCCTCTCTTCGCTTGTCATTATGCCCAATTCCTCCTTGTACGGTATTTGCGCTTAATCTAACCGCATAATGGCGTGGGTATGAAATGCTGAGGATAGAGCGCCAACCTCTGCACCATGCAAGCAGCGTACACCCACCCATATCAAGCCAGACCACCTCCATGGGCACTCAGGAGGTAATGAGATTATTCACACTTTCGTGAAGGTTATCCGCTCCTTCCTCTGCCTGATACAGATTTCAGCTTTTCAGGGCTTACTTTGTCGGATCATATATGGCAGTGAATCAGACGGGCACCCGGAGCGCCGTGGAGCAACTGTTGTTGTTGGCATTGCCGTTGTTGTTGACATTGCAAGCGTTGGTGGAGTTGCCCGCACACACCGACAAGAGCCACCAGTTGGCCCGGCGCAAAAATACAGCGAATAACCTATATTTTTACTTCTTTTTTGCTTTTACCTTCACTCCATCCTTCCAGTTCTTCAGCTTCTCATTTTCCTTCAGCATCAAGGATAGAAGGGTGTCGAATTTATTCCAATCTACCGGCAGAGTGGTGGCCAGATAGTTTATGAGATCGTATATATCCTGAAGGGTATCTATTGCTTCTTGCGTTTTCCGTTTCCGCTCCTCCACCTTCTCCTCTGTATCTGCCCATATTCTATTTGCATCATGGATCTGCTTATACAGCTTGTGGCATATGGCACACATTGGCTTTGCAAACACATCCCGCCATCCTTTTGGTACCACATTGGTATTCCATACCACTCTTGTGGCCTCTGCCCGGATCTCCTCCGCAAGTTTCATCACTTCCAGTTGAGACTTTCCCCGCAATCGTGATAATACGCTCATGTTTTTACCTCATTCTTTCGCACCCCACCCCGCCCTTGGGTGGGCGGGATAGGTACATGATTATTCCGTGATTCGGAAGCAGACGGGCACCCAGAGCGCCGCGGAGCAACTGTAGCCGTCGGCAGAGCCGTAGCCGCCGACATAGCAAGCGCCGGTGGAGTAGCCCGCACACACCGACAAGAGCCACCAGAGGGCCCGATCTCCTCCGTCACCGGCCCCCTTGATCCGGTTTTTCCAGTTATTTGCAAAGATCGGGTACTGCACCGCCTGGCCTTCTCCCCACGGCTTAGTGGCCCAGATCAGCGATCCAAACACCTCATACTCTGAAGGGATCCACAATTTTCCCAGATCCTGCCATCCCCATGAGGTGGAATCATTCAGTTTCCCGGATGCAGAATATCTCTGCTCCAAAAGGAATCTCTTGGAGGAAATAACCGCCCGCACCTCTGCCGGGAGCTTTGCCTCTAAACCGGCCAGGAAACTCTTCACTGTTGACTTGTTATAAGGGTATGGATCCGCTGAGGTTCCGTTATTATCGTTAGAGCTGAACCACTGTACCGTTTCCGGGTACAGATCCTTTGAGATCCAGTCAATATGCCACCCTAACTCCTGATCCGTTGTGCGGGTATAGGTTTTAATACCGGCGATCTGTATCTTCATCAAATAGCTGCCCATCATGATGGGGATATAGTCCTCAACATGAAGGCCGTCAATGTTATGGGCCGCAAGCCTGGTCTTGATCCACCTCCACGGATCCGAAAACTCAGCGATCTCCTCAGCAAATTCCACCGTCAGATCACGGCCCTCATATGTATGATCTGCCGCCTCAATCGCATAGTTGGTATGCTTATTTTCAAAATTGATCTGCTTGGCACCGTACTCATCCCCCTCCTGGGTGTACGGTGTCACATCATTATAGCTTTTGGTGCCGTCCTCGTTCTGCACCTCTCCAAACTTGCGATCCGCCGCAAGCTCTTCATTGATCACATCATCAACGTAATCAGTTTTTAATACCGACATAATGCCCTCCTATCTGTTAAATAAATGATTGCCGCCCAATCTGTGGGGCAGCGTCCTCTTTCTTTTGGGTTCCCGTGGATTCCCAAACGGGAAGTATTCACGGCCCATAACCAAAGGCAACCTCCTTTCTCTGATTTCCTTGACCTCTTCCCGTGGTATGGCCGGATCCTTCAGCGGGAAATACTCATCTCCCAATCTGAAGGGGATCCTCCTCACTTCTGTTACCACCTGAGGCTCTTTATATGCTGAAGGGGCCTTGAATGGATAATATGCCCCGCCCAACCTGGTACCCAATCCAAAGGGGAGCCTCAGCCTCGGCGGCTTCACCGGTTCCGGAATCCTCGGATTTTTCAGGGGATAATAAAAAGCCCCCAGACGAAAAGGGAGCTTCACTGGCCTTGTGTATAGGTTCCACATGGCCTCATACAGCGCCAGGCAGGCAGATTCTATGCGGTTTAGATCTGCATATCCTATAAAAGCGCCGTTATCAAAATATAAGGTTTTCTCGCCTATTGTGCATTTCACATAGGCATTGATCTTTTCCAGATTATCCGATAGCGTGTTTATTTCATCAGCATATGGATATTCATAATATTTCCGGTCAGGCATTGCTTTCACGGAAACGGCCCAAAATTCCCTTGCCATATTCCCCAGAAATTCAATGTTGTTTTTTATCCGGTTATAATCTGCCGTGTTGAAATAATCTCCGGTATACCTCCCCTCGGCATCCGTCCGGGCCGCCCAATCTGTTTTTGGTGTTATCCACTCCATCTCATATCTTCCTCCTTGCCACCAGAGTGCCGCTCAGGGCCCCGGAGTAATTCAGGCCAACCTCTTCCAACCTCACCATGAGATCATCCACATACCGGCTTTCCAGATAGGCCAGATCATTGTAATCAAGAATCGGATCCCCTCTGTACTTCAGCTCATACCGGTTTCCGCTCTTGTAATATTCCCCAACCCATTCCACCAGATTCTTGGCATCCGCCGCCGAACTGATCAAAGGGTTATTCCATGTTTGGATGCTCCCCGCATTATTCAGCTTTGTGGATTCCATTGAGGTGCTGATATTGTACTCATATCCCCGGACGGTGAGCACCACTTTTGTGGCCACCTTGGGCGGCTTGGTGATCCTCACCTTGCACCAATATGAGGAACTGCTTGTGATCACTGCTCCAAAGTCCTGCTCCACATCATTGATCAGGCACACGGCCCTCAGGCCATGCACGGCATTTCCAAATTCTATCTCAAATTCTTCCTGCTGCCCTGCTGCCAGTACCGTATCATCACTTGTCAGATCCTTCAGCTCTGTGCCCTTGGCGTATATCGTCCTCACCACCCTCAGCTCCTTCACTTTTTCCAGTTTTGTGCCGTATGGCGTGGCCGTCAGATCATCATATGTGATCTCATAATCTGTCTCACTTCCAAAAAGGATCTGCTTCAGGTGGATCCGGTTGTGTGGTTTCGCCCTGGTAAATTCTATTGTTATTTTGTCTGTGTCTATGAAGTCATAATATACCACCGTCCTCTCTGTGATACTCCGGCTCATGAAGTGCTTCTTTTCCTTCCCGTTGTTGTAGGTTGTGATCAGGAAGTCAACCGGCTGTATGCTGCCGAAAAGAAGAGTTAAATTGTGGAATGTGTAGGCGCTCTCCATGGTCAGCGTGATCACCGGGTTTTCATCAAAATACCCTTCCTCATTGCTTATGGATTCACTCACATATCCCACTCTTATGTAATTCTGGGCCCTTGGCATGAAATACTGCTGCCCTCCTACCTGGGCATAATCTTTTTCAAATGCTGCATACTCAGAGTATGGTTGATCTTGCAGGAGGCACTCTACATTTCCATATTCTGCCACCTGGTTGGCGGCCACCTCCTTCTCCGGTTCAAAGGATGATTTCAGCATAATGATTCCATCTCTATTCTGCATCACCACGCTTCTCCCGGCGTTTGCAATGAGCTGAAGGCACTCTTTATGCTTCACCATGGGCAAAGGATTGTATACCACTACTTTCTTCAGGTATGGATCCACCCAATACTGCTCCGGCAGGATCCCGGCATCATCAAACACATCCATAGCCAGATCATAGAGCGTGATCCCTTCGGGCCGGTACTCTCCCCGCTTATACTCATCCTGCATATACTCAAATATATCCACGGCCCCAAACTTGGCCAGTTTATCATCAGCGCTCCACTCCTGCATGAAGAGGGTGCCGCCCTTCACCCATTCAATGCTCCCATCATTCAGGGTATACCCATAGTACACTTGCATCTCCTGGCCGGTTTCCATGTAGTTGATGGCGCTATCCTCGTTATCCACATTGTAATACCGATCCATATTTTCAATGGTTACATTAAAATCAATACTCGGCAGATTCTCAGAGATCGGAGATATACAGCTTTTCATCTCGGCGCTCACAATCTTCTCGTTATCAAAGGTGATCCCTATTCCAAATACAATATTATGGATTCTGAGACGGCCCACGCCGTTCACCATCTCTATGGCGGTTATCTTCATGAATGTGGTATTGTCGAATGTGTCCTCCGTTGCAAAGGATGGCCCGGCGTTTTCATACTCAAACAATCCCTCATCTGTCTCCACGGATAACTTCACCGGGTACGCATCCCCAAACTCCAACGTCAGGCCCTTTATATCCAATGGATCCGCCGTATTGAAGCGGATCATCACCACCGGCTCATCACCATGGCCACAAATGGCCTCGGTGACAATTCCGGCATTATAATATGCGGCGGCAGGGCCATCTCTCGGCAAAAAATACATACTCCGATCCACCTTTGAAAAATCATTCTCAAATGTGGCATATACCCTGCTCACCGTTTCATTGCTCAGCGGCTTCACAATATCCGAAAAGTAGGTAAAGCCCCCGCTCTGCACTTCTGCCGCTGTCTGGGCCGCCTGATTGATCAATCCCAGGCTGATCCTCATATATGATTTATTTCTGGCCGCCTGCTTCATGGCCTCTTTGTACTCAGTGCTCACATACTGCATCACATCACCTACATTTCAATAAAATTGAGGGTAAAGCCTTTATACACCGGCACACCGTCCTCATATGTGTAGATCGGTGTTTTTCTGTCTCCGGCATACATATCAAGCTCTCCCTCTGCATCCTGATCCGGTATGAAGAAATAAACGCTCAGGCCAAACTTCTTTTTTATGGCCCGCCGTATGGCCATATACTCCCTTGGCCTCAGCAATGCCCACTCACATGATACTTTGTGAACATCTTCCCGGATGATCTGAGAGATCATTTTCCCGTTGGCGTTTCTCTCACTTTCTGATATATCATAGTCCTCAATAGTCATTTTTGAAGGATCGGGGAGGGTAACTCCGCCGACTCTCAAAATATTATTGAATTTAGCCGCCATTGTCCTTCCCTCCCTTATGCCTCGGCCATTTTATAGCCTTTTCTCCTTCTGAATTTGTCCTCCTGCTCCACAAGCGTCTTTGTGTCAAGCATTACGGTTGTGTGGATCGTCTGCCATTCCTCCCCTGCATCCATTTCTCCAATAATTGCCCGGATATTCATAGAGATAATTTCCCCGATCCTGGCCGCCACCTTATCCATCCATCCGGTGTTGTTTTCCAGTGGCACAACCGCCTCCTGCCCGGCTTCTCCAACCATTGCAATAGTGGCCTGATCTACAATGCCGCCCTTTGCAAGTCTTGGTATTGAAATATTGCCTATTGTGGAGATATTGAAGCCAAATGTTTTCCCGCCTATCTCCGGCACCCAATCCGGCACATCAAAGCTCAGGTTATTCAGCGCCCGGATCATTCCGTTAATACCATTGATCACACCGTTGGCCATCTTCTCAATTCCTCCAATTATGGAATTTATCACCCCTTTTATAGCGCTCCAAATCCCATTGAAGATATTGATCACAGTGGTTTTCATGCTCTCCCACATATTGCTCCACGTTGTTTTGATACTACTCAGGGCCGTGCTTATTCCGCTCTGAATCGTTCCCATTATCGTGGTGATCGTACTCTTTATAGCATTGAAAATGGTGTTTACGGTTGTCTTTATGCTTTCCAGTATCGTGCTGAAGGTTGTTTTAATTACATTCAGCACAGTGCTGATCACTGAAGAAATAACTCCCAGGGCCGTGGAAACAATAGCCTTGATCGCATTCCACACAGCGCTCACTATATTCTTTATAGCTTCCCATATTGAGGAGAAAAAGGTTTTAATCCCTTCCCATGCCCTCTGCCAGTCACCAGTAAACACTCCGGCTATAAAATCGATCAGGCCGCCTAATGCGTCAAATATATTCCCGATCACATCCCAAACAACTCCGGCCACCGTGAGGAATACACTTCCCACTGTATCCAGGGCCGCTCCTATGTACGGGGCCACCGTGGCAATAAACCACTCAATAAATGGCTGAAGCGTCTGCTCCCAAATGTCTTTTATTGCATCCGCTATCTTTCCAATCAGTTCCAGGCCCTTATTGATTGCGGGCTGTATGTGTTCATCAATCAGCGGCTTTACTTTTGCCTGAAGGCCTTCCAATACCGGGAGAATATATGAATTATAGGCATCCAGTAGTTTCCCGGTTATGCTGCTGAGCCCTGCTGCCAGTGAGCTGAACATGGGAGCCAAATGCTGATCATATACCTCATTGGCCTTGCTAAAGGTATCATCCACCACTTGCTTGATGTTCCCCAAAAAGCCGCTCAGCACTCCCAATGTGCCATCCAGGGCCGTTTTAAATTTATCCTGGTTATCTATGAAGGGCCGGGTGATAATGTCCGTTATATCCCGGTACAGCTTAGCGCCGATCTCAGAGGCACCCATGGCCGCATTGGCAAAAATCCCTATTATGTTGGCCGTTACCTGCTGCCCGTTCTCTCCTCCAAATACAGAGAAGATATTGGCCGCCGCCTGGGCAAAATCCCCCTGCATCTTCACGATCTCTGAGCTTATATCAAACATGCTAACAATGTGCTGCTTGATCCGCTCTTTGTTCTGATCCAGGTACTTATTCAGGCCGCCTAATAGGTTTGTGGCTATTGTGATCCCTATACTGGCCGCCGCCCCTGCCTGCTGCCCTAAAGAATAGGCCCAGGTATCCAGGAAATTATTGGCCGCCTGCAATACTGCCGGATCCGTCCAAATCTCTTTCAGGCTCTTCTTAATGCCCTCAATGGCCTGCTTTAAGGGTTCCAGGGTTACATCCCCCAGGCCTGCCTTAAATCCATTCTTGAAGAGCTCAGCAAGCTCCTTCAGCCGGTTCCAAATCTTTTCCAGTACCGGGTTAAGCGTTGCATCCGCTTCGTCTGCCGCATCCACTATGCTCTCAGAGAGCGCCCCTCCTGAAGCTCCTCCATCACCGCCTCCGGATCCCCCGCTTCCACTATCCTCTGCCGCTTTTGTCAAACTATGGATTTCATCAAAGGAAGCCAGGCCATGAAAAGCCTCCTCTGCCTTCTTTGCTGATTTCCCGGCCTTATCCGTTGCCCCTGAGAGGCTCCCCGCTGAATCCGTTGCAGAATCCAGGGCTCCTCCCATCTCATTTACTGAGGTTGTGGTTTTGGTGTTCTTTCCGGTGATCTTTGCTATGAAATTGCTGAAGGCATCGGTTACTGTCAATATTTTGGCCAATAGCTGATTGAGTACCCGGATCACCGGTGTTAATACAGCAATAAGGCCCTGCCCAATGGCCGCCTTTAAAGCATTGAATCTCTCTGTCAGGATCCTCACCTGGTTTGCCCACCCGTCTGAAGTGCGGGCAAAATCTCCCTGAGCATCCGCTGTCACCGATAAAAGATAGTTATACCTGAGGATCGCCTGCTCCTGCTGCGACATTGCGCTATATGCCTTTGTCATTCCCTGGCTCAGGGCATAGGCTTCCAGGTTTGCCACAGATAAGTTAATACCCAACTGCTTCAGCGGTTCGGTTTCTCCTGATATTCCGGATCGGATTTTCTCAAATGCCACATCCGTTTCCAGGTTATAAAAAGAGGCCATATCTGCTGCAAGCCCCGCCATTTCCATAGACATTTCAGCCGCCTGGTTTGTGGCTATTCCCATGGATTTCAGCATCGCCCCTAGTGTTGAGGTGTACTTCTTGGCGCTTGTTTCAGATAGGCCAAATTGTTCAAGTGCATCCCTGGCAAAATGGTTGATTGTTTCGGCCATGGCCCCAAACGTGACATCCACCACATTCTGCACCTCTGCAAGGGCTGAGCCCAACTCAATGCAGCTCTTTCCAAAACTAATGATCGCCGTTACAGATAAAGCCAGGCCCACGGCTTTTGCAATCTTGCCAAATGCACTCTTTATTTTTTCTGTTTGCTTATCAACTGCATTGGCCGCCTTTTTGGTCTGCTGCTGTACTTTTTGCAGCTCCTCATAGTAGGCCCGTGTTTGGGCCTCAATGATTACTTGCAGCCGTTCCAGTGTCATTCCTTCCACTGTTCTCTTCACCTCGCTCCTTGGCCAATCGTTCCCTCATGGCCATGTTGTGCCTGAAGATAAAGTCATCCATTCTTGCCTTGTGTAACTCCATTTCCGGGCTCAGTTTGCGCTTATCCCCTGCATCTTCCTGCTCGGTGAAATTTGTCTTTTCCTCCTCTTCCCCAAATAATTCCGGGTAATATTCTTTTGGGAGCCGGATCTCCACGCTCTTATCCATGAGCCTCCCAACCACATTGCCGATCTGAATGGCCTGATTGAAGAGGAGCATGATCTGATCCTTCAGCTCTGCCTCCCGCTTTTTCTGTTCGTGCTCTTTCCTCCTGGCATAGCTTTCCAGGAGATCGCTCACCTCTCCCAGGCTCAGCTCCCAAAAATACTCAGGGCCATACCCGGCATCCAAAAATGCAGGGTACAGCCCCATTATTGCCTCTGATACTGTTTCAGGCTCTTTTACATGGTTTCCTGAGCTTCCTGAAGGGCTTCTCCCATCTGATTGCTCAGATTTACAGAGAAAAAACCGCTCACCGTGAAGATCTCCATGTATACTGTCATGTAAAATGATAACTGAGAGCCGCCCTCCTCAATATATCTGTTGAAAATGTCCATCACCCCGTTTTTGGTGATCCCGTGGTTCCAGTCCTTCATTGCGGCATGGGCCACATCCAACATTACAGAGAGAGCAGGCATCCCGCCCTGGCCGGATCCCATGATATTCATTAAATTGGTTTTATACTTGCTTTCAAGCTCCACAATGGCAGAGGTTTTCAGCTTCAGCTTATAGCTCTGCCCTCCTACCTCCCACAGTGCAAAGGGCTTTCTTTTGGGCATTTCGATCACTTTGCTCTCCTCTGCCTCTCCTGCTGCCTCCTGCTGCTCCATGGTTTCCTCTGCCTGGTTTGCCGCCTCTACTGCTGCCGCCATTGCGTTATCCTTGCCATTTCCAAATAATCCCATTTTCTTATCCTCCTGATATAGTTTTTATTTTTTATTCCGGATCCGTTGTTACAATCTCACTCTGAAGAGCCATATTGAGATCCCACTCCATTACACCATTCACACCGCCGCCTGATCTCTTTACAGATACCTGGGCATCATACTCATACCTGGTGCCATCGGGCAGCTCCTCACAGAATGAGAGCACCTCTTTTGTGGCCCCTGCTTTTCTCATTACTCTGTACGGGGAATTTTCTGAGGTATTCTCATACTTAAATTTATAAGTGAGATCCCCCGCATCCCCTATACCAAATTCATACTGCTTCACCTTATCGGCCAGGCCGGTATTCTCCACCTTTTCCGGATCGTCACCTAACTCAGGGATCTCCTTCAGGCCAGTAAGGTTTGTATACTCCTCAGAGGAGCCCTTTTTTCTGTATCCCAGTGTTGCTCCATTCGCTAACATGTTTCTTTTTACCTCCTTCTTGGTTTAATAATTGTTGTAAACTCTTTCGGTTTCCACATCAATAATGCCCTCATACCGCATAACCTTATGCTTCAGGCCGGACGGATCAGGAACATCACCACATGCAATGCGCTTCAATCCCAGGGCAGATATGGCAGCATCCACCTTCAAAGCCACCTCTGAGGTGCTTGCATTGTTCCATATATCCACCTTATACAGCAAATGAGCCTTGCTTTCCTTGTTATCCACCCATTCCACCACGGAATTATCCTCCTCAGTGTACTGGATAGCAGGAAGCACGGCCCACTCTTTTGGGTATGTATCGCTCACATTCTCTGTAATGCCCTGGATCGCCCCGTATACCTGATCCTTCACATTGATCATTGATTTCCACCAACCTCTCTCATATAGTCCTTCACATCTTTGGCTATGTTCTCCGCAACTTTCTCCTCCAAATTCTTCAATGCCGGGTACATGAACGGATGCGCCGGTTGTCCTTTTGTATAATGAAAATCCCCTTCAGGATCCTGCCACACCCATCCCTCTTGTACATGTGTCACATTTACATTGGGTGAAGTTCCTGCATGGTTAGCCTCACCCACCGGACCGGTGCCAAACTCCACAAAAGCGGCATGTTTCGCATTGGAATAAACGCATCCAATAATGGAGCCCTCTTCTTTCTTTACCATTGTGTGGATGCTTCTCTTCAGCTCTCCCCTCGGCACAAATGGCCAGGGGCCGTTATAAGTGGGAACATTCAACACCGCCGCACCTCTTACTAATTCTGTCTGATCACGCATTGAGGCCATTATTGTGGGTTCAATATTCTGCATCCTCTTAATCTTTCCCATTAAGCTCTGCACACCGTTTACTGCCATTATATTATCCTCTCCAACTCCATCACCTTCGGGCTGTACTCCGGTTTTATGGAAATGATTTTATAATCCGGCTTAGCTTCCGGCCCCACGAACACACAGATGCCATCGCCTTCCTGCATGGCCTCAGCTCCCCCATATTCCATATTTTTGATATAGGAGAGCCTCTCTCCATACATTTCAGCCTGCACTTTGCCGCCCGCAGGCCATATGGTTGCCTTGATCTCCACCGCTTCCTCATATTCCACAATGGATCCGCCCTCACGATCCTTCCCCGTTCTCCTCCTTCTCAGGTGGTAACTCTTCATCAGGCTCCTTCTCATACGCATGGCCGCCGATCCTCCCTAATCTGTACCGTTTGATCACGGTTTCAATATCTCTTGGAATCTCCGCAAATGCTGAAGAGATCCCTCCTTCACTCCGGCTTGTTTCCCCCTCCATTCCCAGGCGGTTATAGGCCACAGTGGCCCACTCCCTCACCGCAGGCTTCAGGGGATAGATCATTTTTTTCCGGTTTGCCAGGGAGAGCACCTTTTCCTCTGCCATTGACAGCAAAAGGGAGAGGAGCTCTTCATCCCCCTCTCCCGTTATCTTTTTGAGCATTTCCAAATCTGTCACAGTACCGCCTCCCGCTTAATGGTTCATAATCATGGCCACAAGGGTATCTTTATTCATGTTTGCATACCCCTGGATCCCCATTCCTTTGGCAATCTCCCTCAGCTCAGCCACCTTTTTCCCATTCAGCTCTGCAAGCCGTTCATCCCCTGCACCATTCAGAGGATCCTCTCCTCCCTGGCCGGTTTTCTCTTCTCCTGCTCCCGCCTGCTTCTCCTCTCCGGCTCCTGCTTTTTCTCCGTCACCGGTTCCTGCTGCCTGCTTCTCTCCTTTGCCCTCCGTGGCCTTCTCAGCGGCCTCAGGAGCGGCTTTTTCGGGTTCTTTGGTATTTTCCCCCGCCTCACTCTTTTTGAGGCCCTCCTGGGGCTTATTTGCCGCTTTCCCTTCAAGCTCCTCCCTGGTTGCTGCCACCAAATAGCGATCCGCATCCTTCCGACACGCTTTGACCGCATCCGCATTGTGGCACTCCTGAATATTTCCGGTTTTTTTATTTAAGATGAACATTGTTGGCCCTCCTTCCTACTACAATATATTTA
>DKVL01000009.1 GCA_002491195.1 Lachnospiraceae bacterium UBA7179
AAATAATATAAATAAAATAATTTGTTCAAAAAATTCAGAAAACAGACTAATTTTTTTGCCCAGTAGGTACGATATATTAAATAAGGCAGTTAACATAGGTAAATGCCATAAATAAGTACCATAAGTTACAGACGGAATGATGATCTTAGAAAGCCTGTGTGGAAAAAGGGGTCTGCGCAGGATATATAAGGGAAAGGAGCATCTATGGAGGTAAGAAACGCAAACATTGCTTTGACAAACAGGGCAGCGGCGGCAATCGACAACTCCGGTTCGAATGGAAGGGAGCAGCAGCATGCGATGAAGGTAAGCCGCACTGCTTCTGAGGAGAATCAGGAGCTCGAGGAACAGTCCGTTATGGTTTCCATATCGGCGGCAGGACTTAAGAGAAGCCTGCAGTTGGAAAAGCAGGCAGATAAGGACACGGATGGGGAAGACAGCGGCGAAGAACGTTTCACGGGTGAGGCAGAGATTGAGGACATGATGAAGAAGATGGAAGGGCTTTCCAGTCAGGTCATCAATGGACATTTTTCGATTGCGGACAGGTTGAATTTTCATACTGAGATTGAGAAACTTACGAATGAACTGAACCGGCTGAATGGCGGAAATGCTGTAGTTACCAAGAATGGGTGTACTTTGCTGGCGCAGAGAATATCGGATTTGACACGCAGTGTAAGCGATGCGGCAGTTTACCGTAATAGTGCGCGCACTGTGTTTATGGTCAACTCCAGGCAGAATGTGAAGCCGACGAATACCAGACTGGACATTGTTTTATAAAACAGAATAAAAACTATTTTTTCGTCGTCACTGCCAGAGCATGAAAAACGCTCCAGGTGGCGATTTTTTTCTTGACTTTTTGGGGTTCCTGGCACAAGATGGTATAGAAGGAAGTGATCTGAATGCGCAGGATGGACTTTAAGATGGAACGTCCCGGACAGGTGAAAGAAGGCGATACGGTCACAGTCACCGAAGGAGTTCTGCCAAGCAACTATTACTATACCATCAATCCGGCAGTTGCCATGTCGGGGAATATTCCGTTCCGCAACAGACTGCAGTCAAAGAGCGGTACAGTTGTCTCTGTTGAGGAGAATACAAGAGGCTATTATGTCACAGTGGAATTTGACGAGCCGGAAGCGTGAAGAGATTTTCTAAGCCAGCAAAGGACGCAGGCTTAGAAAATCTAAAGCTTCACGCTGGAAGAACGCAAAGGGCAGCGTTCTTCACGGATTGCTTGAGCCACTGGGCGGCACGAGTGGAAGTGTTGTTTGAGCCGCTGATGGCGGCATGGAAAAAAGTGTGAAGGGCGGAGTAGTCCTTCGTGGATAAGAATTGTAGATTAGGAGGAGAATATCATGAAAAAAATTAGCACAGACAAAGCGCCAGCGGCGATTGGACCATATTCACAGGCTGTGATTGCAGGAGATTTCCTGTATGCGTCAGGACAGATCCCGATCAATCCAGCGTCAGGAAATGTGGAGGCTGAGGGAATTATAGCGCAGGCGGAGCAGTCCATGATCAACGTTGGTGAGATTTTGAAGGCAGCGGGCGCAGCTTATGATAATGTGGTGAAGACGACTTGCTTTCTGGCAGATATTGCTGATTTCGCGGCATTTAATGAGGTGTATGCGAAATATTTTACCCAGAATCCGGCAAGAAGTTGTGTTGCAGTTAAGGATCTGCCAAAAGGAGTGCTCTGTGAGGTGGAAGTTGTCGCATATCTTGGTGATTAAGGATGCAGTGTAAAAGTTCGGGCACGTCTGCGGATTTGGTGCGCTGATCGTATGAATGTGCGGTGATACTAAGCGTCTGTCCTGCCGCGAGGCGAACTTTCATGGGTAGACGCTGTTATATGGCAGGGAGTTGAAAATTTTGAGGATGAAAAATATAGCGCTGATCGGTATGCCCGGCGTCGGGAAGAGTACAGTTGGCGTTGTTCTTGCAAAAAATATGGGAATGTCCTTTTTGGATTCAGATCTTGTGATACAAGAGCAAGAGGGGAAAAAGCTTCACGAGCTGATTGAGGAGTATGGCATAAACGGTTTTCTTGAAATCGAAGCACGCGTGAATGCTTCCCTGAATCCCAAGACAGCGGTGATCGCGACGGGCGGGAGTGCTGTTTACAGCGAGCAGGCCATGGAACATCTGAAAAGTATTGCGATGGTCTGTTATCTGAAATTGCCCTATGAAGGTATTGAGGAACGTCTTGGGGACCTGGCGGAGCGCGGCGTTGTCCTTCGAGAGGGTGAAACCCTTCGGGAACTTTATGAGGAGCGGATTCCGCTGTACGAAAAATATGCCAATATCACGGTGGAATGTGAAAACAAAAATATCCGCGAGATTGTCACAGAACTGTCAAAAAGACTGAAATAAAAATGAGATAGAAAAAGATTTTAAATCATAAAAAACAAAAAAAGCCACATACTAATCTTAATAAGAAACATCGTAAAGTGATCTTTACACCGTTTCTGGAAAGGTATGTGGTTTTTATGATGGATTATATCAATGCATTCTGGGTAGGAGGTGTGGTCTGTGCCCTTGCACAGATCTTTCTGGACCGCACGAAGATGCTGCCCGGGCGCGTCATGGTGCTTCTGGTCTGTACTGGAGCAGTGATCAGCTTTTTCGGGTGGTATGAACCGTTTGCGGAGTATGCGGGCGCGGGCGCCAATGTGCCGCTTTTAGGTTATGGGAATATCCTTATGAAAGGCGTGAAGGAGGCAGTCGACAAGGATGGATTTATCGGGCTGTTCAAGGGAGGATTTACAAACGGTGCAGTGGGGTGCAGTGCAGCACTGATTTTTGGTTACCTTGCAAGTCTTGTCTTCCACTCCAAAGTAACCAAAGCATAATGGGATAGATCAATACTAAATTTCCTCGAAATCGAGTCCGAAACCAGATAAGAGCTGCCGCACATATGCATCCCACAATTTTTCAACGCTCTTGTCCATGATAAAGGTTGTGAATGCGCTTCCAGTTACGCAGGTCACTTTGCCGTTGTCATAGCGGATATTGAGGATGAGGGAACGAATGAGATTGGCTGCAACTCCGCATTCCGGATTTGCAGCTATTTTTTCCATCAGCTGCGGCGCAGCGTGTAGCACAACTTTAAAAGAAACAGGCGTTTTCTTTCCCTTGATCAGTTGAAAACAGACTGGACGGATGTCACTCCAGTAGGAAAAAACAGTCGACTTTTGGTTGTTTTCCAGTTCTTCCAGTTCTTCGCCGCTATAAAAATCTGCCACGAGGTGTCCGTCAATGTGAAAGGTGTTGAACGTCGTGATGACGGCATCTTCCACCAGAAATGAATCAAACTGCCCGGTCAGGAGCAGGGCATTCATGATGTTTTTGGTTCCTTTTATCTCTAATGCGATCATCAGTGCCTCCTTATTCCCGTTCGTCGATTTCCTGTTTCAGCCACTTATATTCCCGGTAGCGCAGGAGGGATGTCTTCAGTTCTTTGTAGTCCTGCATCACAAGCGTGGCAGGCATGACGGCAGATACATACTTAAAGTTGGCAATGCTGCTTTTGTTCACACGCGCAAATTCTTCATAGGGTTCAAAAATCTGACGGAGCTCGTCGATCTTCTCATCGACATCGATGGAGGTGCCGTCTGTCAGATACAGTTTGCAGGCCTTGTTTTCCTCAAGTGCATACAGGATCGTGTACTTGGGTATATGGTTAATGACGGCGTTCGTGTGCACAGCTACAGTGACAACGTGACCAGAGACATTGGCATCGCCCAGCGCCAGAAATTCCGGGAGAGGATCTGGGATATACGGTTTCCTTGCGTGCACAACATAGTCTGGAAGATTGGGAATCCGGGTATAGTCAATCTTGTCCGAATACAGTACCAATGGGGCGTGATATCCCATTGCATTCAAGCGTTCGATAATAAACTCTACAATGCCAGGTTCTGAGCTCATGTCCATGAAAATCAGGTTATATTTTAGGGGATTAACGAGAAAGTGCATCTTCTCGCCGTAGGAGTCCACATACAGGATGTTCGGTGTGCCGGAGCGCTTGTCGGATTCCCTTGAAAGCAGCCGCTCCAAGTGCTTGCGGTCTGCTACGTTATCGTCACAAATTGCTATATGCATAGTCAGTATACACCTCTTTTTTTCAGAATTTCCTAACCACGTTCTTGTTAGGAATTGTAGGAAAATAAGT
>DKVL01000082.1 GCA_002491195.1 Lachnospiraceae bacterium UBA7179
GAATATCGAAGTGTCAAACTCAGGAGTATGATTTCGTACTTTTGTCAATAGCTCTGACAAAAAATATTGTGGAGTCTCTGACGAAATTGTGATATAATAAATTATCTTTTATTGCGCTTAGGAACTGTAAAGCGGAGGAAATTTTGCTATACTGAAAACTTTATCAATCCTATGTTATACTATTTTCAGACAAAACCTGCGAGGAGAGAACTTATAATGAAAATTGTAGTCTGTGACGACAGCACAGAAGATTTGGAGAAAATCAAAGGGCTGCTGACAAAATACATGGAAACAAACAAAAGTATGCGTTTTGAGACTGAATATTATACAGACTCTAAAAAATTGTACCATCAGATACAAGGGGAATCCCAGAGTGATATCTATATTCTTGACATGATCATGTCAGAACAGTCTGGTATTGACATTGGTACTTTGATTCGCAGCACAGACCAGAGAAGTGTCATTATTTACATCACTTCCTCTGATGATTTTGCATTGGAGGCTTACGGCGTGCGCGCTGTGAGATATCTTCTAAAACCCGTTCAGGAGGAACTGTTTGCAGAAGCGCTGGATTACGCAATTTCCAACATTTCTAAGGAACTAAAAGACGCGTTATACACAGTGAAGACCAAAGAAGGACTGGTCTCAATTCCCTATTCCAAGATCGAGTACATTGAAAATTATTCCAGAACACTCAACATCTGTCTGACAGACGGAAGGAACATTCAAAGCATCTTTATCCGGAAATCCTTTGATGAGGAAACCCGGCAGATTGTGGAAAGCGGCTCTTTTATACAGGTTCACAAATCCTTTGTCGTCAATATGTATCACGTGGACAAACTGGCGCCGGGAAACATCATTATGGAAAGCGGCGCACGTATTCCAGTCAGCAAGACACGAACTGCTGACGTCAAAAAGGAATATCTCAAATTTGTTTCAGAACAATATCGATAGGAGGCAGTCGGAGAATGTATTATAAAAATATTTCCTATACGCTCAGCCATATTTTCGTGATGTTGTTCATGTACCTGTTTATTGCCCGCCGTTATTCCAAACCAAAAACTGCTGCAATCTGCATTGCTTCCTTTTTTGCGATCACGATTCCGAATGTGCTCAAATTAAACATTTTCCCGGACAGCCGCCTGTGCTATTTTCTGGTGACGATCTATCAGATTGCCATAACACAGTTCACAGGGCTTTTTATATCCAGAAACAGGGACAGCAAAGCGCTGTTTGTCGGTTTGACCGCTTCCAATTATGTGATTGCAGGAAGCATTGCAGCCTCGATTATACATATTTGCACAGGAAATTTGTACCTCTGCATCGCCGGCTGTATTGTAACGCATATCATACTGATGTTTATTTTGTATTGTAAAATACGTGATATCTGGATTCATTATCAGCAGGAGGAATCGATGAACAACTGGTGGAAGCTCTGCCTGATTCCTGTATTTTTTTATTGTGGTTTTTCCTGTTTTGCGTTCTTTCCATATACACTGGATGACCATCCTGAAAGTATCCCCGGTATCGTCATGTTCATCATCGTCATGTTTGTATCGTATGTCATTGTGCTGCAGTATGTATCAAGCGAATCCCAGCGGACAGCGATCTACTGGCAGAATATGCTTTACGAGTCCTACATTAAAGGGTTGGAAAATCAATACTATCTGGTTGAGCAGTCCGAGAAAAATCTACGGATATTGCGGCACGATATGCGCCACTACTCCGGTTTGATCGATTCCCTGCTGGAACAGGGGGAATACAATGAGATTAAAAAGATCACAGAGCATATTAACATGGTAACGGATGGAAATAAAGTGACAAAGTACTGTAATAACATGGTTGTCAATACAATGCTTTCCTGTATGATAGAAAAGGCGTATTCGCTGGCGATCAAAATTCAGCATGATATCGTCATCTCCAAAGAAATTCCCTTTGACAACTACGAATTTGCCATGGTGATTGCGAATTTATTTGACAATGCGATCAACTGCGTGAAAGACTCTATAACGCAAAGGAAATTGATTGATGTCAAAATCCACTGCAAGAACGATCATCTCCTGATTCATATAAAGAATGCGTATGAGAAAGAAATTGTCTTTGACTCTGGAACAGGCCTCCCCAAAAGCCAGAATGGAAAAAATCATGGATTTGGCATACAGAGCGTGCAGGCTTTTTCGGATAAAATCGGGGGAAATCTGGGCTGCTACTGCGAGGACGGTATGTTCCATATTATGCTTTATGCGAAGTTCTAGCACTCCGTCCGGACAGTGCTGCACTTACAGAAATCCCCTGTTATTTCAATGCACAAACTGATATAACAGGGGATTTCTGCTTAACCTTTGACAGCACCTGCAAGAACGCCTTCAATAATATATTTTTGACATATAATATAAAAAATTACTATCGGAAGTATCGCCAACACAAGCATTGCCATCATAGCGCCCCAGTCAATCTGTCCATGACTCTGCTTTAAGTACTGGATCGCAATCGGAATCGTCTTATATCTATTGATATTCAATACCAGACTTGGCAGAAGATAATCATTCCAAATCCACATAGCCTGTAAGATTGCCACTGTAACGATCGTCGGCTTTAGAATCGGAAATACGATCAGAAAAAAGGTCTGAAGCGGATTGCAGCCGTCGATCATGGCCGCCTCCTCTATTTCCAGTGCAATTCCTTTGACAAATCCCGTGAACATGAATACCGCCAGTCCCGCACCAAATCCCAGATAAACGATAATAATACCGACAGGATTGGACAAATGCAGCATATTCGCAAACTTGGACAGTGTGAACATCACCATCTGGAATGGCACAATCATGGAAAACAGACACATGACATACATAAACCTGCTGAACATACTATGTACACGCACGATATACCATGCACACATAGAACAACATAATATAATCACTATAACCGAGCAGACAGTGATAAACAGGGAAGTCCCAAAACAAGAAGCAAAATTCGTTGCCTTCAGTCCGTTCCTGTAATTCAACAGGCCGCAGAAGATCTGTTTTGCGCCTGCTAAAAATTTATCCCAGCCATCCGAGAGAGAATTGGCGCTGAATCCAAATGGATAACGGAATATGTATGCTTTTCTCTTAAAGGAATTTAACAACACAACCAGCATTGGTGAGATCCAGAAAATAGCAATAACTGCAAATAATACTGTTAGAATCCCTCCATGCCTTGCCCTTCTCACAGCGCTGACCTGTTCTTTGTTCTTTGCCATTAGCCCTGCACCTCCTTGCTCGTTGTCAACTTATTCTGTGCAATCGCGATGATTGCCACCAGGATAAAGAAGATCACTGCCTTCGCCTGTCCTACACCCTGCCAGCCTGTCGTTCCATACATGGTATCATAGATATTCAGGGCAAGCAGCTGGGATGATTTTCCCGGATTACCACCTGTGAGCGCTAAGTTTTGGTCAAACAGTTTGAATCCGTTTGTCAATGTCAGGAAGCTGCAGATCGTAATCGTAGGCATCAACATTGGAAGAGTCACATTGCGAAGCATCTGCCACGAATTGGCACCGTCAATCTTTGCCGCCTCGATCAATTCACCCGGAATATTCTGAATACCGGCAATATAAATAATCATCATATAACCGATCTGCTGCCAGCACACAACAATGATCATGCCCCAAAACGCATACCACTGTGAGGATACAATCGTCTTGGAAAAATTTTGTAATACTGCGTTAAAAATCATCAGCCAAATGTAGCTGAGCACGATTCCGCCAATCAGATTTGGCAGGAAAAATGATGTACGGAACAGATTGGTTCCCTTGATTCCTTTTGTCAATGCCATACCGATTGCAAATGCCACGAGATTGATAATGACCACTGACACAACCGTGAACAGCGCTGTATACCACATGGAATGCAGGAAAGACGTATCCAGTTTTCCATTTACCACAAAGATCTTTGTATAATTCTCCAGTCCTACCCACGACCAGTCCACAACTGTCGTAAATTTGCAGAAAGACAGGAAAACTCCATATACAAAGGGGACAATGAATCCAATTGTAAAAGCGGCGAGGGTTGGCAGTGCAAATATAAGAAAATATCTTTTAATCGCTTTCTCCATAATAACAACCTTTCTCAAAATTTGCCTTCATGTAACTTTCTTTTGAAAAAGGGCAAGTGAATACTCACTCACCCTTTGAACAACTTGTCGTTTATATTATAATTTATTTGTTCGTTTCGTCCCAATAATATTTCCACTGGTCTACGAAAGCAGTCTTCACATCATCCCATGAACCGCCTCTCTCTGTATACTCTGTCAGAGGTGCGATAAAATCTGCTCTCCAGTCGTCTACAGCCGGTGTTGCGTTGAAGCTCCATGCCACAGAAGTCTTGCCTGCTGCTGCATATTCATTTGCCATTGCCGCAAAACCGTTCTTGGATTCATAGTTGCCTGTAAACGTATCAAACGGCGCTGTCAGTCCCATCTGATTTACAATCGCATCACGTCCTTCATCCGAAGTGATCACCCACTCCAGGAATGCCAGTGTGGAATCAATATCCTCCTGGGATGCCTGCGCATTGACTGCCCAGTGGTTCTCAGTACCTACTGCAAGGCCTTCATTTGCATCGTCTACGCCAAAGTAAATAGGCATCATGGACAGATCGTCTGTCGTAACAGTATAACCATTCTCATTGTCAGGGGCAAACGCCGCGTATTCCCAGTCGCCGTTCTGATAAAATACTGCCTCGCCTAAACCAAGCTCCTGCTCTGCATTGTAAGCGCCTGAATCCAGTGTCGCCTTGTCGGCAGAGGATGTATTGGTGTACATATCCCATACAGTCTTAAAGTTATCCAGATACTTGCCTGTCACAGTTCCCTGTCCTGCAATCAGGTCGCAGCCTGCATCCTTAAACTCATAATACAGTGCAAGACCTGCAAGGTGTCCGGAGAACCTCCAGTTGGAACCGCTGTCAAGACCTGCAGAAGAAAATGCTCCTGTCAGATTGGTACCCAGTGCATCATTAATCTCATCTACACGGTTGTTAATATCCGTTGCAACTGCATTCAGTGTCTCAAGGTTATCAATCTCGTCTACAGAAGAGATCACCGCTCCATCCATACCGCAGTAACCTTCCAGAATCGTCTTATTGTAGATGATGCCATAACACTCATAGCAATTCGCGATCGCCGCAACCTTGCCGTCGTACTCGAGTGCCAGCGACTTATCTGTTAAATGGTTATACAGGGCACTGCCTGACAAATCGTAGATATAATTTGCATATTCTGCACAGTCAGAGGAGTTTCCGATGGTAAAGATCGTAGGCGCCTCAGACTTTGCCAACTCAGACTGGAGTGTTGTCTTGTACTGTCCATCCGCTGCTGTCACAACCATAACCTCCACACCAGTCTGGGCTGTATATGTCTTTGCCAAATCCTGCCAGGCCATGTCCGTCTCCGGCTTGAAGTTCAATAAGTATACAGATCCGCTTCCTGCATCCGCCTGTGTATTGCCCGTCTGTGTATTATCCGCCTGTGTATCTGCATTGTCACTGGATGACTGCGCCTGTGTACCTGCGTTGTCATTGGATGACTGTGTCTGTGTTGCATCGTTTCCGCCGCATCCTGTGAGCGCTGTTGCTGTCATTGCCGCGCCAAGGAGTACGCATAATAACTTTTTCTTCATAAAATTACTTCCTCGTATAATAAGTTTATAGCC
>DKVL01000085.1 GCA_002491195.1 Lachnospiraceae bacterium UBA7179
CGTCAGTTTATTTTGCGCTTACTTTTCATATCCATACCAGATGTATCCTTTTCACTTATATGTTTCAATATTTTTTCTGTCATTGTGATTCTCCTTCCGTATTTTTATCATAATTGTAGCATATGCACGTCCGGTATCTGTTCCTGCGAAAACACATAATGATTATACACGGTGGCATTTCATGGCATGGTGCGGAAAGAATTTGACTGCCTTTCTTAGGATCTGTAAAGAAATAACTTAACAATCTTGCTTGTCTATGTCTCCGATTGCAAATTGCTAAAGCAATTGTTCGAAAATCAGTTACATAGCCCGCTATGCGCCTGATTTTCGAGCGGCACCCTCGAAGACATATCCTGCGCAACATTGTCATGTTATTTCTTTACAGATCCTTACTGAACCCGAATATTTACAGCACGATTTCAGATATAGTTTTTGTTAAAGGCTGAATCTGGTTATGTATTTTTTGATGTGCAGATAAATAAATTATATCATTCTGTTGTAACCTGTCAACAGACAGCGATTAAAATTAAACGATTCTGTTGATATAATTTAACAAACAGACGGGAGGTAACAAAATGGAAGATCTGGAACTGTATCTGGACGAGGTAGGAAAGAGAATTATGGAGCGGCGGAAAAAGCTGGGAATGACACAGGAGGCACTCGCGGAAAAAAGCGGGGTGACAACCCAGTTTGTATCCTATGCGGAATCAGGCAAACGGGCGATGCGGCCTGAAAATCTTATGAAGATAGCCTTGGCTCTTGGTGTCAGCACGGATTATATCCTGACGGGCGACATCATTGACAAGGACAAGCTGCTGCTGTCAGAGAAGCTGGATAAGCTCACGGCTGACGAAGTGCGGATTGTGGAAAGCATTATTGACGAATGTATTGCCCTGTATCACAGAGAAGCATAGGTAACAGTTGATAAAAAACCGATGGATTGAGGAGTTGTTTCCTTTAGTCCATCGGTTTTTTAGTACAGCTCATGCAGAGAAAATATGTCGTTAAGGTGATGCATTCATCTCCGGCAGTGTATTGCCATAGCTGTCCGCGGTAAGACTGGTGTTGTGCAGACCGCACCAGCCCTGCTCCGGCCGTCCGCTGTAGTTGCTGATGCCGATTACATGATGGCTTTGTGCCGGAGCGGTTTCATATGTCAGTGCAATATACAGGATGCCTTCCGAAAATCCGGATTCTGCTGGATCGGGGCAGCTTTTTGTGTGCCATATTTCGTTTCTCCATGACAGAAAGCGGATGCTTTCTTCCGGGGGAAGAAGGTATACCAGTCTGTTATCATAAAGCTGTTCTGCCGCTTCCCGTTTGGCAAGTTCTTCAACAGTATCGGATGTATTCATGTCATTGCTGTCATAAATGGAGTCATTTATATATGCAACCGCAGACACCTTTACATTCTGAAAAGTCAATGATGTGCGGCTGGCAGCATTGTAAGTCTGGAATACCATGATATAAGGGCTGAAACAGCTTATCATCCGGCAGTCGCGGATGATAAGGCTTGAATCCCCGCAGAATTTATCAAAAACAGAGTCATGAAAAAAGATGCAGCCCCCATTCCCATAGGCAGCCAGTTCACAGTCCTCAAAAAGGACTGTGCTGTTTCCCCGGCTTCCTAGACCGACACAAAAATTATGCCATGATACGATCCTACAGTTAGAAAAGCGGAGACTTTTTTGAAAAAGGAAATTCTGTTCGATATGGACGGCATATCCGCTGTAACAGTCCAGTGTTTTATTTAGACTGGAATTGTCAGCAGCAGGAATTCCATTAACAGAGGAAGGGAGTATGGTTCCGGTATCAAGACCTGTGATAGTGAGATTTGACACCCCTCCGGCGGCAATTGACAATGGCACAGTCCTATAATCAGCAGTATCACACTGCAGGATGCAGGTATCCCTGTCCGTTCCCATGAGATAGAGCACTTTGCCAAAAACCGTAACATTTTCCGTGTAGACGCCCGGATGTATGATAAGGATATCTCCGTTACGGGCATGGTTGACGGCTTCCTGAATCGTGGAAAAATCCCCGGATCCATTCTGTGATATATGATATTCCCGTATTTCGTTTTCCTGTGCTGATACCTTCAGACAGTCCGCAGACAGTATGGCTGCCGTAATGACTGCTATAAAAGTAAGTATGGAAAATAATTTCATGTCTTTCTCCTTTGTTTTGGTTATATGCACTCCCATGTGCGGCAGGTTAAACAGCCATATGTGAAGGCGGTTGCCAGTGTTCCTGTGTCTGGCTGGAACAGGATGGGTGTGGTGCTATATTTAAAATATCACATACTGTTGACAAAAATCAACAAAAAGCTTATGATTGATAATGAAAATAAAATTTTAGGAGGGATTTCATTATGAGGATGAAACAAATTTTAGGTATCGCACTGGCAGGAGCTGTGTCCGTGGGAGCTGTATTTGGCAGTGGAATGCCAGTGTATGCGGCTGCCGAAGACTGGCTTAGGTTTGATGCGGACAGTAATGGAAGCAAACAGTCTGACCCACCAGACGAGGAAAACTGGAAAATGTCCTATGGTTACACAACACATCCAAACTATAAGTACATACTGCGCTACTGCACCGAAAATACCAGAATGCATAACAAAGACGGTGATGGGTATGGCTATGATGTCTTTACATACTTGGGAGCTACGAAGGGTCCTGCCAGTGTTTATGATTCTACCTTGGTGGACCTGAAGCCAGAGACAAATGTATGGCTGACGATTCCTTTCAGTTTTGAGGAAGCAGAAGGGGTATTATGCGAAGCAGATGATGAACTGGCTAAAACATCAAATTCCATACCTGAAGGTGAGGCATTGATTATCTATGGTAACGATGTTGGCCATAAGTGGGAAGATGTTATGGCAACGGGCTCTATCATGGTATACGACCAAAACAACAATCTGGTAGACACTTTTCCTTTACAGAGCCAGCTGGCTGACAATACAAATACAAATGTTACGGCTGCGGAACCGACAGATACAATACCGGCTGTAGAGAATACAGCGGATGCGCCGGCCGTAACAGATGTGACAACGACTGTACAGCCGGTTCAAACCTCGGATAACAGTGCATCGGTTGAAGCAGCTGCAAAAGAAGTTTTGCAAGGCAAGTGGGGAGTTGGAAAGGAGCGCCAAATCAGGCTGGAAGCTGCAGGATATGATTATGCGGAAGTGCAGAAACAGGTATCTGCATTGATGAAACGGGCATCATGATTTGATTCGGAATGCATCACAGCAGCAAGGGAAAGTAAAAATAAGAAGTAAAAATAAGACGGCATTTTGGATGATATTACCAACTGCCGTCTTATTGATGCACAGCCTCTTGCAGAGATGGCTTAGGAAAAACCCTATATATTGAAACATACCCATTTTGGGACTGATTTACGGAAAGTTTTGTTCTGTTTCAAAATGCCCAAAGAATGTAGTATTTATATTCCACAGCGGCCAGGTTCTAAATTTACATGTTAATTTTCTTGCTATTTATTTACAGATTTCTTATAATAAATGCATAGGAGATAATGACTATGCCAAATAGGAAACCAATATCGGCTTTGGCATATTATACGGAAATACTAAAAAGTCAAAGCAAAAGGAGTTTTAATGATTACAATACCATATATCAACGGCATTACATTTGCCCCGTTTGCGCCTGCGGGGAATCTGGAAAAAGAGAGTGCGCGACAAAGCCTCAAACTAATGAAAGAGCGCACAAATGCCAATCTTGTCATTCTTGTCCCTGGCGGACTTCAGGATACTCCCCAGTCAGAGCAGATCGATTATACCTCCGACAGAACGATGACGGACAGTGAGTTGAAACAATTAATTGAATATGCCCATACGCTTGGACTTCGTGTGGCGTTAAAACCTACTGTCAACTGCAGAAACGGAACATGGCGTGCGCATATTAATTTTTTCGATGAGGATGTGCCGTGTGAGCCCAAATGGAGCAAGTGGTTTCCTTCTTATATGGAATTTCAGAATCATTATGCCCGAATAGCGCAAGAGATGGGTTGTGAGATGCACATAGCTGGCTGTGAGATGGTTATGTCAGAACGGCGTGCCGAGGAGTGGAGACAGACGATCACAGAGATCCGAAAAGATTTCAAAGGTTTCATATCTTACAATACAGATAAATATCAGGAGCACAATGTCTCATGGTGGGATTGTGTGGATGTAATCTCATCAAGCGGGTATTACCCAATCGACGACTGGGAGAGACAACTTGACAGAATTGAGTCCGTTGTCGCAACATATCAAAAACCATTCTTTTTCGCGGAAGCAGGCTGCATGTCCGTTGTGGGATCTAAATATGTGCCAAATGACTGGTCTGTACGGGGAGAAAGTGACTTGGAGGGGCAGGCAGACTGGTACAGGGTGATGTTCCGGGCCTGCAAAAGGCGAAGCTGGGTGAGGGGATTTGCGCTCTGGTCGTGGACGGACAAGCTGTATGATGAGAGCGGGGCCAGGAAACGGAGAGATTATGAATTGTACGCAAAGCCCGCAGAGAAAGTAGTGTCGGAATTTTATAAAATTGATAGAAAATAAATGGGGGGATACTATGACATACGATGAATTTTGCAGCGTATTACTGCAAAAGCTGGAAGATAAGAAAGGGGAATTAGGCTACAATAAGGTGAAGTATTATCCAGATGGTTTTACATCAGAAGATCAGGAAGAACTGATAACGATCCGGGATACGAATATTCGGTACAACAAGACAGAATCCGATGTGTTGTCGGGCGATTTTGTTATTCTTTATGTGGAAACGGGAAGCGCACATATATGCAGATTTACCTGCAAGGGGCTCTATCGTTCGTATGGGGAAAACGGATGGGAAGGTGTGTGGACCGATATTAATTCCAGTCTGGCGGAAGGTAAAAAAATGGCGAAACTGGATATTATGCAGTTGATTGACAAAAATGAATATCAGGCGTTACGGGAAAAAATCTTTATCCGTCCGCTCAATTACAATGATCATCGTTATGAGTTGAAAGATTATGTTTACAGACGCGTCGGGGATATCGTTCTGGTGCTCTATTTACTTGCAAGCGATGTACGCACCGGAGAGCGGCATGATGTCTCGTCGATCAAGCTTCCGAGAATTATGATGGAGAAGTGGGACTTAACGGAGGATGAGGTCTGGGAGAACGCGGTAAGCAATACCTATATGATGTCACCGCCGAGGATGTACCTCAATCCGATGGATGCATATAAGCCGCCATATTATAAAGGGGCTTTTATGGCCCTGAATCCGGATATCAAGTCGCTTTCCGCAATGGCAGTACCTACAGTCACGACGACGACACAGATGAATGGTGCGATCGCAATGTTTTATCCCGGCGTGAAGGAACGGATCGCAGAACTGTTTGGGAGTGATTTTTATGTGGCGTTCACAAGCATTCACGAAGCGCGGCTTCACAAGAAGGGAACGGTCCCGCCAAGGCAGATCCTGGAACAGATTAAGAGTGTGAATAAAACATTCGATCCAACTGAGATTTTAACCCGCAAGGTGTATCTATACGAAGGAGCTTCTAAGGAATTGAAACAGTTGGAATTATAGTAGAATTGAGATTTCAGATGAGTGAAACAATTTTCTGTCATTCAGAGAAATAGAAAGAAAGGAGGGAACTCGTGATCAAAGTAACCGTATGGAACGAAAATCTGCACGAACAGAGACAGGAGGAAGTAAGACAGATCTATCCGCGGGGAATTCATGGATGTATCGCAGATTTCCTGAAAGAGGACCGGAATATTTTTGTGCGCACTGCCACTTTGGAGGAACCGGAACATGGTTTGACTGAGGAGGTTCTTGCGGACACAGATGTGCTGATCTACTGGGGACACATGGCGCACCATGCGTTTTCCGATGAGGTGGCGGAACGTGTGAAACGCCATGTGCTGCAGGGGATGGGGCTGGTTGCGCTCCATTCCGCGCATTTTGCGAAGATCATGAGTCTGCTCATGGGAACAGGCATGACGCTGCGCTGGCGTCATGGCGACCGCGAGCGATTGTTTGTGACAGCGCCGTATCACCCGATTGCACAGGGTGTTCCAGCGCACTTTGACATTCCGGTCGAGGAAATGTACGGCGAGTACTTTGATATTCCAAAACCGGACGATGTGGTATTTACAGGCTGGTTTGCAGGCGGTGAGGTATTTCGGAGCGGATGCACGTTTCAGCGTGGACTGGGCAGGATCTTTTATTTTCAGCCAGGGCATGAGGAGTATCCGATCTACCACATGCCTGAGATTCAGCGGATCCTGATCAATGCGGTGTATTGGTGCGCACAAGTCGGGCGACAGCAGAGACCGCTCGACTGTACTGCAGTGAAAGTGGCACTGGAGGAAGAGTATGCCAATCCGATCAGGTTGTCTGTATTTTATGACCATATCATACAGGCGGTTCATCAGGCGAAAGGTGACAAATCGCTGAACCAGATCATGCGCCTTTGCAGTGATTTTGGAATACGCGGTATTGACATTGAATATAAGAGACTCTGTGCGGATTTTGACCGGATCGATGAGGCACTCCGGTATAATTACATGGAAGTGGCAAGCATCTATCAGTTTTATGATCTGAGAAACAGATCTGATATCCGTGTCGGAAAAGAACAGATCGATATGGCACATCAACTGGGTGTAAAACGCGTTCTGATCGTGCCGGGATTTTTGGACGAGGAGGAGGCAAAGGCGCTTCACCGCGTGAGTGGCGATTATTTTGCAGTGGAGCGGTTTATGGAGCAGAATCTGTGTATTCAGGCAATGAAAGAGGCGCTGACGGAACTGACACAGTACGCGAAACCGCTTGGTGTGGATGTGACGCTCGAGGATTTTGACGATGTCAGGTCACCATGTTCGCGGATGAAAGAACTGCTCTGGTTTATGAGAAATGTGCCTGACCTCAAATGTACATTTGACATGGGGAATTTCGCGTTTGGCTATGAGAATGTGATGGATGCGTATGAGCCTTTGAAAAGGTATATCGTGAGTGTACATTGTAAGGACAGGGGAAGTGAGGGCAATGGTCTGAAATCCGTTCCGACGGGAAGCGGGTATATTCCGGTTGCGCAGCTTGTCAGAAAGTTGAAGGAAGATGGTTACCGCGGATATCTGTCAATTGAGCATTTCGGGGATATCGATCAGCTGGCGGGCATAGAGCAGTCGGCACATTTCCTGAAGGCGATTATGTGAAGATCACGCGGATATTGAAGTGTGTAAAGAAATATTTGTTTGTGCCGCTGATGGCGGCACGAGGGGAAGTGTACAGAGAGGACGGTTTCATGAAAAAATATATCATGGCATTAGATGCGGGGACAACCAGCAACCGATGCATTTTATTTGATGAAAAAGGAAAGATGTGCAGCGTTGCACAGAGGGAGTTTACGCAGTATTTTCCGCAGCCGGGATGGGTGGAGCACGACGCGGACGAGATCTGGGCGAGCCAGTTAGGTGTCGCGGTCGAGGCGATGAACATGATCGGAGCCTCGGCGCAGGATATTGCCGCAATCGGAATCACAAATCAGCGTGAGACAGCGATCGTGTGGGACAAAAACACAGGCGTTCCGGTATATCACGCAATCGTGTGGCAGTGCAGGCGGACGGCAGAGGCGTGTGATGCCCTGAAAGAAAAAGGGCTTACGGAGAAATATAAGCAAAAGACAGGTCTTGTGATCGATGCCTATTTTTCAGCGACAAAGGTAAAATGGATTCTTGACAATGTGCCGGGGGCAAGGAAGAGAGCAGAAAATAGGGAACTTTTGTTCGGTACAGTTGAGACGTGGCTGATCTGGAAGCTCACGAAAGGAGCAGTCCACGTCACAGATTACTCCAATGCTTCCCGCACGATGCTCTTTAACATCAATACGTTGGAGTGGGATGAGGAGATCCTTGCAGATCTGGATATTCCAAGATCCATGCTTCCTGCTGTAAAACCTTCAAGCTGTGTCTATGGGGAGGCGGATGCGTCCTTCCTCGGCGGGGCGATACCGATTGCGGGTGCGGCGGGGGATCAGCAGGCGGCATTATTCGGGCAGACCTGTTTTGCCGCGGGGGAGGCGAAAAACACCTACGGAACAGGCTGCTTTCTGCTCATGAACACGGGCGAGAAGCCGGTGTTTTCCGACAATGGGCTGGTGACAACGATCGCATGGGGGCTTGAGGGGAAGGTTCATTATGCCCTGGAAGGTTCCATCTTCGTGGCAGGTGCGGCGATCCAATGGCTGCGCGATGAGCTGCGGATCATTGATTCTGCTGAGGATTCCGAGTACATGGCAAAAAAGGTGGCGGATACGAACGGCTGCTATGTTGTGCCAGCATTTACTGGTCTGGGCGCGCCTTACTGGGATCAGTATGCGCGGGGGACGATCGTCGGCATTACGCGCGGCGTCAACAAATGTCATATCATCCGCGCGACGCTGGATTCCATAGCATATCAGGTGGGTGACGTGCTCGCGGCGATGGAGGCGGATTCCAGGATTGCGATTCCTGCGCTGAAAGTGGATGGGGGCGCGAGTGCAAATGATTTTCTGATGCAGACGCAGGCGGACATTGTCAATGTTCCGGTGATCCGGCCGCAGTGCGTCGAGACGACGGCAATGGGGGCGGCCTATCTGGCAGGACTTGCTGTGGGATACTGGACAAGCAAAGAAGAAGTCAGGAAAAACTGGGCGAGCAATTGTGTGTTTGAGCCTTCGATCGGGGAAGAAGACAGGGAGAAACGAATCCGGGGCTGGCATAAGGCCGTCAAATATGCCTATGGCTGGGCAAAAGAATGAAAAAAGGAACCGTTCAGGTTCCTTTTTCATGTAGCGCTTATAAGTTAAAAAACTGTTTTACGCGTCCGCTCTGATTCTCCATGTACTTGCGCTGCATCATGATACTGTATGTATTCAGAAGCTGATTTTTCTTGAGTTCTGTTACACCTTTTCCATATTCCGTATCTGCGATGCGGCTGTGCGATGCGGTCAGGTTATAGATCGCGTTGTTGCCGTAGGCAATGGAATGATCTAACCTGTTGGATGCAGCACCCAGCGAAGAGCGCTGTGCGGAAACTTTTGCCAGCGCGTCAGAGATGGCATCAATGGCATTGGTGGCTGCCATTCCGGTCTTGTCAGCGACATTCAGGCCATAGATGCCGATTCCTGCCGCATTCAGGGCATCGATATTGACAGAAATCTTGTTTGCCATATCAGATTCGGCACCAACATGAAATGACGTGGAGAAACTGTTTGACTGCTCAACGCTGCCTTTGCTGATCTCAAACCGCACTTTGGAAGGATCATTCGGATCAACAGTGCCTGCAGAAACAGTTGCGGCTGTCGTGGCGCCAACACTGCTTGCGGAGGCTAGTTGTTCCTGGATCTTGGAGTATGCTGTATCCGCTGTGATCAGATTGGGATTCTTCTCATCGTCGCGATCACCGATCGTATAGCCTACGCCGCCAATCTTAACTGTATCCCCTATTTTGAGGGCATCCATCGTGAAGGTAGCTTTTGTGGCATCCTGCGTTAAGGTTCCTGTGATTCCGGCATCGCGTGCGCTTACCGGGATAGAATTTTTACCGGAACTGCCCTTTAACAGATAGGATTCATTAAATTTGGTGGTTGCCGATACGCGGTCGATCTCCTGCGTAAGCTGATCGATCTCTGCCTGGATGGCGCCTCTGTCTGAAGTGGAGTTTGTGCCGTTTGCCGCCTGGATACTGAGTTCGTTTACACGCTGGAGCATATCCGTCACAGAACCCAGTGCGCCCTCCGCAACATTCATCATATTCTGGGAAGTGCGCGCATTGTATACTCCAGCACTTAAGCCGTTGGTCTGCTTCAGGAGCTTTTGCGCAATGGCGAGCCCTGCGGCATCGTCAGCTGCGGAATTGATCCGTTTTCCGCTGGCAAGCTTCTGAAAGGAACGACTTAAATTGCGGTTATTCTGTCTTGTCAGATAAGACATAGAAGAAATTCGCATAAAGATTCCCCCTTTCCCGTGAGTCTTTGCTATAATAAATACCTACTTTTACAAATTTAGCATACCACATTTAAATAGGGGGTGCAAGAGAAAAGATGACAAAAATATCTTGCCAACCGATATGCAAAAGGCATATGATAGATACAGGTAGTGTGAGGTACAATATATTAAAAAAAGGTAGAAAGGACATACCGGTATGATAAAGCAGGCAGATCAAAGGAATTTGACCATGGTTATGGATTTGTATGAGCTGACTATGGCAAATGGTTATTTCAATGACGGAGATATGGAGACGAGAGTCGCATTTGACGTGTTTTACAGAAAAAATCCCGACAGGGGCGGATTTACCATCTTTGCAGGGCTTGAGCAGATTGTGGAGTATGTGGAGAATCTGCATTTTTCGGACGAGGACATTGCATATCTGCGTTCACTCAACACATTCACAGACGCCTTTTTAAATTATCTGAAAGAATTTCAGTTTCAGGGTGATCTCTATGCATTTCCGGAGGGAACGATCATGTATCCCAACGAGCCGGTCATCACTGTGGTTGCGCCGTTGATTGACGCGCAGCTTGTCGAGACAGCGATCCTTACGCAGGTCAATCACCAGTCGCTTGTGGCGACCAAGACGGCGCGCATTGTGCGGGCGGCAGAGGGGAAAGCTGTGTCAGATTTCGGTGCGAGGCGTGCGCACAACATGGACGCGGCGGTGTATGGTGCGCGCGCTTCCTATATCGGCGGCGCGGCGGGGACTGCAACAGTGCTTGCGGGGCAGATGTTTGGCATTCCGGTGAGCGGTACGATGGCGCACAGCTGGGTGATGTACTATGAGGATGAATACGAAGCGTTTAAAAATTATGCGGTCAACTATCCGGATAATACAGTGCTTTTGGTTGATACTTATGATACGATCCAGTCGGGAATTCCGAATGCGATCCGCGTGGCACATGAGGTGCTCGAGCCCATGGGCAAACGGTTGAAAGGGATCCGCATTGATAGCGGCGATCTGGCATATCAGTCGTCAAAGGTCAGGAAAATGCTGGACGAGGAGGGGTTGTCAGACTGTAAGATCATCGTTTCGAACAGTCTGGACGAGCATACGATTTCTTCCCTAAATATACAAAAAGCGTGCATAGATGGCTATGGCGTGGGCGAGCGTCTGATCACGGGCGCCACGAGCGACTATTCTGACGACACACTGGCGCTGCTCGGCGCAGTGTACAAGATTGCGGCGGTCGAGCAGAATGGCGTGTTTGTGCCGCGCATCAAGATCTCCGGCACGGTGGAAAAGATTACAAACCCGGGGCTGAAAAAGGTGTACCGGATTTATGACCAGAACGGAAAGGCGAAGGCGGACCTGATCGCAAAGGCGGATGAGGAGATTGACATGAGCGGCGATTTCCGTTTTGTCGACCCGCAGATGCCATGGAGAAATCTGAAATTTACGAATTGTACTGCAAAGCCTTTGCAGGTAAAGGTGTTTGAAAATGGCAAAAGGGTGTATGAGCTTCCAACACTGGAGGAAATCAGGTCGTTTGTCAAGAAACAGCTCAGTGAGGAAATCTGGGAGGAGGAGCAGCGTTTCAACAATCCGCACGTGCACTATATGGATATGACGCCTGATTACTATGAACTCAAAATGGGGCTTTTGCATGAAAAAGGAAAGGCTACAAGTTAAATGAACGGATTGGTCAGCCGATATATACGATATATAGAGGTGTGTCGTCTTGGATTCACGATAGATTTTCTGCGGCAGGAAGAGAATGATAACATAACAGGGATGTCCATGCAGACTGCGAAAGATCAGGTACTGCATGGGGACTTGCCAGGAGGGTGGTTTTATGCAGATGAATACGATCAATATGTTAAATGGGTTTCATAGAAATGTAAATGATAGTGCAAATTTTAATATGCGTGTGGGCAATGGCAATCAGCCTGGTCCAAAAGTTTTAAAAACGAGTATAGGCAATGTATTTGGCGCGCAGTGCAAGGTGACAATCTCGCGGGAAGGCCGGATATTGAGCGAGCAGATGAAAGCGGCAGAGCCGAAGCGTTTTACGGCTGCCAGCACAGAGAGGCTCCTGCTCCGGCAGCAGAAACAGGACGAGATGAGCAAAAAGGAACAGGCGGACACGCTCAGTGAGATCTCAGGTCTGATGAGTTCGATTAAGAATTCCTATGATGCGGGTGAGGACAAGGAAACAATCTCCAACAAACAGGAGGCGCTGAACCGTCTCTTTGCCCTGAAGGAGCAGCAGGAGAGGGAAAACAAGCAGCGCGCAGAGGACGCGGCGGGCAGTGCAGCAGGTGCATCAAAGGAACAGGAGGAAATTGACAAGAAAAATGCAGACCTGTATCTGTTGCTGAAAACGCTCGAGGAAAAGGACGAGGAAGAACATGTTGACGATACAGGTGCAAAAAGTGATACAGCAGATGCAGAGGATAACCAGGGCAGTGTGGGAGACCAGTTCCAGGAATCCGCGTCGATGCTCGGTGCCTCCGCGGCAAAGCGCGAGCTTGCGGCGAAGGGTATGATTGACGGCATGTTTGACAGCGGCTATGGCAGGCTGGCCCAGGCCGATGCAATGATGCATGAGATACAGGAGGAACTTGGGCTGGCGGCGGAGTCACTCGGGAAGGAGAATCTCAGTGAGGAAGAGAGAAATCAGCTGATGTCTGAGCATATTGCGAGAGCAAACAATATGATGATGTCAAATTATGGAGAGATGATGGATTTGAGGAGGAAGGGACATCAGGAGATCAGGGACGCGAAGGAGCTGGAACTCAAACATATTGAGATCAATCCGCTTGACGGTGTAGACAGGGCAAAACAGACGATTCTGGACGCGGGGGCGGCGGCAGCGCTCCAGGAGGCATCACAGGGCACACTTGACAGGGCATCCGGGGAACTGGAGAAAAAAGTGCAGGAGGAGATCGATAAGCGAAACGATGTTGGAGCGGTTTCGGATCAGGACGAAGAGCAGAAAAAGGCAGAGGAGATTGCAGAGGAAAAAGAGGCCGAAAAGCTGGAGGAAGAGAGGCTTCAACAGGAAGAAATTCATAAAAATTCCAATTTATTGCCAAATTAATGAATTATTTGTTTCAAGATTTGACATAGTATGCTATAATAGTAAGAATGAAAGCACAATTATTTAAAAACGGAAACAATTTAAAAGATTACGTGTTCAAAATCCTTGGAGTAGGTGATATACTTTTAAGAAATGGGGCACAGGGTAAAAGGAGAGAAAACGAAATGCCAAAAAAGCCGATTATTGACAAAGAAATGTTTAAAAGAAGCGTGTTGTACAATGTAAAGACACTGTACAGAAAGACTTTGGAGGAAGCTACGGAGCAGCAGATCTTTCAGGCAGTAGCCTTTGCTGTAAAGGACAATATCGTGGATCACTGGCTCAAGACACAGGAAGCTTATGAGGAGAAAGATCCTAAGACGGTGTACTACATGTCCATGGAGTTTTTGATGGGACGTGCACTGGGCAATAATATGATCAATCTGATGGCATACAAGGAATTTTCAGAAGCATTGGAGGAGCTGGGGCTGGATATTAACGTGATTGAGGATCAGGAGCCGGATGCGGCGCTTGGAAACGGCGGTCTGGGACGGCTTGCGGCGTGTTTCCTTGACTCGTTGGCAACACTTGGCTATTCCGCATACGGATGTGGTATCCGCTATCGCTATGGAATGTTCAAGCAGGAGATCCGGGACGGATTTCAGAGAGAGGTGCCTGATGACTGGCTCAGAGACGGAAACCCGTTTGAATTGAGACGCCCTGAGTATACAAAGGTGATTAAATTTGGTGGAAATGTTGCCTGCAGGGAGGAGGATGGCAGACTGATCTGGTATCAGGAGAATTACCAGTCTGTCAAGGCAGTGCCATATGACCTTCCGATTGTTGGATACGGTAATGGTATTGTAAATACGCTTAGGATCTGGGACGCAGAGCCGATGGATTGTTTCAGCCTTGACTCTTTTGACAAGGGCGATTATCAGAAAGCAGTGGAGCAGACCAATCTTGCCAGAAATATTGTTGAGGTCCTCTATCCCAATGACAACCACATTTCAGGTAAGGAACTTCGCTTAAAACAGCAGTATTTCTTTATCTCAGCGTCGGTACAGACAGCGATCGAAAAGTATATGTCAAAGCATGATAACATTCATAAGTTCTATGAGAAAGTGACCTTCCAGTTGAATGATACACATCCGACAGTGGCGATCGCGGAATTGATGCGAATCCTTCTCGATGATTATCACCTGGAGTGGGACGAGGCATGGCAGATTACGACAAAGACCTGCGCATACACCAATCATACGATCATGGCGGAGGCACTTGAAAAGTGGCCTGTGGATCTGTTCCAGAGACTTCTTCCGAGAATTTACCAGATCATTGAGGAGATCAACCGCAGATTCCTCCTTGATATCGTGAACAGATATCCGGAACCAGCTGACAAGATTAAGAAGATGGCAATCATTTCAGATGGTCAGGTGAAGATGGCGCATATGGCAATCGTTGCGGGATACAGTGTGAATGGTGTTGCAAAGCTTCACACAGAGATTCTCAAGAATCAGGAGCTTAAGGATTTCTATGAGATGTATCCGCAAAAGTTTAACAACAAGACGAATGGTATTACACAGAGACGTTTCCTGCTCCATGCAAATCCGCTGCTTGCAGACTGGGTTACAGAGAAGGTGGGCGATGAGTGGATTGTGAACCTTCCGGTAATTGATGGTCTCACAAAATACGTAGACGATCCTCTGGCGCAGAAAGAGTTCATGGAGATCAAACGCAAGAATAAGGTGCGTCTGGCAAAATACATCAAGGAGCACAATGGGATCACAGTCGATCCGGATTCGATTTTTGATGTGCAGGTTAAGAGGCTTCACGAGTACAAGAGACAGCTGCTCAATATCCTTCATGTGATGTATCTGTACAACGAGATGAAGGCAAATCCAGGCATGGAATTTTATCCAAGAACCTTTATCTTTGGCGCGAAAGCAGCAGCAGGCTACAAGAATGCGAAACTGACGATCAAGCTGATCAATGCTGTTGCAGACAAGGTGAACAACGATCCAATTGTCAAGAATCGTATCAAGGTTGTATTTATAGAGGATTACAGGGTTTCTAACGCAGAGTTGATCTTTGCGGCGGCAGATATTTCAGAGCAGATTTCTACGGCTTCCAAGGAGGCGAGTGGAACAGGCAACATGAAGTTTATGTTGAACGGTGCATTGACACTTGGCACGATGGATGGTGCAAATGTGGAGATCGTTGAGGAAGTCGGCAATGAGAATGCGTTTATCTTCGGAATGCGCTCAGACGAGGTCATCAATTATGAGAACAATGGCGGCTACAATCCGATGGATATTTACAACAGCGATGCGGATATCCGTAAGGTTGTTGACCAGCTGGTGGACGGCACTTATTCGGACGACAGGGAGCTTTTCAGAAGTCTTTACAATTCCCTGCTCAATACGCTGGATACGGATAAGGCTGACCGTTACTTTATCCTGAAGGATTTCCACTCTTACGCAGATGCGCAGAAGCGTGTGGAGAAAGCTTACAAGGATCAGACTGGCTGGGCAAGGAGCGCCATGCTCAATGTGGCGAAAGTTGGAAAGTTTACTTCTGACAGAACAATCCAGCAGTATGTGGATGAAATCTGGCATCTTGACAAAGTGGAATTGGAGTAAGGTTTTTGCCAGGCTTGATGCCTGTTACTACAAAGGTATAGAATAGTTACGAGTTGGAGTACGCTGGTTATATAGTTACAGAACGCATATCTCAACAAAGCGGGATATGCGTTTTGGCTTTCTTTATGCACAGGGATGTGAAAGACATCGATGACAGTTTTTACATGAGAAAGTGATTTGGAGACGGAAATGGAAAATACAAAAATGAAGAAGAAGATAACGAAAATCTTATTTTTGCTGATTGGTGTACTGTTGCTTGGCATTGTCAGCGGCTGTACATCAGATAAGAGCGTTAAGACATATCTGCAGGCACTGTTGGATGCCTCCTATAAAAACGATTCCGGAGCCTTTGTGGAGATGAAGCTGGGAACCGCAGAGGAGGCCCAGGCGCTGTATGAACAGGGGATTGATACGGGACTGGATGTATTCTGCAGCAGGCTTGGCGTGTATGATGAGTATAAGGAGGATTTTCGCCAGATTTATATGGACATGCTCGGAAAAGTCCATTATACAGTGGAGAATGCTGAGAAACAGAGTGACGGTTCCTATATTGTGACCGTGACTTATGAAAAGATGAACATTTTCAAGCCGGCGTTGGCACTGCATCAGGAGAATGTAGCAGCGATGACGGACGAATGGGCAAATGCATCAGAGCCGCCCGCAGAGGAGGAGATGGTGGCAGCGGTATACACCGAGTTTAAAAATAGCATGGAAACAGTACTTGCAGAGGTACAATACGATGCGGCTGCTTCCCTGACAGTGCGGATTGAGCTTGTCGATAATGTGTACACACCAAATACAGATGACATTGCTGAGTTGGAGAAGGTATTGTTTGATGGAGAATAACAAAATCGACCGTATAGAACGGTCGATTTTTGTGTGCAGTGATATGTACTTATACAGCCATCATCTCGTCGATGTTTGAGAGGATTCCCTTTAATGCCTTGGTGATATCAGAGTCAATCGGAAATTTGATCAGTTCGTTTAAGATGTTCTTGGCTTTCTGGGTATCATAGGTTTCAAGTGCCTGGAAGGCCTCCTGAAGCTGCTCGCCCCATTTTTTGAAGGACATATGATTTCCGTCCTTGTCGATGGCGTCATCTTTCAGACAGAGCGATTTTACATATTCGCTAAGAATGCTATACGCTTCGTCCAGTTCAAAGGAAAGTTTTTTCCAATTGTTCCGTATGGTATCCAGATCGCCGACATAGGCTTCCATCTCATGGAAAAATGCGGTGTCTGTGAGATTGACAATTCCCAGTTCATTTGCCTTTACTCTCAAAATATGGGCATTTGCACCATACTGCATCAGCGTATCGGGCTGCATCAGATCATAAAGTGCATCTTCAAATTTATCACTGTTTTTCAGGAAAGCCATTGCCAGATCATTGTATTTTTCTGTGTTTTGTCCGAGTCTTGCCATCGCGGCGTCAATATCAATACCATGACGCGCCAGATAGCGCATCTTAATTCTGCAGTCAGAGATCAGTGTGTCGGGAATCTGCTGCTGCAGCCGGTCCAATACCTGCTTGGCATGATAGGCCATCATGGAGATCTGCTGTTTCTGCGCAAGTATTTTTGCCTTTTTGTGATAGTGGCATACGACAAGCCACAGCGCAAGTGCGGTTGGAAGTATCCATACCAAGGACCACAGCGCCACGGTTGGCAGTGCGCCGGCGAGGCAGAGCAGACCGATCATAACTGACACACCTGTCATAAAAGTTAACCAGATCAAAGCTGATTTATCTATCAGCAGTCTTAATTCATTAAAAATGCGATTATCATTGCCGTTCATAAAATGTATTCCTTTCACAATCCAAGTCAGTTCCCTATATTTTTGATACATATATTCTAACACATTTTCAGGTTTGAAAAAAGACTTAATTTCAGTTCGGCAAAAAAAGGAAAGTATTATATTATGGTGTTATCGCTGCCTGTATCGGTGAAATTCTGGCATATTGAGAAGTTTGGATACAAAAGTGAGCGTGAAGAACAAAATCACGGTATCGATTGGCAGCATAATGACGTTTTTGAGTACACGCGGGGGCAGAATCGCCAGGAAGGCATTTCCGTTCAGGACAGCGATCCATAAGGTGTTCAGGCCACAGTTTACAATTGTTTTGGTCAGCAATTCAGCGACAAAAATGCGCCATATTCTGACAGGTTTTTTGTAAAGGACAAAGCCGTAGATGACGCCGGCGACCATGACATTGAACGTGTAGCCGAAGAAGAAAGCGCCGCCGTCTGGTTTGAGAAGATATTTCAGAATATCGAGCATGGCGCCAAAGAGCGCTCCCACCCATGGTCCAAACAGGTATTCCACAACGCGGTTTGGAAGTCCGGAGAAACCGATGCGGATATTTGGCGTGATAAAGATGGAAGTGGTGTAGTTGAGCACGACAGCCAGCGCCGCCATCAGACCGCACAGGACGAGATTGTGTGTGACTTTCAGTTCCTTGAAGGAATCTGAGTAAAGTTTTTGCATAAAAAAGCCTCCTTTATGCAGTAACCGTATAACTACACAAATGAGACTTAAGAAAATCTTAAAAAGTCAAATATGTAGCAGCGGGATGCGAACCTCGTACCGCAAAAGAGTGTGACTGACGTTCTCTTTTTTCGTCCCTGTGACAACTCCCTGTTCACAAGGCACTTGACGCACGCGATTCTACTCTGCATGAAAAATTTTGATCTGACAGGATTTCCTGTCGATAATCGAACTATACATGATAATGTGATATTTGTAAAGAGAAAAATTTTTATTTTATGATATTTTGTGAAAGAAAGAACTTGCAATGCGAACATTTGTGTGGTAAAATAAATTCATTCGTCAGGGGACGGACAGCAATTTATTTCCTGGCAGTACTGGGGAACAAAGGTACAGGATTAAGAAAATGAGATGGAGTGACCAATGAATACACAAATATTTACATTGATCGTGATCGTAGCGGGGGTTGTGCTTGTTGCAGCAGTGGGAGTGCTGGTCTGTCGGCAGTTTCGGGACAGCGCGCGGAGAAGAGCGCTTGACACGATGGATGGTTTTGATTTTGAATATTATTGTGCAGATCTGCTGGCGGCCGATGGATTTGTCGATGTGAAAGTCACGCGCAGCAGTGGGGATTACGGTGTTGATATTCTTGCGGAGAAGGATGGCGTGACCTATGCGATCCAATGCAAGCGTTATACAGGGCTTGTGGGGGTGAAGGCAGTTCAGGAGGCGTATGCAGGAAAGGATTACTATGACAGAATGGTCGGCGCGGTGCTGACAAACCAGTATTTTACAAAGCCGGCGGTGCAGGCAGCGCGGAAATTGAAAATCCTTTTGTGGGACAGGGATTACTTGCAAGGACTGGAGAGGAGCGGGTATTGAGTATGGATTCGGAAGAGACACTTTTGAGAAAGCGTTTGTGTGAGTTGGCGGATAAGGCTTACAATAACAGTCAATATTTATTTACTGGATTTTTGTCGGCGGCGGAGTTAGACACCTATTACCACATGGAGCGTGAGTTGTCCTATGTGCCAGTAACGGTGTTTGGCGGTACGGCTGACTGTGAGCGCATGATGCTGCGTTTTGGGAGTGAGGAGCTTTGTGGATATGAGGAGCGCTTTCCGATTCAGTGCATTGAGATCTCGCCGCTTGTTGAAAAGTTTGGCGAGGAGCTGGGGCACAGGGATTATCTGGGGGCTCTGATGAACCTTGGCATTGAGCGCAGTACCCTTGGGGATATCATCATTGTCGGAAAGCATGCCTTTTTGTTCTGTACAGAAAAGATGGCGCCATATATTCTGGAGAATCTGAATCAGGTCAGGCATACGAATGTCAAATGTCGGATCGCAGAGCATATCCCAAAGAGCACCATCACGAGACTGGAGCGAAGAACGGTACAAGTCAGCGCGGCGCGCATAGATAGTATGATCGCGAAAGTGTATAATCTGTCAAGAGGGGAGAGCGTTGAACTTTTTCGGGCAAAAAAGATCTTTGTAAATGGCCGGCTCAATGAAAACAACAGCGGACAGTTAAAACCAGGGGATAAGGTAACCGTAAGGGGATTTGGCCGGTTTCAGTTTGCGGCAATAGCGGGTGAGACACGCAAGGGAAAATTGAATGTGGAGGTGGATATTTTCTGCTGAAGAGTTAGGAAGAGATGGCATTTGTTTATGGATGGTTTTGTACAATTCGATATTAAATTTGTATAAAGATATTTTTTTCATGATACCCTGTTGATTTATTTTGTATTCGTGATATGATAGCATTTCGAGAAAGCCAAAGATGGTTTTGGGAGAAATTTACAAGTCAGCGGGGTATTATTATGGAAAAACAGGCAGTTTACAGTATGACAGAGGGAAGTCCGGCAAGACTTCTTCTCAGATTCACAGTTCCGATGTTGATCGGGAATCTGTTTCAGCAATTTTACAACATGGTTGATTCCATCGTGGTGGGGAGGTTTGTCGGGGCTAATGCACTGGCGGCAGTGGGGGCTACGGGTTCCTTGAATTTTCTGCTGTTTGCCATGAGTTTTGGCATTTCAGCGGGTGTTGGCGTCGTGGTGTCTCAACATTTTGGCGCGGACAGGATGGATATGGTGGAGAAAAGTATCATAAACGGGATGTATCTTCTGGCTGTTGTTTCTGTTATTATGGGAATAGTCGGTATTGTGTCAGCAAGATGGGTGCTGGCTGCGCTTGACACACCAAAGATCATACTGGACGATGCGGTTATCTATATGCGTGTCTCCTGTGCAGGGATCCTGGCAATCGCGGCGTATAATGGCGTGGCGTCGGTGTTGCGCGCGCTGGGGGATTCCAAGACACCACTGTATTTTATGGTGGTTTCCTGTTTTATCAATATTGGGCTCGATCTGTTGTTTGTCATTGGGTTAGGCTGGTCTGTGTTTGGGGTGGCACTTGCGACAGTGATCGCACAGCTTGTGGCGGCAATTGGCGCATTTGCATATGCCCTGTGCAAGATCTCATACTTCCGCATCAAGAAGGAAAACCGTCCGGTGCGGAGGGATATCATGTCACGCTGTTTCCGGCTGGGGGTTCCGATCGCGCTGCAGAATGCCTTGATTGCCTTTTCCTGCATTTTTCTGCAGAAGGTTGTCAATGGCTTTGGAGAGAATGTGGTTGCTGCCAACACGGCGCTCGGGCGTATTGAACAGCTCGTGCAGCAGCCGTACAATTCACTTGGCGCGGCGCTCACAACATATACCGGACAGAATATCGGAGCTGGAAAGATTGACCGGGTCAAACAGGGATACAGGGCAGGTTTTCGGTGCGTGATCGCATTTAGCATTGTCATGCTGATTCCATGTCAGCTGTTTGGAAAACAGATTGTGGGCGTGTTTGTGACAGAACCGGAAGTAGTTGCGATTGGCGCGAGAGGATTGGCGATCACGAGCTGTTTTTATTTCTTTCTGGGTATGATCTATGTGGCGAGAAGTGTGTTGAATGGAGCCGGTGATGCCGCTTTTGCCATGTTGAATGGGCTGATGGAGGTGGCAGGGCGTGTCGGCTTTGCCATTCCGCTCACGAAGATACCGTTTATCGGAGTATGGGGAATCTTTCTTACCACCGGTCTCACCTGGGCGCTCACCGGCATTGTGAGCATGGGGCGCTATCATAAGGGAAAGTGGGGAATTTTATAAAGACAGTGCTTTACTTGTCAGAAAAATGCGTGTAGAATATTGAGATGGGGCAAGTAAAATGCATGAAAAGGAATTGTGGAAGAGTGAAATTCTGGAATCAATACAAAAATTCTTACAAGTATATGCTCTGTTGTATCATTCTGGCGGTAATGATGACTGCCAGTTCCTGTGGGGACCAGGGAAAGGCGCAGAAGCCAGACGCACAGCAGGGAAGTGGAGCGGAAACGACGGACATGGTGCAGCAGTTTGGCACGGTACAGCAATCTGGCACCGCACAGATGGAAAGTTATGGCGCTGCGCTCGCATCGAACGGGGTGACGCTGCCTGTGAGCAGACCGAGCATCTATGTTGATGTGGCGGGATATGTGACGGGCAGGGAAAAGAAAGTGATTTTTGCCGGGGAGCGTCATGGACAGACTTTCGATGTGGTACGAAGCCAGGATGGCGAGGTAGTCTATACAGGAATGATACCGCACGGAGAGGTCGACCAGCTGGGCGGTCAGATGCTTAGCGTGGGGGATTTTACGGGATTGGACGAGCCGGGGACATACTATATCCATACGGATATTGTGGGACAGTCGTATCCGTTTGTGATTGCCGAGGATACCTATGAGAACCTGTTTCTGAGTATGCTGAGAAATATCTCCAATGTAGATCTGCAGGAAAGTCCAGAGGGCGTGTGTGATGTGAGTTTTGGGATGCACGTTATCATGTATGCACTGCAGTGCAACGGTTCACTTTTTGAGGCGGCATACCAACATTTGGATCAGAGCGAGCAGGATCAGCAGCTGGTCACACAGCTCTTATATATGGGAAAATGGCTGAGTTCCAGACAGGGAAGCGATGGGAGCTTATATGGCAATTATGAGGCGACAGCGGCGTTTTGCGGAATTATGGCAATGAGCAGGGATATGTTTGGGCGCTATGAAGCAAGCGTAGGCAGAGAGTATCAGAATGCAGCGAATGCAGCGTGGGAGTGGCTTGAGAGGCAGCCATGCGAGACAGACTGTGAAAAAAGCGCGCGTTTTTATGCGGCCGCTCAGCTTTTTCATGCGGACCGTGGCGAGAAGTACAAAAACATTGCAGAGGAGTTCCTGCGGGCGAAGGAGGCAGATTATTCCAGTGAGCGATTCGTTTTTTTTGGTGTGCTGGCCTATATCAGTGCGGAAGAAGGCACCGATCGGGATCTCGGAACATATATTATGAGGGATATGGTAGACCGGGTGGAAGCGATCTGTGAGGAGGTCAAGCAGGACAGTGTTCTTGGCACAGGCACAAGGACAGCGGAGGAAAATATGTCAAATATGCTTCATTTGAGTTTTGTGAATTATCTGACGCCCAGTAAGGAATATACGGTTATCATTGAGAATACCATACAATATATGGGAGGACTGAATGAGGATGGCATCTGTTATATGGGGGCGGATGGCGCACAAGTGCAGAGTCTGGAATGGAAAGGGATTCTGCTGTTGAGCATGAGTGATATGATCAGTAATATTAATGAATTAGAGAAATAGGCCTTGAGTGAATAGGGTAGTAGTGGGGGAATGGAAATGAAAATTGTTATTTTGGCAGGTGGAATCAGTACAGAGCGCGATGTATCGCTGGTAACAGGTTCCATGATTTATCATGCGCTCAGGAAAAAGGGACATGAACTGGTTCTTCTGGATCTGTATCTTGGATACGAGGAGGAAGTCGGGGATGTATTTGCGCTCGACAGAGACTGGAGTGAAAATTTCGGAAGAATTTCAGAGATCAATCCAGATATCAGTGCAGTGAAAGCGCTCAGAAAAGATAATCCGGACTGTGTTATAGGTCCTAATGTCATCAAAATCTGTACACAGGCGGATATTGTTTTTCTGGCGCTTCATGGACAGAATGGTGAGGATGGAAAGATACAGGCAATGTTTGATCTGCTGGATATCAAATACACAGGTACGGACTATCTGTCCAGCGCACTTGCAATGGATAAGGCAATCTCAAAGGAACTTTTCCGCAAGTACAAAATCCCCACGCCAAAGGGAATCACAATCTGTAAAAATGAGCGGCAGTTGATTGACACATGGAGTATTTTTCCATGTATCGTGAAAGTAAACTGTGGTGGATCCAGTGTGGGAGTCTATCGCGCGGATGACAAAGGCCAGCTCGATCTGGCGTTGGAGAAAGCGTTTGCTTTTGAAAACAGGGTGATTATCGAGCAGTACATAGATGGGCGGGAGTTTTCGATTGGTGTCATTGATGGGAAAGCACTTCCTGTGATTGAGATTGCTCCAAAAGTGGGATTTTATGATTATAAGAATAAGTATCAGGCGGGCTCTACAGTGGAGACCTGTCCGGCGGAACTCGACGCCAATGTGACGAGGGCGATGCAGTCCTGCGCGGAGACGGTCTACAGGGCGCTTAGGCTGAAAACATATGCGCGCATGGATTTTCGTATGGACAATGCGTATCAATTTTACTGTCTGGAGGCAAATACGCTGCCAGGCATGACGCCGACGTCGCTGCTCCCACAGGAGGCGGAGGCAGTGGGAATGCCATTTGAGGACCTGTGCCAGCAGATTATTGACAGCTCTATGGAAAAGTATAAATAATCGGAAAAATAATGGAGGGGCTGTCATGAGAAATATGACACTGAATAAAATTGCAGAGGCAGTGGGGGGGATTCTATGCACTGAGGGAATGCCATCCGCTGTTGATGCGGATACGACAGAGGCGGCCGGGGTAGTGCTGGATTCGCGCAAGATTGAGAAAGATTATGTTTTCCTGGCGACGAGAGGGGAGCGGGTTGATGGGCACAGCTTTATCGATCAGGTATTTGATGCCGGTGCGATAGGGGTGATCTGTGAGAAGGCGCCGGAAAATCCCAAGGGTGCCTATATTCTTGTGAAGGACAGTTTTCAGGCGCTCAAAGATCTGGCGGAGTATTACAGAAAACAGCTTAGCATCAAGGTGGTTGGCATTACGGGAAGCGTCGGCAAGACCAGCACGAAGGAATTTGTTGCAAGTGTTCTGTCAAAAGGTTTTCGGGTGTTGAAGACGGAAGGGAATTTTAACAATGAGGTAGGGCTTCCGTTGACAGTGCTTCAGATCCGTGAGGACTGTGAGATTGCAGTTTTGGAGATGGGAATCAGTGATTTTGGGGAGATGCACAGACTGAGTAAGATCGCAAGACCAGATGTGTGTCTGATTACAAACATTGGGCAGTGCCATCTGGAAAATCTTGGCACACGGGATGGGATACTCAAGGCGAAGACGGAGATTTTCGACTTTATGCAGGAGGGTGGCCAGGTTTGCCTCAATGCCGATGATGATAAGCTGGTTACAATCAGGGAAGTCAAAGGGAGTGTTCCGATCTATTTTGGTGTCGGGAGCAATAGTGCGGTCAGAGCAGACAACTATGAGAACAGGGGACTGATCGGGAGCAGGGCGCAGATCCATATCCGAAATGTGCCTGGAGCCGCTGGCGTGGAGGATGACTTTGAGGCGGAGATACCGCTTCCGGGTGAGCATATGCTGTACAATGCACTTGCTGCGACGGCGATCGGGGTGCTTTTTGGGCTGTCAACGCAGCAGATTCAGGCTGGAATCCGGGATGTGGAGGCTGTCGGCGGTAGAAGCCATGTGATCCGTACTGGCAGGCTCACGCTGATTGACGACTGCTACAATGCAAACCCTGTCTCGATGAAAGCGGCGATTGACCTTCTCCATATAACGGATCTTTCGGATATAGGAGCGCCGTCAGGACGGTTCCAGAGTGCGCGCAAGGTCGCAATTCTCGGGGATATGTTTGAACTTGGCGCCGATGAGGCAGCACTGCACCGCGAGGTCGGTGTCTATGCGGCGGAAAAAAATATCGATGTGATTATCTGCGTGGGGAAATTGTGCAAAAATATGTATGATGGTGCAAAAAGTGTAGAGCACGCATCTGACAAAACTTATTATTATATGGATAAAAAGGCGTTGCTTGCGGATCTTGGGACGATTATTCAGGATGGTGATCTTGTGCTTGTCAAGGCGTCCCATGGGATGCATTTTGAGGAAATCATAGCGAGATTGTCGTGATATCGGTCATGATCTTGGTGATTCTTTTTCTTTACACCTGGTATAGAATCGGCTATAATAAAAGCATAGCATGAAACGATATTGTATGGTAAGGAAGGTGATTCTATGACAGGTATAGAAGTCGTAAATCTTATCCGCAAATTGCGTGAAAAGGGCATTGACAGCACGGAAATACTCGAAATCATAGAGTATATTGAAACACATGAACCAAGGGAAGATAACAGTAAACAATAATATTATGGCACGAAATATCAAACCGGAAACCTCGATGAATGAATTGCAGGTTTCCGGTCTTTTTTACAGTTCCATATCATATATTTCCTTTATTTTTGTTGTAAGTATCCATGATAATTTTCTGCACATAGGGGGCAAGTTTTTTCTGCTGTTCCTTCGGAAGCTCCTTGATATAGATTGGCTTTCCGTATTCAATAATAACATGCGCTTTTTTAATCCGCGGAAACTGGTTCTCGAAGACGGCAGCGCTGTTGTTGATTGTCATAGGAACGATCGGGCAGTCCGCCTTTGCGGCAATCTTAAAGCTCCCTTCGTGAAAGGGAAGCAGTGTGCCTTCCTCCTTGTTTCTTGTTCCCTCAGGGAAGATGCAGATGGACTTACCGTTCTTCATCAGGTCAATTGCTGCGAGGATCGTCTGCATTCCAGCCTTGATGTTTTCACGGTCAAGAAACAGGCAGTGGAGATTGCGCATCCAGATACTGAGAAGCGGCACCTTTTCCATATTTTTCTTTGCAATATAACCGGTGGGTCGCGGGACGCGCACATAGGTCAACACGATATCAAAATAACTTCTGTGGTTACCGATATAGAGCACGGGTGTATCGGTCGGAATATTTTCCTCACCGATATAATCCACCTTGGTGCCTGCCAGAAAGCGCACGCATCGAAAGGCCCAGTTGACAATGGCCAGACTGGAACGACTCTTGACATCGGGATTATATTTGCCAATGATCCATTCCACAAACATGATCGGCATGCTAAATATGAGAAAAAGAATGACAAAGCCTGCTACAAGAATCAATCGAAACATAAAAATACCATACCTTTCCAAAATAAAATACCAATGAATATATCTTATACATTTTTGGAGGTAAAATCAACCGAAAACGTATATCTTTTTCAATTAGGACATAATTATAGATAAAAGAGTCAATCGCTATCGTTATGGTTTAGGAGGAAAGATGGATATATTGGTGGATTTTATGCATTGGATGAAAAAAGGAAAGAAATGGCTTACACTGACAATGTTAGCCGCATTTCTGACTCTGGGAACACTTGGCTGCAGCACAGAGGAGGAGATACAGGAGGATAAAATCAAGGACATTGATTTCACTGTGGTCGGAGAAGATCAGCAGCCGGATTCCCTGAAGGATATCATCGCGGAGAAGTACGCTGATCCATTTCAGATCAGTTATACGCTGGGGGAGGAACTTTACATAGCGATCGGATATGGTGAGCAGCCAAGTGGCGGGTATAGTATCAGCGTCAATGCGTTTTATGAGACAAAGGATACGCTGGTCATTGACACGACGCTAATCGGACCAGGAAAGGCAGAAAACGTGACCAAGACGCCCACGCGCCCCTACATTGTGGTAAAGACGGAAAATATCGCGGATAAGATGATAGAATTTAAGTAGAATATATGATACAATAAATTGTATCCCGCAGGCTTGTGGTAAAATGATCATGAGAGCAATAAGTAGTAGAAAATGAGAGGTACAAAGAGATGCTTTTAATAAAAAACGGTATGGTGATCGATCCGGCAAACAACGTGGAACGGCTGGCGGAAGTTCTGATAAAAGACGGAAAGATTAGGAAAATAGCGGAGAAGATCGCAAAAGAAGACTTACAGGAATGGGACAGCGGGTGCGATACAGACTGCCAGATAGTCGACGCATCCGGCTGTATTGTGGCGCCCGGATTTGTGGATGTGCATGTGCATTTCCGCGATCCGGGTTTTACGTACAAGGAGGACATTGAAACTGGTGCCAGAGCGGCGCTGAAAGGCGGTTTTACGAGCGTGGTGCTGATGGCAAACACAAAACCTGCAGTCGACAATGTGGATACGTTAAGATACGTGATCGAAAAAGGAAGAAGGACAGGCTTAAAGATCTACACTTGTGCTACTGTGACAAAGGGAATGGCAGGGAAGGAACTGACAGATATGGATGCGCTTCTGGCAGGCGGAGCAGTGGGATTTACGGATGATGGGATTCCGGTCATGGATGCGGAGTTGATGAAGCGTGCCATGACGAAGACCGCATCGTTAAAAGTACCGATCAGCCTGCACGAAGAAAATCCCAAACTGATCGAAAACAATGGCGTGAACAGAGGGAAGGCGTCAGCATACTATGGAATTGGCGGTTCCCCAAGGGAGGCGGAGATATCGCTGATCAAGCGTGATCTGGAGATTGCATTGGAAACGGGTGCTATTTTAAATATCCAGCATATCAGTACCAGGGAGGGGGTGGAGCTTGTCAGGCAGGCGAAGAAGAAAGCGGAAGCATTGGGAAGAAATAATATCCATGCGGAGGCGACGCCGCATCATTTCAGCCTGACCGAGGAGGCGGTGATCCGGTATGGAACACTTGCCAAGATGAATCCGCCGCTGCGTGAGGAGACTGACAGGCAGGCGATTATAGAAGGGCTGAGGGATGGGACGATTGACATGATTGCCACAGACCATGCACCGCACAGTAAAGAAGAGAAAGCAAAGCCGATCACTGAGGCGCCCAGCGGCATTATCGGTCTGGAAACGGCACTTGCACTCGGTATCACGAATCTTGTGGAGGGGCAGCATCTTTCCATAAGACAGTTAATTGAGAGAATGTCCGTCAATCCAGCGCGGATGTATGGACTTTCTGCGGGGACGCTGACAGAGGGAAGTGCTGCTGACCTTGTGATCTTTGATGCAAATGCGTCGCAGGTGATGAACGATTTCCTGTCAAAATCTTCCAACTCGCCGTTTACAGGCCAGGTGCTGAAAGGGGTCGTGAAAGATACGATCGTAGATGGAGAGATTGTTTATCATGTGGTAGGGTGATAAATCACCCATCACGCATCGCGCTCGGCGTTATGCCATAAACTTTCTTGAATGCACGACGAAATGTATTTACATTATTGTAACCTACAGAGAGGTACAATTCGTTCAGGCTGATATCGGTCTCACGAATCAGCCTGGAGGCCTCGCTCAAGCGTATCGTTTCCAGATAAGTCGAAAAGTTCACACCCTTCTTCTCCTTGAAAAGGTGCGAGAAGTAACTTTCTGAAATCTGAAATTCATCGGAAATCTTGTTAAGTCCCATCGAAGGATCCGCATAGTTATCATGAATATATTTTTCAATCGTGGAGATCAGATCGGAGTCATCTGTCTTCATCGTAAAAAGTTTGCAGAGCCTGAGTGCGATATCCTCACAGAGTTTGAAGGAAACATGCTGGCTAAAAGTTTCGTCGAGACTCTTGATCGTTTCTGCAGGTGTATTCTGCGGGAGTGCAAATCTTGCCTTTAACAGTGTATTTCGGATATCAGACAGCAGAAACTGTACCATATTAATAGGAAGCGAGCGCTCCTCGATATTTTCCTGATGAATCAGGTTGAAGAGTTCAAGCACCTGCGGAGTGTTGCCCGTCGTGATAAAGTGAATCAGCTTTGTCGAGAGCTCTGTGGGATAGTAAAAAGTACTGGAATCCTTCTTGATGAATTCATACGGGAAAAAAATATAATTTTTGCTGGTGTAGTTGACTGCTTCCGTCGCCTGCTGGTAAGATTCCCACACGTTTAAAATATCATTGGTGTTCTTGCCAATGCCCGCAAAAAGCCAGATACCATAGGTATCCAGCAGATAATCGTGTAGTTTTACGATCGCCTCATTTGTCTTGATGATCAAATCTGTTCCATCTTCAGGCTTTCCGACGACAATGAGCGCATAGATCCGGTCCGAGGGGCTAAAGCAGTAAAGTGGTTCACCCATATATTTTTTTAGGGTTTCCTGCACGATCTCATTGCATTTTTCGAGTGTGATCAGTTCGTTTGATGAGGGATGGTACTCATTCGCGCTGTTGTAGGCGATCACATACAGACCGTTGTATGTATAATTCTCATCTGTAAGGCCAAGAAATGCTTTTGCATAGGCAGCCTCTTCGGGGGAGACGATCAGACCTCTCAGAAACTGGCGTACATAGGAATTGAATACAATAGGGCGCTGGCTGTCCATAACTTCTTCGAGATGACTTTTTTCTTCCTGTAGGTCACTCTTTTCCTGCTCTGTCACCTGCAGTTGTTGGTCAAGTTCGATGATTGGCTGGATATTGCGTTTGGAGAGCATATAGATGATAATGAGACCGCCCACAAGCGCGGCCACAAAAACTGTAGCATACAATATTTGAGGAGGTGCATTATTTGTGGTGGACTCGTAGGAGGGATGACTATAATAGTAAGTAAACCCTGTTTTCGCAGATGTATGAGTGTCCATAGACATTTTATGCGATTCCAGAAAATCGTTCATTTTGTCAAGCAGATCGTCCTCGATTAAGCTGTCAAAATTTTCACTCTCCGGTGTATGCAGCGAGAGAATGCTGTCCGTGTGTGTTGAATGGATCGATAAATAGCGGTATGGGGAGTCGGTCGCAAGACACTCAAATAAGGAGGAAAGCTTTTCCTCCTCAAGAACAAAGCACGCGATCGCGTCAATGTTCATATAATAGAGATCGTTCATGTCAATCACATACATATAGTAAGTTTTACTGCTGTATGGGCGGAATGCGTTCATGGGAATAAAGTGGTAGTAATCGGCAGGCGATGTAAGCACTTTCACAAAAGCGTCATGTTCGTCCTCAGAATAATCTTTAAGCCAGTCATAATATCGCGCTTCCTCTATAAAAAAACCAGATCCAAGCACAAAGCCTGAGTTTGGAAAATAGCAGAAAAACTCTGACATTGGCAGAAGCGCCTCAGGATACACATCTGTAGCCATGGTTGTGGAAACCGTATTGCCTAGGTCAAAGAGCTCCACATCAATGTCATCTGCCCGCGCCAGTTTCCGGATCCTGTTATCCTGCAGAAGCTGGCGGCAGTATGCGTTCATGATATCAAGGTCCTTCTCAAAGAGCTCCACATTGCTCATAAGGGTTGATTTGACCTGCCACTGGTATTGGCTGTGTGCATTTTTGGTATCAGAGATGTACAGGTGGACGAACAGCATCAATATGATAAAGAGAAAGATACTGTAGGAGGATACCATTTTGAGCATCAGAGGCAGTCGGTCATTCTGCCTGGCATTTGTAGAGCTTGTATAATTTTTTTGCGAATTTAGGTCATTTTGCATAGTATTGAATTTTATATTCACGGTTTTTACTCCTGAGTATATAATTTTAAAGTTTTTTATTTAAAAAATTAGTGCTATTTTAGTAATATTTTATCAGCTTTATAAAAAAATTACAATATGTAACTGCTTACATGGCCCTTATTTTTTCAGCGTTTTCAAAAGGCGTTGTCAAAATATGTATGCTCTCTCAAAAATTGTCTCTTGAATGTAAAGGCTTACAATGCTAAAGTGAGTGACATACGGAGGTGCACCGCAGACGAAAAAGAAAGGTACAGACTCCGCAAAAATAATTTACATACAGGGAGGAAGTAAGAAATGAAAAAGAAAGCATTATCTTTACTTTTGGCATCCGCTATGGTAGTTTCCTTAACTGCATGCGGAGGCTCTGGTGACTCTGCTGGTACGTCATCAAATGGCAGCACAACAGATACATCGTCATCAAACACAGACACATCCGCTTCTAATACAGATGCGTCATCTGGCAGCTCTGGTGATACAGCAGCATCTGGAGAGAAGGCTGATTACCATGAGGTACTGAAAGATGGTCTTAATATCGTAGTTAACGGCACACTGACGGCTTCTGTAGACAATGGTCAGGCAGATTTCAAGGCTCAGTGGGAGGAAGCAGTAGGAATTCCTCTTACAATCCAGCAGCTTGATCATTCAGGCTATACAGATGCAGTAGGACGTCTCTTTGCAAGCCAGGATTATCCTGATGCAATGATCATGAGCGCTGAGATGTTTAAGCAGTATGCGCCGACAGGTCTTCTGTGGGATATGGCAGATGCTTATGCAAATGCAGAGTTCCAGTCCAGAATCACACTGCCAGCCATTAATGAGAACCTGAAGGATAAGGATGGTCATTTGTATGGTTTTGCACCTGCGTATGGCAATGGTTGTGTTACATATGTTAAGAAAGCATGGCTTGACGCAGTAAACATCAATATCGATGATGTTAAGACATATGATGATTACTATAATATGCTGAAGGCATTTCACGATGGCGATCCGGATGGAAACGGCGTGAATGGCGATACATACGGTGTTGTAGCTGCAGGTTTCATCGGAACCGAGGCTCCGTGGATCAACTATCTGCCTGAGTTCTGGCAGGGTGCATATCCAGCACTTTATCAGAAAGAAGACGGTTCATGGGTAGATGGATTCCAGGAGCAGGCGACCAAGGATGCACTATTGAGAATGCAGCAGGCGTACAATGATGGTGCGATTGATCCGGAGTCATTGACGGCATCGACAAAGATTGCCCGTGAGAAATGGTTCTCCAATGACCAGATGGGTTCATCGGGCGTGTTCACATACTGGGCAGGTACATGGTACAGGACGCTGACAGATAACCTGATCAAGAATGAAGTGAACGAGGAGCTGGTGCAGCTGCCGCCAATTCAGGAGATTAAGGATACCTTCGGCGGCTATCTCAACAGGGAGGCGCCAGTATGGGTAATCATTGACCAGGGTGATCCTGTACGCAATCAGGCAGTATTTGACGCATTGCTTGATACAATGTTAGATGGTGATGTAGTACAGACATTGTGGGTATATGGTGCGGAAGATGTTCACTGGTCTACAAAGGCTGAGGAGTTTACAACAAATCCAGGAACAGACAATGCAAAGGATTACTCTTATCAAGAGGGTGAATTCCACTTAAAGCCGTCACCGAACGATCCGAACACTGTATGGAAGAAGAACCATCTTGATCCTGCACTTACAATCTCACCGTTGACAAACGGCTATAACGATCAGGACGAACTGGCAGCTGCAGGAAACAAATTCTTTACAGAGAACTGTGTAGACGCACCTGCATCACCGATTTCAGAGACATTTACAAATGAGTCTGGTACGATCCAGGACGCAAAGATGGCATGCATCACTGAGGTTGTAACAAAGAATGGCGATGTGGATGCAGCAATGCAGACATATGTTGACACAGTTGGCTCGATCATTGATCAGTGCCTGGCAGAGCTGAATGCAGCACAGTAGGAAATAACTGTTCAGAACTCTTTATATTGATTACAGCAAACGTATTGCGCTTCTGTCTGTAAGGAATTGTGGGCAAATAGACAAGAATGGTAAAGTTATTTGTTTACAGATTTATGGACGGGAGCGCAAATCTTATCAGCGCATGCGCTGAGCAGTCGTAGTGACCGTTTGATCCGATCCGGTCGCAATGAAAAATATATAGAGAAAGGAAGAAAACGGTATGAGTAAGAAAAAAGTCGTAACCTCCGGTGGGGTAGAGGTCCGGGAGAAACCGCTGGGACTCCGCATATGGAACAACAGAGGGTATTACATCATGTTTCTGCCTGTTTTGATATTTTTGCTTATTATGCACTACTGGCCGATGCTTGGTGTGCGCTACGCATTTTATGATTACAAGCCAGTAGGTCCAAAGACGTTTGTCGGTTTCGATCATTTTACGAAGATGTTTTCAACACCGGCGTTCTGGACTGCGTTCTGGAACACACTGGAACTAAGTATCGCGAACCTGGTTTTGACGAATGTTTCCGCGGTAGTGGTATCTATTTTCCTGAACGAGATGAAGAATCTGTTTGCAAAGAAGACATTGCAGACGATTATCTACCTGCCGCACTTTATGTCATGGGCGGTTGTGGCGTCCATCTTTAGTTTGTTCCTGTCGCCTTCAAGTACTGGTATGGTGAACGGTCTTTTGAGGGACTGGGGTATTTTAACGGATGCGGATAAGAATATCTACTTCCTGGCAAGTACGAAATGGTGGCGTCCTATTTATTGGTTTATCCAGGTATGGAAGGAAACAGGTTGGGGAACCATTATCTATCTGGCAACATTGTCCGGTATCAATCCAGAGCTGTATGAGGCAGCAGATATTGACGGAGCAACCCGTATGCAGAAGATTCGTTTTGTGACACTGCCAGCATTGTCCAATACGATCATCACCGTATTGATTTTGAACCTTGCTAAGGTCATGAACCTGTTTGAGTCTGTGTTCGTACTTTATAACAATGCGGTATTTGAGGTATCTGACGTTATCGCTACATACATTTATCGACAGACATTTGCGATCGCATTGCCAAACTATGGTTATTCTACAGCAGTAGGTCTGTTCCGCTCTCTCGTGGGCTGTGTTCTTGTGCTGATTTGCAATCAGGTGAGCAAGAAGGTTCGCGGCCGCGGTATTGTATAGGAGGTGTGGATATATGGCAAAAGAAATGGTTAGTAAAAAGCCCAGCGATAAGCTGCATGTGTTTGATATTGTGAACTATATTGTGTTCATCTTAGTCGGACTGATCATCATCGTTCCAATCTGGAAGGTTGTGGTGGACTCACTCAACAAAGTTGGCGTGTATCAGTTCATGTTGTGGCCAAATTCCTTTACGCTGGACGGCTACAGGACAATTATCGGAACCCAGCAGCTGTATATGCCGTTCATAATCTCTGTAGTTACGACTTTACTGGGAACTTTGTTAGGTCTTGTGTTGTCAACACTCGGCGGATATGTTCTCGTTCAGTTTGAGATGCCGGGGCGTAATATTTTTGCATACATACTGCTCTTTACCATGATTTTCTCAGGTGGTATGATTCCGGAGTACCTGGTAATGAGGAGATTAGGTCTGGTAAATAACTGGTGGATTCTTGTATTCAAACATGGTATGAATGTATATAACCTGGTATTGATGAGAAACTTCTTTGAGGGTATTCCTGGTTCACTGTACGAGGCGGCAAAGATTGACGGATGCTCGCCGATGGGAATTTTCTTCAAGATTGTGCTTCCACTTTCCAAGGCAGCGCTTGCTTCCATCGGATTGATGTTCGCGGTGGCGGTGTGGAATGACTACTCAACCGTAAAAATTTACATTACGGATCCTTTACAGGTGAATTTCCAGTATAAGCTGCGAAACATGATCATGGATGGTGATACTCCGATTACGGGATATAAGGTATCGCAGAGTACACTGTACAATGCGGGTATCATTTCAGCGGTTCTCCCGTTCATGATCCTGTATCCGTTCTTACAGAAATATTTTGTAAAAGGTGTCAATATCGGAGCTGTGAAAGAATAGAAAACATTAAGATGTTCTATGGCAGCATAAGACGCTGTCTAAGAATATCTAAATGTTTAGGAAAAGGGAAACGATGGTTTCCCTTTTTTTGAAAAAGGATGGGAGGATATATTATGGAAGGTACAGCAACCAAGATTTTTTGGGCGGCGGATTCGACCGTTCAGACAAATGACATCACGACATATCCTCAGACGGGAATTGGCCAGGTATTTTCCCTGTATACCAGAGATGGTGTGGTGATATCGAACCATGCGAAAAACGGCAGGAGCACGAAGAGTTTTATGGACGAAGGGCGGCTTGCTGCGATCGATGAGCAGATTGGTGAGGGAGATTTCCTGTTTATACAGTTTGGGCATAATGATGAGAAGAGTGAAGATCCAACGCGGTATACAGAGCCTTTTTCTACGTTTATGGAGAACCTTGAGACTTATATCAATGTGGCAAGAAAGCATCATGCCAACCCGGTGCTGATCACGCCTTTGGAGCGCAGGTGCTTTGTGGATGCGAAACATCTTGGGATGGGCGCTCATTCCGACTATGTGGCGGCCATGAAACAGACCGCGGAGAAGAACCAGGTGCCGCTGGTGGATCTGTACAGCATGAGCCGCTGTGAGCTGAAAAAGGCGGGCGAGCCAGAGAGCCGCAGGTGGTATATGTATTTTGACGCGGATCAATATCAAAATTATCCAGAGGGAAAACAGGACAACACGCATCTGCGGTATGAGGGGGCGGTGTTCTATGCGGGATTGATCGCAAAGGGGCTGCGTAAACTCGGCGGAATTTACAGTGATATATTGTTGGATGAGCGATAATAAAAGAGCTGATGCATTCGTGCACCAGCTCTTTTATGTTGGCGTTATTATGTATTTTTATGTCATTGTTTTAGGTTTCTGGAAGTTTGAATTTGCTGATCAGTGAATCGAGCGTGGTTGCCTGTGCGGACAGTTCCTCGCTTGTCGCGGAGGATTCCTCTGCGGTCGCGGAGTTCGACTGGACAACCTCTGAGATCTGATCGACACCGAGTTCAGCTTGTTTCATTGCTTCGGCTTGTTCATTTGCCATCTCGCTAATGGACTTGGAGGATTGGGCAATCAGTTCAATTCCTTCTACTACGCGGTCGATTGAGGCATTGACAATGTCAACTGTTTTGCTTCCGTCAGCAATCGCGTTCAAGGAGGTCTCAATTAAGGTTCTGGTTTCTGCAGCGGAGTTTGCACTCTGTTCGGCAAGCTGACGAATCTGGTCTGCAACGACGGAAAATCCTCTTCCGGCTTCACCGGCTCTTGCAGCCTCGATGGAGGCATTTAGGGAGAGCAAGTTTGTCTGGGATGCGATATCCTCAATTTCGGAAATGATATTTCCAACCTGCTGCGAGGCATCATTAATCCTGGACATAGCGTCCATCATCGCTTTCATTTCCCTATGACTGCGCTCTGCCTCCTCGGCGTATGTGCGAGCCTGCTTGTAAGAATCTCCTGCGCTGTTTGCAGTGATTCTGATGTCATCGGAGATTGTAGTTATGGTTGCCTGCATTTCCTCGACAGCGCCAGCTTGATCAGTTGCACCTTCTGCAAGGCTCTGAGCTGCTTCAGACAGGTTGTTTGCACCAGCGGCAACCTGAGTGGATGCCTCGCTGACAGACTGCAGTGTTTCTACCAGCTGCCGCTTTAACAGTGTCATGGCAGTCAGAATAGCCTCAAATTCTCCCTCATACTTCGATTTGTCCTTACTTGTGGCGGTGAAGTCGGCATTCGCCATCCGGTTTAACACATTGCCGACATCATTGATGACAAACTGCAGGGAAGATGCCATAGAAGTGGATGTGGCAATCATTTCAGCAAGTTCATCCTTGGTCTCGACTGTCGGGAAAGGTGATGAGAGATCGCCTTGTGCAAAGGTATCCAGACGGTTTTTGAGGTTGTCCAGAGGCGTTGCAATGCTGTCGGCGATACCTTTGCCCAGAGAGATCGCAAAAATAATGGCAATCGTGATGATGACGATAATAATAATAATCAGAATAATCACAACGGTCGACAGAAGGTTTGATACTGATTGGCCTTTTTCAACTTTGATCGCCATAATCTGTGTCAGATCGTCATAGATATCATTGTACATAGGAGCAAGTTCACTCAGCGCTTTGTCCTGTGCAAGTTTACATTGCTCGCGGTCTGTTGTGGCTCCCTGATCAATGATTTCCTGCTCAAAAACCCAATAATCTGCGACCTTTTTCTTCACATCATTATAGAGCGTTTTATTCTCCTGCGTGACCATAGAAGACTCCAGCTTGTCAAATTCACGTGTGAATTCCTCCTTATAGGTCTCGTGGTTTGCAAGCAGGGTGTCGATGGCTGTCTGTTCATCATAGCCGATAATGCCGCGCATTGCAGAACGCGAATCTGCAAACTGCGCCATGGCTCTTCCGATATCCCCCTGTGCAAACCCATAGTTAATTAGTGAAGAGGAATAAAACTGTGAAATGACAAACATCGTGATCAATATAATAACGGATACTGCAGTCATGATGCATGCGATTGTGACAAAGGCTCTGACGAGCCGGTCTCTGATCTGTAGAGTGTTCAGTTTTTTTAACATAGTACTTCATTCTCCTTACTCTTGGTATTTCTTTGAAATTACAAAAAACTTCATACAGTTAGTTCGCCAGATGTAAAAGTTATTTTGCAAATTCTAAATATATTGGTTATTTCTTCTGTGCAGTTAGACTATATCAACTGTTCAGTACGTTCACAGAAGCGAGTAAAAATATAAGAACTCGTTTGTGCGATGGGATTTTAAAGCTGGGTAAAAACAGAATAAGGTACTAAATAGTTACAATTGTATGATATTTTGTGCTCAGGACAAATAAATAATATATTTGGATTAATTATACAACTTTTTATCAAATTTGTCTAATCATTTTGCCAAATTTATCATTTAAATTGTATTTTTGCACTAATATAACCAACTGAACGGAAAATTTTGTGATTTATGGGAAACAGCTGTCAAATCTTGTGATCTGGCAGCTGTTGTGCGGTGTGATTTTATGATTCTACGATTTCTAATAATTTGCTGGTGATGTCTGCCATGTTGGAGGAAACCTGTTTTGTGTTCTGGGAAATCTGTACGTTTTCTTCTACGACATTGGAAATACGCTCAATCTGACTGACTGCATGGGAGACGATGTCAACATTTTGTCTGACCATGTTGGTAATTTCCGCAATTCCATGGTCGGTCTGTTTAATTGTTTCCACAACAACGTCAAATGCCTCGACAGTCTGGTCTGTGATTGTCCGTCCATCCTCTACTGCATTGATGGAGTTCATGATCAGTTCGTTGGTTTCTTTGGCAGCCTGTGCACTCCGCGCAGCAAGCTCGCCGACCTGTGTCGCCACGACAGCAAACCCTTTCCCCATGTCTCCGGCTCTTGCCGCTTCGATGGAGGCATTCAGGGAGAGCATATTGGTCTGCTGTGCGATGGAGTTGATTTCTCCGATGATCTTTTCGATTTCCATGGACATATCGCTGATCCTCTGCATGGAATCTTTGAGAAGCTCCATACGGGACTGCGTCTGCAGAATCTTGTCGGAAGTCGTTCCGGTTGCAGCTGTGATGTTAGCAGTGGCGTTGACGCTGTTGTTCAATTCTTCGGTCAGCTGACCCATAGTTTGTTTCAGGTCTTCCACAGCCTTCTCCTGTTCACCGGTTCCATTAAAAATACTCTCGGCGTTATCCAGGGTTTCGCCTGACACTGTATTCAGATCCTTACATGCTTTCTTGACATTTTGGATCATGAGTCTGTTGTGCTCCATGTCCTGCTTCTGCTGTGTGATCAGGTTTTCGTTTTCATGGATGTACTGTTGGATGCCAACGACCATCTTGTTAATACTGTCAGATAGCATTACAAATTCAGGATTGCCCTGTTCATTTACTGTAATTTCAAAATTTCCCTCAGCGATCTTTTGCATGGAGTTGGAAATACGATTGATTCCCTGTACGATTTTGTTGTCAACCATCTGGTTGATCATCAACAATAGTGCGCCAAATATGACCAGCATACTGAGGGACACAACGATGGTCTGGCTGCGGCGTCCGGCATAGTATTCGTTTGACGGCATAAAAGTTCCAATAATGCGGCCGTCATACTCTTCTGCCATATAATAACCTCTTGTTCCGTCAATGGTTGCTTTTCCACTGCCAGTCAGACTGGAAGGAAAACCAGCGTCCGCAGCAGGTGTACCGATCAAACTGGAATTTCGGTGGGCGAGTATCAGACCGCTTGCAGCGTCGATGGCATAGACATAGCCGTTTTCCCCAAAGTCAATATCTTTCAGCACGACGGAAAGCTCCGTGCCGGCAAGCGTTTTTTCCAGTACTTCCGGGCGCACGCCGACCTGGACAAGCCCCTTTGCATCGGTTCTGGCAACGCCGATATATTGCATCATGATGCCTTCTGCTGCATTTGTCTGAGGCTCCTGGGCAATCTCGATGGAAGGATCGTTTACGATGACCATAAAAGCGTTGGATTGTTCGCCGCTCTTCATGTCAAACCCGATGTAGTCTTCAATCGTGCTGCTGGTGATGATTCCGTCCTCATCGATGATGTGCAGTTCATTGACCATCAGCCGTTCTTTGATTTCGTTGAGTTTGTCCATATTGCCGTTAATGGATTTGTCAGCCGCGAGCAGATCTGCGAACGCCCTTGTCTTTGCAAGGTTGTCCCGGCTGAGATTTTCTGTGAGCTGTGCAATGGTCGATTCATTGGCGGCGAGTTTTTCCTTGACATCCGCGAGCTTTGCCTGACTTGCGGTAGTGTTACTATTCTGACTGGCGATCGTCTGCAGTGCAAAGATTGCTGCGATCGTGATGATGAGTGCTGCAAGCATATAGTAACAGAGTCGTTGGGTGAATATTTTTTTCATAAATCTGAAATCCTTCCTTTCCCAGTGATGTTGTGGTCATTTTTTATTATGACAAAATTTAACATTATTATATCTTATTTTTAAATATACATCAAGGTTTTTGGTGATAATTGCCGAATGCGATCGTTACTGTTGTTATTGTTCACTCCGTTCCAGTAACGGGCAAAAATCCATGCAAAAATTACAAAACGAACTTCGTTCATCGCGCAAATGGATTTTTGCTTGCAGCCACTACGTTTTCGTATGTGGCTTGTAAAGCCATAATTAGCAGTAAATGCTAAATCCTAACATGCGTTCAAATGATATGTTATTGGATATTGCGCTATGGATGACAGAGTTGACGACTGTGAAAAAGTATGTTATTATAGCTCTGAGTTAGATAACACTAACCAAGCGGCTTGCGATGTAATTCAAGTTGTTTTATGATAGGACTGTTGTTTGTCCATCTTATCACGGATAAACAGGCAGAATCATATATTAAAAGGAAGAAAAGGGGGAGTATAGCATGGGTATCAGTATGGATATCAGCGTAGCGGCAGGTGTGATGATACCGTTTGTCGGCACCTCGCTTGGCTCGGCTATGGTATTTTTCATGAGAAACCAGATGAATAGAAAACTTGAGAAACTGTTAATGGGATTTGCGGCGGGGGTGATGGTCGCGGCATCGGTATGGTCGCTTTTGATCCCTTCGATCGAGATGGCGGCGGAGCAGGAGAAGGTGGCGTGGATTCCGGCAGCTATGGGATTCCTCCTGGGCATGGCGTTTTTGCTGCTCCTGGACAGCGTGATTCCGCATCTGCACCTTGATACGGAGAAACCGGAGGGAATCAGGTCGAAGGCGAAAAAGACAACGATGATGGTATTTGCAGTGACGCTTCACAATATACCGGAGGGAATGGCGGTCGGTGTCACTTTCGCGGGGGCGCTCCTGGGGAATGCGCAGATTACAATGGCGGGGGCATTTACGCTGGCGCTTGGTATTGCAATCCAGAATTTCCCAGAGGGAGCGATTATCTCAATGCCGTTAAGGAGTCGGGGTACTTCGAGGAAAAAAGCATTTACATATGGCGTGCTCTCGGGACTTGTAGAACCCATAGGAGCGGTATTGACAGTTATCCTTGCGGGTATGATTGTTCCGATGCTCCCGTATTTCCTGGCTTTTGCAGCTGGGGCGATGATCTATGTCGTCGTTGAGGAGCTGATTCCCGAGTCGCAGGCTGGGGAACACACGAACATCGGTACAATCGGCGTCGCAATTGGGTTTGTTGTGATGATGGTGCTGGATGTGGCACTGGGGTAAGCGTTATTCGTGTTTTTTTGCAGTTCTAAGGATCCAATCCACGGCAGCCTCGGCGTGTGTGGGCAGATTTTGAGGAACTGCATTGTCCTCCGACGGTTGAGATCCTTCAGCGTCGGTGTAAAAGGTTTGCAGGGCGTATCTGGCAAGCAGTGCTGAGACGCGCCCCCTTTCTATGGAATCTTCCGTGCCAAAGACAATGACTACCAGATCGTGTTCCATCGTTGTGTCGTCTGCGGTCAGGGATGTGACGAGGCAGGCACCAGATTTGTTGGTAGTGCCGGTTTTCAATCCAGTGGCTTCGGGCAGATTATACAGAAGCGGGTTGGTATTGCGCACTTCGAGGTCAAGGGATTGCAGGGTGGCGGTTTTCAGGGAAGTGATGTCTGTGATCTGTGGATAAACCTTCAGGAGATAACACACCAGCTGGAACATATCTTCCGCGCTCATGCGGTTCTGGCATTTTGCGGGAATGGGCGTTTCTGTATAGGAAGGCAGTCCGTTACAGTTGTAGAATACCGCCTGTGAAAGTCCCAGCTCCGATGCCTTCTGGTTCATCATCTGAACAAAAGCTTCCTCGGAACCGGCGATCGTTTCCGCCAGACATAACGCACACTCGTTGCTGGATGGCAGAAGGGCACCCAGCAGGAGTTCATATACAGTAAGCTGCTGTCCTGGTTCCAAGGGTATCACACCATCGTCTGAGGCGGATAGCGCTGCGACGGCGTCAGAGACCGTGACCTGTTCCTCGTAGGCGAGCTGCCCCGCTGCGATCGCGTCCATCGTCAGGAGACATGTCATCAGTTTGGAGGTGCTGGCGATGGGATAGGGAGTGTCGGATTGGTATTGATAATAGATTTCTTCGGTGGTGGCATCCCCAGCCAGCACACCGTTGACACCGTAAAAATAGCCCGACTGCTCCAGGGCGGCGGGGGAGACAGAGAATGGTGCCTGCGTGTCAATCTGAAGGAAACCTGCGCTGGGAGTGGTGATGTTGACATCGAGAATCATCGCCAGATCCGCAGCCATCATGAAACAGTCGTAATCGCCAGAGGGTAATGTCAGAATCAGTGTATAGTAATATACCTTTTGCCCGTTTAATGTAAAGTCGTTCCGGCGCAGCGTGATATTCGGATTTGTGCGGTCCTCCCAGGTGGTATTTTCTACACCTATGGGCATGTAGGGACTGTTGGTGTCTAATGCAACCGCATTTTTGGTGATATGCAGCGAAAAGGATTTGTCTGTATCTTTGAGAATCATGGCGATATCCCTCAGGGAAAAGTAGGTGTTGCGGTCATAGCTGTAATCCATCGTTTTCACAGTGCCTGCGGCGTTTGCATCTGTCTGCACCTGACAGATTCCGGGAATCTCATATGCCGCATGGACCTGAACCGGAAACATGGAGCATACCAGAATCACGGATAGTATCAGGGGATTTATTTTCTGTAGGATTGTTTTCATGGAATTTCCTTTCTGTATTGATTTTTGATTTCATATTATTTGATTTAATTGGTTCCTGACTGATCCTGGGGCTGTTGCATCGTATACAGGATTGGGTAACGATCCGTGAAATAGTTAAGGGCGGTGGAATTGGTCTCTTCCATTAGGATCAGAGTGGAGTCTTTACGGAGATAGCGCTCCGTCTTTGTCCTGACCAACTGACCGCCGTCAAACTGCCTGGTCAATATGTCTTCTGAGATTTCATAGGTTCCACTGCCATCATATTGTGCTTGTAGATCTTCCAGTGGGGGCAGTAGGTCAGGCACACAGGACATCAGATAGGAGGTCGTGGACATTCCAAATGTTTCCATGACAAGTGCCTCAACGGCTTCCTCGTCCGTGCTGCCCGTATAACCTGCCATGCGAAGCCGCTCAGCCAAAAGCTCCTGAAATACTGTGGCAAACGCTTCATAGGCTGCCTGGTTGCAGGCAGTGTAGCTTTCCGGTAGAATGCTGCTGTCGAAAGTGCCCGCGGAGCGGTCAGTCTGTCGCAGCGTCAGATGGAGATCGATTGTCAAATCATGCATATAGGATTCCATATCCTGTATGGAGATGGAAACGGCTTCGATGTCCTGCAGCCAGCCGAGTGCTGTGACAGCAGCCTGTTCTGTCATGTCGATGCTGGCAGCCCACTCTCCGGAGAGATTCTTGTCATTGGATGCATAAAAACGTAGATATGCCCAATATGCGGCAAAGACGATCAGGACAGAAAACAGTATGATAAATAGAGTGTTTTTAAGGATTTTTCGCATAGAGATACCTCCTGCCCGCGGTGGCGGGTTTTCAATTTGTTCCTAATAATAATCTCTGATTTTATGATACCATGCAAAGATTTATTTTTCCATATTTATTTACAGTTTCGAACATCTGAAAAGCCCATAATGGTTCCAGTAACATCATATTTGTTCACATATTGTGGATAACTTGTGGATAAGTATGTGAATAATATGTGGAAGAGTGACTGCTGTCCTTTTGTTCCTGAAAAATAGTCATTTCGTGCCATTTGTCTGAAAAATAATAGAATTTTACCGATATAATAAACAAATATGATACATAAGGGGAGGTGGTGGATTTTGGACATGACTGTCAATGATAACAAAAATGAGACAAGGAGGGGACTGTTCATCAAGTCAAAAAAACTCATGCTCGATCAGGCTGATATCCTGTATATTGAGAGCAGGGCAAAGAAGGTAGAAATACACACCGTGGGATCACCGGAATGCATAGAGATCTATGCGACGATGGAGGAGCTCAAGGGACGGCTCGGGGAAGAATTTTATCGATGCCACCGGGCATACATTGTAAATATGGCACATATCACGGAGTATGGCAAGGACAGTGTATCGCTCACAAGCGGCGATAAGGTTTATGTTGCCAAGAAGAAGTACAGTGAGTTTGTGAAAGCGTACAAGAGTTACTTGCAGACTGGCGGAGTATCCAGCGTATGATGCAAAATATGTCCGGACTTACAACAAGGGGACATAGGCGGCTCTGACTGACAGAGGAGCCGCCGATCAAATAAGTGGTATTTTTTTGCGCAATGCAGAGGGTGTCATTCCGTAGACGCTTTTACAAATGCGTACATAGGTTTTGACATCTGGAAATCCATTGCTCAATGCGATATCGGAGATATTCATATTTTGGTCGGTCAGACATTTATTCGAATGCTCGAGCCGGATTAAGTTGATATAGCGCGTAAGACACATACTGGTTGCTTTCCTGAAATATTTTGACAGATATTGTGGGGATAAACCGACCAGCTCTGCCAGTGACTGGAGACTGAGTTTCTGGTTATAATGCTCACATATGTATTCCATCACTTTTTTTGCGTACCCTGTGAAATCAGTCCCTTTTAGGATACTTGTGCTGGACAGGATGCAGTTCTCTAGTAAGATCTGACAAATCTCCAACAATACTTTGTTTTTTTCGATGTCAACAAAATTATATGAATACTGTGCGGTATCCTGTTCTGACAGACATACTAAACGTTGAAGCTGTTTTTTAAGTTTGTCATAAGCAGCATTTCGGTGGATGTCAAAGACACAGTCGTCATGAAATTGCAGTAAAAAGCTGTGGGAGAGCTGGAGAACGATATATTTATAATGGGCAGTACTTTCCGGTGTGGCTGTGGAATGAATCACTTTCGTATTGCAGAAATAAAAATCTCCACTTGGAATCGTCTGTTCGATACCATCGATGCACACCCGCAAGGAGCCTTCAATCATATAGACAAATTCCAGTTCAGGATGCCAATGCGGCGTTGTATTGCACCGCCATCCCGGTTTATCCTGCATCAGTATTCTGCCAGGTATATTTTTGTCGTATTTTACCCACTCATAAAAATAGTTCATTGAATTCCCCTCAGATTCCACGGTATTACAGCTGCATCATCCGTCTGTATATTTACATTTCGGCATGGAAAGGCCAAAAATTTACCGTGTGTATAGAAAGAGCTGCCACCGCATTCATATCGGTGACAGCCCGGTTTTTGAAACAGTTCTAGTCTAAAATTAATGTTTTATTGCAGGGTATCCGCGATCTGATACAATTCTGCTATAGAGGACTTGAGTCTGCTGTATGCAGTCAGGCGCGCTGCCTCTGTCATGGCATTGGCGTCGGCATCTTTATATTCATAGTAACATTTCTTTAATGCCTGATACTGGTCATATGAACTAAATTCGTAATAGATTCCAAGAACTGTATTTGCATTGGCAAGAACTGACCTTAGTGTGCCAGGTGTGACTTCTGTATCTTTTTCAAGAGTTACAGGTCTGGAATCCTGCTTTTTCAGGGAAGTGCTCCCATCAATGATATAAGTATATGCCGGATACATCTTTTGGTCGCAAAGGTTTGCGCCATTAAATAGGATTGCTGTCTCAAATGCCTGTACATAGTATCCCTGTGAGAGATTCTCGTCAAACGCATAGTCAATCGCGCCATCTGTGACATGGGTCGGATTTCCTACAGATGGATTGTGGATCATATTGCAGGAAGTGTCATTATTGTCAGTAAAATTATATCCCAGTGCGAAATCTTCATGGGAATGTCCGGAGATCCATACAATATCAGGATATGCTTCCAACAGGGAGATAAAGCGCTGCGCGGACGGTAGCGTCGGGTCGACAGAACCGCTGTAATAAGGTGTTTCCAGATCGTCACCTGGTCCATAGCCTTTGATCAGTGCATGTTGGATCAGATAGATATTTTTTCCTTTCCCATAATTTTCCTTCAGGAGATCTTCCACCCAGTCAAGCTGTTCTGTCGTAAACTCGTCATATTTTGCTGGCCGGTATCCGCCTTCCAGAGCCATGAAGATAAACAAGTCGCCAGTGTTAGGCTCTGTGATGGTATAATATGGCTTTGACGCAGCGAGTGTATCTATGGAACTGTTTAAACCACTTCCGTTGATGAACATCTGCAATTCATATGGAACATGGTCGTCCTGACGGACTTCGTGGTTTCCACCGGATTCATAGATCGGGTTGACATAATCGGACTGTGCCAGGATCAGCTGGTAAGCCTGCCACTCTTTGTCAAGATTGTCCAGTTTGGCATTCGTGACCTGATCGCCTGATGACACAATGAAGTCTACGCCGAGATTCGTAGCGTATGCAAGTGCCTGAGCCCAGTGCGCTTCCGAATATTCCCACCAATATGCAGGTGTCTCACCAAAATGCTCCTCATCGATATGGATGTCTGAAAACGAGTTGAACGTGTAGAGTGCATCGACCGAAGAGTAGCCGAGACGTTTGTCAGCAGGGATGTCATAGACTGCTGCTGCACTGGATACGGTCGGATATTCTGTATATGACGCATTCACAGCGATGATTTTTGTCGCATCGGCCGGGATCGCAACGTGGTATCCAAATTCAAATATGGCGGTTTCTCCAGCGCCTGTTTTCAGGGAAGTAATCGGATAATATCTACCCAATGCGCCTGTGTCGTCGCTCCAATACAAGTTATAGGAGGCGGCAACAGGTGAAAAAAGATAGAGATTTCCCTGTGCATACCCTGCCTTGCCAGCGTCGTTTCCAGTAAATTCATAAAAGAGCTCTGCCTGCCGCGTCAGGGAAACATCTGTCGGCACAGCATCTCCTTGTGCTGCAAATGCGACCGAGTTGTTCGTGACAAGCAGGATTGAAGCGCATGATAATGCAGCCAGTCTGATAAACTTTTTGTGCATATGAATTTCTCCTTTCCTTTGTAAAAATGTTAGAACCATGGTCCTGTTTATTTTTTCATTTTATCATGCGATTTTTGAAGAATAAATGGCAATAATGGATATATTTACTCCGTTTTTTGTCTTGTGCCGTGAGAAAGCGGATTGCAGTGAGGTAGTATTAATAGGCTTCAATCTCGGCGGACAATATGTCAAATTTGTCGTCATAGATCAGATTCAGGAGGCTGTCAAGCTTTCGCAGCGCCTGCGTGATGATCTGTGGTTCACACAGATTTTTTTCCAGGGCGATGGCAAGCTCGTTGAGGTCAAGTACCTTGACATAGCCATCGGGATAGACGACCACATCAGCAAGCAGATCCGTAACAATCAGGGTGTTGTCCGCGTCCTGATAGGTATAGTCCACAATGTCGCAGTACCAGTATAAAAGCGAATTGTCTTCGCGGTAAAATTTGCTGATCTTGAAACCAAGTTTTAGAAAATAGCAGGAGTAACCATGGTGAAAATCCCGTCGCGGTTTCAGGGTGTTCCATTTGGTAACAATTAAATCATCTGTTCTGTTAAGAATCATATCGTCCTTTAGCAAAATGCACTCATCAGGTATCATACGTTTCCGGTAAATCTTCAAATCATTCATGGCATATTCTCCTTTGACTGGCTGCTGTATCTGTTGAGAGGGATTCTGTTTACAGTGTAACTCTTTTTTGCATAGTATTCAATGATTTTATAGACGAAATATTCGTTGCACTTTGACTATTTTTAACGTATAATCAGAATAAATAGTGACAAGTATCGAATAGTTGAGGAGACAATGAGATGAGACAGTTTTTTGGAATGAGTCAAAGCGGAGATTTGGCGGAAGCACTAAAAGGACTGGATAATCCCCAGTTTATCATGCTGATGTCAAACAACGCACAGTTTGAATCGCATGTGAACACACTGGCGAGACGCTATCCAGGTGTTCCAAGCATTGGTTGTATTGGGATGAGTTACGATGTTAAAATGGTGGAGGAGGGTGTTGGCGTCGTTGCGTTTCTGGATGGAGTGGCTGCGGCAGCAAATGTATTGGAACAGGCATCGACGATGCCAATCAAGTATATTGAGCGGCTGGAGGAAGATATGCGAAGCGTTGGCGGCAGGGAGGAAGATACCGTCTGTATCGACTTTTGTACTGGCAATGACGCGTGTGTGCTGGCTACGATCAATACTGTGTTAAAGCAAAAAAATATTTCTCTGGTCGGAGGGACCGGGGATGCGGGAAAAGTATCTGTCAACGGAAGAATTTACGAGGATGCGGTGGCGTATGCGTTGGTGCGGAATTTGAACGGCAGAGTAAAGACTTACAAGGAAAATATCTATCACAAGCTTGGCCATTATCGATTTATTGCCTCGGACACGGACAAAGAGAATTATGTGATCGGAACATTGAATGGAAGACCAGCCAAGCAGGTATACAAAAATATTCTCCATGTGACGGACGAGGAGATCCTGACACAGACTTTTCAGAATCCTTTCGGAAAGATTAACGGGGATGACACTTGTATTATTTCGATCAAGGAAGTCAGAGGTGATGCGCTTGCGTGTTTCCGTCAGGTCAATGATTCTGATGTTTTGATTTTGCTGGAACTTGGCGACTATGAAGCTGTCGTGCAGCGGACAATCGATACGATCTGCCGCGATTTTCCCAGGCGTTCCGCTGTGTTCTCAGTCAACTGTCTGTTCCGCTATAAACTGTTTTGCGAGCGCGGATATATGCAGACTTATCTGGATGAAATGTCGCAGTTAGGGAGTCATGCGGGACTTGTCGGATATGGGGAGCATTACAATAACCGTTTCGTCAACCAGTCTATGACCTGCGTTGTGTTTGAGTAGAAGGGAGAATGTAAGATGTTTTATCGAAAGAGAACAGGTGGCAGGCAGGGCGGTGCGAAGAATCTTTACCCGATGCTGCATGCGGCGGACAGCCTGAAAGAGTATCAAAGAGAACTGGTCGGTAAGGAGGTCGAATCCCTGTGGGAGCTGGGGATGGTGGGCAGTTCCTTTTCAGGCGTCATGAAAAAGGCAGATCATTTTCATGAGCAGCTGTCGGATTTTGAGCAGTCCTTCTCTGACATAAACAGTGTGGCCGGGCAGTTTGTCCAGGTGCGAGGAGCCATCAACGATGCCGTTTCAGAGGCGGAGGGGAAAGTGGAGGAGTTGAAGTGCACTTCTGTTCATGTGAAGCAGACCTACAGTGATATGGAGCAGACCTTTGCACAGCTGCAGGGTTCGGTAGAGGGAATCAAGCAGTGCATGAAGAAGATTATCTCAATTGCGGAGCAGACCAATATCCTTGCGCTCAACGCGTCGATTGAGGCAGCAAGAGCCGGACAGTCTGGCAGGGGATTTGCAGTGGTTGCGACAAATGTGAAGGAGCTGGCAGACCAGATCAAGGAGCTGGCTGAGGAAGTGGATACTGGTGTGCGCGAGGTGGAGCGCGGAACAGGCGAGTTGAACAACAGTATCGCTGCGTCACAGCAGGCGTTGAGCCGAAATATTGATACAGTCAACAGTACATATGACTCTTTTCATAAGATTACGGAGACTGCGGAAAATACAGTGTCTGTACAGACTGGGATTTCCGATGTGATCGATGACGCGCACAGGGAACTGCAGACGATTGGACAGTTTTTCGATGAGATCAAGCAGCAGTACCAGGAGGTAGTCAGACATATCGAGCGTGCGAATAACCTTGGGACGACGAAGAGCGCTATATTTGAAGATATGGATCACATCCTTTCACAGCTTCCTCCTATGGTTAATGAGATGAAGCTCTGACGAAAGAGGTTGAATTATGGGAAAGGATGCGATATAATCCTTATAGGAAAGATGGAATAATTTTTGCGTATAATAATGAGTAAAATTCAGGAGGAAAATTATGACAGTACAGGAGTTTTATGACGAAGTGGGCGGTGACTACAATGATATCATGTCACGGCTCCGTACAGAAGACAGAATCAGAAAGTTTGCGGGGATGTTTACAAGGGATGAGAGTTATAAGACACTTGTCCAGAGCATCAATGACGGCAATGTCGATGAAGCGTTCCGCGCGGCGCATACGATGAAGGGTATGTGTCAGAATATGGCATTTACACGTCTCTACAAGTCCAGTCACGAGATTACGGAAGTGCTTCGTGGAAAGGATTTGGACAGCGCAAAGCAGATGCTGGATGTGGTCACTGAGGATTACAAGATCGTGATCGCAGGGATTGAGAAGCTGTTGGCGTAGCATCATAAAAGGGAAGGAATTGGTAGCGATGGAGATCATGGAAAAGAACACAATCTTAATTGCGGATGATGCGGAGATTAACCGCGAGATGATAAAATTTATATTTGATGAACAGTATCAGATTATCGAGGCTGGTGACGGTGAGCAGGCGATCAATATTATTATGGAAAACAGTGATAAAATAGGTCTGATCTTTCTGGACTTACTGATGCCAAAAAAATCTGGTCTGGATGTGCTGCGCTTTATGAATGATGCGGACTACATTAATTTTATTCCTGTCATTATGATCACAGGAGAGGCGACAGACGAGACAGACGAGAAGGCTTATGAGTACGGGGCTTCCGATATTATATATAAGCCGTTTGCACCGAATGTGGTCATGCGGCGCGCGAAAAATATCATGGAACTCTTTGAACACAGAATCTATCTGGAAAACAAGCTCGAGAAGCGTACGAAACAGCTTCGTGAGAGCCGGGAAAAACTGGAGCGGAGCAATGAATTTCTGATCAATGCATTGAGTTCTGTTGTCGAGTTCAGAAGTCTTGAGTCCGGGGAACACATCCAGAGGGTAAAGTATTTTACAAAACTTTTTCTGAAATACATTATGAAAATGTATCCGAAGTATGGCATCACAAAGGAGCAGGCTGCCCTGATCGTCAATGCGTCGGCGCTGCATGATATCGGCAAGATCGCGATACCGGACAGTATTCTGCTGAAGCCTGGGAGACTGACCGCGGAAGAATTTGAGGAGATGAAGAAACATACGATCTATGGCTGCGAACTCCTTGAGAAGTTTAAGCAGGATGACAATGAATTTTATCGTTATTGCTATGATATCTGCAGATATCACCATGAACGGTATGACGGAAACGGATATCCGGATAAGTTAAAGGGCGATGAGATCCCAATCTGGGCACAGATTGTGTCGGTTGTGGATGTGTATGATGCGCTGGTGAGCAAACGCGTATACAAGGATCCGTTTGCAGTTGAGGAAGCGGCGCGCATGATCATGGATGGCGAGTGCGGCGTGTTCTCACCGGAAATGCTTGATTGTTTCCGTCTTGCGAAACAGGAGCTTTTTGCAGTGACAGAAGGGGAGTTCTCTTTTGCTGATGTGATGGTGAAATAAGGGGTTTGATAAGAATTTACTAGACAATTTTACCAAATTTCTGTATAATTATGGTTAGACATTAAAAGAATGGACGATGATAAGCGTATGGAGGCAGGCAATGGGAAGAAATAAAAAGTATAAAAAGTCAGTCTATCAGTCGCTGGCTGTGATCACCCAGTTTGGCATCAATATGCTTGTTTCGATCTTTTTGTGCTCTTTTGCGGGACTGTTTCTTGACAGGAAACTGGGAACCGCATTTTGGTTTGTTTTATTGTTCTTTGTCGGAGCCCTGGCGGGCTTTCGGAATATTTTTATTCTGGCAAGGAAAATTTACGAGGGAGATCAGAAAGATGAGAACCAGACTTAGAAAAATTAATACAGCCCTTCCAGGGCTGCTTGTTGGAATCATTTTATTTGGTATCCTGTGTCAGGCGCTCGTTTTCTTCGTCGTGGAGGATAAGACAGGCTATAGTATAGGGCTCTGGGTAGGAGTGCTTACAGCAATATTTATGGCCTTTCATATGGCAGTCACTTTGAACGCAGCCGTTGAAAGAGATGTAAAGGGGGCGCAGGCAGCAGCAACGAGACAAAACATGATCAGGTATCTTATCGTGGTAGTTATTTTGGGAGTCCTGATGTTGACGGAAGTCGGCAATCCACTGGCTGCTTTTGCAGGAGTAATGGGGTTGAAAGTGTCAGCCTATCTGCAGCCGCTGTTTGCCAGGTTGTCTCACCATGGGGCGCAGGGGATGCCTCGAAAGGAAATGTAACTATGAGGGAGTCGAGTAGTTACCATGTAATAAGGAAAACTGAATAGAGAAATAAAACGAGGAGGTGAGTGTATGGGAGCAGGAATTTTGTTATCCGGCGCAGATGACATTGATTTTATGATACATGGAGTATTTCAATATGAACTCTTTGGACAGAAGCTGTGGATAACAACGACGCATGTATGCCTTTTTATCGTCATGGCAATTATCATTATATTCTGCCTGTGTGCGAACCGGGCGATCAAGCGTGCGACTGAGGTTCCAGGAGGTTTCCAGAATGTTGTGGAGCTTGTCGTTGAGATGCTCGACAACATGATCAAGGGTGTTATGGGAAAAAATGCCACAGCTTTTGCCAACTATATCGGCACGCTGTTCATTTTTATTCTCATCAGCAACATTTCCGGCCTGATGGGGCTTAGGGCACCCACAGCGGACTACGGTGTGACATTTGCACTTGGTCTGATTACCTTTACCCTGATTACCTTTAACAAATTTAAATATCAAAAGGTTTCAGGCGTGATCAAGGGACTGTGCGATCCATGGCCAATCTGGGCGCCGATCAACATTATCGGCGATGTCGCAGTACCCATTTCCCTGTCACTTCGTTTGTTCGCAAACGTTCTGTCAGGAACCGTTATGATGGCATTGCTCTATGGTCTGCTTGGATTTATTGCAACAGGCTGGCCAGCAGCGCTTCATGTGTACTTTGATTTGTTCTCAGGGGCAATTCAGACGTATGTATTCTGTATGCTGACAATGACATATATCAATAATGCCATTGAAGGCTAGTTTCATCTTATTTAATTTATTTCACAGGAGGAATTAATTATGGAATTTAATTCAAACTTTATCTTAGGTTGTTCAGCAATTGGTGCAGGTCTTGCGGTTATTGCAGGTATCGGACCTGGTGTAGGCCAGGGTATTGCCGCAGGTCATGCTGCAGCAGCAGTAGGTAGAAATCCAGGCGCAAAATCAGATGTTACCTCTACCATGCTTCTTGGACAGGCGGTTGCCGAGACAACAGGTCTCTATGGTCTGCTCGTAGCCATGCTGTTACTGTTCGTAAAACCTTTGTTGCCGTAATTATGATGAAATTCTAAGCCAGTAAAGGGCACAGGCTATGAATTGCTAAGTTTCGTTGATGTAAAGTAGAATAATAAAAAGGGGGTACAAAGGTATGGTGAATCACACCATGATACTTGCTACCGAGACAGAGGGATTGAGCCGGTTATTTGACCTGGACTTCCAACTTTTGGCGGATACAGTTCTCATGATCATCGCCATGTTCGTACTTTTCCTTGTCGCATCGCACTTCTTGTTCAATCCGGTGCGAAAGATGCTAAACGACAGGAAAGAAAAGATCAAGGGAGAACTGGATCAGGCAGCGGCTGACCAGAAATCAGCGGCTGATACACGCGCCCTCTACGAAGAAAAGCTAAGTCAGGTAGGCAAAGAGGCGGAGGCGATTTTAGCTGACGCGCGCAAGCGTGGCATGGAGAACGAAGCAAAGATTGTTGCCGATGCGAAGCAGGAGGCAGCCCGGATCGTGGAGACGGCCAGAAGAGAGGCGGAGCTTGAGAAACAGAAGTTAGCTGACGAGGTGAAACGCGAGATGATCGCAGTCGCTTCGCTTATGGCTGCCCAGATCGTACAGGCCAATATTGACACAAATGCCCAGCATGAACTCATTGATAAGACATTGAAAGAAATAGGTGATAGCACATGGCTAAGCTAGTTTCCAAAACATATGCTCAGGCGTTGTTTGAACTGGCCGTTGAGGAGGATAAGACCTCAGCCTTTTTGGAGGAGGCATCAGGACTCCTGGAAGTGATCCGCACCAATGCGGAGTTTGCACAGTTTATGAACCATCCGAAGATCCAGAAGGAGGACAAGCTCGAGGTGGTGCAGAATGTGTTTCGGGATAAGATCAGCAGGGAGATGCTGGGATTTCTGGTGACGATCGTCGAGAAAGACCGTTATACGGAGATTGAGGCGATTCTCGAAGATTTTGTTGCAGCTGTAAAGGAGTACAACAATATCGGAACGGCTTATGTCACAACGGCTATAGCAATAAATGATCAGGAAAAACAGGATATAGAGAGCCGGTTACTTGCTACCACCAGATACAAGACCATCGAGTGCATCTACGATGTGGACACGAGCCTGATCGGTGGGATGGTCATCAAGATGGGTGACAGGGTTGTGGACAGCAGTATTCGGACAAAATTGGATAAGCTGCAGCGCGAGCTGTTGGCGATTCAATTATAAATAGAAAGGTGAGATCCATATGAATTTAAGACCAGAAGAAATAAGTTCTGTGATTAAGGATCAGATCAAGAGATATGCTTCTGACTTGGAAGTATCGGAAGTCGGTACGGTCATTCAGGTGGCAGATGGTATCGCACGTGTACATGGACTGGAAAAGGCAATGCAGGGTGAGCTGCTAGAGTTCCCGGGAGAGGTTTACGGCATGGTCATGAACCTTGAGGAGGACAATGTAGGTGCCGTATTGCTAGGAAGTACCAGGAACATTAATGAAGGTGATACCGTAAAGACGACCAACCGCGTTGTGGAGGTTCCCGTAGGGGACGCCCTGCTCGGACGTGTAGTAAATGCGCTTGGTCAGCCGATTGACGGCAAAGGTCCTATCGCAAGTACAAAATATCGTCAGATTGAAAGAGTGGCGTCCGGTGTTATTACCAGAAAATCCGTTGATACACCGATGCAGACTGGTATCAAGGCAATCGATGCCATGGTTCCGATCGGAAGAGGACAGCGTGAGTTGATCATCGGTGACAGACAGACTGGTAAGACAGCGATTGCCATTGATACGATCATTAACCAAAAAGGTCAGAACATGAAATGTATTTACGTTGCAATTGGTCAGAAAGCTTCTACCGTTGCAAGTATTGTGAAGACATTGGAAGAGTTCGGCGCTATGGCGTACACGACGATCGTAGCTGCAACTGCCAGCGAGCTTGCGCCGCTGCAGTATATTGCACCGTATTCAGGATGTGCGATCGGTGAGGAGTGGATGGAGAACGGCGAGGATGTACTCATTATCTATGATGATCTGAGTAAGCACGCGGTTGCATATCGTACACTTTCCTTGCTGCTGAAGCGTCCGCCCGGACGTGAGGCTTTCCCTGGAGACGTATTCTATCTCCACTCAAGACTGCTTGAGCGTGCATGCCGCATGAGCGACGAGTACGGCGGAGGTTCTATCACAGCGCTGCCGATCATTGAGACGCAGGCAGGCGACGTTTCTGCATATATTCCGACAAATGTTATTTCGATTACAGACGGTCAGATCTATCTTGAGACAGAGATGTTCAATTCCGGTTTCCGGCCAGCTGTAAATGCAGGTCTGTCCGTTTCCCGAGTTGGCGGCTCCGCGCAGATCAAGGCGATGAAGAAGATTGCAGGGCCGATTCGTACAGAACTTGCCCAGTACAGAGAGCTTGCTTCGTTCGCACAGTTCGGTTCCGATCTCGATCCGGATACCAAAGAAAGACTGGAGCAGGGGGCAAGAATCAAGGAAATCCTGAAACAGCCGCAGTATCAGCCAATGGCTGTCGAGTATCAGGTTATCATTTTGTTTGTTGCCACAAGAAAGTATCTGCTTGATGTGCCTGTAGCTGATATCACAAGATTTGAGTCAGAGCTCTTTGAGTTCCTTGACACCAAGTATCCACAGGTACCCAAGGCGATCAGGGAGGAAAAGGTAATTTCGGACGAAACTGAGAAGACGCTTGTTGCAGCGATTGAAGAGTTTAAAGGTCGCTTTAAGTAAAAGAAGGGGGGACTGAATATTTATGGCCTCAATGAGAGATATCAAGAGACGTAAGAGCTCCGTACAGAGTACACAGCAGATTACGAAGGCCATGAAGCTTGTTTCCACCGTCAAACTGCAAAAAGCGAAAGGGCGCGCAGAGCGGTCTAAGACATACTTTAACTGTATGTATGAAACGGTGGTTTCCATGCTTTCCAAAGCAGGGGACATCAATCACCCATACCTCAAGGCAAACAACTCCACGAAGAAGGCTGTCATCGTAATCACGGGCAGCAGGGGACTTGCTGGCGGCTACAATTCCAATATCATTAAACTTGTAAAAGGCGATGACTGGAATAAGGATGATTTGATCATTTACCCGGTAGGAAGTAAGGGACGGGATACCTTTGCAAGGCTTGGCTATGAGATGGGTGAAGACTATTCCGACGCGATCGAGGAGCCGATCTATGCAGATGCCATGAAGATCTGCAGTCAGGTGCTCGATGACTTTGCAACGGGCAGAGTAGGCGAAATCTATGTGGTATACACGGGATTTAAGAATACTGTGACGCATATTCCGACCCGGTTGAAACTGCTTCCGATCAAGATCGAGGATGAGCGCAGCGATGACGACAAGGCTGTATTGGATTTTGAGCCTGAGACGGAGGATGCGATCGAACTGATCATTCCGAAGTATATTACGAGCCTGATCTATGGAGCGATGATCGAGTCTGTTGCGAGTGAGAACGCGGCGAGAATGCAGGCGATGGATAATGCGACCAACAATGCGGATGAGATTATCTCGAGCCTGTCACTGCTCTACAACAGGGCACGCCAGAGCGCTATCACGCAGGAATTGACAGAGATCATCGCGGGTGCGCAGGCAATATCATAAAAACGCCAGGGGCAGGCGTTCTTCACATAATAGAATCAAGACTATGCTCAAAATTATGATAGAGAGGAAACAAAAAGATGGCAGATAAGATAATTGGTAAAGTTACCCAGATTATCGGTGCGGTTCTTGATGTTAAGTTCAGCGAGGGACAGCTTCCGGAACTGAACGATGCGGTTAAGATCACAAGAAGCGATGGTACGGAGCTGACGATCGAGGTTGCACAGCATCTGGGTGATGATACGGTGAGATGTATCGCCATGGGACCTACGGACGGACTGGTAAGAGGAATGGACGCTGTGTCAACAGGCGCGCCGATTACGGTTCCCGTTGGTGAGTGTACACTTGGACGTATGTTCAATGTGCTTGGCGAACCGATAGATAACAAACCAGCTCCCGAGGCACAGGGTTATGAGCCGATCCACAGACCGGCGCCTTCTTTTGAGGAGCAGGCGACATCGACAGAGATGCTTGAGACAGGAATCAAGGTCGTTGACCTCCTCTGCCCATATCAGAGAGGTGGTAAGATCGGTCTGTTTGGTGGTGCTGGAGTAGGTAAGACAGTGTTGATCCAGGAGTTGATCACAAACATTGCGAACGAGCATGACGGCTTCTCCGTATTTACAGGCGTTGGCGAGCGTACCAGAGAGGGAAATGACCTCTATAATGAAATGACGGAATCAGGCGTTATCAGCAAGACCGCCATGGTATTTGGACAGATGAACGAGCCGCCCGGAGCCAGGATGAGAGTTGGTCTTACAGGACTGACCATGGCAGAGTATTTCCGTGATAAGGGTGGAAAGGACGTACTTCTTTTCATTGATAATATTTTCCGATTCACACAGGCTGGTTCGGAGGTTTCCGCGCTGCTTGGACGTGTGCCTTCCGCCGTGGGTTATCAGCCGACACTGCAGACTGAGATGGGTGCTTTGCAGGAGCGTATCACTTCCACAAAGAATGGTTCTATCACATCGGTACAGGCTGTATACGTGCCTGCTGACGACTTGACAGACCCTGCGCCTGCGACGACTTTCGCGCATCTGGATGCAACAACCGTTCTTTCGCGTTCGATCGTGGAGCTTGGTATCTATCCGGCGGTTGATCCACTGGAGTCTACATCGAGAATCCTCGATCCGCGTATCGTAGGTCAGGAGCATTATGAAGTGGCACGCGGTGTACAGCAGGTACTTCAGAAATATAAGGAACTGCAGGATATCATTGCAATCCTTGGTATGGATGAGTTGTCAGAGGAAGATAAGATCACGGTCAACCGTGCAAGAAAGATTCAGAGATTCCTGTCACAGCCGTTCCACGTAGCGGAGCAGTTTACAGGTATGCCGGGTAAGTATGTACCGATCGCAGAGACGATCAGAGGCTTTAAGGAAATCATGGAAGGAAAGCATGACGACATTCCAGAAGGACATTTCCTCAATGCAGGAACCATTGATGACGTAGTAGCAAGAGCGAAGTAGGAGGTGCTGCTATGGCAGAGAAGTTCAAGCTAACGATCGTGACGCCGGACCGCAAGTTCTTCGATGAAGAGGCGGAAATGGTGGAATTTAATACAACAGAGGGTGAGATTGGCGTCTATGCCGGTCACGCACCGCTCACAGTTATCGTAAAGCCTGGTATTCTTACGATTACACAGGGTGAGACTGTGAGAAATGCAGCGCTTCATGCCGGATTTGTACAGATACTGCCGCAGGAGATCACGATCCTCGCAGAGATTATCGAGTGGCCTGGCGAGATTGACGAAGCACGCGCTAACGCTGCGAAGCAGCGGGCGGAGGGAAGGCTTGCCGAGCGCGGCGGCAATATCGATGTCGCGCGGGCAGAGGCAGCTCTGATGCGCTCAATTACACGAATTGATGTAGCAAAAATGAAGTAAATTATTTTATAACTAAGAAAACCACTGTCTGGGAGTGCCAGATGGTGGTTTTTTGAATGGGATAATATTTTGCGAACTTTCTTTTCATACCCATATCAAGCAGTTTGACCCC
>DKVL01000020.1:0-67883 GCA_002491195.1 Lachnospiraceae bacterium UBA7179
ATCTGCCCAGGAAAACAATTCCAGGCAGGACTTCACGGGTGCGAATCCATATTCTTTCAAAAGTCTATTCAGTCCGCAAGCGTACCGGGGAGTATTTGCATAGGTATATTGCGTCGGAAAACTGGCAGTAATAAAGATTTTCTTCTTTTCAATTTTTCCCGCAATGATTGCTGAAATATTAAATTCCGAATAAATCACATTGGGATTAAAGTCCTGTATTGCATTTCTGATATCCGAAACGCTATTTTTCAGATATTTGTAATCTGTATTTCCTGTCAGGTGCAGAACCTCATCAAAGCTGTTCACTGACTTTCTGTTTGTAATTCCCAATTTCTGTGCCATCGGAAAAGTGTGCGTTGCAATTATTTTAGGTAATCCAAGTGGCATAGGAACAGATAAAAAATAACATTTCACATGGTTGATCGGTTTATAATTGACATCTTTGGCAAAGCAAACGGCAGTATCAATGTTTGCCTCTTTCAAAGCGTCTGTAAGCAGGATTGTACGTGAAAATGATCCCGCCGTTTCTGCCATTGCCGACATTGGTATAATTAAAACTCTCATAAATCTTCCGCTCTAAACCGCCCTCCAAAGCAGCATATTGTTTTCAAATACAACGTTTAGCCTGCCAGCGTCTTTCAACCATGTCAAATAAGAGCGGACGGTGCTGCCCACCAGAACATACTGCTCAAAGCTCATGGTCAGCCCGTAGTTCGCAAACAGCTTTTGCAGGATTACCTCAAAGCAAAGCGGTTCCCGACAGATACAGGTGATTTTGTCCGCAATCTCCAATACCTTGTCAATGTTATATTGTGCAAGTGTTTCTATCTCTTGTGTAGTCGCTGCATGAGCCGGGACAAAATATTTAGCCTTTAAGGATTTAACCATTTCAAGCGTTGAGAGATAAGCAGAAACATCATAAATAAATCCAATTTGGTATTTATCCAGTGTTTCTTTGCTGGAAAGACAATCTGCAAGGTAAATCACATCATCAGGAGTGCGGAAGCCTGCCATATCGAAAAAGTGACCCGGTAACGGGATCATTTCAATGCCGGACGGTAAATTGTCCTTTGTAAGATATTCCGCATTGCTTTCCTGCGCCATTAAAAATTTATGCTTCAAATCTTTAGGCGGGTATGCACCATATAAAAAGGACGGTTCTAAAACAGGGTGCTTTGTAAAATCACACTCAATACCGGGAGCATATATTTTACAGCCCGTTTGTCCTTGCAAATATTTATTGCCGCCTATATGATCTGCGTTAGAATGGGTATTGTAAATTGCGGTTAAATGCCATTGGTGCGAGTCCAGTATTTGCCGGATTTTTCGCCCTGCGTCCTTGTCATTCCCGCTATCAATTAAACATACCTCTGTATCGTTTAATTTGAAAAGTCCGATTTTTGCAGGGCTCTCAATATAATAACTGCGCTCTGCAACTTGTATTAACTCATACATTTTCATCTCTCCTCATTTCTGTATTCATGTATTGCCAGTGTCTATTATATTGCGCCACACTCTAAAATTCAATAGAGCTTACAGTGTTATCAAAGAAGAATTATAGTCCGCCGCGACCTACACTTACTTCAAGCTCAAGGCATCGTTGTACCATTTTCCCATCGTGAAATGCTTCTGTTAGAAACTCCCCGGCACTTCCGCAGGCTCTGTCTGCGTGATAGATTTCTGGCTGCGTAGAACTGGCAAAAAGCTTTTGGATTATTTTAATGGTAAAGAAATTTTAACAATCAGGCCGTGAGGAGAGTTTTTCAAAAAATAAAGCTTTCCATGATGGACTTTCACAATCTGACATACAATTTTAAGCCCAAGGCCATGTTCCGTGACATTGTTTTCCTCCTGGGTGCTGGATATTGGCATACCACCATTGAGCAATGACAGCTGCGGGGTGGCGATCCCGCAGCCGGTATCACTGATTTCAAAAAGACAACAATCAACATCTGACCCAACATAAAGTGTGATTTTACATCCATCGGGATTGTGTGTGATGCTATTGCCGACCAGATTTCTTAACATCCGGTAAAGCAAAAAATCATCACTGTTTAGAAGAACAGGTTTACCTGGGCTATCCTCTACTATTTCTATTTCATATTGTTCTGGCAGTTCATTCAAAAACTCGCTTGCAACCTGCCGTGTTAATTCTACGGCATTTACTGTGTTTTTCTTTAAGGCATACATGGAATATTCCAGCTTTGTAGTTAAATTCAGGTCTGCGATAAGTGAACGCAGCTTTTCGCTTTTTTGACAGATTGCTTTTGCCTGTTTCCGCACGGAAAATGGCAGACTGGAATTATCTGTCAATCCTCCTGGCCGTTATAGAATTTGTTTTTACCATGCCTGTGTTTTTCATAAGCCGTTTTCCGGGCTTTTCTTTTGCAGGGATGATGGTGGCTCTTTTTAAGATGATTGGGATGAACCTTTTTGTTTATGTGGCTGTTCTTCCAATTATTATATTCACCGGGCAGCGCGCGGGCAGCTTTATGGCTGGCGTTGGATTCTCTTTCTTTTATGGATTTGTAGGAACATTTGCGTCTGGTCATGGCCTTGGCAATATTTATCCCATTACTGCCGGCCTTTCGCTTATCAATTACCAAAATGGTGAAATAACGGCTTACAATAAAGTTTTAAGCACCGGAATATTGTTTCTTATGTTCGCAGTCAGTAATGTTATGGTCTTATTTTCTAAAAATAAAGTGCCAACTACAAAAATGAATAAAAAGGTAAAAAAACCGCTAAGAAAAAGCGGAGAAATTAAGGAGGTCTAATATAACCATAGGGAGCAACGGCATAGATGTTTGAAAACGTGCCAAACCTTTTATAGTTCAGGTAGCTGGGCGTAGGGATTCTATCCGCAATAAGGAGCTTCATGATTTTTGAAGCACCGTTTCCGAGGAGAGCAAGCTCAAAAATCTTTTCCACGATCCATCTTGTTTCCTCGTCAATCATGAGTTTGTTTTTTATATCAGGGTTCTTGTTGTAGCCTATCGGGGCATATGCACAGGTATGTTCGCCTGCGCGGAATTTGGCATTCATGGAGGTCTTTATTTTTATAAAATAAGTTGTCATTAATCAGAAATAGTGTGTACTAAATATAGTAGGTGATGCACAGCCTTATAAATGAGCAAGTTATGAGCGGGTGATGCACAGCCCTTAAGTGAGCGAGTTAACAGATGGCAGGGACGGTTTAAGTCTCTGCCTTTTCTGTAAACGGACAAAGGAGTATTATGAAAAACAATATTAAAATATATGGCGTGAAAGATGCCTACATAAAATACTTGAGTCAATATCAGGAACATTTATTTTTGCATGAAGGCGGATCTTTCGGGCGAAAATATGTAGAACTGTTTTGGAGATTAACGGATATTATTATTTTGCACCATTGTCTTCGTTTAAGTCCAAACACAAGAAAATGAAAGAAAGTGTAGATTTTATCAAGTTAAAAGACTATGCGGTTATCAACATAAACAATATGATTCCAGTACCAAAAGAACAGTTGGTTGAATTAGATATCAATGCTGAAAAAGATTCACACTACAAATTTCTTTTGCAGGCTGAAAGCCGTGAAATAAACAGGCAAAAAGATCGGATAAGGAAAAATGCAGAGATTGTCTACAATCATAAAAAGCGCAATAGTGACTCCACACCATTGGCAAAAAGAACAAATGATTTCGGATTATTAGAAAAGAAGTGCAGGGAATACTAAATACACATTTTCTGAATAAATATAGAAATACGCAGAAGAATATCAAGCTCCTTGTTTTATATAAGCTGGACAACAGAAAAGTTACAAATGGGGCAAAACCATATATTAGCTTTATCCATTTCGCATTGTAAAATAGAATCATATCAATAAAACCTATGAAAACCCAAGGTGACGCATTTGGCGTAACCGCCCATCTTTTTTGTAAAGCCTTTCTATATATGGGCTGTAAGAGGGTTACTTTGACAAATAAAAAATTGCCACAACCAGAACAGGACATAGTTGCCCTGCTTTGGCTCATAGCAGTTTGAGTGTACTTTTAAGAATTTATGATTTTATCCACTAAAAATTTTTGACTTTGCAATTAAATATCTTCAAGGGAGTGTCTGACACTGTTCTTCAAGACAAAAATTGACAACAATTTTGACAACAAATTTTATTCTGACTGTGCTGAATAGTACTGAATAATATTTTTTTGGAGAAACTTATCAGAGTTTCTCCGGTTCTGGGTATTCTACACCGAACGTATCGACGGTAACCGTCTGCATCACTTGATCTTCAAGTGGTCTGTCGGAATAATCGGTGTTCGTGGTAGCAATCTTATCCACGATATCCATACCTTCAATCACCTTTCCAAACGCCGCATAAGCGCCGTCCAGATGCGGGCTTGTCTTGTGCATGATGAAGAACTGGCTTCCGGCGGAGTCCGGCATCATGCTTCTTGCCATGGAGAGCACGCCGGGCGTGTGCTTCAACTCGTTCTCAAAGCCGTTCTGTGCAAATTCCCCGGCAATCGCGTATCCCGGGCCGCCTGTTCCGGTGCCTTCCGGGCAGCCTCCCTGTATCATAAAACCGTTGATGACTCTGTGGAAGATCAGACCATTGTAGTAGCCCTTGTTGACTAAACTGATAAAGTTATTTACCGTATTGGGTGCGATCTCAGGATAAAGCTCCGCTTTGATGAGGTCGCCGTTTTTCATTTCAATCGTGACAATTGGATTCTGCGCCATAAATATCTCCTTTTTTCTTTTTTGCGTACTCTTGAAAATATCTTCGCATAGATCATGACAAAGAAATCCCCAAAGTACCTTTCGTTTATAAGCTCTTTCTATTGATACGGACCTATTATACAATGAAAAGGGTGTGATTGGTAGACTTCATGAAAAATTTTTCAAAAAAGCTGCAACGAATCAGATTCTTTCTTCGAATATATAGAGTGAACGACACAGCAGGCGGCAAAAAACGCTGCACGGGGAGGTGAGGGAGTGGAGCAGGACTTAAAGTGGATCCGGCAGATTCAGCGCAAGGGTTCGCGGGAAGCCGCGGACTGCCTGATACGGGCTTACTATGATGAGATTTACCGCTTTGTATACCGGCAGGTGGGCAATAAGGAGGACGCCATGGATCTGACACAGAACATCTTTGTGGCGGTGCTTCGTTCCCTGCCAGGATATCAGCCAAGGCAGGCGCGTTTCCGCACATGGCTGTACGCAGTGGCGAACAATAAGATCATTGATGCCCGCAGAAAGGTGCAGACCGCCCAGGTTGCGGCAAAGACGTTTGAGGAGCAGGAACCTCCGGCCAATGACGATTTTGTGTCCCGCATACAGGACAGAATGTTATTGGCGCAGATTGAGGAGTATGTGTCGGGGCAGGCGCTGGAGCAGCAGAAGGTTTTCAGGCTGCGGGTGTATGCAGGGCTTTCGTTTCCGGAGATTGCCGGAATTTTGGGGGAGCGCGAGACGGCAGTAAAGGCGCGATACTATCGTTTGGTAGAGAAGATCAGAAAGGAGTTTGCGGTTTATGAATGACTGGGAAAAAATTCAAATGCTGTCGGAAGAAGAAAAAGACAGGGCTGTCTCGATGATTCTCGATGCGGCAATGCCACAGAGGAGCAGTATCTGGCGGGATCTGTACCGGACGGCAAATGCAGTTGGCCTGCGGACATTGTTTTTTGGGGTTGGTGATTGCTTTTTCCTGGCAGTCCTGGTGCTCGGTGTCTGCCTGTTTCCGGCAGCAGCGGTGATGGTCAATACGGTCCGTATAGCACCCTGCCTGTTTTTGTTTTCGCCGGCCTTCTATGCTCTGGCGCATTTGCTGACAATGTGGAAGGAATATCAGACACGGACGTTAGAATGGAGACAGACCTGGCGCATATCATTTCGGACGATCATGGCGCTTCGGATGCTGGTGCTGGGGGCGGTGTCCGTGGTGGGAAGTATTCTGATCTGTGCAGTGCTGTGGAGTCTGTCAAGACAGATGGTGTCCTTCTTGTGGATGCTGTCCGTGGCGTTTTCCGCCCTTTTTCTGTATGGCGGGAGTTCGCTGCTGTGCCAGCGGCTGTGGGAGATGCGCGCTGCCCTGCTGGTTCCGTCTGCATGGATTCTGGTCAGTATGGTGCCTGTGCTCTGGGAGCCTGCGTCAATCTGGCTGATGCAGGTTCCGGTCGGTGTGTTTTTACTGATTGCAGTTGTGGGAGGAGCATTTTATTTATCACAGATTTATTATTTTGCTGCGGCGAAAGAAACGTTGGTCAGTACTCTGTGTTTTGAGGAAGGGAAAAACAGGTCACACATGATATAAAGTGTGACCTGGAAATAAAATCGTTATTATTATATTTTATTGAATGGATTTTGTTGAGAGTAGCGAATTGCCGCTTCATGAAATTCGTCAGAATTTATCGTATCAAATTTCTGTTGCTGCCATTTTGTGTAGTCAAATTTTTCCCTGTTAATTACTGCGACAAAACGTTCGGTTTCTACTACGCCCAATTTTTCTATCAGGCAATGAATGCCTCTGTCCATAATTTCAAAATCACTGGTCATCTGAATCACGCTCCCATCTACTTACAAAATCTATAGGGTTTAACATCTGAATCTGATCCGTTTGATATTTTAACAGGCGATAATCCGTTGATAGAAAACAGTCACAGGAGGCAAAAATGGCACAGGCAACATGGTAGGCATCTTTTGTTTTAATTCCTGTTTTCATAATCTCGGCGGCTTTGTTTTTGATAATATCTGATACATTAATATCAATATATTCTGTGCTATACTTCTGTATAAACTGACTAATTGCTGTTCTTTTTGTCTCATATGGGTTTTGGCCGTTTTCATACCACAATATATATGAAGTTATCATTTGCAGTTTTCCTTTTTTATTAATTCCTGTACATATAACTTTGCCTGTGTCTCTAATGAAATACGGATTTGTGTCTGGTCATCATAAGGTCGGTTAAAGCAGCAGTTATCCAAGTAAATTTTCATCATAATCCCCTTTCTGTAAATTCAGTATATACTGCAAAACTATATTTGACAAGACTTTTCAATTACTATAAACAAATTTAAAATAATTGCAACGAAAGCATATGCATTTACGAATATATAAAATAGAACAGTGGAAATTGTATTTCTGCTGTAAAACAGGAAGGGAGAATGAGGATGCTGTCTGTTGAGAGGGTTACGAAACGTTATGGGGATTTCACTGCACTGGAGGATATCAGCCTGGATTTCACGCAGGGGGTGTATGGGCTTCTGGCTCCGAACGGCGCGGGAAAGTCTACTTTGATGAAAATGCTGGCAACGCTGCTGTTTCCGACGAAAGGCAGGATTCTGTGGGACGGGGAGGAGATCGTTTCTATGGGGGAGGCCTACCGTGGGCTGCTGGGGTATCTTCCGCAGGACTTTGGGTATTATCCAAACTACACGCCGCGCCAGTTCATGCGCTATGCGGCTGCGTTGCAAAGGCTTACGCGTGCGGTGGCGGATCAGAGGATTGATCATTTGCTGGAACTGGTAGGGTTGTCTGATGCTGCGGATAAAAAGTTGAAGAAATTTTCCGGCGGTATGCTGCAGCGGGTGGGGATTGCGGTTGCCATGTTAAATGAACCAAAGCTGCTGATATTGGACGAGCCGACGGCAGGCTTGGATCCGGGGGAGCGGGTGCGGTTCCGCAATCTGATCCATGCGCTGGCAAACGACCGGATTGTGATCCTGTCCACGCATATTGTGTCGGATATCGAGACGATCGCAGGACAGATCATCATGCTGCGCGACCATAGGCTGCTTTGCTGTGACACACCTTCACAGATCTGCAATCGCTATCGGGGAAAGATTTACCAGGTTCCGGCAGATATGGAGCTTGGGCCGCATCAGCATATTCTCAGCGAAGGGCAGGGAGAAAACGGGACAGTGCTGCGCATTCTGTCAGAAATACCGCCGTCAGCCGGTATGGCTGTAGCGCCGACTTTGGAGGATGCGTTTCTTGCGATTTACACTGTGGGAGAAAGGGAGAAGGGAGCATATCGTGGGAGTGACAGCGTATGAGGTGAAAAAAGCATTCTGCATTCCTGCATTGTGGGGATTTTTCGCGCTGAGTGTTCTGTTTAATGTTCTGTTGATGTTGGGACAGGGTTATGAGCGGGATTTTTTTGATCAGGTGAGGACTGCGGCGGGAGAAACTGGTTTTCGTGTGGAAGAGGAGGATAATGTGTTTGTGGGATATCATACAGAGAATCTGGCGGCATTTTATGCGGATATCGTGAAGGAATCTCCTGTGGCAGTCCGCTGGGTGGAGAGGAAGTACGCACTTTTGCAGCCGCGTGTGGAGCATCTTGCAGAAAGCGGCGCGGCACTGGATTTTTATGTGGGTGATGCCACGTATGAATCGCATCAGTTCCTCTTTGGTTCGCTGGTGCGCGCGATACTTGCGGAGGGCAGCATCTGTGCGATGCTTGTGGTTTTGTACCTGATGGGATATGAGCAGATGAACCGCACAGTTGGACAGGTGTGTGCAAGCCGGACAGGGCGCAGGCTGTGGTGGAATAAGCTCGCGGCGGCAGTGTTGTCAGCTGTGGCGTTGTATGTGCTTCTGGCGGTGATCACGCTGCTGGTCTATTTTGGTATGTGGGATTACAGTGGAGTGTGGCAGGATAGTGTGTCCAGCAGGTTCAATTACCTGACGGATATGCTCTACACCCGTCCATTTTTGACATGGCACGACTTCACAGTGGGCGAGTATCTTGGGGCGGTTTTGCTGCTGGGCGCGGCATTGGTGGTGGTATTTGGACTGATGGCCGCGGTGTGTGCGATGCTGGTTGGCAATGTCTATGGCGCGGCATTGGCGCTTTCGATCGTACTGTTTGGCGGCACCGGGCTGGGAAGCCTGTTCTCACAGTGCAGGGCATGGGGGCTTTATTTTATCACAACGATGCAGCCGGCATCCGTCTGGCTCAGTGTGAATGTGTGGTTCACGGAATCGGGGATCAGTACATTTCTGCCTTGGCAGGAAACTGCTTCGGTGGCAGTAAATTTGATGATATGTGGTATTTTGGTAATGATGTCACTGAGATACTTTATGCGCAGGGAAGTGTGAAGAGATTTTCTAAACGGCCAAAAGACGACTGCAAGGGGAAATAGATTTCACCTAAGAAAATCTAAAGCTTCACACCGAAGAACGCAAGGACAGCGTTCTTCACAAAATGTTTGTGCCGTCGGGGCGGCATGACTGGAAGTAAGAGAGGAGTTTGAGCGATGGGAATTTTGGGCTGGGAATTGAGAAAGATTGTAAATCCGGGGATTGTGGCGGCGATGATATTGTTGGGGATTGTGTATTATTTTCTGTTTCCGGAATTTTATATACAATATTTCTGCAATGGGGCGAATGCGGAGGCGGAGTTTGCACTGTCTGCGGAGTGGGTGGCCAGATATGGTGTGACGATAGAAGCCTCCGAGCGGTTGGAGCTTGACGCACAGCTTGCGGATGAGATGGAAGTTTTCCGGCAGGGACTTGCATTGATGCCGGAGGCTTTGGGGGCAGGGATTACGGATTACGACAGCTTTTGTGAATACACGGACAGATATCTGGAGCAGGCTGCGGCAAATGGAAGTGTCGCGGATATGGAACAGGAGCGGCTGCGCTGGAAGATCATGAGCGGAACAAACTATTACAGGGTTCAGGCTTTGGAGCAGTTTCTTGTGTCTTATGACATGGCGGATCGCGGTGTGGACAGCGGGAGAGTGCTGCCGGACTATTATACAGACGCGATGCGGCAGCGCGACAGCGAATTGATGCAATCGGGGCAGAAATACGGTTTTTTCCCGACCTGTGTCTATGATTCCACACGGGAATACGGACGGTATCTGGCAGTCTGGTGTGTGCTCAGCATTGTGCTGCTGCTCTCGCCTGTGCTGGTGCGTGACCGCCTGTGCAGAACGCATCCGCTGCAGTGGAGTTCCGGCTGCGGGAGGTCGGTTCTGCGGATACAGATGACTGCGGCATGTATTGCTGCATTTGTGGTTACAGTGGTGAATGTGGTCGTGTATGGGATTCCATTCCTGCGGCAGAATCCGCTAATTTTCAAGGACTGTGGCCTGGAAAGTCTATGGGGCAGCGCGACGCCGTGGTTCGACTGGACTTATGGGACGTATCTGTTATTTTTCGTTGGATTGATTTTCATTCTGTCCATGGCGGCTGCGCTGCTGACAGTGTTTCTGTCTCAGTACAGTGGAAATTATATTCCTATGCTTCTGAAGGCGCTGCCGCTGTTTGTTGTGGCAGGACCTATGGCTGGAAGCTGGATGCTCTCGAATGCTTTTTATCTCCGCGAACTGTGGAACGGGGCGGGAATCGGTGGATTCTGCGGCATGGAGGCTGTGATGGCAGCGTTTCTCCTGGCATTGGGCGCCGGGCTTTGCGTGTCGGCAGCCGTGCGTCAGAGAAAGGCTGAGCTGTATTGAGGAAGCTGCTTGAAGTAATCTGCAATTTCTTTTGCGGCGGAGAGGACGAAATGGTCTAATTCCTCTTTAGCCAGATATGTCTCATGTTCCACAATATCTGCAACGCCGCGTGCATAAAAATCGAGAATAAAATGCCTGCGCTCCTCAAAGGCATTTTTTGAGAAGAAATCGACATAAGTATTTTTGATGTCCGGGTTCTCCCGGTAAATGCGGAAAGCCTCAAATGTGGGGTTGGCTTTCAGATATAGAAAGTCCAGATCGTACCAGTCCTTTTTGACTGTCTGCCAAAACAGCGCGCGGTTGGTTTGGAACAGCGCGCTTTGCGTTTCTTTTGCCGGATAGACGATATCCCTCGCCCAGAGCTGATCCGTGAGCAGATGTGTCAGATAGCCGAGGAAAAAGGCTTCTTCCGTCCTGGTATAGGAAGAGCGGTGCCTTGGTGTAAAGTACTGTTTGATAAACAAATCTTCGTGTATGCGCTTGATGCCGTTTTCATCGATAGAACGGAAATGGGAGATGGCTGCGTCTGGAATAAACCCTGTGCCGTCCGCATTCGGGACGCCGCTGTCAGGTGCAATATTTCCCAGGACAAACATGTCTGTCGGTTCAATCTGTAATTGTTGATAGAGCTGTTGCGCAACTCTTAAATGGATAATCCACGAAGCCATAATTATATAATCCCATATCCCATCTCTTCTGCAGCGGTAGACCAGAATGTGTTTTCGCTGCAGAAGGCGTCTGCGTCGAGTGATGATATCAGTTCTCTAAAATTGGTTTCGTATGTTTCTAAAAAGTCTTTCGACGGGTGATCTGGATAGGGAGTTTCGCCGTATTGTTGATATAATTGTATTTCCTTGAGAAATGTCTCAATGTCTTTGGCGATATAAATCAGCCCTTGTTCGTCACCTTCATACATCGTATCCAAGAAAATAATCTGTTTGTCAGGCGCGATACCGATAAAATTTCCCACATCGTCTTTTGCTATGATCATATAATTTTGTCTGTCAAACGTCATCTGAAAAATTTCCCGTTCTGGAAGAAAATGAATATTAAAAAAGTCTTTTTCTGGCAAAATCACGTCATGTTTCATAAAGAAAATCCTCCATTGAATCTGTTACAAATAGTATTTTATATGATTTCATTATAGCATACGAATAGGATCAATAATATGATTAGATTTGTTTTTTGGTAGAATTTTGCTCATATTCTTGTTGCACATTTACAAATGTGATATAGTTACAAAAACAAATAAGGAGAAAACGATGGCAAATTATATCTTAATCGTGGAGGATGACAACGACATTAACCATATGCTTTCAGAATTGCTGGGGAGTCAGGGGTATCGGACAGCATCAGCCTATTCTGGGACAGAGGCATTACTATATATAGAGAAGGAAGCGCCAGAGGCAGTGATCCTTGACTTGATGCTTCCAGGCATGACAGGGGAGGAACTGTTGTCGCGCATCAAGGATACAGATGCGGGGATTTCCGTGATTGTGTCCTCTGCAAAGGACGATGTGCGCACAAGGGTGGAGCTGCTCCGCGCGGGGGCGGATGACTATGTGGTGAAACCTTTTGACACAGACGAACTTCTGGCGCGGCTTGAGGCAGTGCTTCGCAGAAACGGACAGGGCAGTCAAGGGGCATGCGGAAGTAAAGAATGCCTGACTTACAAGGATATTGTGATGGAACCGGAGGATTTCAGTGTCACTGTATCGGGGCAGGAAATCACACTCACACGGCGCGAATATTTGATTCTCGAACTGCTGGTCCGCAATCCTGGAAAAGTATTCACCAAAAACAATATCTATGAGTCAGTCTGGAATGAGGAGTATCTCGGAGAGGACAACGCAGTCAATGTCCATATCAGCAATATCCGTCAGAAACTTGCAAAGGCAAACAGTGAGGAGACTTATATCCAGACCGTGTGGGGGATTGGATTTAAGATGAAATAAAAAGATGTTAAGTCAAAATAATATGGCTTAACATCTTTGGCTTGTCGGTTATTTTAGAGTGATATCCTTGGCATTCACGCCCATAGAGGATAGTTTAGAGATAACACCCTTGATCTGATAGTCGAGTTCCAGGTTGTCATGATCCCCATTTGCTTTCTTGATGCGCTGTAGATTCATATAAGTATCAATAGTTGCATTAATAATTTCTTCACGAATCATACAATCACCGCCTTATATTATAATGGAACAGATGCGAGGTGTAAAGTGCAGGATAAAACTTTAAGATTTCTTTATACTTTTCCTAAAGTTTCTAAAGAGAGCCTTGCTAAACTAAAGATATCAAAGCAAATAAACTGCATATGCGGAATGTGAGATCAGAAAGGAACTAAGAAATGAGTACGGAATATGTATTGAGAACAGAAAATCTGACGAAGGCATTTGGTCAGCATAAGGCAGTCAACAAAGTCTGCATGAATGTCAGAAAGGGCGACATCTATGGGTTCATCGGTAAGAACGGCGCGGGAAAGACTACTTTTATGAAAATGGTTTCAGGGCTTGCCAATCCAACCGAAGGTGTGATTGAACTGTTTGGAAAAAGGGAGGAACGAGTGCAGTCCAAGAGAAAAAGTATCGACTTATTCAGAAGATCCGAGGTGGAAACGCAGCGAAAACGCATCGGTTGTCTGATCGAACAGCCAGGGTATTATCCGGGTCTCACGGCGGTGGACAATATGGAGGCTGTTCGCCGGAATCTGGGGATAGCAGAAGAAAAGGTCATACCAGAACTGCTGCATTTTGTAGGGCTTACAGATACAGGGAGAAAAAAGGTAAGATATTTCTCGATGGGAATGAAGCAGCGGCTTGGAATTGCCATCGCTCTGATGCGTAATCCGGATCTTCTTATCCTGGACGAGCCAATCAATGGTCTTGATCCGTCGGGTATTAAGGAAATTCGAGATTTGCTGACAAAATTAAACAGAGAGAGACAGATTACCATTTTGATATCGAGCCATATCTTAGGAGAGTTGTCAAAAGTGGCGACAAGATACGGCATTATCAGAGACGGTTCCCTGATCGAGGAATTTGACGCAGAGGAACTGGAGGACAGGTGCAAGCGGTGTCAGAAGATTGTCGTGGACGATACGGCTGCTGCGGTGCGGATTCTGGAGGAAACGTTTGGCATCAGGAATTATGATGTGCCTGAAAAATCGGTGGTTCGCATTTTCGAGCGGATCGAAGAGTCGGCTGATATCAACAAAGCGTTAGTTATAGGCGGTGTGGCGCTGCATGAAAGTACGCTTGTGGGGCAGGATCTGGAAGGGTATTTTATGGATCGGCTCGACAACAACACGAAGGCATAAGCAACAGTTTGCGAATGATAATGGTCTAAGAATTTGAATAAATTGGGGGTTTTGATATGTTTAATTTGTTTGGCGCGGAGTTCTATAAATGGAGGAAGAGTAAAAGTTTTTATATTTGTCTGTTATCAGCGGTGGTCTGTGTGGTGCTGATCTGGCTGTCCTTCCTGCTTGCAGACAAGGTTGAAAGCGGGCAGGTTGAAAATGGGACGATGGGTATCACGGTTTCAGAAGAGACACTTGAGGAGGGACAAAACATAAGTTTTCTGGATGAGGTGAATATGATGCAGATTGTTCAGACTTTTGTGGGCGGCGGATTTTCCACATTGTTTATGGCAATTTTTATCTGCATATGGGTGGTTGGAGAGTATACAAACGGTGCGGTCAAGAACGTGGTAGGAAAAGGGTATTCCCGCAACAGTATTTTCCTGACAAAATATTTCTCAGCTGTCCTGACCTCGTTAGCGCTGGATATAGCGATCATTATCGTGGCAGTATTGGCTGGTGTGGCAGTGATGGGGACGGCGCGGATCGGGGATACCTTTTGGCAGGATTGTCTGGCTTATGTGGGTGTGCAGCTGATGCTCGGTGTGGCATATTCTGGCATGATTGCGACAATCAGCGAATTGACCAGAAGTCTGGCAGCCGGAATTAGTATCGGTATCTTTCTGGCGGCTTTGTCCTCTACCTTTGCAAGCGGTTTGGATCTGCTCTTCAGGACAATACATATTGATCTGAAAGTGAGCGATTACTGGATCACCAGTGTGATTGAGAATTGTCCGATCGAGGGAATCAATCTGGATGTCGTGGGCGGCGCGATCGGTGTCACTGCCATGTGGACGGTTATTTCTTTGATGATAGGAATCGTACATTTTCATGAAGCGGATGTATGAATGGTTCCCTGATTCATATAAGGAGGCAGGAATGCAGAATATAGTTTATGTGTTAATGTTTTTGCTGGTGCTTATGACATGCGTGTCAGTTTCCCTGGCAATACATCTTGCAAAATACAGACAGCAGGTGAAACATATGATCGAGGAACTTTCGATGCTGCGGCAGGAGGATACCAATTACAGGTTATCCTCCTGTTGTCGTGCCGGAAGGACACCTGAAGTCATCGCGCTTTTTAATGAGATTGTGGAGAACTACCGCAAGGAGGCGGTCATCCTAAGGAGGGAAAATCGCACTTACCGGGAGAGCATCACGAGCATCTCGCATGATATCCGTACTCCGCTCACCAGCGCGAAAGGGTATCTGCAGATGTTGTCAAAGGATGTGGTTCCCATGGAGAAACGTCAGAGATATGTCGAGACAGTGGAACAGCGTGTTGACGACGTGACGGGGATGCTCAATCAGCTCTTTGAGTATGCGAGGGTTGAGGCGGGGGAGATGGAATTTGATATAGAACGACTGAACCTTTCAAATCTGTTTGCAGACACGCTCTCTATGTTTTATGATGATTTTGCCAGGCGGGAGTGTGAACCGGTGGTCGATATCCCACAAGAGCCATGTTATGTCCTTGCAGACCAGAAGGCGCTTATACGAATCCTTGAGAATCTGATCAAAAACGCGCTGGTGCACGGAACTGGGGAGTATCGTTTTTCTCTGATGGAAAAAAATGGTCAGGTCCGCCTGTGTGTGTCCAACAGGACGGACAGCATTGAGCAGAAAGATCTTGACCGGATTTTTGACCGTTTTTATACGACAGACACCTCGCGGACGCGCAAAACGACAGGGCTTGGGCTTGCGATTGTAAAGCAGTTTGCAGAATCTATGGGAGGTGAAGTGGCGGCGTCGCTGGAGGACGGGATCTTTACGATAGAGATTATGTTACCGTTCAGCTTTGCTGAACGGTAACGCATCAAGCCCTGCAAAATCGCTTCGCGATGGCTTGATGCATCTCGACCACTACACTTTCTCACGGACTTTGCAGCGTAGTGCAAAGTCCTGGGCTGAACTCTAACGAGATTATGTTACAGATTGTGTGAAACTGTTGACGAACCAGACTTTTTCCGATATAATTGTATTAAAAAAAATACAATGTAATTAGAAGGTTCTATAGAAGTGATAGAGCAGGGGCGTCTGATTGGCTCTGCATGATACATGTTATATCACACAAAAAGGGGAAACGGATGGAAAAACGAAATTACAGGGCAAGAGCAAAAATTAATCTGGCGCTTGATGTATGCCGGCGGCTTGAAAATGGATACCATGAAGTCAGAATGGTCATGCAGACAGTTGATCTTTTTGATGAGTTGGAATTTAAGATACGCAATGATCCAGATATTATTCTGTCTGTAGATAGCAAGGACTATCTGGGAGATTTGGAAAATAACCTGATTTTTCGCGCGGCAAAACTTATGAAACAGCAGTACAATATACAGCATGGCGTGGAGATCAGGCTCAAAAAAAACATTCCTGTAGCAGCGGGAATGGCAGGCGGCAGCACCGATGCGGCAGCGACGATGCTTGCCATGAATGAGCTGTATGAGCTGGGGCTTACGAGAGAACAGTTGATGGAACAGGCCGTTGGACTTGGCGCTGATATTCCATTCTGTATCATGGGAGGAACCGCTTTGGCGGAGGGGATCGGTGAGAGACTGTCACCGCTTGCAGCGCCGCCGAAAGCAGTGCTCTTGATTGTGAAACCGCCGATCATGGTATCGACACAATGGGTATACCAACACCTTCAGCTGAATGCAATCGAGCGTCATCCGGACATTGACGGTATGGTTGAGGCTTTGGCGCAGGGAGATTTAAAAGGAATCACCGACCGCATGGAAAATGTGATGGAGACTGTGACGGAGAAGGCGCATCCCATTATTACAGATATTAAAGAAATGATGCTTGGAAACGGCGCGATGAATACACTCATGAGCGGGAGCGGACCAAGTATTTTCGGTGTGTTTACGGAAGAAGATACCGTGAGGGCGGCAGCTGGATCTGTCGATCAGACACTGAAGACAAAAGGAATCAATGCACAGGTAAACATAACAGGATTTTATAACAGGAATTCGTGATTGGAGGTTCGATATGAGCATGATGAAAGACGATGAATATTTACCGCTTAGGGATGTAGTGTTTAACACATTACGGCAGGAGATACTCACCGGAAAGCTCAAACCCGGAGAGCGATTGATGGAGATTCACCTGGCAAATAAGCTCGGTGTGAGCCGCACGCCGATTCGTGAAGCGATTCGGAAACTGGAGCTCGAAGGACTGGTGATCATGATACCAAGGCGAGGCGCTGAGGTGGCGCAGATCACGTTAAAGAGTCTGCAGGATGTCATGGAGGTCAGACGTGCGCTGGATGTGCTTGCGATCGAGCTTGCCTGCGAGCGTATGGGGCAGGAGGATCTGGACAGTCTCTATCAGGCGTGCGAGAATTTCCACGCAGCCGTCAAGACAAAAGACACCAGGATGCTGGCCGAGGCGGATGTGGCATTTCATGACAAGATTGTATTGTCCACCGGAAATGCCAGGCTGATCCAGCTGGTCAGCAATTTGTCGGAGCAGATGTACCGCTATCGGTTTGAGTATTTGAAAGATGCTTCGTCCCATGAGATGCTTCAGCAGGAGCACATGGAAATGTACTACAGTATTTTGAAGAAAGATAAGATTACGGCTGCTGATGTTGTGAGAAAACATATCAATAATCAGGAGGAAGCCATTATCAAGCAGCTTCAGCTTGAAAAAGATGATTGCAAAAAAAGTGTATAAACATTTTAGATATGTCCATACTTACAGATAGAAGCAAATGGGAGGTATGGACATATGTTATTGCGGAAAAAATATTTGAAAAATATATTGGCGGTTTTGGGAGTTGTGCTGTGGGTTGGCGCGTTAAGTCCGGAGATTTTTATTCAGTCTGGACTTAGCTGTATTCTCGACGAGAATGGGGAGGAACTTACGGCCGAGGAAGCAGAGAAATTTATGGAATCTTATTTTTATGGAAATGAAGATACGGATGCATCGGTGGAGATTCAATACAGGTTGGCGTTGTTGGAGTGGCTGCAAATCCGATAACAATGCGTGACGGTGCACGCAGGGAGGTAGGAATATATGACAAAGGAAGTGCTTGTATCAATACGCGGACTTCAGTTCGTTGACAATGAAGTGGGGCAGTCGGCTTCTGACGAGGAGCTTGACCAGATCGAGACGATCTGCCCCGGCGAGTATTATCATCGAAATGGTGCACATTATATACGATATGAGGAAATTATGGAGGATTTTCCAGAATCGGTCCATAATATGATTAAGCTGAAAGGAAAAGAATTTTCACTCTGGAAAAAAGGGCCAGTCAATGTGCAGCTGGTGTTTTCAGAGGGGAAAAAGACCATGACAGATTATGTTACTCCTTTCGGAAATATTTTAGTCGCGATGGACACAAAAGAAGTCTGTGTGACGGAGGGTGAGGACTGTCTGGAAATACATATTGCCTATGGACTTGAGGCAAATTATCAGTTCATAGCAGACTGTAACATCACAATCGAGATAAAGAATAGCATGAACAATCTTTGATTGTTCATGCTATTTATTGCATTGGTTCCTGTGGATTGTCCCTGCGGATCTCATCGAGCAGATGCTTCATGCGCCGTTCCATCTCGGAGAGTTCTCCGGAGTAATTGCGAAAAGCGTCTGTTGTCTCATCTGGCGTATCACCTTTGTAACAGATACGATGTTCCATGCTTGCCCACAAGTCCATGGCGAGCGTGCGAAACTGTATCTCTACAGGATAGTACTGCATCCCCTCGATGCGGTACACTGGAATGCCAAGCACCATATGATAGCTTTTGTATCCACTGTCCTTGGGATAGTGGATATAGTCGCTTTCCTTCAGAATTAACAGGTCAGTCTGCGTTTTTACGAGTGAGAGGATGCTGAAAATGTCCTCCACAAAATAGCAGATCACACGGATTCCGGCAATGTCTGTCAGGTTGTCTTTCGCAGTGTAAGCCGTGACAGGTAGATTCTTGCTGGCAAGCTTTTTCTCGATGCTCTTTCTGCTCTTGATGCGAGCCTGTATATTGTGGATTGGGTAATCTCTGTATTTTTTCCGGTAATCTTCATTCAATCCGTTCATGCGGACCTCGAGCCTTGTCATTGCCTCACGGTATGGCTCTACGAGCTGATCGTACTCTTCCTGAGGGATACGCTCGATCTTAGACGGTGATATAAAAGCGAGCGCCTTCGGCGGTTCATAGATCCCTTCACTGTTCATTTCCTTTAGTATATCATTTTGAAATTCATTTTTTCTTGCAATCAAAAATTCCGCCCCCTGATGTATGCAGTTATATAATTGGATTGATGTGTGAAATCTCTTCACACTTTTTGCCGCTCTAATATAATATGCACATTTTCGTGATTGTTTCCGATAATACAAGAAAAAGAGAATGTGCGCGAAGTTTCTGCATACCTTATTACTCCTATATATTCAATATAGCTCAAATCAGTTGTGAAAGCAATGAGAAATATATAAAATTAACAAAAAATATATTAATTCGTCACAGTTTTTGTTAAATGTGTGTTGCGCTTGGAAATGCAACAGGAAACATTGTACAAAAATAGTGGAAATGATATTGCAGTTGGTGGTATACTATAGCTATGTGATGGCAGGAAGGGAACGACAGCAAATCGAATGATTGAATTTGAATAAAGAAAGGATGGATCACACATGAAAATTGCACTGATCAACGAAAACAGCCAGGCGGCAAAAAATGCCATGATCTGCGAGACACTCAGAAAAGTCGTAGAGCCTATGGGACACGAGGTATTTAATTATGGAATGTACACTGCGGAGGATGAGCATCAGCTGACATATGTGCAGAATGGTATTCTGGCAGCAGTACTTTTGAACTCGGGGGCAGCGGATTTTGTCATAACAGGATGCGGCACAGGCGAGGGCGCGATGCTTGCGTGCAATGCGTTCCCCAAGGTGCTCTGCGGACATATTGAGTCACCGCTTGATGCATATCTGTTTTCACAGGTAAATGACGGAAACTGCGTGGCGCTTCCATTTGCGGAAAATTTTGGCTGGGGCGGTGAGCTGAATCTGGAGTATATCTTCGAAAAGTTGTTCTGCACGCCGGGCGGCGGTGGATATCCAAAGGAGCGCGTTGTGCCAGAGCAGAGAAATAAGAAGATTCTCGATGAAGTTAAGACTGTCACACACGCTGATTTGTGCGATATATTGCCGAAATTGGACAAGGAGCTCTGCAAGGGTGCGCTGAGCGGGGAGAAGTTCAGGGAATATTTTTTTGCAAACTGCAAGTGTGACAAGATTGCGGCAGCAGTGAAAGAGATCATCGGGGAGTAGCAGGCATTCTTCATTTGAAATTTGCTTTGATTCTGCGGGATTAGCTGCAATGGGGGTTTTAAGATGCTGTTAGATAAGATTTATTATACTGTGAACAGTCTCGAGGGCGATTATGCGTATCTGAAGAAAGAAGATGACGCGTCTGACGAACTTAAGTGCGTTGCGCGGGCGCTGCTCCCAGCGGAGATTGTGGAAGGTTCGCGGCTGGTCTATGAGATGATGGAATACAATATTGTATAAATGGGTGGAAGTGTGAAGAACGCACAGGGCAGCGTTCTTCACGGATTGTTTATGCCGATGAGGAGGGCAGACGGAAATGAAAAACGGTGCGTCGGACAGTATCGTGAAGGAGACCTTACATATGGCGTGGCCTGCGGTGTGCGAGTCCTTCTTTGTGTCGCTGGCGGGCATGATCGACTCGCTGATGGTGAGCTCGATCGGTTCTTATGCGGTGGCAGCAGTGGGGCTTACGACGCAGCCGAAATTTATGGGGATGGCACTTTTTATTGCAATGAATGTTTCCATATCGGCGCTTGTCGCAAGGCGGCGCGGCGAGCAGAAAAAGGACGAGGCAAATCGGATTTTGCTGACGGCACTCCTGTTCATACTGGTGTCTGTGGCAGTGGTATCTGTGTTGTGTGTGGCGTTTGCCAATCAGATTATCCATTTTTGCGGTTCGGCGCAGGACACACATGACACGGCTGTCATTTATTTTCGGATTATTATGGGCGGTATGGTTTTTAATGTGGTTTCCATGGGTATCAATGCTGCACAGCGTGGAGCTGGCAACACGATCATTGCCATGCGGACCAATATTACGTCAAATGTCGTGAATGTGATCGGCAATTATCTGCTGATCAACGGTCATCTGGGCTTTCCGGCGCTCGGCATTCACGGGGCAGCGATCGCTACTGTGTTTGGTACGGTGGTGGCGTGTGTCATGAGTGTGTGCTCGTTGTTCCCGAAGGACAACTTTGTGAGCTTCCCATATATTATCAAGACCAAAATAAAGGCATCTGCGCAGACTTTGGTGCATATTGTCAAGGTGGGGTATTCGGTCTTTATCGAGCAGGTGCTGATGCGTATCGGTTTCATGTCCACGGCGATGATGGCGGCGGGCATGGGAACGGACGCGATGGCAGCGCATCAGGTTGGCATGAATATATTGGGATTGACGTTTTCTTTCGGCGATGGAATGCAGGTGGCGGCGGTTGCGCTGATTGGCAGGAGTCTGGGTGAGGGACTTCCGGACAAGGCCAAGGAGTATGGAAAAGTGTGCAGGCGCATCGGCATGTGTATCTCGGTGGCGCTGGCTGTGATTTATCTCTTTGGAGGAGAGACGCTGTACAGGTTATTTTTTGAGGAAGATCATATCGTGGCGTATGGCGTGCGGATTATCCATGTCATTATCATAATCGTACTCTTTCAGGTATCGCAGGTTATTTACATGGGATGTCTTCGGGGTGCGGGCGATACGACTTACACGGCGATGGCGTCAACGATCAGTGTCACTGTGATCAGAACGCTGTTCTCCTATCTGTGTGGTATCGTACTTGGATGGGGAATCACCGGAATCTGGCTTGGCGTGCTGGCGGACCAGATTTCACGATTTCTCTTTGCCTCCATACGGTTCCGGGCGGGGAAGTGGACTGGGATCAAAATATAATTGTACAATATATGCAAAAAGAGAGTTGTTTTTTTGTGCGGGGTTATGCGTTTAACCTTTGAAAAAACAACTCTTTTTTATTATACTAGAGCGTGTATGAAAAATGCTTTCCGGCAAATGTGCGAGAAAAGCGGGGGTGGTATTGATGGAAAACGAACGGGTTCGGATAGCGGACATCGCAGAGGAGTTGGGACTTAGCACGGCAACGGTGTCCAATGTGATTCACGGGAAGACGAAAAAAATATCGGACGAGACGGCAAAGCGTGTCCTGGAGCTTGTGGAAAAGAGGGGATATTTCCCAAGCATGGCGGGCATTCTGTTGGCACAGAACGATTCCAGGATCATCGGCGTTGTCGTGAATGATCATGATAAGTACGAAGGTCATGTCCTGGAGGATGGTTTTATCGCATCGTCAATCAATGCCTTGTCGAAGGAGATTGATGCGGCTGGTTATTTTATGATGCTCAAAGTGACCAAAAGATCGGATGATATCGTACGGTTTGCATCGATGTGGAATATGGACGGGCTGGTGATCATCGGATTTTGCGAGCAGGATTATAAGAAACTGCGGGAATCCATGCATATTCCGTTTGTGATATATGATGGGTATTTTCAGGAGACGCATGGCATCGACAGGCTTGTGAATCTGTTGATTGACGACTATGATGGCGGTTATCAGGTGGGAACGTATTTGAAGAGTATGGGACATGATAAGGTGCTGTGTATTGCGGATAATGATATCTGTATGGATTTAGAGCGCATAAAAGGCTGTGAGTCTGCCATGGGACAGGAGGGCGTTCATTTTATGCAGATTCCGCAGCAGGAGAGGGAACGAATGCATTTTTATCAGGAGAAGCTGGCTGAGATCCTGAAGTATTCCGCGGTCTTTGCGGTGTCGGATTTTTATGCGGTTGAGTTGATACGCTATCTGCAGGGAAAGGGAATACGGGTGCCAGAGGATATCTCTGTTGTGGGGTTTGATGACAGTCCGCTGTGCAATTTCTGCAGTCCGGCGCTGACCACAGTAAGGCAGGACGCAGAGATGCGGGCGAAGACCGCAGTTGGAGCATTGCAGGATCTGCGAGTGGGGACGCAGGAGTGTGCAGAGGTGAAATTGCCTGTTTTTCTGGTTGAGAGGGAGAGTGTTTGTGCCGCTGATGGCGGCATGACAGGAAGTGTGAGAAGAACTTCTAGCCACTCGCAGCAAAGGCTGCTTCGCGGAGAAGTTCTAAGTCTGCATAGCAGACTTTTATCACACTGAAGAATGCCAAAGGGCAGGCATTCTTCTCACGGCCTATGTAAAAAGTCCGATGAAAAGGAATAAAACGAAAAAGGAACCAAATTGCTATAACAGTAGAAGGATGGGGAACATGGATAATTATGATTGTGATTTCAAGAAAGAAACATTTGAAAAAATAGTGCTTAAAATAGCGCTGCCTGTGACATTGCAGTCTCTGCTGCAGTCCTCGTTCAGCGTGATCGACCAGGTGATGATCGGACAGCTTGGAAGCGGCAGTATTGCCGGAATCGGTCTGGGAGGAAAGTTTGCTTCGCTGTATTCCGTTGTGCTTGCTGCGATCGCATCGGTGGCTGGAATTATGATCTCGCAGTATTTGGGGAGAAAGGATGAGAGGTCGGCTGCAAAAAACTTTTCGATCAATATGGCAATGTCTGTCGGACTGGCAGTAGTTTTTACGGTGCTGAGTGTGGTATTTCCAGATAAGATTATGGCGCTCTACACAAAAGATGAGGCGACAAGGACATTGGCTGTACAATATCTGCGGATCTATGCGATATCTTTTCTGCCGATGGCGGTCAGTTTCATTGCAGCAACGATGCTTCGCTGTAGGGAGAAGGCGACGCAGCCGCTTTATGCGAGTATTTTTGCACTGGTGTTGAATACAGGATTGAATTATTTACTGATTTTTGGAAAGTGGATCTTTCCTGCAATGGGAGTGAAGGGGGCTGCGCTTGCAAGCGTCGTGGCGCAGGCGGTATCTTGTATGGTTCTTCTCATTTTCCTGTGTTTGAAGGAGAACAGGGGGAAGGAACCTGCTCAAATGGGCACGGTCGGTCAGGAGGAAGGGAACGGGGAGCGCGTAGCAGGAGAAACAGATGGCCTGACCAGCTATGGAGCGCAATATCTGAAAATTCTTTGTCCAATGCTGCTGTGTGAGTTTTTATGGAGTCTGGGAGAGAACGTATATACGGCAATTTATGGGAATATCGGAACGGACGCCTGCGCCGCGATGACGATGACAATACCAGTTCAGACAATCGTGATCGGTGCGCTGAGTGGTTTGTCGCAGGCCGCAGGTATTTTGATCGGAAAATCTCTTGGCGCTGGAAAATATGAACAGGCATATACAGAGTCAAAAAAACTGATGATATATGGTCTTGCTGCATCCATAGTGTTGTCTGTGGCACTGGTGGCTGTCAGTCCGTTCTATGTGAGAATCTTCAATGTGGAGCCGTCCGTGCAGGCAATCACGAGGAGTCTGTTGATCGCGATCGCTGTTATTGCACCGGTTAAGGTATTGAATATGATATTGGGCGGAGGGATTATCCGAAGCGGGGGAAAGACAGCGTATACCATGTGGATCGACCTGATTGGGACATGGGTGTTCGGCGTGCCACTGGGATTGTTGAGCGCCTTTGTGTGGAACCTGGATGTGCAGTATGTCTATTTTATATTGTCCTTGGAGGAGTGTGTCCGGCTGGGGATATCAATTGTAATTTTCAGGCGCAGGGTGTGGATGGAGCGTATTCGGTAAAAGATTGACTTGATGATGCAGAACAATGTATAATCAAGTCAATCTTATTTTTCTATAGGGGTTATGCATAGAATGTTGTGAATGGGGAAAGGTGGTCTCTTTGGTTATTGAGGTTTGGCTAAGGCCGGTGTATCAAGAATAGTGCGCAATGCGTCCTGAAGAACCTGTGAACAGTTGATTCCACGTTTGTCAGCGAGATTGACCATCCAGCAGGGGAGTGATACGTTTTTGCGGACGGAGTGGTTATCAGTGCGCGCGCGGTATTCAATGGTATCTGCAGTAATGAGGGAGCAGATGGCATCAGCAGATAGACGAAGTTGTTCCTGGGGAGTTGGCGGGGCAATCTCGATATTTTCGTCCTCAGCAACGACAAGCCAGACATTCATGGCATCGGTAATCTGATTCATGGCATCAGCGATATCTTTCCCTGTGGTGATGCAGCCTGGAAGATCAGGAACTTTTGCATAATATCCAGAGCCGGTCTCCATTGGTGTAAAGATAGCAGTATAAATATAAAACATAATAGACCTCCTCGAAGGCAATGAAAAGTAAATGTTTTCCAATGATATTAGCCTCTTTCAATATGTATTTCATATCATTTTCGTTGAAATCATGACGCTTTACAGGTATGGTACTATGAGTGTCAGGATTATAGTAGATATCATGGTTGGTACCATGTCGTTTTAGGCAGTAGCCAGAAGCTTCAAGTGTTTTAATCGTTGTCTGTCTGGGACTCATGATGTACCTCCTCTAATAACATTAGTATACACAATATTGTGTATGTTTTCAATAAAAGATTGAGAAATATTGAAAGTGAACGTTACTTTTCACGGGTCAGGAATGCGCTGAACTGCGCATTCCGTGAGAACATGATTCAGGAGTGAAAATTTTGCTTTGCAAAATGGGCGATTTTTGCGAAGCAAAACTCTGAATATCGCCCCGAATCGTTACTATGAGCGGCCCCCTGGCCGTGAATAGTAACAAGTGAACAGCTCCTATAGGGGCACGAGGGGGAGGAAACAATGGCAGAAAGAATATTTGACACGATGCAGCAGAATCGGTTCGGTACGGATTACGGTTCGGTTGTCTATTGGGTAAGGCGGTGCCAGTCCGAGTGCACGCTTGTTTTTCTGCATGGTCTTACGGCAGACCATACTTTGTTCGAGAGACAGGTTGCTTATTTTGAAGGGCGATGCAATATTTTCTGCTGGGATGCGCCAGCTCATGGAAAATCGCGTCCATACGAAGGCTTTACCTATGCGCGTGCCGCAGAAAATCTGAAAGATATATTAGAGAAAGAAAATTTGAAGAACACTATTTTCATAGGGCAGTCCATGGGCGGCTATATCGCACAGACTTACATGAAATTGTACCCGGATGCGGTAAAGGCTTTTGTGGGAATTGATACCTGTCCTTTTGGACTGGATTATTATTCGAAGTCCGATGTATGGTGGCTGCGTCAGGTTGAGTGGATGTCGCTGTGCTTTCCACACAAGCTGCTGGTGAAGTCGATCGCAAAATCCTGCACCCATACAGAAGCTGCCTGCCAGAATATGTTGACGGCCTTGCAGCCCTATTCGAAGAAAGAGTTATGCCATCTCATGGGAATCGGTTTTGCGGGATTTCTGGAAGAAAACTGTGATCTCGAGATCACTTGCCCGACTGTTATTCTCGTAGGAGAGCATGACAGGACAGGGAAAGTGAAGCAGTACTGTGACGCGTGGCATCGCAAGACACGATTTCCGCTGTACAGGATTCCCGATGCGGCGCACAATTCTAATTTTGACAACAGTGATGTCGTGAATCGGATCATAGAAAGCTTTGTGCAAGATATTAGAATATAATTCGGAACAGGTGATCCGCCATATCGGCTGTCCTATGAAACGATATGGCGGATTGTCCGTAAGTTGTTATGATAGCAGCTTTTGCATCTCTTTGACGCCTTTTTCCTGCGAGGTGATGATGGTGTTTAAGATCGGTACAAGTTCTGGGCAGATGCAGTAGCGCAGTGCGTTTAGGGACATTGCGATCGCGCTCTGATGATGCGGAATCATCTCCCGCATAAAGTTGTCGCTGATATTGTCGGTGGAACAGGCGGTGTTCATGCCGGTGTACATCGTGTGAATGATATTTTGAAGCTCCCGTCGGTATAAATTGATGTCCTGACAGGAGCTTTTCTGCGTCTTGCAGATACACAGTATATTCTGCATCTCACGGATACCTTTCGTCTGCTCGGCGATGATGTTTGATGCAATCTGCTGCAATGCATCGCAGGTGGTGTATTTCAGGACATTTTCGGACATCTGGATCGCTGCTCGGTGGTGGGGGATCATCTGTACGATGAAGTTTTGAGAGATGCTGTCCGTGAGACAGGCGCCCTCCATTCCCTGGATCATATGATCTAAAATGTCATAGAAAACAGACAGGTACTCTTTGGTAGAACTGCTGAAACTGCATGGTTCGTACATGGGAAATCCTCCTGTGGGTGTGAAGTCTGTTATATCATGAGCGTAACGAGATATCATTTATCATATTATATGATTTTTCGAAAAAGGGTGTGTCTGGGAAATGATCGACGCTGAACAAAGTCAACGTTGAATATCATTTATGTTCATGTTACAATATTTTTATGCAACAAGCTTTTGAGCAGGGGAGGAAGTGTTTTCCTGATTCGGAACATAGTGCTGGAGAGAGGTGGAGGTTAAAAGTGTATGAATACTTTGATTTAGATTATGAAAGTGTAGTTTTTGAGTGGGATGAGGAAAAAGCAACTTCCAATTTTGTTAAGCATGGGATTCGTTTTGAAACTGCTTCGAAGGTATTTGCAGATAAGAATAAATTAATACGATATGATGAAGAACATTCGTGGGAAGAGCGATATGATGTTTTGGGGAAGGTAGGAAAAGTTCTTTTTGTGGTATGCACTTTTCGCAAGAATAATGTAGTACATATTATTTCTGCCAGACGTGCAACAGAGCTTGAGAAAGTGAGGTATGAATGTGGCGAAAGTTATGATGAATAGTTTACCAGCAGAGCTGACACCTGAAGAAATTGAGGAGCTGGAAGCGGCTGAAAAGATGCCAATATGTTTTGATGACGATTGTCCAGAAATGACAGACGAAATGCTAAAGCAGTTTCACAGAATGGATTCCGTGACAATCAAGCTATCCCCGAGTAGTATGAAAAAGGTGAAATCACTGGGTGTAGGTTACTCAAAAATTTTAAGTCGGCTACTGGATTTAGCACTCAATGATGCAGAAATGGTTAAAAAATGTATGTAAAATGGAGGTGCTTTTCATTAAAGCGCTTGATAAAATTCTGATACTCAAGGTGCGCTCTAGTGCTCCATCCAGATAGAAATTGGAGTATGGGGCTGAATGTTTTGTGCCAGTGCTAGGCAAAATTTCGACGGCGATGCGGTGGCATCGTCTAGAAATTTTAACGACGCAATGGTGCGGAACAGGCAGTCCCAGACTTCAATTTTTAGCCGGATGGAGTACTAGGTACTTTGGAAGGAAAAGGAACTGTTTCTTTTTTGGAGGATTGGAGCATAAATGAAGATACAGACAGATTTGTACAGCAGCCTTATACGAATAAGGGATTATAAGGAATCCGATCTTAGTTTTCTTACGGATATGTGGCTTGATAAGGAAAACGGAAAGTATTTAAGCGATCCGACGAGGGAGTATGTCGATGAGAAGTTTCAGAAAGCCCTCGATACACTTGGGGAAAGTCAATCGGGCTATTATCTTGTCATTGAGCTTACGGACACAGGAGAGCGTGTGGGTTCGTGCTGCATGTTTCCAGATGAAACGGGACGAATCTATGACATCGGCTATTGTATTCACAAGAAATTCTGGAGACAGGGATATGGAAGTGAAGTGCTTTCGCTGATGCTTGACTGGATGAAAATGCGGGGTGCTGAGAAAGTGACAGCAGAGGTCGCTGTTGACAACGTACCATCGAATCTGTTGCTTTGCAAGTTTGGCTTTGCGGTTGAGAAAAAGACCATGTTCAGAAAATATCATATGGATAGCTGTTTTGACAGCTATATATATGGTAAGGAACTGGTTTCGGAATATCACAGTAATTGAAAAAGGGATATAGGGACACAGAAGGTTATATTGGTTTGATAGATCGAGGTGAGATATCATACGGATCGCATATTGTGAGGATGAAACTGCACAGGCCGAACTTATCCGTACTATGGTCGAGCGGTGGGCAGAAAGCCGGGGGATAACGGCGGAGGTTCTTTTATTTGAGAGCGCGGAGGAGTTTCTGTTTAAGAATGACAACTATCCATATGACATCGTTTTTCTGGATATTGCGATGCGGCGGATGAACGGCATCGAGCTTGCGCGCGCGATCCGAGAGAAGGATAAAAAGCTTCCGGTCGCCTTCCTGACAGCGGACAAGTCGTTTGCCGTTGAGGGCTATGAGGTGCGCGCGGTGCGGTATCTGCTCAAGCCGGTCACGATGGAGAAGCTCTGCGGCCTGCTTGATGAGCTGTTGGCTGAGAAGGAAAGGGACGCACAGGATGCGGTCTGCATCACCGTTGAGGAGAGAGGCGTCAACAGGAAACTTGCAGAGAGCAGTATCTGCTATATAGAAGTGCTGGGACACTATACGCAGCTTCATTTGCATGACGATTCCGCAGTCCGCATCAAGGAGAGCCTGGCAGCAGTCGTGGAAATGCTGCACCAGAAAGAGCTGTTTGTAAAATGCCACAGGAGCTTTGTGGTGAATCTGGCGTATGTCGAGAAGATCAGCCGCGCGGAATGTACGCTCTCCGATGGGACAGCTTTGCCAGTCAGCCGCAGTTCCTATCAGGAACTAAATGAGCGGTTCATACAATATTATAAGGAGTAAGGAACTGTTAAGAACTGGAGGAAAATAATTTATGAGAGATAACAAAATATGGTCATTGTTTATTATCATTATGAATGTGATCGGCGTTATCTGTCTTATTTATTTTGCGATTCCATATCTTACCCATGACACTACGATCGTAAATCCGAATGCGATGCTCCCTGGTGAGGCGTGGGATTGGGCTGGCATGGCGTTGACATTCGGATGTCTTCCGCTTTTGGCGGCGAATGGTTTTAGCTTTTTATTTGTGCGGGTAAAACCGAAATGTGTGAGGTTTCTGTTTTTTATTCCTGGTATCATATGTGTGGTGATCGTGTATAGTTACTGGACCCAGGCTATGGCTGCGGGGTAACTGCAGGCGGTATGGAGAATGTTTATGAATACGATAATAATGATTCTGTCAATCCTCTTACTTTTGATATTGATGGCGTATCTGCTGTACCGTATCCTGGACGGGATTTACGCAAGGCAGATCGCAGCGTACCAGAATAAACTTCTGAAAAATGAGGTCGATGAAGTGCACAATATTTATCTCACGATGCGGGGCTGGCGGCATGATTACCACAACCATATGCAGTCCGTCAAGGCGTATCTGGCGATGGACAATCTGGATGAAGCTCGAGCCTATCTGGACAGACTCGAGCAGGATCTGGACGATATCAATCTGCTCTTTAACACCGGAAATATCAATGCGGACGCCATCTTAAACTCCAAGATTTCCCTCGCGATCAAGAAAGGGATACGGGTGGACTACAAGGCGACAGTTCCAAAGGAGCTTGCCGTGTCCGATATTGATCTGTGTGTTGTCATTGGCAATCTGATCGACAATGCGGTGGAGGCGTGTGAGAAAGTCGAGCCCGAGGATCAGTTTATCCGGCTTTATATCGGTATCCTGCGCAGGCAGCTCTATCTCTCGGTCAGCAATGCGACGAGCGAAGTCGTGCGGAAATTTGACGAGGAGTACATCACGACAAAGCGCGGCAACCATGGTCATGGACTGAAACGGATCAACAATATCGTCGACAAATACGACGGCTACATCAACCGCAAGAACGAGCCGGGCGTCTTTGTGACAGAGATCATGCTGCCATTATAAAAGACTGCAATACCATTCAGGTACAGATTTTTACCGTCTGTGCCTTTTTTGTGCAAAAATGGGGAAAGTGTGAAAAGATTTTCTAAGGGGCCTAAGGGGCATGAATGGAAAGAATGGTAAGGTAGAAAAACGAAGGAGAGAAAGAACCATGAAACAGTATTCTATCTGGAGCAATTACCGATATGCATATGAACCGCTGTGGAAAAAGAAGAAAAAGATCGTTCTCTGTACCATTGCGGAGGCAGTGTTCTATGTATTTGTACCGGTTGTGGGAATGGCGGTCACTTCCATGATCATAGGACGTCTTGAGCAGGGGATTTCCATGCGGAGCCTTGGCTTTCAGGTCTTGATGGCATTTGCTGGTTATGGGGTTCTGAACATGATCAAAGGTTATCTGGAGGCACGCAATGATGGACAGTATATCGAGGCGAGGACGGAGCTGTTTATCATGGACTGGATTGAGAAGGATCTGACGATCAGCATGGAGCAGTATGAGGATCCTGCGATTCGCAAATTAAAGGAGAGAGCAACGGATGGTATATGGTCGAACGACTTGGGGGTGGAGGGATTTTTCCGCCAAAATACCGAATTGCTGAAAAGCGTTCTGGGATTGATGGTCTATGCGCTGCTTGTGGGCAGCATGAACTGGAAAATTCTGCTGATGCTCATCGGAATGTCTGCAGTGAGCGCGGCGGCAGCGTACACAGTGACGCGCTATTACCAGAAGATCAAAGATCCGCTCGCTGAGCACCATATGACAATGCACTATATTAACCGTGAAGTGGATGACGTGCAGGGCGGCAAGGACATTCGGATGTTCGGGCTGGAGAACTGGATTATCGAAAAGTTCGACATCGCGATCAGGAAATGCCGGCAGCTTTATTTTCATTGGGACATGCGCTCTTATGGCAGCAATATTCTGGACACGATTCTGGATGCTGTGCGTGATTTGATCTGTTATCTATATCTGATCCTGCAGCTTTCCCATGGTATGCGAATTTCGGAGTTTGTCTTTTATCTTGGGCTGGTCGCCGGATTTTCCAACTGGATCGGCATGATCAGCAGAAGCCTGGTCGCTGTCAGACATGATAGTGACATGATCAATGAACTGCGCAGTTATCTTGCCCTGGAGGAGGAGAAAACATCGGATGATATGGCGGATTGTTCTGCATGGACGGATATTGGGATTGTGTTTGACCATGTCAGTTATCGGTATTGCGGCGCAGAGGAGGAAACATTGCATGATGTCAGTTTTCGTCTGGAGCCCGGGGAGAAGCTTGCGCTTGTCGGTGTGAACGGCGCGGGTAAGACAACGATCGTGAAGCTGATGTCCGGACTGTATCTGCCGACGTCAGGCACTGTGTATGTCAACGGTGTCAGCACGCGGGAGCTGGACAGACAAAGCTATTTTGCAAAGCAGGCAGCTGTTTTTCAGGAGCCGTTTCAGACTTCCTATAATATTGCCGAAAATATAGCGCTGTCAGAATCGTATGACCAGGAGAGCGTGTGGCAGGTGCTCATGCGGGTGGGACTTGACCAGAAGGTCAGGAGTCTTGCAGGGCAACTGGACACTTATCTTGGTAAAGATATCGCGCCGGACGGCATTGCGCTTTCTGGCGGTGAGATGCAGAAGCTTCTGCTTGCAAGGGTGCTTTACCGGGATGCGGCGCTTGTCATGCTCGATGAGCCGACGGCGGCATTGGATGCATTGGCGGAGACAGAGATCTATGAAAAGTACCAGACGCTGCTGCGGGGGAAGAGTGTGCTCTTTATCTCACACAGGCTTGCGTCCACCAGATTCTGCGACAGGATTATTTTTCTCTCGGAGGGACGTATCTGCGAACAGGGAACACATGAGGAACTCATGCAGGAGCAGGGCGCTTATTACGAAATGTTTCAGGTGCAGAGTAGATATTATGTGGATGGTAGAAAAGATTGACTGCTGCCGTTTTGGGGCTGCAGTTGGGCGCAACCTTTGCGCCGTGCATCTGATTATAAGAAATGGGAGCCATGCGTTGTGATTGATGATGAATGAGTTGAATGATCGGAAATGGGGGAACTTTATCATGAAGAAGAATATGTCAATCCGGGAGATGTGGCATTATATCATATTTCAGACAAAGGGTTATCGGACGATCAAGGCAGCGATTGTTCTCGGCGTCCTGACTGCGGCGGCAGTGCCATATGTGAACAGTATTTTTTATGCGGATATTTTAGACTGTCTTGTGCTTGCAAATTATGACACGGCTGTCATATTTGTGGTGTGGATGGTGGCTGTGACGCTGGTGCTGAAACTATCGGCAAGGGGCTGTGAAAGGATCGTGCATCACTATTGTAAGCCCTGTGCGGACGAGATTAAGAAGAGGACTGCGCAGAAGGCGTTTTCCATGGAATACGAGATGATTGACCGGACAGAGACGCTGGAGGCGTTTCGCAGGGTGCGCGCAGGAGAACAGGGAATGGGCGGTGTGGAGCGTCAGCTACTGGAAATCTATGCGTTTTTTCAGGAGCTTGCGGGAATCGCCTTTGCATGTGGTTTTGTGCTGGTGCTCTTTGTCCGGACGGACAGGGAGAAGGAAAAGATGGCGGTGTCGGTATTTCTGCCTGTACTGATGATTTTGATATTTGCGCTGGTGATGGTTCTGAGCAATTATTTCTCGAAAAAAGAAGGCGCATTCCGGGTAGCGACGGAGCTCAAAAACGAACAGGTTAACACACTGTCTGCATATCTGCTTAACCTGATTAACAGGGAGACTTACGTGAAAGATATCCGGCTTTTTGGACTGAAAGATTATCTTTATAAAAAGACTGAAGGTTTCCGCACAGTGGGGAGAATGTATACAGAGTGCGGCTGCTACAGTGGGAAATGCCAGGCGGTGCCAGCCTTTGCAGCGCAGATGTTTGCGGCGGTGACTTATATCTGCATTGCGGCAAAAGCGATTGCGGGAAGTATTACCATCGGGGAAGTGACCATGTATGCCGGCGCAGTCATCACCATGGTTGCCGGGATGCAAAGACTGCTTGGCAAGTATCAGGAAATCAATTATATGAATGAGTATCTGGGCACTTACGAGGAGTTTATCACGCGTCCGAATATGCATTATGACGGCACACTGCCGATTGAGAAGCGCGATGACAACGAGTATTTGCTGGAACTATCGCATGTCAGTTTTCGCTATCCGGGAACATCGCAGGATATCTTAAAGGATGTTTCAATGACATTTCATATCGGTGAAAAGCTTGCACTTGTAGGCATGAACGGCGCAGGAAAGACGACGCTGGTCAAGCTCTTGTGCCGTCTGTACGAACCGACGGAGGGAGAGATCCGACTGAACGGCATCAATATTGCAAAGTATGATTACAGGGAATATGTCAGGATTTTTTCTGTTGTGTTCCAGGATTTTCATCTGTATGATTTCCCGCTGGATGAAAATGTCGCTTCCGGCGAGCAGGTGGATGAGGGCAGGCTGCAGCGGGCGCTGAAGCTTGCCGGTATCTGGGAGCGTGTGCAGGAGCTGCCGCAGAAACAGAGGACACTGCTCGGGCACGAGAACGGACAGGGTGTACTGCTCTCGGGCGGTGAGGCGCAGAAGGTGGCGATCGCGAGGGCACTGTACAAGGACGCCCCGTTTATCATTCTGGACGAACCTACGGCCGCTCTTGACCCTCTCGCGGAGGCGGAGATCTATGAGAATTTTAACGCGCTGATTCAGAATAAGACGGCAATCTACATCTCCCATCGCATGAGCAGCTGCAAATTCTGTGACCGGATCGTGGTGCTCGGCGGCGGGCGCATACTGGAGGAGGGAAGCCATGAGACACTCCTGGCAAACAAGGGGACATACTGCGAATTGTACAGCGCACAGGAGGCGTATTACAAAAATAATTGTTGAAATGTGATGACAAATGCAGTACGATTTTTTCAGGAGACGATTTTGTGTCAGGCAAAATAGTAACTTTAAACTGTTCTGTCAGAAAGTTTTTTCAAACATGCTCTGGTGAACGTCCGATTTGGTAACAGATATTTTTACGAAAAAAAGGAGAATGATATGGATCGGGAGACTTTACTGAAAGAGATCAATACTGCATATCATGAATTGGAAATGAAGGAGGCGGAGCTTGTCCATGCTTTGTTTCACAGGATATTTGAAATAGAATCCGGTTGGTATAATAATCATTATAATAAGCATGAGGACGGAAATTGGTCCAGGGCTTCCTATCCCATACCAGTCATTAGTGTAAAGGGATATTGTGATATTGAAATCTCGTTTGATACGGTAACAGTATCGACGAAGTTGAAGAGAAGAACCGCACTGGAATATTCCTACGATAAAATAGTGCAGTATGAATTTGAAGCATATGGAGTGGAAGATTATCTCGCGGATTTTTATCACGCAGGGCAGACTGTACAGGATTTGAAGGACAACATCGCAAAAAGTGATGAGGAGGAAATCGGATTCTCTTTTTTGTTTCCATTTGATGTGGATGGGAAAAAGGTTTTTGAATTTGTCAAGTTGCTGCGGCGTGAGCGTTTTTACTATTAAACTTCATATAGATTTTTACCTGAATCTTATGTTATAATCTAAATAGATACAAACCATTGTAATAAAATGCAGAGGAGGTGGAGCGATTTGCCATCACAGGGAGAAATCATAAAAGAATTGGCTGAAAAGCTGGAGCGTCAAGTGATCATAGATGCTTTGAGTAAGATCCAGACAATGGAAGAATTGCAGGAGTATATAGAAAAGCTTCGCGCAAAGAATGAATAATACACAAAGCCCCGCCGAAAAAGGCGGGGCTTTGCGTCTAGGCTTTGCTTGCCCTGAGTGCATTGTGCAGTCCGGCAAAAACTTCGTCGTAGCGGTTACATTCTTTGATGCTGACCGTAGTGACATACAGGGTTAGCGGTATTTCCTGATCTTCATAAGAGAACGTCTGCCCGTTCATGCTGCGGATTTTCTCAGCAATCTGCTCTGCGTAAGCCTGATCGCTGCTGCCTGTCAGGATACAGAATTCATCGCCGCCGATGCGGAATGTGATGTCCTCCTCACCCGACGCCGCAGTCATGCGCCGCATCTGCTCTAAGATTGCCAGATCTCCTGCTTTTCTGGAGATGTCATTGATCGCTATCATATGTTTGATGTCGCATAGGACGAAAAAGCAGTCCTTTCTCTCCTGAAACAGATCATACAGTTCATTGATATCTACGTGTCGTCTCTGCATAACGTAATTGTCCCCTTTCTGTGGAGGTTCATGAAACCTCGGAAATAATTCTGTGAATTTCGCGGTGCGAAATTCAGAAGGTCTACAGTTCCATACCTGTTCAAATGCACGTGCAAAGGATTCGTGTGTGCTATAACCATATTCCACGGCAATGTCCAGAATGGGCAGTTCCGGCTGAGTGGACAATTTCTTTGCAGCCAGCGTCATCCGTCTGCGGACGATGTACTCGTGGACGGAAATGTTATGTACACGGCGAAACAGTTTTTCGAGGGTGGACTTGGAGCAGAAGCAGGCGGCCGCGATGTCCTCAGTCCTGATCTCATCGCGCAGATGGATCTCAATGTATTCAAGTGCTGTCATTAATAGTTCGATCCGCTGCATCGTCCGTTCCCCCTTTCCGATATCGTGATACCATTATAGCAGAGGAAACCGTGTCAGGTTTGACTTTTTGAGTAAAGTTTTGAGATATTAAAAATGAAGATATTTTACAAGACTGCACTTGATTTTCGGACTACAATAGGAAATGTACCTACAAAGGGGAATGATGCTGTGCAAAGGAAGGAGGATGGCATGCAAAAGGAAGTCAGGACAGTTGTGTACGATGAGGAGTTAAGGCTGGAAGCATATCATTTCGAAGGAATCGTGCAGCCGTTTCCAAACCATTTTCATGAGGAATACTATGTGATTGGGTTTGTCGAGGGCGGGCGGCGGATGCTCTATTGCAAGAACAGGGAATATGTCATCGAGAAAGACTGCATATTGCTGTTTAATCCAGGAGACAACCATGCGTGTACGCAGAGCGACGGCGAGCAGTTTGATTACCGGGGATTTAATATTTCCAGGGAAGTCATGCTGGATTTGGCGGAGGAAGTGACCGGTGAGCGGAAGCTTCCCGGATTTTCCGAGAATGTCATTATGGACGATGAGGCGGTGAGCTGTCTGCGCCCGCTGCATGAGATGGTTATGAAAGGGATGGGGGACTTTGGGAAGGAGGAAAAATTGCTGCTCCTGATCTCCATGTTGATCCAACAGTATGGGCAGCCGTTTGAATGCTGTATCCCGGAGTGCAGACAGGAGATCGAGCTGGCCTGTGAGTACATGAAACAGCATTTTGCCGAGCGCATCTATCTGGATCAGATCTGCCGGTATACAGGGTTGAGCAAATCGACGCTGCTGCGCGCCTTCACGAAGTCAAAAGGCGTCACGCCATACCGGTATCTGGAGACAATCCGCATCAGCGAAGCGAAGAAACTGTTGGGGCAGGGGATGGCGCCGGTGGATGCGGCGATACAGACCGGATTTGCCGATCAGAGTCATTTTACGAATTATTTTAACAGCTTTATCGGGCTTACACCCGGCTGCTATAATGAGATTTTCTCGCCGAACAACAGGGGCGGGCGTCAGGAGGAGGAAGATGGATATGGATATGGATCCGCAGAGTGAAAAATGTGTCATGGTGATTGATGAGAAGCTGCCGTTAGGAATCATAGCAAACACGGCTGCCATTATGGGTATTACGCTGGGAAAGGAGAGACCAGAGCTGGTTGGCAGGGATGTGTGTGACAGATCAGGTAAAAGGCACCAGGGTATTATTGAGTTTCCCGTTCCCATCCTAAAGGGAGATTCCAAGCTGATCAAATCAATCAGGGAGAGATTATACGAACCGGAATTTTCGGGTTTGTCGGTGGTTGACTTCTCTGACTTGGCGCAGGGATGCAAGACGTATGAGGAATTTATCGAAAAGATGAGCAAGGCATCCGGGCCAGAGCTCAATTATCTGGGAATTGCGATCTGCGGTGCCAAAAAGAAAGTCAATAAGCTGACGGGGAATGTGCCGCTGCTGCGGTAAAGCTTTTGTATCATAACCCACTGTTTCCTATAAAATAGGGCGCAGTGGGTCTTGCAGCACAGTGCAAAGTCCTGCACTGAACTTTAACAAAATCTAAGCGTCAAAGCTTGCATTTTTTTCAGAAGTATAGTATAAACTAATTAAGCAAAGACCATCTCCTGCCCCCATTTGTCCCGATTCATTGAATCGGTTGACCGGGCGGGAAGATGGTCTTTCTTATTACCTGCAATATACTTTTAATATTTCGCCATTGTTCATTATCACAATCTTATCAACAAAACGTGTGTGTCTGGAAAAATAAAGTGCTTCTGCCTGTTTTATAACCGCATCCTTTGACAGGGGGCAATCTGTGACATCAAAAATAAAACTTGACGCCTGTTTCATTTTTTTCGACACCACATTGTAAAGCAAATCTTTACTTCTTCCGGTTGGAGACTTTAAGTCAAAACGTTCCCCATCAACCAAATAGTCTGGCGTTTGTATGCCTTGTGGAGTCATCACTTGCGGTACAAATTCAATATGTTTTCCATACTTCCCGCTTAAAATTGCAGCGATCTTCCTTTCCTGCTCTGTTGGACGAAGTATGACATGTTTTCCGTCTACCTTGTATGTCGTGCCATTGACTATGTATTCCTGTCTTTCTGCGACAGTCCCTTTTGTTCCTTTTGTCCTTGTCCATTCTTGTGTAATATCATTCATGGAACCAATGCTATCAGATTTTTCTTTCCCCGTCTAGTGGTTTATATCATTCTATTCCTCCCACTGGCTGCAAGTTTTTCCTTAAATACTTAATATTAGAACTCTTTTTTGTTATATATAGCACCTTATGAAAGTTGGGTCAAGGAAAAGCGGAAGGGGATTTCAACGAAACTCAAATAATTTGTGAACTGGAACATCCAATGCTTTTGCAATACTAAAAATGACATCAAGAGAAACTGCGCAATCGTTATTCTCGATTCGTGACATATGAGTACGGCTGATATCAATTTGATCCGCTAACTGAATTTGAGACAATCCTTTTTCTTTTCGGTAATATGCAATATAAAGGACAGGGAACAAGTGATAACGGACATTCTTGAATATTTTGAATAAGCAGATCGGGAGAGAATGCAAAAAAGAACGATGTTGCCAGTGAAGCTGTTAAGAATGATAGTAAATTGATCTGGTTGAGTTAAGGCAAAGGAACGACTTTTTCGTAAAATCAATATCCACCTATGGTTAAAGCAGATACCGCACCATTTCTTGAAAAATGGCAGGTGAAATTAATATCTCATACTCATGTTGTGAAAAAAGCTGGTATCGTGTATACTGATAACAAGAAAACAATTTATATCAGATAAGGGAGGGCGCCATATGAATGAAAACAAGGCAGGGCTTGGATATCAGAACTTCGAGGAAGTAAGAACCCAGCAGATCTTCTATATTGACAAGACAGATTTTATCAGAGAATGGTGGGAATGCGCAGATAAAGTTACCCTGATCACACGCCCGCGCAGGTTCGGGAAGACACTGAACATGAGTATGACGGAGTGTTTTTTCTCAAATAAGTATGCGGGCAGGAGCGATCTGTTTGAAGGCCTGTCCATATGGGAGGAAAAATCTCCCGATGGGGAATACAGGTACAGGAAGCTGCAGGGCGCTTTCCCGGTAATCTTTTTAAGTTTTGCCAATGTAAAGGCAGCGACCTATCAAGAGATGCTGTTCAAGATCACAAAAGTAATCACTGATTTGTATAATAAAAATGACTATCTGTTAGAGGGAAAACTGTTAAATGATAAAGAACGTAGATATTATCAGGAAATAGAACCAGGAATGAGCAGCGAATTAGCCACGGATGCCATTAACATGATGGCATGTTTCATGCAGCGTCATTATGGCCAGAAAGTAATTATCATCCTGGATGAATATGACACGCCGATGCAGGATGCATGGATTTCCGGGTACTGGGAGGATACGGTCAGATTTTTTAGCGGTCTGTTCAACTCCACGTTTAAGACAAATGAATACCTTGAGCGCGGATTGATTACAGGAATAACGAGAGTTGCAAAAGAAAGCATCTTCACAGGCATGAACAACCTGAACGTTATTACTACAACATCTAATAAATATATGACATCCTTCGGTTTTACAGAGGAGGAAGTCTTTACAGCGCTTGATGATGCAGGGTATGGGGAGCAGAAAGAAAAAGTAAAGAGATGGTACGACGGGTTTACATTCGGTGTCTGTGCCGATATATACAATCCGTGGTCAATTGTGTCATTTATAAATGGGGGGGGGAAAATATGATACCTACTGGTCAAATACAAGCGGAAAAGGACTTGTGAATCAGTTGATCCAGAAAGGGACACCCAGCATAAAACAGACAATGGAAGATCTCCTGCAGGGCAAAAGCTTTGAGGCGGAGATTGATGAAAAAATAGTGTTTGACCAGTTAAACGGCAGCGCGGATGCGGTGTGGAGTCTTTTTCTTGCAACAGGTTATCTGAAAGTGTTAAATGTGAGGACACTGGATGCGGACGAGGAGGGCGTGGGAGAAGAGGGTGATGTCTGGTACACACTGACCATCACGAACCTTGAAGTGAAACGCATGTTCCGTAAAATGGTCAAAGACTGGTTCAAAAATGATGCAGAAGCATATTACAATGAGTTTATAAAATCACTTTTAAATGATAACGTAAAGAAGATGAATACGTTCATGAACAAGGTTGCACTAAACACTTTCAGCTCTTTCGATAGTGGAAATAAGCCTTCCGAACAGACGGAACCAGAGCGTTTTTATCATGGTTTTGTGCTTGGCATGGTGGTAAATCTTTCGGATGCTTACAAAGTCCGTTCCAACAGGGAGAGCGGGTTTGGACGGTACGATGTATTGATAGAACCTCTTGATAAGGCAAAAAAAGCTTATATTCTGGAATTTAAGGTATTGGATCCGGATGAGGACGAGAGGACGCTTGAGGATACCCTTGCAAACGCCCATGCACAGATTGAGGAAAAGCAGTATGAGGCAGAGCTGATATCGTCTGGTTATTCACCGGAACAGATCAGAAAGTATGGGTTTGCGTTTAAAGGCAAGGAGTGCCTGATCGGATAAATGTTACAATATTTGATTTTGGTTGGGACTGCGGAGACACTCCTGGGCTCACATACTTCAAAGCCGTATAATCCTGATATTGCCAGGGTGACTGAAAAGGTGACTGTAAGGGTGACTGATGCTTTGACAGAGAATGAGCAAAAAGTGCTTGAAATTTTGCGGAAAAATCTATCTGTAACCTATATAGAGATGGCGAATCAAATGAACATTAGTCGAAAAGCGGTTTCTCAGAAAATTAAACAACGAAAAGATAAGGGTCTTATTTTAAGAGTTGGTTCAACGAAGAATGGGTATTGGAAATTATTATAAAAGTGCAATATAAAATACAGATGTGTGCACCATAACGGTTCTTTCCGCAAATTCTGAATAAAATATTGACAAACAGCGAAATTTGTGTAAACTTAAAACATAATCATTGTTTGAACAAAGGCGTTCTGCGTAGGGCAGGACGCCTTTTTATGTGCATGGGGCGCCATCCCTCTGCCTGTTCGTTACTTCATACAGAGAAAGGTGCGTGAGTTGTATGTATGAGATGGATTTGCTTGACAACACAGAAAATGTAAACAGACTGTTAGCCAGATACGGTGTGAAATTTGGGATTTACAAAAACAACACCTTCAAGGAGCAGTTGTTCCCGTTTGATGCTATACCGCGGGTGATTCAGCGGGAGGAGTTCGACTATCTGGAAAAGGGATTGAAGCAGCGGGTCATGGCGCTCAATCTGTTTCTGGATGACATCTACCATGACAAGAAGATTGTGAAGGACAAGGTGATCCCGGAGGATTTTATTTTCGCATCAAGCGGCTATATGCCAGAGTGCGAAGGCGTTACACCTGTCAAGAAGATCTATTCCCATATCTCGGGAATCGACCTTGTAAAAGGCAAAAATGAGAGGTGGTATATCCTTGAGGACAATCTGCGGGTGCCGTCGGGCGCGTCCTATCCCATGATCGCAAGGGAGCTGTGCCGACGGAGCAGTCCCAAGACATTCCGAGATAACCAGCTCGAGGACAACAGAAATTATGCGCAGCTTTTGCGAAAGACACTGGACAATGTGAATGTTGAAGGCCATACGGTGATCCTGACGCCAGGCAGATATAACGCTGCTTACTTTGAGCATTCGTATCTGGCGGAAAAGACAGGCTCGCATCTGGTCAACGGAAGCGAATTGGTTGTGGAGGATGATAAACTCTATTATGTCGATTACAAGGGCAAGAGGGAGCGGGTGGGCGCCGTATACCGCAGGATTTCCGATGAGTATCTTGATCCCATGCATTTTAATCCGGAGTCCGTGATCGGAATACCGCATATTTTTGACGTGTACAGAAAAGGAAATATCGCGCTGCTCAATGCGCCCGGAAACGGCATTGCTGACGACAAGGGCATCTACTATTTTGTGCCGAAGATGATCAAATACTATCTCGGCGAGGAACCTGTTTTATCTAACGCGCCGACCTATCTGCCGTTTTATGAGGACGATATGGCGTATGTGCTGGAACATTTTGACAAGCTGGTACTTAAGGATGTCGCGGAGGCCGGCGGTTACGGCGTCGTGTTCGGCAGCAGCATGACCAGGGAACAGAAGGCAGATTTTATCGCATTGCTGAAAAGGGAACCAAGGCGTTTTATCGCACAGGAGGTCATCGATTTTCAGGATCTGGATATACAGGATGACGGTGAGGTCGTGGCGAGAAAAGCGGATCTGCGCGCGTTTGTGCTGATGGCGGATGAGCCTTATGTATGGAAGAGCGGACTCACCAGATTTTCGCGCAACCCGGATTCGTTTATTGTGAACTCATCGCAGGGAGGAGGATTTAAGGACACATGGGTATTATCTCATTAGAACAGACAAACAGGCTGTATTGGCTTGGAAGGTACTCGGAGCGGGTGTACACGACGATTCGTCTTTATTCGAAGTGCTATGATGACATGATTGACGATATCGGGGAAAATTATGCAGATTTCTGTAAAATGCTGGAGATTCCAAACATTTATCAGAGCAAGGAAGACTTTAATCAGCGATATGGTTTTGACGAGACGGATCCTAATTCGATTCTGAGTAATCTGATACGCGCGTATGACAATGCGATCGTGTTAAGGGAGGAGATTGGGAGCGAAACGCTTTCGTACATACAACTTGCTATTTATGCGATCAATAAGGCAAAGATTTCGCGTGCGCCGCTTCTGGAACTGCAGAATGTGCAGGATAATATTCTTGCTTTCTGGGGCATCGCCGATGATTTTATTGAGAGTGAGACAATCCGGAATATCATTCGGACGGGAAAAAGGGTTGAGCGTATTGACTTGTACGCGCGGTTAAAAATTGGCGCCAGAGAGCTCAAAAGCGAACTGCGGAGACTGCATACCAGACTGGTCAGCAGCGGTATGCCCTACGATCAGGCATGCCTGGATTTTTTAAGTGGTGCGATTGAGCATATCGATGAGAATGCGGCGATTGATTATTGCGGTATTGTCAGGAATGTGGAAAGTCTTGTAAGTGTATAAAATATATGGAGGCTGATGGAGAATATGCAGGAAAACAGGACGCTGCAGTTTCGCTACTGCATGACGCTGGATTTTTCGGAGCCGGTCCAGAAACATCAGTTTACATTGCGCATGATACCGCAGTCCGATGAGCGGCAGACGATATCGGCGTGCAGGATTGAGCTGGAACCGGAATGTAAATACTGCGAAGAGGTGGACACTTTTGGGAACCGTTATATTTATGGTGAGATTGAGCATCTCCACAGCGAATTTCGCGTGGAGGTGGCAGGCACAGCGGAAATCAGTGGAGGCGTGCAGCTGCCATGCAACAGGCAGATGATCGAACTGGCGCCTTATCGGTTCCCGTCGCAGTATACAAAGGCGGGAGAAACTGTCAGGAAATACTATGAAGTGCACGGTCTGCAAAAGGGCGAGGGAGCGCTCGCTTTTTCGACAAGGCTGCTGCATCAGATTTATCAGGATATGGAGTATGTGCAAGGCGTAACAGATATACACACAACTGCCGAGGAGGCTTTGGCAGGGAAAAAGGGTGTGTGTCAGGATTACGCCCATATTATGCTTGCACTGTGCAGGATGGCGGATATTCCGAGTCGTTATGTTGTCGGTATGATGCAGGGCGAGGGCTACTCGCACGCGTGGGTGGAGGTGTGTGCGGACGGGGAGTGGCATGGAATGGATCCGACCAACGACAGAGTCGTGGATGACACCTACATCAAGATATCACACGGGCGGGATTATCAGGATTGTATCGTCAACCGCGGCACATTCCGGGGAAATGGGACGCAGACGCAGCAGGTGAAAGTGGTAGTAGTGTGAAGAGAAACGCAAGGGCAGCGTTTTTCATAGGAATTTGGGTTGCTGTGCGGCGGAAATGAGATTTGAAACGGGCTCTTACAAAAAGGGGGGAGAGAAAATGTCACAGGAAATTACATCTGAGATCAGCTCGATCTGTCAGGTGAAACTGCCAGTCGGAGAGACATTAAATATCAGAAGAAACAGATTATCGCCGTCGGGGGAAGGACGAGGCAGCAAAAAGAGAATCGGTATTGTCACCGGAATCCACGGCGACGAATTGGAGGGACAGTATGTCTGCTATGAGGTGATCCGGCGCATCGGGGAACATCCGGAGTATCTGACTGGGATTGTCGATGTATATCCGGCTATGAATCCTATGGGAATTGATTCCATCACGAGAGGGATTCCCGGATTCGACTTGGATATGAACAGGATTTTTCCAGGGAGCAGGGATGGCGCCATGACAGAGTATGTGGCGTATCAGATCATAGAAGATCTGTCGGGGGCAGATCTGATCGTGGATATCCATGCCAGCAATATCTATCTGACAGAGATACCGCAGATTCGTATCAATGAGATCAGCAAAGACACGCTGGTGCCGCTTGCGCGTCATATGAATGTCGATTTTGTGTGGGTGCATGCGTCGAGTACGGTGCTGGAATCCACACTTGCTTACAGTCTCAACAGTACAGGGACACCGACGCTTGTGGTGGAGGCGGGCGTTGGCATGCGCATTACCAAAGCGTATTGTGAGCAGCTTGCGGACGGACTGATGAATACGATGAAAGTGCTCGGTATCTGGCAGGGGGAAGTCAATGCTGTCCGGGAACCGATCGTTGACGACAGGGCGGACGGTGTTGTCTTTTTTAATGCGCCCAGGGCCGGTATCTTTGTGCCGGAGGCAAAACACTGGACAGAGCTTGCACAAGGCGACAGAGTCGGCAATATCATTAACCCGCTGACCGGGGAAGTTCTGGCCGAGATCACAACGCCTGAAAAAGGGATACTCTTTACGATCAGGGAATATCCGGTTGTCGATGAAGGCTCACTGGTGGGCAGACTTTTAAAGAAATAGTGTGAAGTGTGTAAAGAAATTCTAAGCGGCCAAAGGACGCCCGCTAAGAATTTCTAAATTACACACAGGAAGAATGCCAAGGGTAGGCATTCTTCACATTGATTGTTTGTGCCGCTGAGGCGGCATAACTAGAAGTGTGAAGGGCTGGAGGTTCGATATGCAGAAGAAAGTAATCTATGAATTAAATGCGCTGTACAGGGAGCCGATGCAGGTGACAGGGTATGTGTTCGGCGAGGGCGAAAAGTCCGTGTGCGTCGTCGGCAGTATGCGCGGAAATGAAGTGCAGCAGATGTTTGCGTGTAGCAGGCTGATTCAGCGTCTGAAAATATTAGAAGAACAGCAGATGATCGTGGAGGGACAAAGCATTCTTGTCATTCCCTGCGTCAATTCCTATTCCATGAATATCGGGAAGCGTTTCTGGTCGACAGACAATACCGATATTAACCGTATGTTTCCCGGATATCATGAGGGCGAGACGACACAGCGCATTGCGGCTGGCGTGTTTGATGCGATCAAGGACTATGCGATCGGGATTCAGTTTGCCTCGAATTACATGCCGGGGCGTTTTCTGCCGCATATTCGTATGATGCAGACTGGTTTCGAGGACATTGAGACAGCGAGGAAGTTTGCGTTTCCGTATGTGATCACGCGGAACACGCGCCCGTTTGATACGACGACGCTGAATTACAATTGGCAGATCTGGGAGACGCGGGCATTCAGTGTCTACACGACTGACACGGATGAGATTGACCGCAGGAGCGCAGCGGACGCAGTGAAGGGCATTGAGCACATGCTAAACAGTGAAGGGATTCTGCGCAGCAGGATTTCTGGCGGGTATCATTACAATTCACAGGTGCTCTGCGACGACGATCTGATGTCTGTTCGATGTCATACAGCAGGTTTTTATGAGAACAAGGTGTATGTCGGTGAGGAAGTGTACGAAGGGCAGCTGCTCGCTGAGATCACAGATCCCTATGAGGGAACAGTGCTGGAGCAGCTTACTGCGCCTAAGGACGGAACAGTCTTTTTCCAGCATAAAGCGCCATTGATCTATGCAGATACGGCAGCGGTAAAACTGGTGTGATGATCATTTCTGCCTGAAAGCAGTCTATGATGCAAATTTGATGCATTCTTCCGATATAATAAAGCAAAATATGTCATATATTGGAGGAAAAGTATGAATGCACCAATAAAAATGTTTATAAATCTGCTGCTGATTTGTCTGTTATGTGTGGGTGTGGGATCACATTTCAACCATGAGAAAGAGCCGATGTCCGCCACACTGACGCAGATTGTCACGCCGCTGCAGACCGTTGGAAATCATATGTACTATGGAAGCCTTGACATAGAATGGCCGGACGGAGTGACTGCGCAGCTGCAGGAGGCGGATCCAGGCGAGCGCAGGACGTGGGATGCAATTGACCTAAAAGGACTGGGAGACGCCCCATTGGCGCCCAGAATATGGATCACACATTACAGGGCGGACTGTGAAAACGAGTGGAGGATCACCAGCGCGCTGCTGGATCTGCTGCCGGATACTACGCTGCAGTATACATACCGTGACCGGGAAAACAAGATCAATCTGTTTACCTACACAAACAGATACAAAAGCGGGTATATCTTAAATTGTAAGAACGATATCTATCTTGTGGAAGAGTTAACATATGGGAGTGAGAATGTCTTTGGAGGGCTGCTGGATGACAGGTCTGTCCGCTGGAACAGCGGGCACGAGGCTGGGAACAGGCATAACATGACCTGGATTAGCTTATTTGACAAGATTCACATAGGGGAGGATTCGTTCCTGGCGCTGCGGTACACGGCGGATGATGGCAGGCGGTGGATCAAGCTGATTTGCGATGAGGCTGCTGGCATGACGAGCGATGAAGATGTCATTGTTTACCAGAAAATTGAGATCAAGCCAATCAAGGCGTTATCTGAGGAGCAGATAACATATAAGGATTACAATTTTGACGGATATCTGGACATCGGAGTGGCATCGGATACAGTCTGGCTCTGGAATCCTGATGAAGAAAAGTACGTGGAGACACAAGCACCGGAGGAATTTCTGCAGCTGCTGGGCGAACGAACGACTCTTTTTTCATTTTGGAATAAGATTGACTGCAGTAAGGAAGAATTTACATATATTCCGCAGGGACTTCTGGACAAAGTCGCGGATGCGATGCGTGAGGGTACGGAACTGGAAACACTCAAGGCAATGGTCAATGACAGGGAACTGTCCGGGACGGAAATTCTGTCACTTGCAAAAGTCAATGTTGACCTGCGCCAGACAATTGTGGAGAGGAGCTGGTCGGGAGCGTATCTTATGGTGATGGCAGACGGTGATAATGATGGGATTATGGATATTATCGCAAGAGAGAGTTATGGCGGGAGTGACGGCTCTGCGGAGTTTGTATTTTACCAGGGACAGGAGAACGGTACTTTTCGGCGGACAACTTCATTTCCCTCTGTGCAGGAGGAATTTGCCATACTCGAATACGACGGCAGAAATTATCTGTTCCGCACGCTCTTTGACTATGAGAAGAAGCTCTATAATGGTATCAGTATTACATACTGTGTGGATGGAAGACGTATAGAACAGGCAGAACTCATGCTGAAACCCGAACGGTATGAAACGACGCTTGTGAATTGTACGCAGGAAAATTACAAAACGTACGCGGAACAGATTGCGGCGGACAGTCTCAATTACAAGGCGTTGTTTGAGGGGGATAAGAACATATTGGGCAGCAGTGAGGAAAAACTGTCCGATTACGGAAAATACCAGTGTGATCTCGACAATGACGGGGTGGTTGACGAATATGAGAAAGTATTGCGGAGCACAAGCAGTATCAATGTATGTGATTATTTGCATTTTAACGGAACGGGCAAGGTGGCTGACACGGTGAATGAGATTCTTTTTTCATTGGAGGGAACGCCGGTCGTGATGTGGGTAGACGCAGTTCAGGGAAAAAATGTCATCAATGTGATGTCACGAACCGGGCTTGAGGACATTGCGATTACCGGTTTTCTGGTCAGTGGCGCTTCGTATGAACAGCTTTATGATATTCGCGTGGATGCAACCTATGATGTTCTTACTATTCATAGTTTATACCCTGCTCTGTAGAATGGAAAGTCTATTATGGGGATCAGTAACCCTGATGTCAATGTGAGCAAAAGGGTATTGGGATATGAGGTTGACATGCTTTTGATTATTTAGTAAAATGTTTACCAGAACATTTTTGGAAAATAATGGGGGAAGCATATGGCAACGATTAAGCAGATAGCAGAAAAGGCGGGCGTATCTCCGGCGGCAGTGTCAAGAGTATTGAATTATGACGAGTCAATTTCAGTCAATGACGAGACGCGGCAGGCGATTTTTGCGGCGGCTGACGAACTGGGCTACAAGAAGAAGGTGATCAAACCTAAGATCGACAATGTGGCGCTGATCTATTGGGTGTATCAGGAGGAGGAGCTGGAGGATATTTACTTCAAGGCGATCTACGATACGATTCTGGAAAAGGCGCAGGAGTACAATGTGAAGTTGAAGATCTTTACCAAAGAAGATGGTATTGAGGCCATCAGTAAGCCTGTCACAGCGTTTCTTGCAATCGGATGGTTTAACCGCAAAGAGCTCGACTATCTCGCATCGGTTTCGGCGAATGGAATTTTCATCGACACTTCGCCGGATGAAAAGCGCTTTGATTCCGTCCGCCCGAATCTTGATTCCATAGTGACGCAGATCGTGGACTATTTCGTGGAAAAAGGTCATAAAGAAATTGGATTTATCGGAGGCAGCGACCGGAATGTAGACACGCAGGCCAAGGCCATGGACGTGAGGGAGTGGTCCTTCCGGGGAAGTGTCCAGTATCACCAGTGCATGAAGGAAGCGCATATTCATATCGTAGAAAAGTTCTCGGTGAAGGAAGGGTATCGGATCGGGAAGGAGATTGCAGAACAGGGAAATCTGCCAACGGCCTTTTGCATCGCCAGTGATACGCTGGCAATCGGTGTCCTTCAGGCATTCAACGAGGTCGGGATACAGATTCCAGAGCAGACAGCAGTATTCAGCATCAATGATGTGAACATTGCGCAGTATGTATCTCCGCCGTTGACCACCTTTCGGATTGATATACCGCTGCTGTGCGAGTCGGCGCTGGATTTGCTGCAGGAGCGTGTTCTGCGGGGACGCACGACCACCAAGACGGTGTTTGTCAATGGAATACCAGTGTTTCGGAAAAGTTGTTAGAAACACGGCGAGCGGGGAAAGGTTTTTCCCCGCTCGTTTTGATCCCTTCTGTGTATGATTTACACTTGAATGCCTGCATCAGCAAGCATTTTTTTCAACTTTTTAATTTCTGCATCCTGATCAGCGAGCTTAGTAGCATTGTCAGCGAGTTTGGCATCCTGATCAGCGAGTTTGGCATCCTGATCAGCGAGTTTGGCAGCATTGTCAGCGAGTTTGGCAGCATTGTCAGCGAGCTTGGCAGCATTGTCAGCGAGCTTGGTAGCATTGTCAGCCAGTTCTGCATTCTGCTTTGCCAGAAGTATTTTGAATTCTACAATTTCAGGCGCAAGCAGTTCTTTTAATTCCTCACACATTTGATCACCCTCCTGTATCATTTTTCTAAATAGACTGATGTTGGCCTCTGATACGACATTCATGACAGAATCCGCGTTCTCCCTGTCCTCATTGTCCTGCAGCTTTGAGGTATTATCCAGGAACCAGCGTGCCTGTTCTCTGCTCATGGTGCGCGTTAGAGCTTTAAGGAACACATGGTTTTTTCCGTCCAGCTCTTTGGTCACGAGGATCTGCATCGGGAACAGCATTCCGTCGATGCGGTAGATGCCGTCTGACCGTTTGGTCACTTGATATAGTTCACCAAGCTGCCGCAGGAGCTTTTGCGGTTTCTGTTCCCGGACAAGCGTGATGGTAGTGTCCCTGTTAAATGTTTCGTCCGCATCTTTCGCGGCTGTGCTGTGTGCCATCTCGTCTTTGTACAGGCACGCGTAGGACAGTGCCTTGTAAAAAGTTCCGCCGTCCATGCTGTCTCCTGGTGATTTGTACTCAAATATATTATTCTTGAGGAAGAAGTCACCGATCTCATTTTTGATGACGGCGTTCTGTTTTTTCCTGATTACAAGAAAATCAATTTGAAGCGGCTTCTTACTTAGGTTGTGTTCCCTCTCGTATTTCAAGTCTTTTTTGTTTTCCCGCAGTTCCAGTTCGATCGCAGAGCAAAATGCGGGATGCCACTGTATATTATTTTCGACTTCCAATATTATATCTTATCCTTCTCTGTTGTTTTGATTCTAATTTAGTATAGCATACAAAATTTTGGCACGCAATAACTACTTGAGTGCACTCCGTTACGGTTCACACAGGATTTAGCATTTACTGAGAATTATGATTTTACAAGCCATATACAAAAACGTCCATGCGGCAACTAAAAATCAATTTGGCTACAAGTCTCTTGTTTTGTGTTTTTGGCATGGATTTTTACCTGTTTTTTGATATCTTCTATGATAATTTATATATTTTAGTTGACAATCTGACAGTAAAATGATATATTCTAAATAGTAAATAATTTACTAATAAAAAGTAAATATGCAAAAGATTAAATGGTAAATTATTTATCATAAGCATAAACATTCAAATATTATCAGTAAAGGAAAGGAGCGTTATGGAGTTTATAAAAGGAATGGATGTTTCCATGCTGCAGGAGTTGGAAGGATATGGTGCAGCATATTTCTATCACGGAAAGCAGAGGGACTTGTTTGAAATCCTCCGCGAGTCGGGAGTCAACATGATCCGGCTGAGACTGTGGCACGATCCATACTCTTTACAGGGAGAGCCTTACGGTGGGGGAACAAATGATTTTAAGACCACGCTGGCGCTGGCAAAACGCGCGGTTGCGCAGGGCATGAGCTTTATGCTCAATTTGCATTACAGTGATTTCTGGACAGATCCCTCGAAACAGTTCAAGCCAAAAGCATGGGAGAAATTGAACCTGCAGGAATTAAAAGGCAGGGTGTATCAATATACGGATCAGACACTGCGGGCTTTGAGGGCGGAATCGGTAGAGCCGCAGTATGTGCAAGTCGGAAATGAACTGACAAATGGTTTTTTGTGGCCGGATGGTCATGTGGACAGCCTGGAAAATATGGTGCAGCTGATCAACGCCGGAATTGCCGCGGTAAAGGCATTTAACCCAGAGATTTCTGTGATGCTGCATCTGGATTTTGGAACAGACAATGCGCTGTACCGCAGATGGTTTTCTGCGATCGAGAAGTATCAGCTTTCCTTCGAGATCATTGGAATGTCCTATTATCCATACTGGAATGGCAAACTGGAATTGCTGGAGCAGAATATGGCAGATATCAGCAGGCGATTTGGCAAAGATGTCCTTGTGGCGGAGACGGCAATTGGCTATACTGCGGACTCCCTGGGATGTCATGGAATGGTCTACTCGCAGGAACTTGCAGACAAGACGGACTACCCGCCGACAAAGCAGGGGCAGCAGCATTTCCTCAGGGATCTGGCGAAGGCGATCCGTGATGTTCCCGATGAACGCGGGAAAGGGTTCATTTATTGGGAGCCAGAGTGGTTACCGTTTCCGCAGTGTGCATGGGCGAAGCCGGCGGGCTGCGAATACACCAATGACAAGGGCGTGTTGGGGAACTCATGGGCAAATCAGGCGCTGTTTGACAAGCAGGGATATGCAAACCCGGCGTTGGAAAATTTAAACGAAATGTAGGAAGGAGAACGATGACAATGAAGAGAAGAATGGTAAGTGTTATGATGGCGGCCGCAATGCTGGCAGGTGTGATGACAGGCTGCGGAAACGGCAATGCGGGAAGTGGAACGCAGGCGGCAAATGCGGACAGTGGTAGTCAATCGGCAACAGCGGACAACAGTGCGTCGCAAGGCGGTTCACAGGGACAGGAGATCGTGGTGTGGACACAGATGATGGACAATGAGGCGGCCCTGCTGCAGGAGTACGCAAACAAGTGGGCGGCAGAGACAGGAAACACTGTATCTGTGATCTCACAGCAGACAGATATCCAGCAGTTTTCGCAGGCGGCAAACAGCAAAGGCGGACCTGACGGAATGTTTGGTATTCCCAACGACCAGCTGGCAAACTATGTGTCCGCCAATCTGGTGGAGGAGATACCGGCCGATCTGTACAATGACGCTGATTTTGTCGATGCGGCGGTTCAGGCAAGTTACGTGAGTGGCAGGAAATTCGGCTATCCCATCTCGGTGGAGACACCGTTTTTGTTCTACAATACAGAGCGTGTGTCAGAGGCACCTGAGACATGGGAAGAAATGATTGAGCTTGCGAAGGATAATGGCGGTATCGTCTATGAGGCGACCAGCGTTTATTATAACCTGGGTATGCTTCGCGCTTTTGACAGCTACATTTTTAAAGAGACGGATGACGGTTATGACACTTCGGACATCGGACTCGGGAATGAAAACGCAGTAAAAGCGTATGCGTTTGTCAATCAGCTGACAAATGAATATGGATTTTTCTCTTCAGATATTACATACGATATGGCAAAGAGCAGTTTCCAGAACGGTGAGTCGGCGTTCTATATCGGCGGGGCGTGGGATGTGGCAGGATTTACAGAGGCAGGCACAGCGTTTGGCGTTTCCGACATGCCGACTTTGAATGGAAAGGATTTCGTGACGCCCGTGGGCACTTATGTTGGGTTTGTGAGTGCGAAATCGGATGCAAAGGAGGAAACGTTTGCGCTGTATCAGTATCTGGTGGACAATGCACTGGTTCCACTATACGAGGAGGGCAGCCGTATTCCGGCAACGCGCAAGGCACAGGAGTCTATTGACAATGCCTCGGAAGCGACAAAAGCACAGATTGCACAGTGCGAGAAAGGGGAGCCTCTTCCGACCGTCTCGGAGATGGGACTCATCTGGCAGCCTTTTTCAGACAATATGAAGCTGATGTTTACAGGTACGATTTCCCCGCAGGAAGCGGCAGGATATATTGAACAGCAGGTGAAAGAGTCTATTGAGATGATGCAGTCAGGTCAGTAAGGAACGGGATTGAGTGAAGGAGGACGAATCACAATGAAAAAAAGAAAAGATACCAGAACCGCCTTGTTGTTCATTGCGCCAGCGTTTATTTCCATCGTAATCTTCACGATCGCGCCGATTGTTTATACTGTTTTTATATCATTTACCAACTACAATATGTACCATCTGGACAACTATGATATGGTCGGACTGAGCAATTATATCAGCGTGATTACAGGGAGTATCAGTCAGATATTCTTCCCGGTGCTTGGCTGGAACATTCTGTTTGCTGTGATCTGTACCGTGGGCGGGTACACGATCGGAATGTTCCTGGCAGTCCTTTTGAACAATCCGCATATGAAAGAGGCAAAGCTGTACAAGGCGATTCTGATCATTCCGTGGGCTCTGCCGGCGACCATTGCCATCCTGTCCTGGCAGGGGCTTTTGAATGAGAGTGCGGGCGGGATCAATACCCTGTTGAAAATGTTTGGCATCAGCGCTATTCCGTGGATGACGAATGTGTTTTGGGCACGAGTCGGGATCATTATCGTCAATCTCTGGCTGGGATTTCCTTATATGATGAATGTCTGCCTTGGCGGTCTGCAGTCGATTGATGCAACGTATTATGAGGCGGCGCGCGTTGACGGCGCGACAAAGTGGCAGAGCTTTAAAGCCATTACATTCCCGATGGTGCTGCGCCTTTCCATTCCGCTGATCGTGTCCAATTTCGCGTTTAATTTTAACAATTTTTCCAATATCTTTATGATTACCGGCGGCGGACCGGCGAGGGTTGGCTCACAGTTTGCGGGAAGTACGGATATCCTTGCAAGTACGATCTACAAGATGACTACACAGTCCAACCGTTATGAACTGTCGGCGACGTTGAGTGTGATTTCCTTTATGATCATCGGTACATTGACGCTGATCAACCTGAACCTGTCGGGTGCATTTAAGGAAGTGGATTAAGGGGGGAAGAAAATTATGAAAAAAAGTAAGAAGAGCCTGCTCTTGTCAAGGATCGTGATCTGGCTCTCGATCATCATTGTGGTGTTTCCTGCACTGTGGATTGTGATGGCGTCCTTTTCCAAAGGAGACAGTTTTTTCTCGTCAACACTGTTTCCGGAGGAATTTAGCCTGATCAATTATCGGAGACTGTTTGAGGAGACGAATTTCGGACTGTGGGTATTTAATTCCCTGAAATTATGCTTTCTGGTTGCGATCATACAGTTGGTACTGACGACAACGGCTGCCTACGCTTTTGCGCGGATCCGTTTTCCGGGGCGGTCAAAAGGGCTGATGACGGTGCTGGTCCTGCAGGTATTTCCAAGCAGTATGGCACTGGCCGGGTATTATGTGATCATTTACAGATTTGGGCTTGTCAACAACATGCTTGCGATCGTATTTGTCCTTGCGGCGGGAAGCGCATATAATATATGGCTGCTCAAATCATACATCGACGGCATACCCAAAGAACTCGACGAGAGCGCCTTTGTGGACGGCGCAGGGCATCTGACAACGTTTGTCAGGATCGTGCTGCCGCTGGCAATGCCGCAGATCGCAGTCATCTTTATCTTTTCATTTATTGCGACATACAGCGAGTACGTGATCTCCTCCGTATTTCTGCAGACACCGGACAGCTACACGCTGTCGATCGGGCTGCAGTCCTTTATCGCGGACCAGTTTAACGCGCACTGGACGATGTTTGCAGCGGCGGCAGTGCTCGCGTCGGTTCCAGTCATGGTGATATTTCTGTTATTGCAGAGATATATTCAGGGCGGGCTTGTGGCCGGAGGCGTGAAAGGGTAAATTGTGCCCGAAAATGATTTACAGGAAATCATTTTCGGGCTATAATATTTTCAAGGGAATAGGTTATAAATCCTGCTTTTAGAGGAAAGGAGGAATGACAGATGTTAACATTAGAAAGCATTGAGAATACATTAAAACCATTGTATAGTCAATATGATGGTATTCGTAAAATCGGAATAGCAGGTTCCTATGCAACCAGTAAGGCTACAGAAGCAAGCGACATAGATATTGTAATAGAAGGAGATTCAACCAGAATAGATATTATGGAGCGGATTAAAGGGCTGTTTAATATACCGGTAGATGTGTTATGGGTCAATCTTATGAAGCAGGAGGATGAAGAGCTGGACAAATTTGCAATGGAAATGGATTTGCCAATCAATGAATATTCTGTGTATAAGACTGTGATGAGGGAGGTAATCTGGGTATGACAAAAACATATAGCAGAGATACACAGATTCTTATGCGAATCCTTCAAAATCAAAATAATATAAAAGAAGCAATACAACATTTCCAATGTAATAATACTAATTTACATGAAAATAAGATGGCATTTGATTTATGTGCTCTTTATATGGCTCAAATTGGGGAAGATATTAAATTACTTACGGATAGTACAAAACAGTCCTTTTCGTATTTAAATACGAAAGAATTAGTATATTTCAGAAACATGATAAATCACACTTATGAAAAGGTAGATAAGGTAGTGCTAAAAGCCTATATATTCAACATGATTGATAAGAAAACAGTGGCAGAAGTAAAAGAGAGAATTCAATATTGTTCAAATGCTGCAAAGGATCATTAGTGTCGGTTGCTGCTGGATTTTTGTTATCCAGTAGCAACCAAATGGCTACCCCACAATATCCGCGCTCTTCATGTCGCCGTTTACATTGGCATCGATCTCAATGGCATGGTCGGTGAACATGTCATCTGCATCATAGTAGAGTGTCAGACAACCGGATGGATAGACTGTGATACTTATGATCGAAATCCTGTCAAGAAACTGTTCTTTTGTGATATGAATTACGTCCTCATCATATTCTTCGTCTTCGTCCCAATCCTCGTCATCACACTCATACCAGTCATTGGCAAGCTCCCAGAGTTCGTCGGCTGCAAATTGGCGGAATTTGTCCTCCCATTCTTTCCGATCTTCGTATAGTTTTTTCAGATGCGCGAGTGTGTTCTTTGCTGTTTCGCCGTCTTCCTCATCGGTTTCCAAAGAGACACTGCATTGCTCGCCAAGCCAGTCTACTGTTCCCTCAAACCACGAAAATCGTCTGTTAAGTTCAAATGTTCCCAGGACGTCATCCACGATCGATACAGGCTGCATGACATGCTCCTTTACAGCGTCAAGACGCGGTTCGGAAGCATTTTTCTCAAGAACTTTGACAACCATATAGCAATTGTTTACAGTTTTACGCATATAGGGTTTCAGTGGAATGGGAATGCATTTCCGCGCCTGGATATGACAGATCTGGTACTGCTTGAAGTCATATCCCCATCCGATGCGGAGTTTACTGTTTTTGATCATCCACTCAAGCTGTCCGGTTTCGCGGGAAAATTCACCGGTCTGCGTATTGACGGATGCGATAAACTCGACCGAGGGGCGCAGCATGTTGTCCACGATAGCTGCAGCGCCAACCGGTTCCTTGATCAAAACCAGCAAGTCTGTTATTTGTTCCTCAAAACGTTTTTCAAATTCTTCCACAGGGTTCATAAAAAGATCCTCCATATTGCAGGTTTGTGTATCAAATCAGTCGTACTCTTCACAGATAAACTTGAAGTCCTCCGTTTTCTGCAGCAGGGGAACCGCCTGCTCTCTGATGCGCTCTGCCATGAGGTCGACGGCGTACTGGAAGAAACGAAACATGCCGTCGTCAGCACAGGCGACAAAGATGTGGAACGCGTCATTGTCGCCATAATACAGATAATCCATAGGATAATCACCGGGGTTGTCCACGATGTCATCATTGTCCGGATATTCCTTTTCAATCTCCGCTTTCTGGGCGGCAGTGCCAATCTTGGCGTGGAAGTCGTAATAGTCGCCGTCGCAGAAATATTCTAAAAAAAGTCTTGCGGCAACGTCTGTGAATGTACGAATCTGTGCAATAATCGCATCTGCGTTTTGAATTGCAAAGTTTTTGAGCTCCTGTTTGGCGTGCTCCGAGTCCGTAAAATGAATATACAGAAACAGTTCCCGGTTATTGAGCCGCGTGGTGATTTTCTGCAGAATGCCGTTCTGGGCGTAGGTGACTTTCAGCGTTTCTGTCAGTTCTTTGTCTGAAATCTGGTATAGCGTGATCTCACGGCAGTCTTCCAGGTTGGGGACTGTGTAGGTGAGGATCTGATACTGGTCGTCATAGTCGAGACAAATTCCATCATCGATTTGGGTGTGGAATGGCTCGTGAGTGTAGGTGCCTTCTTTGTATCTGGTCGGGATAAAACATAGATATGGCATTTTGAAAACCGTCCTTTCTTAATCTGTACAGTTTATTTCACTACTCAATTGTTTATAAACAGGTTTTATTATAGCACATAATCATATCTGCCGCAATGGCAGAAAGACAATCACTCTTTAGTTCTGACGTATTATTCACGGCATGGAAGCCGTTCATAGTAACGATCTGCATCATTCCGCAGCACAATCTGTAAGAATTGACATTATTACTGTTTCGCATTGGCAACAAATTGGTATTCGTCCCCGATCTTTTTCAGGGTAACAATACATGTTGTGTCTTCATCGGTATATTCCAGTACAGGATTTTCATACAGGATATAATACATACTATCGTCTGTTTTCATTCCATCTATGACAGCAGGCTCCATATAATTGGTATCGCCCGCTTCCATACAATAAGCCTGTTCTTCCGGCAGATAAGTCCATGAGAGATCCGTTCTCATATCCGATAATCCATATCCTGTCCGCCTCCGAAGCAGCGTATCGATATCGGATTCCCGCAAGGCAATGAAATCCGTATCAAACTCTGATTTGCCAACCGCTTTCAGATAGCTGTCCCTGACATGCTCCACAAAGTCCTCGTCTATAATTCCGGCGCCTACATAAAACACGGGTTCCATGTCTATATCACGCGCATCCTGATAAAAACTCTGTAAAAATCCGTAGGAATCCATGGCTGACAAAAAAACTGACATATTGCCCAGTTCCATCGCTGTCAAGGATGTCCCGCCTTCGATATCCATATCGGATTCCAGCATAACGTCCACTCTCACGGGTGCTGTCTCTTCCAGTTCTGTGATCAGGTCAATATTGGCGCGCTCCACATCGGAAAGAGTAAGATCATCGGTATAGGAACCAGCTGTATACCATGCTTTTCCTGCAAAATGATCCGCGAGATCCTCACTTTCAAACCACCAGCCATATCTGGCATAGATCTCATTCCGGGCAATGCGGAGTTTGGCCTGTGTCATTTCCGAGAGCTCGTCTGCATCCAGGATGCGGCGGTTGCTCTCCGGTAATACATATTCTTCCTCCATCGATCCTGCATGGATCTGTTTGATCACGGCAGTCGGCATTTCATCCCAGGCCGTCTCTCCCGTTGCGTTGCTGTTGATCAGGCTGATCTTGAAAAGTGGTTCCACACCTTCGTCCGCTGTATACAGATGAAAGTCATCCCGGTCATAGATCGCATCGGCTGTCTTGTCAAAACCCATGGAGCGCAGCTGGCTGATCAGTTCTGTCTCTTCCTTCCCTGTGTCGCTCCAGTCAGAGCCCAGGGAGTGAAATTCCGCCATTTTAATCATCTTTGCGCCGTCATAATAGCAGGCTGACAGATCGATACTGGTACCGTCCGCTCCGATAAATGTTTGCTGGTAGCTGTCCATACAGATATATTTGCCATCCTTTATCATAAAACGGATATCCCCGCCGTCACACTGACTGCCTATTGCGTGATCAAGGAAGAGCCACTCTGCCGACTCAACGACCTGTCCGTCCTGATATTCGTACACCTTTGCCTGGATCTGATACGCGTCATTGGCTTCCAGCAGGTCAAAGGTCAGAAGTTCTTCCGCACCGTCCCCGTCCAGATCCAGGATAACAGCATCAAGACACCCTTCCTTTTTCTCAGGGAGTCCCTTTAATCCTTTTGTCATAAAAAACTGGTATCCGTCGGTCTCCATCTCTTCGTAAATGAGCTGTGTGCCGGAAAGGTCGCAAAAGTGCAGCTGGTTCTGGTACTGTAAAAGGGCTTCTGCGCCGCTTTCTGCCGACTGGCTGTGCGCTGTTTCGAGATCTGTTTCCTGCGCTGTTCCAACCTGTGGATTATCTTCTTGAGTCTTTTTCTCTGTCGGTTCGGAATGATCTGTGCGCTCCGCAGCGGTCTTCCCTGTCTGGACTGCTTCGCCGCACGCTGTGGCAGCAGATGTGATTGTGATCCCTGCCAATAGGATCCAGAGCCTTTTTCTGGTCTTTGTGATGTCCCTCTTTTTCATTTTTACTCTCCTTTAACCTCCATCTCTTTTAAGAAACTGTAAGAAAATAACCAATGCAACTTGTGCGGGATATTTTTCTACAGCCCTTCAGGAACTGTTCAAAAATAACCAATACAGCCTGTGCGGGACATTTTTCTACAGTTCTTCGGGAACTGTTCCGAAATAACCTATGCATCTTGACTTGTCTATTGCTCTGATTGCACATATTAAAAAGTCCCGCCGTTTGATATGCACCCTCGAAGAAATAGCCTACGCAAGCTGCACATGTTGTTTCTGAACAGTTCCTAAGCGTTTCTCTGATTACGGATCGTTGGTCAGTCCCTAGTAGTCCGCACGGTCTGTACCATCCTGTCAATACAATCTGTGACCTCTGTCTTCGTGGCTTCATCGACAGCGCTGTCGTCAAAGATAATATAACTTACAATCAATAATACATCATTAAACACGAAAGAATAGCCATATACATAGCATTCTTTCGGCGTTCCGTACATGTCCGCCGGCTGGATTCCCTCAAATTTAATGGCTTCGGCGCCGCAGGGCAATGTTACCGTATCAATTGTTTCCGGCGTGTAGTCCTCACATTTAAGGTGGTTAAAGTTGTTTACACAGCTATGAAAGGACGTATTCATGACATCCGCAAAATCATTTTCTACAGACAGGTCAGGATTGGATTCCTTTGAACTTGTTACAATTATGGCGTAATCCTGTGAATTATGGGAAACGAATCCGCAATAATCTGATTCCATAGCGCATACTGGAGTGTCAAGATAAATATCATATGCCGCTATACGCTCTGTTCCAGTAAAGTCATCGAAGGTTTTGTATTCAACCTCTTTTACATTGTTTTCCTCGGATTGGCTCTCTTCAGTGGTCTGATCGTTTTTGTCACTTTTGTCGATTTTGGTGCCTGAACTGCTGGAAGCGCCCGCAACATCTTTATCCGTATTACCACCGCAGCTGCATACGCTAAACATACATGTAACTGCCAGAACGAACGCTAATATTCTTTTTACTAAAATTCTTTTCATACAAAACCTCTTGCTTTCCTAATTTTATGATATGTGTCATAGTGTGTCAATAGTTTATCATGCTAGTGTTGAGCCAGCGAGAAATTGATATAATCATTTTTCTCATTATGCTCGCTGCTGACGATGGCCTCGATCTCCTTCCCTTCATACTGGTAAAACCAGTGAATATAGACGCTCCTCACAGTATTCGTGCCATCGGCGGTATTCCAGCCCTGGTCGCTGCACAGATCTGCAAAGGTCTCATAGGACTGACTCACCACATAGTTCATAACGTCGTTGTCATAGACCTTGCCATAACTGATGCCGCCTCCCGCGTCCGTTGTCAATTCAAAAAACGTCTCTGTGTACTGTGTGACCGCGTCAAAGTCATCTGTTCCCGGCCATTGGGCGGTCAGACCCGTATAATTTCCGGCCTTGCTGCAATGGTACATTCTCGGTTTCTCCTGCAGAAACTTTTCAACGCCTTCCAGACCAAAGAACAGAAAGTCTGAATCCGCCCAGGTATCGTTCTCATAGCCTGCCGCCGCAGTGCTTGTTGGTTCTGACTCTGGCTCTGGCTCCGGTTCCACGATCTTCTCGTCTTCTTTGGCGGTCGGTTCCTGCTCTGTGATCATGGCCTCTGGCGGATCGTCTGCCTGTTTTTCATCTTTTCCACAGGCTGACAGTGCGCAGGCTGACAGCAGCAGTAACCATGTGATCCTTTTTCTTTTCATTACTGTTTCCTCCTTTTTGCACGCGTGTATACAGGGAACCATGAAGAGACAGCCTGTGCTCGTGGCGATAACTTGTCGCAAGTCATTTCTAAACAGTTCCGAATGTGTGCTCATAATAGAAAATTCCTGACATATGTATAGATACTGCTCACAGCAGAAAGGTTCCCGTTACAAAGCGGTTCGCTTTGCTTTTTCAGTAGGGTTATGTTACAATATATCATAGAAATCATGCTCTCGGATAGCATTCCTGATACGCGATGAATCCGGTGCCGGGGTTATGATCATAGAAACTTGGGAAAAGAGCAACACGAGGGATAAGATTTGACAAAAACAGGAAAAAAGCGGGAACCTTTTTTTGCTGCCACGAATCAACAGTATAGGATACTATTTTATACATAAGATTCCAAAATACATAGAAAGAGGTTTCCGGCGATGAAACAAATTGAATTTTGCGAACGGATCAGTCAATATAGATATCAATTATATATCACTGCTTACTCTGTTCTCAGGAACGAGGCGGATGCGGAAGATGCTGTCTGCAATGCGATCCTGAATGGATACGAGCATCTGGCGCAGTTAAAGAATCCTAAAAAGTTTGAACCATGGATGCTTGCCATTACAAGAAATGAAGCGTTGAAACTCTGTAATAAGAGAATGGATCTTCCAGGAAATGAAAAGGTAGAAGAGCTGCTGCCGCCAGTCTATGATAATCCCGATGAGTTGTGGGACATTATACAGACGATCAAGGAAGACTACCGCATCGTTATCATACTCTTTTATTACAACAGTCTTTCCCTGCGGGATATTTCCAGTGTTCTGGGTATCTCTGTTGGAACGGTAAAATCACGCTTGAATCGGGGAAGAAAGCTTTTGAAGGAAGCTTTGGGTGAACAGGTGGAGTAAATATGAACAAATTTGACAGGAAAATAAGAAAACTTATCAAAAAAATAGAAGTTCCGGCATCTTATGACGACAAAGTAGATCAGGTCCTTCTTGATATCATGAAAAAACAGGAAACAATTCCGGAAAAAACGAAAAACCACAGGCTGATGCCGCGGTTGGCTGTGTGTCTGCTCTGCATTCTCTGTATCCTTTCCCTGTACACGATCAATGCTGAGGCAAATTTTTTTACTTTTTTTAAGGAAACGATTATGGATTTCCTGGGAAAGGGGACTTCCGAGGAGGAGCTGACAGGCATGGGGGTGGAGAGCGAAAAGCTGTCGGTGAGCAGTAAGCCGGATCTGATGATGGAGCTGCAGGAAACCGTCATTGACAGCCATAGCATCTATGTGTTGGTCAGGATTACGGCGCCCCCGGATATCCGGTTTGACGAAAATACGCTATTTGACTATTACTGTTTCTGCAAGGGTTCGAATTACAGTGTGAACCAGCTTCTCGGCGGCTCGCTCTCCTGTGAGCTGCTGGAGGTGAATGAGGAGCATCCCAATATTGCCACTTATGTGGTCAGTCTGGTATTTGACGAGACGCTGGAAGAGGGCAGCGAGGTCACGGTCTGTTTCGAGGATCTGACCAGAAATCCGTATTCGGACAGCCCGGAACTGCTCATGAACGGGGTGTGGAGCGTTTCTTTTTTCTATCACCCTACAGTTACCGATCACATTGAGATCGAGGGAACGCCGGATATGGAGTTTGCGTTTCTCAATACGACGGCGGAGCTCAAAAGGCTCGAACTGTCGCCGTTTGGGATCCTGTTGTATGCCGATGTGTCCCGGTTTCCCAGGGACGATCTGGGGATCTCGGATACCAATATTGCGATCCGGCTGAAGATGATCGACGGGAGTGAGCTGACTGTTGTGAGCCATGACCCGGAGAAACAGGGGTACACGCAGGGCGGGAGCATCTCTTTTACTGAGGAAGGCGAGAGGACTTATGAACAGGTTAATCTGGAATTTACCAGTATGGTCAATATAAGCAAGGTATTGGGTGTCTATATAGAAGACTTGTATGTGCCGGTGAAGATCGAATAGGGAAAGGTTTTAAGATCTCGGGAACTTTTTCATCTGCCAGAGTATCATTATAGATAGGAACAAAAACTGCGGTGATGTATCTATAGAAACTGTTTACATGGTGCGGTTTATGGTATTTGACAGCAACGTGGGAATGCAGTATGCAGAAATGGGGGTGGCGCCAGGGCATTGGGTTCTAAGGAATTGTAGAAATGGAAACAGGAAAACAGGAAATAAAAAAGGAGAAATAACGTATGAGAAAACGAAAAAGGATTCTGTCCCTGGTGCTGGCTTTGGTGATGCTGCTGTGTCTGAATGTCCCGGCGCCGGTCTTTGCGGAGGAATCGGATTACGGCTATCTGGTTCTGAGCAGCCAGGAGATGTATAACTGGCTGTCCATGCAAAGAGGCAGCGCGATACGGCCACAGAACCTCTGGCAGGCGGAACACTGTATCAATGATTTTTATCCGGCGGAATGGGTACTTGCCGAGAGCAAGGAGAGCGTGTTTTGGCAGATTGTCGCTCTGACCGACAGCTTAGTCAACGGAAAGGCGAGCGACCTCGAGAAAGCGCGTGCCATCTATGACTGGGTATCACAGAATATCGCGTATGATTATGTCGCATATGAATATATGACAAGCGGGGCAGCGATCTATGACGAGGATGAAGAGAAAGATATGCGCGTCGATCAGGCTGTCGACGCCTTTTATACCTTTTATAACCGAAGAGGAGTCTGTGACGGGTATTCCCATCTTACATGGCTGATGCTTACCATTGCCGAGATTCCGGGGGCGTTTATTTCCGGTACGGATCATCAGAGAGGTATGTTGCATGGATGGAACGCGGCATATGCTGGTGGGCGGTGGATCCTGTTCGATGCAACATGGAGCAAATGGGATATCGCGCCGGACTATCACGATGCTGGCACGATCCAGATTACGGACGGTTCCTTCTGCCGCAGCCTAAGCTGTAGCGAGGGTGCAGTCTGGTATTGGATCATCCAGGGATATCCCTGTCCCGCAGTCGTGAATATTCCTGACGGCGTGATAGAGATCGGAACGGAATCGTTCCTAAACTGCACTGGCATGACCAGCGTAACGATCCCTGACGGCGTGAGGGAGATCGGGATTCGGGCGTTTGAAGGCTGTACGAACTTAACCAGTGTCACGATTCCCGCCAGCGTCACGATGATCAGGGAAGATGCATTCAAGGACTGTACGAACCTGTCCGGCATCACTTTCCTTGGCAGTATGCCCACGATTGAGGACGACGCGTTTAGCGGTACAGCATGGCTGGGCGGACAGGGGGATTTTGCCATCAACGGCAGCATTCTTGTGAAATATAACGGTTCGGACAGTGAGGTGGTCATTCCCGGCGGCGTGACCGCGATCGCGGATTCTGCCTTTGAAAGCAATTATACGATCAACCGTGTTGTTATCCCGGAAGGTGTCACCGCGATCGGGGAGGATGCTTTCGGTTACTGTAGAAACCTGAGTGAGGTCGTTATTCCTGCGAGTGTGACTACCATAGGGTGGGATGCTTTTGCTGACACGCCATGGCAGGAAAACCAGGGAGATTATCCCGTGGTGAACGGCATTCTGCTAAAGTATCAGGGAGCGGACGTCGGGAGCGTAGTCGTTCCCAATGGGGTGTGGGCGATCGCAGATGGCGCTTTTTACAATGGCAGCAATACAAGAAGTATTACGATCCCTGCCAGCGTGACATGGATCGGCTGGGACATATTTGGCCATAGCTACCTTGCGGAGGTCAATTTCGGAGGAACCAGGGAGCAGTGGGACGCCGTTTATATTGTGGGTGAAGGAGGCGGCACTAACTGGAAATTCCGCGACGAGACGACGGTCATACACTATAATTATCCGTATGTTGGATTTTAAGTAACAAGTTACGTTCCAATCTCACTTTATCAGGCTGTCAATCTTGTTTTATGATAAGCGCCTGACCAAATAAAAAAGGCTGAAAAACAGCCCTGAATGTGCAGCCGCATTCGGTACCTATTGCTTTCAGAGGTAACGAATGCGGCTTTTAGATAGGAAGATATAATTCATTGTTCACTCGAATCTCATTATATTTTCAGAAATCTTTTTTCCTCCTTCAATAAGTAAGCATAATTGCTTTCCTATATAAAAGGCTTCCGTATTAAAAAATATTTCCATTGCGGTATCATTATTATATGTGGTATCCGCTAAAAGAATGAAATAATCTCCTGCTTCTGAGGATGCTTCACAATACCATAAATAATGCGGAAGATTTCTTTGCAGAATAGTTTCCAATTCTCCTTTGTTACTGGTTATAATGTCGTCTCCGCTTTCCAATGATCTTTCCAGTAATTCCTTTAATGCAGTATTTTCAATGAGTAATAAACGTGTATATGGATATTTTTTATCATATTCTGTAATGACTTCCTTTATTGTTTTAGTAACTAAATCATTTGCACCAATTCCCAATTGTTTATAAGCCAGTCTTGTTCGTACTTCCTCATACCCGAAATATACTTTTTCGTATTGCGGAAACAAAAAAACTGCTGAAATACATATTTTGCTTAATTCTTCCCATGAAAGTACTCCTAATATATTAGTGCTGTTACATATTTTTCCGATTAATGATGACGAATCATCATATATAATGTATTTCTTTTTGTTTTCATCTAAAGTGTGTCCTATGATCATAATCGAATGCTTTATAATTGGAAAATAGCTGCCGTTCTCTCCTGATGATATCATGAACTCTCCCAGTATTACAACCGGCAGTCCGCTTTCTATATTAGCATCTACTTGATGTCTGATCCGGTTCCATTCCTCTTCCTTAACAATGATCTGATTCGTTTCTTTGTTTCTTTTATTTCTTATTTCCTCTGACAGTATTGGTATTTTTTTCTTGCTAAATACCTCAATGATCTGATGATATCCCAAACCTTTTGTTGGATAGCTCTTAATTTTATCATATGTGTATTCGGCATTGATATCCCGCAGATTTATTTTGGGGAAATTAAATCTGCTATGCAGATATTTTCCCAGCGCTAACATGGATGCATGAGAACAACTGGCGACCGTACCATCCTGGGCAAATATAGGAAATGTGTACATATAAAACTCTTTACCCTCTATATGCACATATTTTTTATATGCGATAAAGTACTGTTTCTCATACTTATTTTCTCTATATTTCCATCTTTTTAAATTGCAGAAATTGGGGTAAACATACGAAAGTAATATACTTAATTCGTTTGAGATCCTTAGAGTAAAAAATCCCAGATATGTCTCATTAGATATCTCTCGTTTATCACTGAACAGATGTACTCTCATCACAGTTGGATGTGTATAATACGACGTATTGATATAGTGTAAAGAGATCATATCTTTCCATTCTGTTTCAATATAGTCGTCTTCTAATTTAAATACGACTTTATCACTTATCTGTAACATTTCTACCCTGGATATGATGAAACGATCAATACTTTTATTGATCAAAGATTCTGTATACATAGTTTCTAAAACTATATTTTCCTTTGCTAGTCTTTGCTTGATAGCTTCCTTTAAATTCGTCCGGTTAAATTTCTTCAGTTCCATAGTATTCATCCCTCACGGAATAATTCGGGCAGCTTATCTGCAGTAACCAGTTCTTCAGTTCTTTGTTTGCGCGCTTCTTCTATAAAAAACATACGCTGCTCTACATTCATAGAACTGCTTTTCATATTTTTATTAAATTCGATTAATTTTTTATAACTCTCGGTATTTACCATATTCTTTACCATATTCTCTAATTTTTATCTCCAAATCTTATTTCCAAGGTATGATCAACATCTTCTGATTTGTCTATACATTCTTTTTCAATGAAATTCCAGTCAATGTTGTTCTTTAATTCATTAGCTGTATTCCCGTTGTTTTCATTATGTACTTTTTTACGTTTCTTTCGTTTTCCCATTGCCTGTTCCTTTCATAATATAGTATACATATTGCATGCTAGTATAATAATTGATATAAAATACCCTATATACGAAATGAATACACAAATTTTCTTTACTAAATTATTTCTTCTCAGGATCTTTATAAATTTATTGTAAGACATTAATTTATATTGCAAAAGATCACTCTCGTTTTTATATTTCTCAGGCTTGCTCTTAAACATATCAAATAGTTCTTCAGCATTTGGGAAAAAACCTATCCTGCTAAGAGCCTGTCCGGTTATTGCAAAGATCAATGATATTAGGGCTGGAATCAGCATAACAATATAATCACATCTTGTAAATTGGATGCTAAAGCTCCCCTGTGCATTTTTGGAATTAACTAATGAAACCAAAAGATTATATAACACTAAATAAATAGATATATATCTTGTAAGATTATCTGCCTTTCTGTCCCATTTCTCTAATGCATTCTGCTCCTGATGATATGCTTCCTCAACTATAGGTAAGATCAACTTTATTCCTGAATTATCTGACTTGTCTATTTTCTTGGCCTCCATTTCATTTAATATACTTCGTTTTTCATCATAATGATATACGCCAGCCGGCTGAATACCTTATTCCTTGATGCAGGATCATTTTACAGGTACTGATGCTTTCATCACACAGACACACGTTCACCCACACTATCCTTTGCGTTCGCAGGAATATAGGAAAGACTGCCATTCTACATAAAAAACAGCACTCAAGATCGGTACATCTTCAATGCCATGCTCGGGCAATATAGAAATTCCATAACATTTAAGTCCATAAGCATACCTCCATGAAATTTCTAAAAGTAGTAATGTAAACTTTTAAACACTTACCATTCTATCATTTTTTATAATGTATTTCAAGAAAAACTTTGTTTCATTTTCTTTCATAAAAATTTCAACCTTTTTTTGA
>DKVL01000020.1:68191-68380 GCA_002491195.1 Lachnospiraceae bacterium UBA7179
GAATTTAACTATACAGAACGAAAAACAGCAGATATGCTGCCCTTACTATACCAGAGTGCGCCCGCCTTGTAAACTCCCTTTTGCTGGAATGGGCGCAACTTTAAGGCTGCCACTGCTGCCAGCCTCTCAAAGTCGCTGTATCTGATATTAAGCCAGCTTTTCCAGCTCTTCTGTGAAAAGCTCCCCAGC
>DKVL01000021.1 GCA_002491195.1 Lachnospiraceae bacterium UBA7179
TACGGTATGTTATTCATCGCTTACTAACATTGAGCTTTATTCAGAGATTAGTAAAAATGAATGCTAAACAGATGGCAGCGGAAAACAAGCACTATATAATTGGAAAATGAAAAATGCTCCACTTAAATTTGAACAGTTATCATACAATGATAATTGTCCATGATGAGAAATGTAGGAAGGATAAGTAATTTATGAAGGTATATGATAATGATTTTTACGGAAAAGTAACATATAATTTAGAATCAGAGACATGGAAAAGAACAACAGCAATGGAGATACCGTTTAATGGCAAAATATGTTCTGTAGATTTTTATATAAAAGATGCTAGTCCTGTGTATACACAAATAAAATATAATATAAAGGAATATGGTATTACATTGCAGCAAATTCCAGGTTACTTAAATAAACTATATAAAGAAAGCATACAGATGCAGAAAGAATTGTTCGACAAATATTTAAAAAATACAAAGGATATGATGGAACTTTTTGAAGAAAGAATAGTTGAGGATTTTTATGAAGAAAGGGAAAATTTATTGGAAGATGAAACATTTTGTATTGAGGAATTTGGAGAAGAAATAACAGAAAAGATACGTACAGCAAATACAAGTGAGAAAATATTAGACATGGTTCATTTTAAAGAACTCACACTAACAATTAATCAGATACGAATTATAGGGGAGTGTGATTATTATGATATAGGTTATGGGGTTGGTATCACGTTTGATGGAACAATAGATGTTGGATCAATAGAGATGATTTATAGGTGATATATGAATAGAGAGGATCTGATGCCCATCCAATTCTCTTCTACTGCATCGGTGAGGGAAAAGGAGGACAAGGAAATGAAGATAATGTTGATAAAGTCGTGGCACAACTGCCAGCCCGTAATCGGGAGGACAGTTGTGCCTGTCTCGTAATATACCAGCGCGGCACAATTAGTCCACTTCATTATCTATTCCGTCTTCCAGTAATTTTAGAAATATTTTGGAAAGCCGCATGGAGTGGTTAGATTCTTTCATATGTTCAATTTGGGGCTCTGTTTCCTCATTGGCTTTGATTTTCGTTCCATCGATGTAAATCATAGGAGCGAAAGCCATGTCTGGCCTGAATTTTTCGAAGTACCAGTACAAAAGCTGGATTTTGCCTATCGGTGTAGCGATGTCACTTACGTGAACATACAGTACGGTTCCGTCATTGGAGAGGTTTGCTATTGGACAGGTATCCTTGCGTTCTCCGTTGATTATGCAGAGTTGGAATTCTGCTCTGGCTTTTATGTTTTGGGTTACAAACTCGCGGATACCCATTCCATTGTGTCCACGAGTATCAGGTTGGTTTGACATATATTGCTCAAAATAGTTCTGATCATCCGTTGGTAAATTGCTAGCTGTAAGCATGAACATCGTCCTCCTTTCGTCAGCAGCGGCACCCTAAGTACCTGATTTTGTCTGCTAGTAAGCTGCTAGTTGTCAGTACAAAAGTTACCCTCCTTTCGTCTGCAGTGGCAACCTGAGTGCTGGTTTTTTCTTGTGTTGAGTAAAGCATTCCTACATGCTTGTTTCGTTCTCAACCGTACGCCCTCCTTTCATTAAGTATACTGGTACAAAATTTTATAATTGTAAATGTGCTATTTGATCAAATGAAAACAGAAATTGCTTTAGGTCGGAAAATGCTGAGACAAATGAGTCCTTTTGTAGGGCTGCGGAATCCGATTCGGTTTCCACAGAAGAAAAGTCATTTTGGCTGCAGGGTGTTGTATCTTCATTGGCAGCCTTTTGGCATTCAATAATGCTTCTAGTGACAATTTTTAACAGTTTCCCGTCAGAGGCGGTGTAATTCTGGAAGAAATCCCAGAGCAGTAAGAGAAGCTCGGCATCTGTGCGGTACATGGTTTGCGCTAAGGGCTTCAGGTCTATGATTTCGCCGTTCAGGTCCAGATACGTGGGAGTCGAAGAAGGCAGTTTCCCTTGATAGTTTGACGCGATGAGAAGCTCTTCCATGGAATATCCCAGGATTGGCGCAAGTTTTGTAAGGGTTGACACGGAAGGAAGGGAATCCCCGTTTTCAATTCGCGAGAGCTGTACATTTGTTATGCCTATTCTGGCGGAAAGCGCCTTCTGCGACAGCCCCTTGGCTTTCCGCCCCTGTTTTATCAGCTTGTCTATGTGGTCAATTGTGATGTCTGTTAGAGGATAAGCAGAAAAGGAACTCTCTGATAATGTAGTTGCTTCAGCAGCTTGTGGCTGTACAGATGCCTTTTCAATTGATATAAAATCACTCATTTACATACACCCCTTTCTTATTTTTTAATATATGGATTTAGTATAAAACAATATTTGTTAAAAATCAATAATGATGTTAAAAAAATGAGAAAAAATAATTAACATATTTACAAAAGATACATTGTTTAATATAATTGTATTGGGCAAAGTGTCAAATAATTGTCCTGTTGATGATTGGGATTTGTGTAAATAATGGGAGGAAGGTATGGAAAGGGCGAAAGGTAGAATTAATAATAGTGAGATGTACGAGGTCGATCTGAAAAGGGGGGACAGCACGGTAAACGATGTGGAACTGGAACTATATCTTTCTGGGATTTTGAATGAAAGCGAGGTAAGCTTTGGGGATAACGTTGATACGTTTAGGCAGGTGTTTGATGGCGTGGGTAAGTTTTTGTTTTTTGTGGGATACCGGCAGACTGGAAAATCCGTATTTTTGAAGTATTGTTTTGGAATGAAAAGCAATACGCCGTATATCAATGAGGAATTAAAGTGCTTTGTAATACCATTGCTCGGAAAAGGAAACCCGGAAAATAAAACACCTTATGACATGGTATCAGAAACGATCCGCGGGGCGTGTGACAGGTTTGAATATGAATATCTGCAGGCGGACCAGCAGTTTACAGAGAGTGGTGTTGACGGATTTTTCCGGTTTATTCTGGATACGCGCGCGAGTTACCTGCCAGAGCTGGGATTCTCGGAAGAGAGCAAGCTGACCACTTTTCAGAGAAAGTGTGCACGTATTAATAAAATGCAGGAGAAGCACAAACTGGCCTTTTATCTGACAAGGCTGAAGTATTATCTGATGAAGTATAGCAATGATATTGAGAAGGTAGTGGTAGTACTGGACAATATCCACAATATGTATACTGGTATCGGGCAGCAGCAGGAGATGATAAGTCTTCTGATAGATGTTTTCGAGTGCCTTGGAAATGACGGGATAAACGGGAAGGGGAAGTGGTCGGCGTTTGTTGTGGCAGCAGTGCGTCCTGCAGAGTACAGAAAGATCAAGACACATGAGAAGATAGCCTCCTATGCGGACATGAGTATGTGGCATAAGGTTAAAGTGAATAGTGCTGAACTGTTTAACCGTGCAGTCGGAATAGACGCGGACGCTGTGGACGGTGAAAGGGTCATAGGCGTCGATTCGGAAACAGTCCTCTCTGGTTCCAGGGAATTCAGGACGGAACTGGCAGTACTGAGCCGCAAATTTGACAGGAAGTATGCCGATATGATAGAGCGTTTGTGCTTTTACAGTGCGGATTTGATCAGACAGGCCTATAAACGCATCCTGCTGAACACGACGTGGGTGAGGGAAAAAAATTTCAGGTTCTCTGTGGAAGAGGGAAGAGGAGAGGAGATTACCTTCAACAACATTACCTGTATCAGGGCGCTGGCCTGCGGGGATGATAAGGTATACAGAAGGTGGGGCGACCTGGACAAAATGGCTGAAATTGATAAACTGCTCCCGAATATCCTATATAATGAAGAAAATGCGGACTATGGACTGCTCAATCTGTATACCATGAAATATTATCTGCGCCAGTATGAACCGCAGATGGAATGGGGGGAGAAGTATATCGTACTGAAGGATTATGTGGACTGCTTTACATCTCTGCTGGGGATAGATACCGAAACATGCGTATTTGTCACTGATTATCTTTTCCGAAGGGAAATTCTGCGGAAAAGTTTTTATGATGTGGAGGAAGCGGCGGGCGTATTGTATAATCAGGACTGGGGAACAGACAATAAATTGTACATAACATCAAGGGGAAAGAAAATGTGGGATATGTTCCGGGATGACAGTGTGCTTCTGGAACTGTGCAGGGAGGACATGTATTTGGAAGAACCGGCCAATGAGGATGAGAAGAGATGCAGTTATGATTTAATGATAGAGAAAAAACAGTGTGACCTGTTTCTGATGCTTCTGAAAATAATAGGTGACATTTTTGAACAGGAGCTTTCTTACTATCAGGCGGCCTGCCGGAATGGAAACCGGGAAAGGTACAGGAAAGCATTTGGCAGGCAGCCAGTCGCGCTGATATTGCTGGAAGGAGTGACGAGGTCGATCCAGTATTCGGGGTATCACACTGTCATGAAAGACAGGAATGAACTGGAATCCCGCATATTTGCAAAATGGAAGGAATGGGGTGACTGACTGCCCGGCAAACGCTATTTGAAAAAGGACTGGCCCTAGGGGCGGCTGCAGCTGTACAGGAAAGAGCACTTTTCAGCGATATATGAGAGGGAATGGTTCCGCTTGATATATTTTGCCTTCCAATATTTCAATATCAGCTGCTTGCTGCCTTTGTATTTGGGATTGCGGAAGTCATTTTTCATGCTATTGATTTCAAAAAATACTTTACAGTATTGTTCATTTGAGATCAGACTGTTTACGTCAAAGTTATCATCGGTCTGGTCTGCAAAAAATTCAGGGGCGATATTGCTGAATATATGGTCAATAAGCTGGGTTGCTTTGTCAAAGTCCTGATTTTCCAAGTCAAAGAGAGGTTCCAGGCAGCGAAAGCTTTTTAGTTCACTGTGCAGGTGATCGTTCAGCCTTGCGACCAGTATATGCTGTCCAAGGATGCTGTGGATTTCATGGATATATGCAGTCTGGTGCAGTATTTCAAGCTGGCTCATATGGCTGATGAAGTCTGAGTACAAAGTGAACAGTTCATTTGGGCAATCCGTGACATTTCTGCCAGTCAGCAGATCATCCATCCAGATATCCCATACGCTTCCTGCCTTTTCCTGAAACTGGAAAAGAATATCAAATGTTTCAGAGACCAGCGTGTTCTCGTGGGAAAGAGTAGTAAACGGATGGATCTTGTTCGTCTGTGGAAGGATGACCTTTGCGACATACAACCGGGCTGTCTCTGTCAGCGAGTAATATTTTGAGCGCCCGGTCCGTTCGGAAACAAGCAGGCTGGGCTGGATACTTTCCAGTCTGCTGAGGATGTTGCTCAGGCTGGTGACGGACGTGTGAATGTTCGCTGCCAGATTTTTTTGCTGCATGTGGGGGGTATTGTATAATTCCTTTAAAATGTTAATGCCCAGTTTTGAAAGCGTGTTATTTAATAATTCAATTGTATCAGGGGTAAGGGGCTGGTCAGGTGAATTATTCATATTAAGCGCATAAGATTCCATGATACTCACCTCCTTCTTGATTGCTGCGAATGGAAACTAACTAATTAAATAGTAACAGAAATGAACTATAAAAGCAAGAGATGGATGAAGAAAAATGAATGAATGAAAGATAATAGTTGTTACTATTCACGGCTTGGGAGCCGCTCATAATAACGATTCGGAGCGATATTACCCTCACCCTTGAATCATGTTCTTACGGAATGTGCAGTTCAGTGCATCCCTGACCCGTTAAAAGTAATTAATAGTTCGTTATATTGTTCACTTTGTTAAGATAACAGCAAAAATTCGTACATAATTTGTGCATATGATGTGAAATGATGTGAAATGATGTGAAATGATGTGAGTGAAGTGAAAATTTAAAAAATGTGTAGCATCGATAATAGAGTATACTAATACTAGTGGAATATCTCTAGTGTACTAGCGTGATGATATTTGAACAAATGGATAATGAAGTGAAATCATGTTTTTTCCAATAAAGCAAGTTTATTTATTAGTTTAAATCTCAATATGTCAGTACACTAGTTTTGACAATTTGGAGGAGAAATGAACAATGGTAACATCCAGACACATCTGAGTTCTAAAAATATGAAAACAAGGGGGAATGCCCAATGACAACTAACAAAGACAGAAATCGGATCATAGAGGAAGCAAAGTCCTTGTTTTCTGAAGATGTGTTAAAGGGATTAAAAGAATGGTACCTGTATACTTTGCAGGGAAACTGGCGGTATGTCATGTTTGCGGTTAGGCGCAGTTATATGATGGCGCTGACCATGGAGGCTGTTACAGGAGTGGAAATGCAGAACCAGTCCAGCGAGTTTCTGACGGACGCTGCCCTTTTTTTGCGTTGCGGGGAGATGGCGGCAGCGTACAGAAAGTACGGTCGTTTTCCAAGGATCCTGTTCTGTGATGATATTATGATCCATGGGCGCAATATTAATCACATTATCGAGGAATTACGGGAGGAACTCGTGCATATTCTCGGTGAATCCGACAGGGAAGCGGTTGAAACTGCTCTGATCAGTGCAATAGAGATCCATGTATATGTGCGGGCATGGGATGCCCTGCTGCTGCTTGGGCCGTATGCGTGGAAACTGCACTATGTGCGCAAGGAAGGACCGGGGTTCTGGCATCAGCTTGCCAGTGACATGGCGTCACTGGTACTGCGGTCAAATATGACGAATGCCAGCTATATTTTTACGGAGTATTTGTCCGGTGCGCAGATGTTGACAATATGGAACTGGCTGAAGAAGGATGGATTTGTCCACACAACTTACCAGAATACAGAACAGTATGCGAGATTTTTTTTCCTGAATGCGCCGGGAGGAAAGGCAAAGTTGGTTTTATCGTTGCGGATTGTGAAGAACAGGGGCCGGGACGATTACAGGGTGGCGCCGTTTGTGTTTCTGCCAAGCCTGGACGCCGATGAAACGGATGCTTTGTTTGGCAGGATTTTGGAGAAAATACCGTCCGGATATGCACAGCTGTTCCGGACATGGAGGCATACAAGGGGAATGCGGTCGTTTAACGAGATGCTGACCATGCTGCTCTCGGATGCTGTCCTGAAATCGTTTAATCACGCATATGGGATTGATCCGGATCCAGATAATATGGAGAAAGAGCTGGTGAAGCTGGCGAGAAATTATAATCAAACTGGTTTTCAGCAGACAAGACAGATGTTGGCTGATCTGGTTGGGGGAAGCAAATCCATACTGGAGATGGAGGAAATCGCTGATATTGTGGATGAGGTGGTTTCCGATGACCGTGTTGTGATTCAGTTTGCAGGAGATGGCGGAAACAAACAGGACAAAGAGATTGAGAAACGGGTGGAGGACTATTTCTATGAACTAGGATGCAAGGAGGAAATGTTGGCGTATGAATTGATGGAACTCCCATATTTCCAGACAAAGTTGCGATCAAGGCGGAGCGGGGAGCCGTGTGTTGATGCGCTGGAAAAGATAGCTTGCGAATTTACCAAAGAGGATTCAAAAAAATGTCTGGCTTATTTCCTCCAGATGGCGGACGCGGGGGTTAGCGGGCTGACTTCATATGCTCCCGATGACTGGAATGGTGGCGGATATGCCCAGTTTGCAAAGGCAGGAGAGCTTTCTCTGCTGATCAGGCCGCTTAGGCTGTATGAGTATATTCCCATGTTGTCCCGCATGCAGATGGAGTGTGAACTGCGGCTTCGGGCGCTGACAGATGAGCTGAAGGATTTTGGCGCATGGGCAGGCTGGCCGGATGAACGGATCCGTGAACTTGTGGATTTTGTCGATACGCTAAGCAGGATGGGACACGCGCCCAGGGACTGGAATGGAAATTATATCGAGAAGTATGACAAAGGCAGGCAGAATATCTATGAGGTGATTGGCAGGCGGAAATCGCTGCGCAGTGCTTACATCGAGTACGCACAGGAAAAATACAGATAAACGAGACACAATCGGAGGAAACTATGGGCAGGGTTATCACAATATGCAGGGGCGACGAGCACCGGGCTAAGATTGATAGAGAGTTTTTAATAAATGACATTTTTGCGGATGTATACCGCAGGGCAGACATACTTGTCCAGGAAATAACAGATGAGTTAAAGCAGTATGATAAGGAGATGGATAAGAAATATCTGCCCAGATACCAGGGAATGGGAAATAATATCATCACTTTCTGCGGTGAGCGCGGGCAGGGGAAGACTAGTGCTATGCAGTCCTTTGTAAAACATCTGAAAGACTCTGATGCCAAAGTGGGTGGTGAGGGGACAAAGTCCATAGAATTTGTGAAAAGCGCTGATCATTATGAATTGATTGACTCCATAGATCCGTCTGCGATGGAAAACGGGGAGTCGGTACTCAGGGTTCTGATATCAAGACTGTTTTTCCATGTTGACAAGTGTATTCACAGAACAGGACGTATTTCAGAGTATGATGATGCGTTTTTGCAGAACAAAGAAAGCATTGCCAAATTGTTTGAGAAGTGCTACCAGAATATAGACTACATTAAGACTGGAAGATGTACGGACTATGAGCAGGATGACCTGGATACGCTTTCACAGTTGGGGAGCAGTGCCAAATTAAAGGAAAATCTGCATGATCTGATCGAGAAATATCTGAAAATGGTTGCGGGAAGTGACTGTGGGGAGAAGCAGGACAGGTACCTGGTCATTCCGATTGACGATGCGGATCTGGCAACAAAGAAAGTATTTGATTTGTGTGAGGATATTCGCAATTATCTGTCGATACCCAATGTGATCATACTGATGGCTGTAGACTATGAGCAGTTGGTGCAGGCAACATATCAGGAATACCTGATGCAGTTTAAAACCATGTGGCAGGCAGAGGGGCAGTTCAGGCAGGAACCGTACGTGATTGAAAAATGCCATGAGATGGCGGCAAAGTATTTGGAAAAGGTATTTCCGGTCACACACAGGATTGACCTTCCAAAGATCGATTACATGCTGATGGAAGGGTATGAGGATGTCAGGTTCGAGTACATTGTTCCAGACGATAAAGTGAAGGGGACGACAAGACATGCCTTTGAGGAACTGTATCCGGAGGATTGCAAGAATCTGCAGGACCAGCTGCTGGAGGTCCTGTATAAGCGGACCGGACTGGTTTTCGTGGAGCGTAGCCGGAAGATGCATCTTTTTCTGCCGCATACACTCCGGGAGCTTGTGCACTGGGTGAAGATGCTGTATGATATGCATGAAGTTGACTGTGATGATCTTTATGGGCGGTACCAGGGGCAGAATCCTGAGAATTCCCGTCTGAAGGAGGACATAGGAAGATTAAAAGATAATATACTGACGATTAAGCAGTTTTTTATGAACTATTGGTGTGAGAAGTATCTGGATATTTCGGAAGAAAGGGTTTTTCGGAAAATTGACCATGCGACAAGGCGTAAGCAGTTGTCAGAAGTAAAAAACATTCTACGTGACCATCTGGGGAAACCGGCAAATACAACAGACGCGTCTTACTTAAATGTCATTCATGAAACTGTAGCAACAGAATTTGAAAGCGAGAGTTATTTTCAGGAAGCGGTCTATATTTACTATACGATATTTTTGAATGAATGGTTTGCGGCTGCGTTGGAGGACAGCAGCCAGTTTGATCTGATCGCCCAGTTTGTACAGAGAATAATAGATGTGTCAGGTTACGATAATCGGTATGTGAATACATACAAAGTTGCACAGTTTTCGATTAACATGGATGTACTGCGGGTATTGCTGGGGAGAAGAACTGATCTGTCAAGTGTTGATCCGGCCACACAAAAAGCACTCGAAAGTTTCTGCGTGATGGTAAAAAATGACAAAATTGTGGAATCTGCACATATTATGGAGTCTGTTAATCGGACAGTCCGTCCCGAAATGGACAATTTGTGGCAGTTTGATGTTTTTCGACCGATGATCCAGTCATTGAAAGAATTTGCGGTTTCGTTCAGTGATAGGCTTAACTGGGAAGAAACAAGGAGTGCGTTTTCAGGAAGCTCTGTTTTGATTGCGGTAAGAAATATTGTGGCGAACTGTGATGTGCAGTGGCAGATCAGGAATGCGTTTGATTCGTGGTATGAGGCCAATGCTGTCAAAAGGGAGTTTGTACCACTAAGTCAGCAGATTCCTAAGTTGTATAACATGGTTGGGGACAGGATCGGAAGACCCAGGAGCAGGAAAGATAAAGAACTTGTTAAGATCTATGAAAATACAGGTGCAAAGAACAATGAGGTTATGGATATATTGTTTCTTTGCGATAGGAACAATTTTATATCTTATATAACAGCCTTACGCAGTACCCTGGAGCGGTTAGAGAAGGATATCAGTGAGAAACAAATCGGGGAGCCGGTTAGTTTAGATAAGCAGGAAGGCTATCTTGGCAATATGGAAGCATTACAGCACAAGATTGACGATAGTCTCGGACAGTTTTCTGTAATAAAAGAAGCGGATTTACAGAAGTGCTTTATGGTTTATAAAGGAACTGCGGGAATAGACTGGAAAAGGATAGAGTGCTTATATAAAACGGTAAATGATGCGAATGTCTCTTTAAAAAAATTATTAAAAAAGAATGAGGCAATACAGAAAGAACAGGCTCTTGCTGTAGATGGGGATTTGCCTGCAGCGGAACAGAGCAGTTCAGCGGCAGCCTTAGATGCTCCAGCGGTGGAACAGGACAGTTCAGCGGCAGTTTCAAATGATTCTGTAGCGGAACAGGGCAGTTCGATGGCAGGACAAAGTAATTGTGTAAGGAAACAGGATAATTTTATAAAAAAATTAGATGGTGATTGGCATGAGGACGGAAGTACTAATAATAAACCAGACTGATGGGCAATAAAACAGCCCGCAGAACGAGGAGAGTATATGTATCAGGAACAAGAGGATCTGGACATTCTGTTTCGCAGGACGACGCCAGAAGCTGTCCTGAAGAAGATTCGTTCAGGCAGTGTCCTTGTAAAGCCAGAAGATTCGGCAACAGTAGGTTTTGATGATTATGCATACAGTGCGTATGACCGCTATTCACTGCTGAATCTTTCGGAATATACGGCGACTGAGGTGCATTTGCGCAAGGAGGCGCTGGAAGATTCGGTAGCACGGATGAAGGTGGGGGGATTTTTTTCCACACTGGTTTTGTATGCGGATAAAGTACTCCGTTATGACGGCGAGACGTTGGTTTGCCGTTCGGAGGAAATACCGAACTGGCGTTCTATATATCTGCGTCTGGGACAGGATATTTTTACGACTGCGCTGCTTGCATGGCATAGCTGCAGGAACTGTTCGGATCTGATGAGAAACCGGAAGATGACGTGGCCGGCGGTTCTTCGGACAGATGATGTGCGGCTTAACAATATTTTGAAAAGGGGACTTGCGGAAAATCATTTCCACCTCCATGGTTCTACACAGTCTTTCGCACTGTCGTGGGCCTGTCTGATGAATCATCCGGCAATGATCCATACATACCTGAACAGTGAGCCAATGTTTAGGAAAAATCTGGTCTATAACGCCTCGAGCGGTGTCACGGACAATGTCATGGACTGGCAGCGGCGCCTTCTCTATGCCGCAATGATCCGTGCGCTGTTGTTTGAGTGCTGCCTGGGAAAATTTGAGGGTGGCAGGGTAACAGAGCTTCAGGAACAGTTTGCAGGGTTTGATGTCCTGCCGTTGGCGGCGGACGTAAAGGAGCACACGGAACTGTTAAGACAGATGTATGGCAGTAAGTTCAGCCAGGCTGACGGGAGAAAGGTCTGTCTGGATTATGCAATATGCAGCCGTTTTTACTGTGTGGATGCCGCGGATCATAACCGCCTCCTTGGCGGGGAGCGGTGCCTGCTGTACCAGTGTTTTTGCAGGCAGTTCAGCGGCAGAGCGGCAAGGGCGGAGTCGGATCTGTTATATCTGTATCTGCTCATCAAAAGTAATTTCCGCGGGGAGCTTGTGCAGGTCAACGGCCGTCGCGGGTTTCAGAATTTTCTGGAGTATCAGAACAGGAAGAACCAGCTGTTTGAACAAAGGGCAGAATATTGGACGGAGTCACTGCGGCTGTCCGTCTGCTCGGGAATCAGGGAGAATCATCTGAAGTCGCTCGAAGCCAGGATTATGCCAAAAAAGTCAAAAGGAGCTATGTACCGCGCCATCAGGGATCTGGATGGCAGGATCGATTTTGCCGAGAAAAATCTGCCTTATTTCTATGTTGTACACTTTGCCAAGGAACCCATGGAAAAGCCGGGGGATGACGATCATGGACTGGCTGTGCGTCCGAGAAATCATAAAGTACGCAGGCGGATCCGGCAGCAGGCAGAGGCGCTTGTCCGGTATATGCGTCTGCCCCGCTGTGAGGATCAGCGTGTGTGGGGCGTTGATGCCTGTTCGATGGAGATCGGATGCAGGCCGGAAACCTTTGCGACAGAGATGCGTTACCTGCGGGTGTGTTCGCGGATGGGCGTGGAGAACCCATGGTATGGAAAACCGGACCGATTCTGTGAGAAGATCGGGATCACTTATCATGTGGGAGAGGATTTTCTTGATATCGCGGACGGGCTGCGGGCAGTGGATGAGGCCATCCGGTTTCTCTGCATGGAAAAGGGGGACAGGATCGGGCACGGCCTTGTGCTTGGCATAGACCCGGAGGAATATTACCAGAATAAAAAGAATAGCATTTATTTGAGAAGACAGGATTATCTGGACAATCTTGTCTGGATCTTGTACCGGTCACTGGAATTTGGGATTGAGATCAGGGAAAATGTCCGTGCGGATATGAGGAACCAGGCTGAACAAATGTTGTATGAGATCTATGGGAAATACATCAGTACACTGACAACCGGAAACCCGTTGGAACTGTACTACAGAAGCTGGCAGCTCCGGGGCGATCATCCTGACCTGTACAGGACAGGTCGGTTTTCGAATCAGGAACGACTGTCATCCAGGGTGTATGATAACTGTAAGGTTCCGGGCGGATTGAGACGATATAGTACAAGATATGAGGCGCTTCAGCCATACCGGGACAATGATGACATAGCGGGGCTGTACAGCCGGTATCATTTTGATGACGGGGTAAAAAGCGAGGGGTACAGGGTGATTGATTTTCCTGTCAAAAAGGAATACATAGATATCATGGGGGCGATGCAGCATGCAGTGTGCAGGGAGATTTTTGAAAAAGGCATCTGTGTTGAGTGCAACCCGACTTCCAATGTGCTGATCGGTACTTTCCGGACATATAAGAAGCATCCGATACTGGGCTTTAACAAATTTCACCTCGAGGAAGACTGCAGGCATATGAATCTGCAGGTTTCGCTGAATACCGATGATCTGGGTGTCTTTGACACTTCGCTGGAAAATGAGTACGCGCTGATGCTGAACGTAGTCCGCGATAAGAGGCATGAGGAAGGGAATTATAATGATGATGCCGTTTATGAGTATCTTGAGTATCTGCGCATGAATGGAATGAACATGGCATTCCGGCCGATTGAGTTTTGAGAGTGGCTTTACATATTTTCAGGGGGCAGAATGGACCAAATTGTTTTTGGCCAATTCTGTCCCTTGTTTTGTTTGTCAAAAAATGTTATTTTATAATAAAATAGGTGTATTATTTTTGGTTAGTTTGCTAAAGGGCGGTCAGGCAGAAGAAGGAAATAAAATAGCAATGGATATGGAGGTTGGGATATGGCAAACTGGCTTGTAGAAAAACTCAATAATACGGCGCTGGCATACGGGGAACGCACAGCGTTGGTCAGCGGCTGCCAGGAGATCAGGTACAGGGATTTGATCCGCTATGTTGCCGGCCTTGCGGAAAAACTGACAGCCATGGGTGTGGAGAAAGGGGATGTCTGTGCCGTCTTGTGTGACAGAAATGCCGCTACGGTTATTTCTATATTTGCAGTCTGGGCGGTTGGCGGAATCTATCTGCCGGTCGATGTGGATAACCCGGATACCAGGAATGATTATGTGATTGAACAGAGCAGAGCCCGGGTGGTCATCAATGCAAGTGCGGCATATGAATGCAAAACGAATTTTATGGCCAGGCATTCCTCCGTGATGGTCAGCCTGGATTATAAGAAGGCGGAGTATGACGCATCCGTGGTGGCCGATGTCCTGGAAACGGATATTGCATATGTCCTGTTTACGTCAGGATCGACTGGAAAACCTAAAGGAGTAAAGATAAATCACGGAAATATCAGGAATTTGTTTAACGGGCTGATCGACGGCATCTATTCAAAGTTTGAAAATGACCTGAATATTGCGCTTGTAGCTCCTTTTTCTTTTGATGTGTCGATCCAGCAGATCGTTTCATCGGTACTGCTGGGACATACGCTGCATATCACCCGGACCGAGCAGAGGAAAAATCCCAGAAAGCTGTTTGATTTCCTGGTGAAGCATTGCATACATATATTTGACTGCACGCCGACGCATATCAAAATGCTCAATGGCGTTCTGGCGAAGGGATCTGTAGAAAAACATTCGCTTCAATGTATTATTATTGGCGGGGAATTACTCAGTGGGGAGACTGTGAGGACGTTTGCCGGAAAGTTTGCGCGCGGGTGTCCGTTTCTCGTGAATATATATGGGGTTACAGAGTGTACTGTGGATTCCATATATTATCTTTTTGACCCTTGCAAAGTGGAATACACGGAGTCGGTTCCGATCGGGATTCCAATGAAAGGGGTAGAGGCCGCCATACTGGATGGCAGAGGGAACCCTGTCACAGGCGGCGGGCAGGGCGAACTATACATAGGCGGATGCGGGGTTGGTTCCGGTTACTGGGACCAGACCCTGAATGAAAAGAGCTTTGTCAGCCTGAAGGCTTATCCGGATGTAAGATTTTACAGGACAGGTGATTTTGCAAGGGTTGACCGTGAGGGGCGGATTGTCTGTCTGGGCAGAAATGACAGGCAGGTGAAGATCCGTGGAAACAGAGTGGAGCTTGACGAGGTAGAGGCATGCATTATGCGTGGGAGCAGCCAGCGTTCCGGCAAGGTTATGTGCAGCAGATGCCTGCTCGACAGCCGCGCGGTGACAATTGGCCCGGATGGCGTATGCGAGGTCTGCAGGAACTATGAGAAGGCGGCCGGACAGCTTGGGGCAGTGTTTGGCAGCCTGGATGATTTTAAGGGCTTACTGGGAAATGCCAGTATGTCTGGACAGTCAAAATATGACTGTATGCTGCTGTACAGTGGAGGAAAAGATAGCACATATGTTTTGCTCAGGCTCATACAGATGGGTTACAGGGTGCTGGCGTATACTTTTGACAACGGCTATCTTTCGGGGCAGGCGTTTGACAATATCAGGCGGATAACAGCCTCGCTGGGGGCGGATAGCGTAATCGAATCTTTTCCGAAAATGGACGATGTATTTTCAGAGAGTATCCGGCGCTATCATACTGTCTGTGACGGCTGTTACAAGGTACTTGTGACGCTCAGCACAAAGTACGCGGTGGCAAACGCAATTCCTGCCATTGTGACCGGCCTGGACAGGGGACAGATCATTGAGACCAAGCTGAAAGGACTCCTGGAACAGGGCATGCTGTCTGATGCAGGGCAGTATCTTGCGGAGCAGCGGAAAGCATACCATTACTGGAACAAGGATTTTGGTTCGCTGCAGGAGACGCCAGGAAATCCAGAGGAAATTGACAGAATCTGTTTCCTGGATTATTTCTTCTATGACAGTGTGAAGGAATCGGATGTACTGGAGCAGTTAGACCAAAGCGGAATCTGGAAAAGAAGCCAGGATACAGGGTTGTGTTCGACAAACTGCAGGGTCAATGATGCCGGAACAGCAGCTTTTTACAAGGCAAACGGATATCACAATTATGCGGCTCCGTTAAGCTGGAAGATTCGCCTGAAACAAATTACAAGGGCGGAAGGACTGGCAAAGATATCAATGGAGCAGTTTGACAATGAGTATATCCGGGATATGCTCGGTCATCTGGGGTTGAATACAGAGTTACAGGTAAGGAACTGCCGGGTGGTAATGGCGGACAACAGGTTGATTGCGTTTCTGGACTGTCCGGGAGAAGCGGACATTGCAGGGATCAGGCGGCATCTTAGGAATGAGCTGCCATCGTACATGATGCCGTACCGGTTTATTGTCCTGAGGGGATTTCCGGTTACCGAGAGTGGAAAAATTGACCAGGCGGCTCTCGTGGCGCTTGTGGGGGAAACTGCTGCAAACCGTGATGAAAGGGTGGCAGCGGATCCTGTGTTTGCCGGACTCGTGGAGATATGGGAGAAGATGTTAGGCCATTCTGATTTCGGAATGGACGACAGTTTCTTTGATGTTGGCGGGGACTCCCTGGATGCGGTACTGATGTGCGAGGAGATTGGGAAACAGTTTGGCTGTGTCATTCCGATTGAGGATATGGCGGAAGGACTGACGATCAGGGGGATAGCCGGTCTGATCAGAAGAGGTCAGGAAGGGAAATGACATGATGCGGAATATGGAAAGACTGGATATGTTCAGGCTGGCATTTGATCGAATCGAACAAGCGTTTGACGAGATCAAGGAACAGCTTTTTGCATCGGATAGGTTAAGAAAAGAGACAGAACTGATTTTCTGGGTCAAGGAAAAAGGGCAGACGGACCATGAGGTGGCGTATGTATTCCAACGGAAGGCAGAGGGATATAGCTACGAGCAGTGCGGGGCACAAAGCAGTTTTCAGGCACTGGAAGGTGCAAAAGGAACAAACTATCAGTACCGCACTGTCGAAATGCAAGACAAATGCAGGTTGGAAATCTGGGTTTTCTGCCAGTCGCCATGTTTTGGGGAAAACAGGGGATTGTGGCTGCTCAACACGATCCTTGACGTTTTTAACAAGGAGATAGATAACTCCCTGAACAGCCTGGTGTCCATTAAATGGCACATGGATCAGGAGTTCTTCATGGAAGGAGCAATGTGGCTTCATAAATTGCCGGATGAAGTGATTAAGGAAGCAGTCTCGAAATTTTGCCATGAACTTGAAAACCGTTATGCACCAGCTAAACTGGATGATATAAACAGGTTGTCAGAAGGGCGGTATCAAGAAACTTCTGATCCGCTCCGTCTTATTTTTATGACTGAGACTGGTCCTGATGCAGATTCGCTGGAACTTGTATATGATTTCCGGACCCAGGAGTACGCACGAATCAGTACCAGGTTTTGCGAAGCAAATATTGGCCAGATAGAAGAGCTGCTGTGCATGGCAGAAGGAGGGCAGTATCTGGTTTTCGATGTATGTAGCGATTTGAATACTATTTATCAGGCGTCAGGCATATGCGGGCAGCAGCAGATCCGCAGGATGATGTGGCGTGACGGCGTAACCGTTCCGAATATTGTTGTGGGAATAAGAGGACAGGCATGGTGGGAGCTTTACCTTGGGGATATATATGCATTCTCCTGTAAAAATGGGCAGTATATCATTGAGGTCCGTCCGGATGGGTAGCGCAGGGCGGAAAAGTGGATGCAAAACGTATATTTGAGAAATGGCCGTAAGCAGATACGACTATTTTCGCGGGAGGACAATTTATGAAATGGAAGGTAAATTATAACAAATACAGAGGGAGCTGGGAGCTCGAGAGAAAGAAATACCCTTTTAAGCCAAGGAGTTTTTCCTCTTTTTACACGAAGAATAAAAGGGATTATTCCGGGATATTTATAGCCATGGGCGGGGACAGAAGCAGAATGTAAGAACCGTAAGAAGAGCGTTAAGGAGAAGAACAGTGAATAAAATTGATGTCAGGGCGTTGAAATTAAATAAGTGGTACATACCAAAGACGTTTCCAGAGCAGGATCAGGAAGAATTTATTGCAGTAGGGTATTTTGACACAATTCTGTATAAAGGCATACAGATTGACCCACAGTCTCAGCATCCGTTTATCAGTGGGTACCAGGTTATGTCGCGGTGGAAAAGGGAGGAAAAAGAACACCTGATTGATTACAGTTCACAGGAACAGATACTGTATACGAATATCGGGAAAGCGCAGGAGGAGGATGGAACCTGTTTTGCGGAGGAGACAATTGACCGCTTCTGGAATGAGGTGGATAGCCCCTACCTGTTTCTTTCGATGGTGCATATTGAACATACCGGAAACCTGGAGACAGTACTCCAAAAGATCAAGGATGTATTTGGGCAGGATTTTCTAAGTTATGTGTCTTTTGATTACTGTGATATTATCATTTTTGCAAAGAAGCTGCGGATCAAACAATTTCTGGATAAAGTCAAGGAGCTGTACTCAGCGTATCGAGAACCAGGAAAACGGGCGATTGTGGACACTTTTTCCATGGTCAGTTTTAACATGAAATATTTTGAGGCGAAAAGTGCAGGTGAGGACGGAGGGGACGATGCATATAAGTCCGAGAAATTCCAGGCAACCATCAATCTGAGCGTCCGGGACTACGAGGGCTTTCGGGAGTGGTACCAGAACGGGAAGCTGGAGGGATGTCAGACAACCCCGTATAAAATGTTTGGACGGCATGACATCTCCATTGTCAATGAAACTGCGGATCATGAGTGGCTGATGAATGTGATGCGGAAATTCCGCAGGGACAAGGACAGGCTCTTCTGGACGCTGGAGACATTCATCAAACTGGCTCCGGACGACATCCATGTTGAGAGGCTTGACAATGATGTCCCGGAAAGGGTTTACCAGAGTGTGAAGTGCGAGCTGGAACAGAAAATAGGAAAACTGAATACTGTTGTAAAAGAACTGGGAATTGAGGAAGACTCTAATTTTGTGCTTGCGGTCTGCGAAGTCAGGGACTGTATCTGCAGTATACTCAAAAACAGTTTCGCGGAAGAATTTGTTTACTGCATGTATGAGTCCTTTCAGCATTTTATAGAATATATGACGGCTGAGTTCCAAAGTCTGAAGAACGGTTATGACGGGGAACGCAAGCAAAAGCTTGCCGAGATGTATGACGAGTATTTTACGGCGTTAAATACACTGGTGAACAGTACCATGCATGGAGAGCGGCAGTTTATTCAGGCAACTGCCTTCAATGCGATTTTCTACACAGTGCCGCCCAAGATCATGGCTTTTTACAACGCTTACATTTCCAGGGTCAGGGAGATACTGACGGATAAGGGGTGCAGCAATAAATTTACATTCCTGATCTATCCCAGTTTTTCGCCCGTGATGTCCGTGAATAGTATTGCCGATGAGGACCGGCCGCCCTGTGACAGGATTATCACGATCAGAATCCGGGAAAAGACAATGTATGACATAATGGATGTGAGCCACCAGATCGTCCATGAGCTGGCACATTTTATCGGAACAGATCTCAGGTGCAGGGACTTAAGGAAAAAGAACCTGCTGTATACAATGGTGTCCTGCATGGTAAAAATATGCTATCTCGATGATAAAGACCTGGCCAGGGTGTTAAAGATGTATGTGGATGAGACTGGGATGGAGCTGAAGGGGGAAAACGGCGAGACATTCATGTATCTGGATGAAATGTCCAAGATGTCGGGAACGCTGGTGGATACATTACTTTACGACCGGAATGATGATGTGCGGAACGTATTCAAAAAGTACTACCGCAGTGCGCCGGAGAACGGGACAGGCGAGAATGATAAGACCCTTTATGAGATGGGAATCATCAAGCCAGGCAGCCAGGCATTATATAAACAACTATTTGCGGAACAGCTTGGCTCTCAGAAATATGAAATTTTCCAGGACAGTCTCCAGAATATGCTCGTGGAAAATATAAAGGATTTCTGGGATTTTGCGGACGGACTGCTGCCAAGTGTGTACCGTGAGTGTTATGCCGATCTGCAGATGGTGCTGATTCTCGGGGTGGGGCCGGAAAACTATCTGAATATGTTTACCGTGAAAAACGATGCCAGTGTAGAGCAGCTGTTCTCTTATCAGGAGGACAACATTCGTGTCAGTGTACTGTTCAAGGTTATGACAGACTGTGGTTTATGGGATATAGAAGAGATGCACAACGGCCAGCTGAGGGAGCTGATGGGCAGGATTGTCAAAAGAATAACAGCGGAATTTGAACAGACCAGGGAGGAGATGGGAGATCAAAGCGATCAGCTGATACAGTCAATGGCGCCGGATATACAGGTTTATCAGGAGGTTATCAGAAAATGGGGACAGTTCAGGGTGCGGCCGGAAAATGCGCGGCAGGAATCCTTTGATGTTGAAGAGCTGCTCAGGAATGGCAGGGTATTTATGGAAAACTCCCTTGAAATGATATATTTTCTATATGAATATCTCTTAAATGTAATGAAGGTGTCACTGGTGGAGTATCTCTTACCAGAAAAGAGAGAAAAAATACAGGAGATACATGATATGCTGAGAACCTTGCTTGAGTTTAATAGTATTGTTGAGGTTTATAACTGTATTGAGGGCAGGATTTACGAGTATAAGGACATGCTGTTTGGCAAAAAGGATTAAATTGTCGAAAGTAATATAAACTATAATTTAATACTTAATCGACAGTCAGGAAGAATGGTTACTTTTCATGGGTAGGTAAACCAATAAGATCTAAATTGTTCATTATGCTGAATTTTTAAAATTTTTATCAACATAAAACAGGCTGTTTTTGCAGAAATGTGGATATTCGTCTATTTTTTCCAGCAGCCTGTTTATATCTTTTTCAAATTCACATAAATTCTCTATAAATTTTCATTTTTATACAATCCAACTGTTTTTTACCTGTCAAAAAATATATGGTAATATTTACCAAATGGTCAGGTTATCCACATTCGCTTTTTCTTTCAGTTTTTGTTATACTTAAGCCATGGATAAGAAAAGCCATGATACATCAAAATACTGAAACTGGGTTCATTCGACAGCAGGACTTATATATCCGCACGCTCGAAGAACAACTCGCCGTATGTGAAGAAAAAAAGCCCAGGAACTCCTGATAGAACAGCTTAACCAGATGCTGGATCTTTTTGCAGGTGAAATTTCCCATATAAAAGCTGAAAATGAAAAGATCCGGAGAGATCTACCAGAAACTACGCAGTCAATGCAAAATGA
>DKVL01000091.1:0-3951 GCA_002491195.1 Lachnospiraceae bacterium UBA7179
AGCTATGCCTGCATCAGTATCCTGTTCTATGGGCATAAGGAGGACAGGCAGGAGGAAATCATACATGGGGAAGCGGACAGGCATCAGGAAAAGGAAAAAAGAAGGAAAATGCGGTATGCGGCAGAAGGGATACTTTTGTTGGGGGCAGTTGTCTGTTTAGCATAAAGGCATCGAATGTTACGAAAAAATTGGTTTCGGATGTTCATAATGCAGGAAAAGAAATTTATGTGTGGACAGTGAATACGCAAGAAAGTATAAACAACATGATTGACCTGAATGTAGATAATATTATCACGGACGATATCACGCTGGCGAAAGAGTGTATTTATTTAAGTAAGACAAGTGATGTGGTAACGGAGTATGTGAAATGGCTGTCGAAGTAAAATAATTAAAGAGAGGCTGAATTTGGTTCAAAAAAAGATTACATCCGGCAGATGTATATTAACGGACATTTCTGTTATGCCTTTAAGTTTGGCATCATAACGAACGGGCTTGGCATTGTCAGGGACATATCAGCCCTAAAACTTTTCTTGGCGATGCTGCGTTTGATACCATTGAAATATATAACAGTTACGTAGTAACTTGCACTCTCGAAGAAAAATTCTGCGTACTATTCAGTAGTAATTTATTAACAGTTGCTAAGCATTGTCATTACCTTACAAGGGGGAGGGACGATGAGCATCTATCCAGTATTCAGTGCCATAATCCCCGTATCAAGTTTGATGGAAAGTATTGGTTCTGATCATTTGTGGTAGAGGTGAATTTGATTCCCGATAAGGTCAGTTTATTGTCTGAAAGGTTATTGGCAAAAATATGCTGGAAATGTAGGAATGAAAAACTTCATGATTGACTTTAAAAGTTTTTTTTGCTATTATGAAAGCATGTACTTGCATGAAAGATGCATTGATAAAGATACATTGCAGAAAGGGAGGAGCAGAGTGTGGATGAAACAAGCCAGAAAATAATTGATGCGGCGATGGCATTAGTCCGGGATAAAGGATATGTTGCAACAACCACGAAAGAGATTGCAAAAGTAGCTGGCGTAAATGAGTGTACGTTATTTCGCAAGTTTGAGAGCAAAAAGGATATTGTTTTACAAGGGGCAAACCAGGCAGGCTGGCGGGCGAATGTCACACCAGAGATTTTTGAGAATGTAGAGTGGGATTTGCAGGCGGATCTGGAAATGTTCATGAGGGCATATATTGACAGGATGACACCGGATTTCGTCAATCTGTCAATTGGTCTGCGGGCACCACAGCTCTATGAGGAAACCAAACAGCTTATTATGAAAGTTCCACAGGCTTTTTTGATGACATTGACTGATTACCTGAATAAGATGTGTGCGATGGGCAAAATACCAAAGAAAGACTTTAAGACGCTGGCATTGACCGTATTTTCGGCAACATTTGGCTATGCATTTCTGAATGCATCGTTTGGAAAAGAACTTACAGATATTGAAAAAGATGAGTACATGAAAGGAAGTGTGCAGATGTTTGTAAAAGGAATCGATCAGTAATGTTTGACGCTGTCAGATGGCAATACAATAGGAAACGACAGGAGTTGTTTCCTATAAAAATAAATTAAATGCGTGCAAGTACACGCATTAGGAAATGGAGGAAACTATGAAACAGATTACTGGTGCGGAGTTGTTTGTGAAAGCACTAAAAGAAGAAGCAGTTGACACATTGTTCGCTTATCCGGGGGGACAGGCGATAGATCTGTTTGATGCACTGTATGGAGAAAAAGAAATAGATGTTATCCTGCCCCGTCACGAGCAGGGATTGATCCATGCGGCAGATGGTTATGCACGTTCTACGGGTAAAGTTGGTGTCTGTCTGGTAACAAGCGGGCCAGGAGCTACGAATCTGGTTACAGGTATTGCTACTGCGAATTATGACAGCGTTCCGTTAGTATGCTTTACGGGACAGGTGCCGACACACCTTATTGGGAATGATACTTTTCAGGAAGTGGACTTTGTGGGCATCACAAGAAGTATCTGTAAATATGCTGTAATGGTACGAAAGAGAGAAGATTTGGCAGAAACGATCAAAAAGGCATTTTATATTGCAAAGACAGGAAAACCAGGGGTAGTAGTAGTTGATCTGCCAAAGGATGTCCAGAGGGCGTATGGCAGCGATTGTTACCCGAAGGAAATTATGGTCAGAGGTTATAAGCCAAATACTTCCGTACATAGGGGACAGTTAAATAGGGCGCTGGACATCTTGAATCACGCGGTGAAGCCTGTTTTCCTGATAGGCGGCGGAGTGAATATTGCCCATGCAAATAAGGAAATGACACAGCTTGCAGAGTTGACAGGCGTTCCTGTTATTACGACGATCATGGGAAAAGGGGCAATTCCTACAACAAATAGTTTATATGTTGGAAATATAGGTATCCATGGAAGTTATGCAGCCAATTCAGCAATCAGTAACTGTGATGTCCTTTTTTCAATAGGAACACGGTTCAATGATCGCATTACAGGGAAAATAGAAGAATTTGCAGTAAATGCAAAGATTATCCATATCGATGTGGATGCGGCATCTATTTCCAGAAATATTGATGTGGATATTCCTATTGTTGCTGATGCGAAAAAGGCGATATGTGCTTTGCTTGAAAAGGCAAAGCCGTTACACATCTCAGAGTGGACAGATGAAATCAACCGTTGGAAAAAGGAATATCCGATTGATATGGGGAAAGTTGGTTTGACACCACAGATGATCATCCAATCCATAAATGAATTGTTCAAAGATGCAATTGTTACTACGGATGTGGGGCAAAATCAATTGTGGACAACACAATTTCTTGATATTGGTGAGAAGAATCAAATGCTGACCTCGGGCGGTCTGGGAACAATGGGATATGGTTTTCCTGCTGCAATCGGAGCAAAACTTGGCAATCCACACAAAGATGTCATTGTTATATCCGGCGATGGTGGTATGCAGATGAATATTCAGGAAATGGCGACTGCGGTTGTCTATGAACTGCCGATGATCATCTGCATATTAAATAACGGATATTTAGGGAATGTGCGGCAATGGCAGGAAATGTTTTATGAAAGACGGTATTCGAGTACCTGTATGCGCTATCGAAGAAGCTGTGAGATCGGCTGTAACCAGCCTGATCACTGTTGCCCGGAGTATACGCCGGATTTCATTGCACTGGCAGAAAGCTATGGTGCAAAAGGAATCCGTGTCACAAAGGCAGAAGATATAAAAACAGCTTTAAACAGTGCAAGACAAAATACAAAAGTGCCTACAGTTATTGAGTTTATCATAGACAGAGAAGTTAATGTCATGCCGATTGTTCCGCCAGGGAACTCCCTGAATGACATGATTTTAGAAAGAGAGGAAAACAGAGAATGAAAAAGAGATGGATTTGCTTATTTGTTGAAAATGAAATAGGTGTACTTGCCCGTATCTCAGGATTGTTTTCAGGAAAATCTTATAATTTGGACAGCTTGACAGTCGGAGTCACTGAGGACAGTACCATATCACGAATGACAATCAGTTTAACAAGCGATGACAGGACTTTTGAGCAGATAAAAAAACAGCTTGGCAGAAGTGTTGAGGTAATCAAAGTGGTAGATTATACAGATACACCGATCCACATGAAAGAAATCTTATTTGTTAAGGTGAAGGATTGCTCCGATACAGGCATAGAGGAGCTGTTTCGGATTTCAAAAATATTCGGGGGAACGATTATTGACTATGATGGTGCTACTGTCCTTTTAGAATGTACGCAGACAGAAAACAGGAATAATGATCTGATCGCCTTGTTGAAAAGAAAGTTTGCGAACAGGATTGAGATTGTAAGGGGTGGGAGTGTTGCGGTTGAAGCTGTGCATACTGTTTAGACAAGATAAAGATGACATTGAAAAGCTTATGTGATAAAATATTCATGGTGTGGTTAGATTTTTAGTCAAACAGGTTAGTGCTCTATCCGGCCAGAAAT
>DKVL01000091.1:4269-5840 GCA_002491195.1 Lachnospiraceae bacterium UBA7179
GAAATTTTGCCTAGCACTGGCACAAACCATGCAGCCCACAAGTCTAATTTCTGACTGGATAGAGCATTAGGAGAATATAAAAATGTGGAAAGAACACTTAGAGGAAATCATACAAGAAGAAAAAAGATACGGTGAGGACATAAATTGTGGCATTTCGGAGGAGGAAGCAGAGGCATTTACAAAAGCTGTAAAGGATGAGTTGGCGATCGCCCTGCCGGAGGAGTATCTCAAAATTTTAAGAACCATAAATGGTATCGAATTTAACGGCTTCATTCTTTATGGGGTTGATGAACCACTGCTGGGAGAGGCACCTGATCAGCATGTAAACGGGTTGATTGACTGTAACAAAGTCTGGCATGAAAACGAATGGCAAAAACAATATCTTTTTTTAGGTGAAGGCAGTATAAGCTGGTATGTTTATGATTTAAAAACAAAGAAGTATTGTGAACTGGATAATCCGTCGGGAGAACTCAGTGAGGAATTTGACGATCTGGAACAAATGTTTGACAAAATGCTGGCGGATGCGTTGATGTAAGAGCTGATCCAAAACATACCATGGGAAAGGGGAAGGAGCTATGAAAGAATTGAACGATAAGGTCAGGCGCGCGCTGATTAATATGGGCTTTATTAAAAGAGGAACAAATCGGTACAGTCACATTCGGTTTTCATATCATATTGCGGGATGGCATGGCTGACTTGGTTTGGGTGGTCAGAGAAAACGGCGAATTGCTGCTTGGCGAACCTTGGGGGAGCTATTCGAGAAGACTTATTGATGCAAATTATCGGATAAAAAAGCCAGTTTTTAGAACATACGAAGATTTGGAAGATATTTTGAAAGTTGCATTTGGAATGTATGAAGATTTTAAGAAGGCTTTGATGTAAGAATGATAAACATAGCAATTGTGGACGATAACATAGCATTTTTGCAGGAGATGAAACAGAATATAGAAACCTGCATGGAATATACCGTAGATATGGTCTGCGATACATATTGCAGCGGCACTGATTTCCTGAAAGCCGACTGCGGGGCATACCAGCTGGTTGTGTTGGATATGCAGATGGCGGGAATGAGCGGATATGAGACGGCGCAGAAACTGAGGGAAAAGGACAGCCTTGCTGTGATTGCCTTTGTTTCCGGGGTGATTCTGCCAGAGCCGGAGCATTTCAGGGTTCAGCCCTACCGTTATCTGTTAAAAAATTCCGACGCAGATGAGAGAATGCGGGATATCGAGGAACTTTTGCGGGAAACAAAACGGCGCAGTCTCAATGAAATGGTGGAAGTGGTCAGTGACGGAGAGGCACAGCGCGTTCCTGTCGGAAGTATTCTTTACATCGAAAAAGCCAGGAGAGGAAGCCGGCTCACTGTAGATGATGGCAGTGCAGCCGACAGGAAAATACTGCAGAGCAATGAGAAGCTGGAGGATTGGTATACACAGCTGGGCGCGCAGGGTTTTGAGTACGCGCATACCAGTTACATTGTGAATCTGAAAGCTGTCACAAAGATCATGCAGAATGAGTTGACGATGAGCAACGGGGACAAACTGGGAATCAGCAGAACCTGCAGCAAAAAA
>DKVL01000091.1:6090-55329 GCA_002491195.1 Lachnospiraceae bacterium UBA7179
ATCAGCAGAACCTGCAGCAAAAAATTTCACCAGAGCTTTTCCCTGTATTTTCATAAAAAGTACAAGAGAGGAACAAAGACATGATGACAGCTTTAGCGAAATTTGGCGCCAGTTTATTTGTGAATTTGGTGTTTTATGATTTTTTCAGAGATCAGCTAAGACCAAGAGTGCGGAACCGAAAGCAGCTGTTTCTGATTCTGCTGTTATGTGCGGCGGCTCTCAGGCTGGTCAATTCTTTTGGCAGCAGTCTTGCCAATCTCATATTTGGAATGCCGATTCTGGCAGCGCAGGTGCTGCTGATTTTTAAGGACGATTACAGGAAAGAGGCATTTCTGCTCCTGATCGGGGAGGCAGTAGCATTGTTCTCGGAGCTTGTGACTGCGCTTTTTTTTGCGAAGCTTGCGCTGTGGCAGCTGCTCAGGGAAGAACTTCATTATACGCAGGCAGTGGAAGCGTTTATCATGGGAATCCTTTCCTATGTACTGTGCTGGATCGTGCTGCATGGACTGAAAACCTGTTTTCTGGGTACGCGGTATACGATGCGGGAACAATTTCCGCTGTCTTTTTTTATTTTACCTCTTTCTACAGCGCTGATCTACATAGGTATTTTCTTTGGAAATGAGGGTGCTGTATGGGCGCAGTACTGCCTGAAATGTGGGATTATCATTCTGCCCCTGGCGAACATACTGCTGTTTTACACGATCAACAAACTGTTTTTTGTCAGTGAGAAAAGCAGGGAACAGCAGCTGATGGAACAGCAGGCTGTGCTGCAGCAGAGATATTATAAGCATCTGGAGGAGATCGACCTGGGGCACAGGCGATATGCCCATGACCTGAAAAACTGCATGGTCTCCATAGCCGCGCTCGCCGCTGGCGGCGGAAACGAGGAGATTTTGAATCTGCTCGGCGATATGGAGGTGGAGCTGGATACACTGACCGGAAAGCGCTATACATCGAATCACATACTGAATGCGATTCTCTGGGAAAAGTCCGTACTGGCTGAGCGGCATGGCGTGCAGATGGATCTTGCGGTGGAGGAAAATTCCGGATGGGCATGTATTGCGGGGAAGGATTTGATCGTCATGGCAGGCAATCTTCTGGACAATGCCATTGAGGCGGCAAAACAGTGTGCACAAGGCAGCGTTCATGTGGCGCTGCATACAGAGGAGCACTTTCTTGTGATGGAGGTAGAGAACACGTGTATCAACAACGGGGAAAGGCATCCTTTGCAGGGTTCTACGAAATCAGACGCTGGGAATCATGGTTTTGGGATTTCAAATGTGCAGGATACTGCAAAAAAATACGGAGGACTGCTTTATATAGAGCAGAATGAGGACTGTTTTACTGCAATACTGACAATAGCGAAGTCCTGCCTTGTCACGTACAATGGACAGGATGCACAATGATATGCAAAGTTTTTGATGTAAAGTTTCTGATGCAAAGTTTTTGGTCGGAGGTGCGCTCATGTTGGAAATAGCTGTCTGTGATGACAACGGGAAAGACTTAGATGCAATAACAGAAAAACTGCACGAGATCTGTGCAGAGATGAGGGAGGAATATCATGTGTCTGTGTTCCGCTCTCCTGACGGTCTGTTCGAGGGGAATACAAAGATTGATATAGGCATACTGGATATCGTCATGCCAGATTGCAACGGCATTGATATAGGAAAGAAACTGAAGGAAAAATTTGGTGATATTGCGGTGATTTACACTACAAGTTACGAAGATTACTGCAGACAGGCGATCAACAAGGTTCACGCTTTTTCCTTCCTTGTAAAGCCTGTTTGTAAAGAAGAACTCAAAGAACAGATCGCAGCATGCCTGAGAGAAGCAAAAGGGCATGCGCAGGAAGGAGAACTGATCTTAGAGAATGTAAGGAATGGCAGCGGCGATATCATACCTGTTGTCCGTGTCAAGGTAAAGGATATCCTGTACTGTGAATATATGAAAGCGCAGAGAGAGATTGCGATTGTATTAGCGCACGAAATGTATTTTTATACGGCAGTCTTTCATAAGCTGTCTGAGCAGTTGAAGGATTGGAGCTTTGCCATCAACCGCCGGGGAAGTATTGTCAATCTGTCGCATATCAAAAGACTGAAAGGCTATACCATTTATCTTGACAATGGGGAAGAATTGCTGCTGACGCAAAAACGAGTAGCTGTTTTTAAGGAAAAGATGAATCGTTATTTTCATGAGAAAAGTGTGTAAAGAGCGTTTGTGCCGCCAGAGGCGGTATGGGGGGTGTATAAATGGATAAGATTTTAATGGCACTTTGTTATCTGATCTCCTGCTTGATTGTAACCTGTATTGTGTTTCAGTTTATGGATGAGAGGTATCACAGAACTTATCAGAGCAGGCTCGTCTACGTTTGGTCGGGTATTGGAAATACCATATTTATGGCAGCACTGAATCTTTTGGGAATACCAGTATTAAATTTATCGGCATGGCTTGTGCTGGTTGGTATCGGAACAGATATTCTTTATTATGAAAACAGTATCAAAAGACTGAAAAGGATCGCGGAATGCGAGGCGCTTCTGATTGTGATTACGTTTACGGAAGCATTTGGCGTACTGCTTGTGAAATGGATCTTATTGGCAGCAAAAATACAGATCAGGAACGCAGTTATGGCAACCTGTCTGGAAGTGACGGTCTCAAAGATTGTGGTCATTTTTGTATATTTTACGGCGATCCGGGGCGTGGTGAAAAAGCATCCTGCCGTACATAGCAAAATGCAGCATACGACTTGTTTTGTCATCCTTTTATACAGTTTTATCAATATGCTTGCGATCATACAGGGGCTTTCGCATGACCTGAATAGTGGAATATTTGCAGTCAATATGTGCTGCATCGTACTGGCAGATTTATATCTGCTTTATTTTATAAAAGCTACCGATGAAAAGAAGTCCTATGACATGAAAGTGCGCGCCCTGGAACAGCAGGCTAAGCTGCAGTATGACTATTACCTGCAGCAGGACCAGAAATACAACCAGACACTCCAGATCCTGCACGATGTGAACCGGCATATACAGTCGATCAAGGAGCTTAGCGCATCAGGAAATGCAGAGGAAACAAAGAAATATGCGGAACAGATCGGGGGAATCTTAAAGCCCCTGATCCCAACCAGATACACTGGGAACGCAATCCTTGATATCCTGCTGTCAGATAAGGTCAGGCAGGTTGAGGACAAAGGAATTGACTTTGTCGTGAATCTGGATGGTATTTGTTTTGATTTTATGGAAGCGATCGACATAACCACGATCTTCGGCAATCTGTTGGACAATGCGCTGGAAGCCTGTGAAGCCGTACAGGGAAAGCCAGATAAAATGATCATGCTGACGGCAGAGAGATTTCAGGAAATCGTGTCCGTGACGGTTGAAAATGACTGTAATCCCGTCAGATGGCGGGCTGGTATGCCCGTATCGGAAAAAGGGGAGAACAGGGGCATCGGGCTGTTGAATGTCCGTAAAAGCATTGATAAGTATGATGGAGACTTAAAGCTCTGGGAGAGCAAAGGGAAATTCATGGCAGAGTTTTTCTTGAACACATGATGCAGTTCGAAAAATCTGTAACTCGTGCAGAAAATCTGTAACTCATGCAGGAAATATCATGGGATGACAAAAAGATCACGATAGAAATGGTGAGACATTTCATGGACAGTCACAATTTTAGAGCGTGTTCGAAATGCCGATTTTGCCGATTTATGTGCTGATTTGGACAGGACGCTTTTGCAGACTGGTACGGCAGTGATATAATCAGGCATATGGAAGTCTGAAGGAGGTTGTTGAAAATGAAGGAGCAAAAATTGGAAAAGCAAAGGCAGAATCTTGTGGACAGAGGCGTGTTGTCACCAGACGAAACATTGTATGGTTCAAGTACGATCAATTATACTGAGAAGCTGATCGGAAGAATCGAGTCATGGCAGCAAGGCGGCGTGGCTATCTTTACGGATCGGCAGGTCATTCTCTCCAAGGGATTTTCATGCGAATATATACATATTCCTTATAACTGTATAAGAGAAGTCGGAAAATGTAATCAGGGATTTTTTCCAATAGGGATGGTTATCACTTATGAAAATAGAGAAAACAATGAAATAGTGACAGAAAAGATTTCGCTGGGAAAAAGAAAAAAATGGTTGCAGATTTTATCAGAGAAAACAGGGTTATAAAATTTGTGCCAAAGTGGGGGGAAACGATGAATGCAGAAATGAAAAATAAGCTGGAAAATTGTTTTAGCCGCAAAAGCAGCCCGGCAGACTGTTACGGGGCGCTTCCGTACATGAAAGAAAATCTTGGACGGATCAACTTTGAGGACGACAGCGATCTGCATGATTTGACAGATATCATTTTACGTGCGTTAAAGCTGGATGAAAACAATATAAAATTTGTGGAGTTTTTGATTTCCAATGGCTATGACATCAACTATAAGCTTACGGGAAACGACTGCCTTCTGTTAAAATATGTGGATGATGCGCTGAAAAACAGGATACTTCCGCTTGAGGGAATTAAGCAATTAATCCGGCTTGGCGCGGATGCCTGCTCGGAAACGTTAGACGGTGACAATCTGCTTTCTATTTTAGCAGGACGGGAGGAAATGGCCGCGGTTTATGTGGTTGAATTTTGTGACCTGAAGCTGCTTGACAAGACGGACAAGTACGGTGCGACGCCTTTGATGTACGCGGCCATGAGAGGATATAACACACTTGCCAGAATACTGATTGAACGGGGCTTTGATGTAAATGCAGTTGGCAGCGCGCCCGTTACCGACGAAAAGCTGCAGGTGGAGACAGACGGCGTTTCCCCGCTTGCGCTTGCGATCCGGTTTGGCAATGCAGAGATGGTTCGTATGCTGCTTGCGGCAGGGGCGGATGAAACCGTCTATGACGCGGAGGGGAATCCGCCAATTTTTTCGCTGATACGCTATCCGGTTGACTTTTTTCGTGAATTTTATGGCAATTGTATCAAGGATGATCACCCTATTTATGCCCAAAAAATGGAAATTATTTCTTTGCTGACACAGCTGGACCTCACAAATGCGGAAGGTTATACGGTACTGATGAAGTCGCTGTTTCCCATGAAATTCTGGTATACCGGTTTTGGAAACGGGATTTCACCGAAAAAAAATCGTCTGATTGCGCTGGCACTGATCAAAAAGGGAGCGGATGTCAATGCAGCAGGGAATGACAGCAGGCGTCCGCTGCATCAGGCTGTGGTGGATCTGGAGGAAGTGGCAAGGGCGCTTGTGGAAGCCGGGGCGGACATCAACGTGCAGGACAATGAGGGCAACACGCCCCTGATGTATGCCTGTATGAAAGCGAAAGAGGAAACCGTGCTCTGGCTTTTGAAGGCGGGCGCAGACTACAAGCTCCAGAATAACGAAGGCAAAACTGCGGTGGATATGGCAGCGAAGAGAGGTTATTCCCGCGCTTTGGAACTTATGGAGGCGAATACGCTGCTGCAGGCGTGCAGGAATAATCAAAAACGATCGGTACAGGTGATTTTAAACCGTGGCGGTATAGACATCAACGAGCGGGACGAGGAGTGCGGCACACCTCTGATGTATGCCTGTCAGAACAATGCGCTTGAAATCGTAAAAATGCTGCTTGACAATGGTGCCGATCCGAATATCGGAAATCAGAAAAACCTGACGCCGCTGCACTTTTCGGCGGCATTGGGCGCCGTCCCCATCATCAATCTGCTTGTAAAAGCCGGGGCGGATGTCAACAGTACGGATAACAATGGTACTACACCGCTTATGTATATGGCAATGAAGGCCAAAACGGCTGCCGCGCTCAATTATATTAAGAATCCAATAGTCGATGTCAATATCAAAAGCAATGTCGGATGGACAGCGGTTATGTATGCAATTGCCTTCAAACAACCGCAGCTTGCAAAGGCACTTCTGCCGTTAATGGGAACCGGTACAGACGATGCGGATGATGCAGATGTAGAAGGCCTTACGATGCTGCATTATGCCTGTCAGTATGGGCCGGTTGAGATTGTAAAGCTTGTGATAGAAAGGAATCCGGGCAGTGTCAACAGAACCAGTAATGTGGGGGACACGCCGCTTATGATGGCGGCAAGGACTTCCAATCTGGTGATTGTAAAGCAGCTTCTTGCGGCGGGTGCAGACGCAGGCTGTTCGAATGGAAAGGGCGTTACGGCGCTGCATCTGGCAGCTATATTAGGCAATGTACCTTTGGGAAAAGCGCTGCTTGATGCAGGAGCTGACATTGATGCGAAGACACGGGAAGGGCAAACTCCTTTGATGTATGCAGTGATCAAAGGCAAAAGCGAGTTTGCCCAGATGCTGGTTTTGGAAAACGCAGATCTAAACGCTGTGGACAACATGCAGGGCAACGCACTATCCTATGCGATTCAGGCACAACTGCCGCAGACTGTGGAACTGCTGCTTGAGGCAGGTGCGGAAAGGTAAGTGATATGGCTTTTTTAGAAAATGGAAAAGATACCAGGATATGTTCCGCCGCTGACAGACTTTTGTTCCGGGCGCTGGCGACAGGCGATTATCCTGGTGCATGGCTGCTGGCGTGTCCGCTCCTGGAACCGGGGCGGGTGGACGGCTTGTCGGCGCCAACAGCATTTAACTGTGGGCTGTGTCTCTTTTTGTTGGAGGAGTATGAACATGCATTAGTACCATTGAGACGGGCAGAGCAGTTTTTAGGCAGTCCGGCTGGATTAAACGCTGCGGAACGAAAAGGTTTCCTGCATGCAGTGGCGGCGTCGAAGGATACGGTATTGCTGCCATTGGATCCCGAGGGCGGAGAGGACATGGAACGATATTACCTGATCCGGGTGCGATGGCTGACTGCGCTGTGCCTGGTCCGGCTGGACCGAAGGCAGGAGGCTGCCCCTGTTTTACGGTTTTTAGGGCAATATCACATTGAATTATAAAGGAGAAGAATGATGCAGCTTGACAATATGCTGTTACAGGCATGTAAAAATAATCAAAAAAGTGTTGTGCTCACCTTTCTCAAGAGGGGAGACGTGGATGTGAACAAGCGGGATGAGTCCGGCAATACGCCGCTGATCTATGCGTGTCTGAAAAGCGCCCGGGATTTGGTGAAACTGCTGCTTGACAACGGTGCAGACGCCAATCTGGGCAACCGGAAAAACAGGACGCCGCTTCACTTCGCAGCGGAGAGCGGAAATTATCAGATTATTTCGCTGTTGATCGACGCGGGAGCGGACGTAAACTGTACCGACAATAACGGAGTGACGCCTTTGATGGTATTGGCCCAGAATGGCAGGACAGACGCCGCTTTGAAATTACTGAAAAATCCGGGAATTGATATTTCCATCAAGGATAATGACAGCCGTATGGCGATTGATTATGCCACTACAAGCGGGCTGCGGGATTTGGTACAGGCTCTTTCTGCGGCGGCGGAGCACGCCGATGCCTATGGGAACACCACGCTCCATCATGCTTGCTGGAACAATCAGGGGGAGGTTGTCAAGGCATTGATTGAAAGAGATCCTGCCAGTGTCAATAAACGCAATGATGACGGGGAATCGCCTCTGCTGCTGGCAGTAAGGCAGTCAAACCTGATGATCGTGGAGCTGCTTTTGGCTGCCGGAGCCGAAACGGATTGTACTGACATTCATGGTGTTATGCCGCTTCATGTCGCCGCTGGTAAGGGGGATCTCTTTGTGGGGAAGGCTCTGCTGGCCGCCGGGGCAGATCCTGGCAAAAAAACCATCGAAGGACAGACGCCATTGATTTTGGCGGCGCAGAATAGCAGGAATGATTTTACCGCCCTGCTGGTTGAAGCAAGAGCAGACGTAAATGCGGTGGACAACGACCAGCACAGTGCCCTGTACTATGCTTCACAGGCAGGATATGCGGAGATTGTGGAACAGCTGCTCATGGCGGGAGCAACAAATTAATAAAAATATTGGAGAAAGTGTATTATGGAAGAAACAAAAGATATTTTTGATATAAGCAGGCTTCAGACCTTGGCGGAGGCAGGTGATACAGACGCACAGTATCAACTGGGCTTCTGTTACAAGTTTGGGCTGAACGTGGATCAAGATGCGGCGCAGGCCGCCATATGGTATGAAAAAGCTGCAAGCCAGGGAAATGTCCATGCACAATGTAGTCTCGGCTACTGCTACAAGGAAGGTTATGGCGTGGAACAGGATGACGAAAAGGCAGTCTATTGGTACACCAAATCCGCCTGGCAGGACAATGCAGAGGCACAATACGAGCTGGGCTTCTGTTATGAGACAGGACGCGGTGTTGCACAGGATGTACAAGAGGCTGTTTCATGGTACTCGAAGGCAGCCATTCAGGATAATGCGGATGCAATGCACGCGCTTGGGCGCTGCTATGCGCTTGGCATAGGATGTGCGCAGAATGATGCGCTGGCGACATTCTGGCTTGCCAAATCTGTCGAGCAGGAACAGCAGGACCGGGAAGAGATGGCGTACGATGATGAAGACTTGAGTGTTGAAGATTATGATTACCTGAGTAATTATTATGATGACGAAGAAGATGTTGATGACGGCGATGACGAAGATGATGATTATGACGACGACGATGGCGAAGATGAAGACTATGATGACGACGATGATGAAGATTATGACGATGAGGAGGCAATACAGGCGTTGCAGGAGGCTGCGGCGCAGGGCGACGCTGTAGCACAGGCGATGCTTGCAGTATGTTATTATACCGGCGAGGGTGTAGAACAGGACATGGAGCAGGCTGTCGCATGGTTTACCAGGTCTGCCCTGCAGGAATATGCACCCGCACAGCGAAGCCTTGCCGTCTGCTATGAGCAGGGCGAAGGGGTAGCGCAGGATGACAAAGAAGCTGCCCGCTGGTACACCAGGGCAGCAGAGCAGGGAGACGCGCTTGCACAGTATGAACTTGCCCGGCTCTGTGAGGCAGGGCGCGGTGTAGAGTTAAGCCTTGATGCCGCCGCTGCATGGTTTGCAAGAGCCGCGGCGCAGGATCACGCCGAATCGCAGTACCGCCTTGCCCAGTGCTATGAGACAGGGCGAGGCGTGGAGCGCAATCTGGCAAAGGCGTCGGAATGGTATCTTGAGGCGTCCAGCAACGGCAGCGAGCTGGCAGACAACAGGATACGTGAATACTATAAGGACGGTATATTAGACCGCTGGCTTATGGCAGCAAAGAAGAGCGATGACATAGTGGTCAAAGCTGCCGCACTGGACAAACTGGGAGACAAGTATAAACAGGGTTATGGCGTGGAAAAAGACTGGGCGAAAGCTGTCGCGTACTACCGCGAAGCCGCCGAGGCCGGAAATGCCGCCGCCCAGCGCAGTCTTGGATACTGCTACGATTACGGCGAGGGTGTGGAGCAGGACAAACAACAGGCGGCTTATTGGTATACGAAGGGTGCAGAGGGCGGTGATGCAGACGCCCAGCGCAATATCGGAAACTGCTATTTCTATGGCGAGGGTGTGGAAAACGATGACACAAAAGCGTTTTACTGGTATTCGCAGGCGGCTGGGCAGGGGCATCCGCAGGCATGGCAGCAGGTTGGGTATTGCTATGAATCAGGGCGGGGTGTAGCGCAGGACTACAGCAAGGCTGTTTCATGGTACCGCAAGGCAGCCGATGCAGAGGATGAAATCGCACAATGCAGTCTCGGTCTGTGCTATGAGAACGGCAGAGGCGTAGTGAAGGACTTTGAACAGGCGGCGTACTGGTACGCAAAAGGTGCCAAGAATGGCGACAGGGGAGCACAGAACAATTTAGGAAATTGTTATTACAGCGGAAAAGGTGTAGAGCAGGATTACGGCAAGGCTGTTTCATGGTACCGAAAAGCTGCCGAACAGGGCAGCATCATCGCCCAGCGCAATCTCGGGTTGTGCTATGAGGATGGCGAAGGTGTAGAGAAAGACTTAAAGCAGGCGGTGTACTGGTATACAAAAGCAGCTGAGCAAGGTCATAAAGAAGCGCAAAATTCGTTAGGAAATTGCTATTACGATGGAGAAGGCGTAGAACAGGACTACGTCAAGGCGGTATATTGGTATACAAAAGCAGCTGAACAAGATCATGACGCAGCACAAAATTCGTTAGGGAACTGCTATTACGATGGAGAAGGCGTAGAACAGGATTACGTCAAGGCGGCATATTGGTGGACGAAAGCAGCCAAGCAGGGGAACGCATTAGCACAGGCAAATCTGGCAGGGTGTTATGAGGACGGGGAAGGCGTGGAACAGGATGAAGAAAAAGCGTTTTTCTGGTACAAGGAGGCAGCCCGGCAGGGGAATGCGATAGGACAGTTAGGAACCGGATTATGTTATGAGGACGGAGAAGGCGTAGAGCAGAACTTAGGGCTGGCGGTATTTTGGTACAAAAAAGCGGCCGATCAGGACAATGCCCGGGCACAGAGTTTACTGGGCTGCTGTTATCACAACGGAGATGGTGTGGAGCAGGATTATGATCAGGCGGTATACTGGTTTCAAAAAGCAGCCGGACAGGGTGATGTGGTCGGACAGCGTAATCTCGGGTTGTCTTATAAGGACGGGGCAGGTGTTGAGCAGAACATGGAACAGGCGGCATACTGGTTTGAAAAAGCAGCCAGGCAGGGCGACGCCCAGGCACAATACAGACTCGGAATGTGCTATGAGGGCGGAAAAGGCGTAGAGCAGGACATGGCGCAGGCGGTGTATTGGTATAAAGAGGCAGCCAGGCAGGATGACGATGATGCGCAGGCGCAGCTAGGACAATGCTATTATAAAGGTCTTGGCGTGGAGCTCGATTTCACGCAGGCGGTCTACTGGTGGACAAAGGCAGCCGGGCAGGAACACTCTGGCGCGCAGGCGTGTCTTGCCTTGTGCTATGCCAACGGTCAGGGCGTGGCGCAGAATCATGAGACAGCCGCTTACTGGTATACGCAAGCTGCCGAGGAAGGGCATATGATCGCGCAGTTTAAGCTAGGCCTGTGTTATGCAAACGGCCGCGGTGTGGCGCAGGACTGGGGCAAGGCAGTCTGGTGGTATACGAAGGCAGCCGAACAGGAATATATGCCCGCGCAGATGAATCTGGCCTATTGTTATTATTATAGCCAGGGCGTGGAGAAAGATATGAGCATGGCAGCAGCATGGTGGGCAAAAGCAGGCGAACAGGGAAACGCAGAGGCACAGTATAATGTCGGACAGTGCTGGTACTTTGGCGAGGGTCTGGAGCAGAATTATGAGCAGGCGGTTTGCTGGTACGCAAGAGCCGCCGCACAGGGATACGCCCTTGCGCAGTATAGTATGGGCGCCTGTTACGAGAACGGAGAGGGCGTGGGGCAGGATCTGAACCTGGCAATAACCTTTTACAGAGCCGCAGCCGCACAGGGGCATAAAGACGCGATTGCGGAGCTGAACCGGTATGGACTGACGAATGAGTAGGAGGTTATCAGAATGAAAGAAGAAAAGAAAATTGAATTTACACAGAAATGGATTGGGGACGCAGTAAAAAAGCTTCTGCAGAAAGACGACATTTACGAAAGCGATATGGAGAAAATCAAGTACCTGCGGATCGGCGATTGTCACTTTGCTTACGAATACTCGCTTGAAATGAGCACGGCAACGCCGTCGGATCCCTACTGCGGTGATCCCTGCTGCGGCGACGAGTGGGAACCTGGCGTCTATGGGCCTTTGACTGGCGGATTCATCCAGCTTTATATAGACTATGCGAAGAAAAATCCCTTTGATTACACGGACTCGGAAACAGGAGAGCACACTTTTCAGCTTTCGAACTTTGATTTTTGGAATCATTATAAAGAAGAATATAACGAATCGGAGACGGAAGAAGATGAGTGGGAAGATATTGAGAAAGAGCAGAAGGCTTTTGAGAAAACTATCCTGCACGAAAGATATAGGGAGGAAGCGAGTGATGAAGATGCTTACGAGGAATGGTTTCAGCGGACAGGGTGGGGCATTCAGCAGGATATCGGCCTGTTTACCGGGCTGGAGGTGCTGCGGCTTTATGCCGCAAAATATCAGGATATGACCTTCTTAAGAGCGATGCCCCTGCTGCGCGTATTGGAAGTGGTAGACACCCAATTTGTTTCTTTAGAAGGTATAGACGACCTCGTACGACTGAAACAGCTTTGCTGCTGGTTGGATTAACGATCACCTACAGCGTCAGAGCATATAGAAAACAAATTGATATGGATCAGATAATAGAAAGTCAACCATAGGGTATATGGTTGGCTTTTTTGACAAACAGCAGCACTGGAAATAAAGGCGGAAGTCACAATACTGTAACTTTTTTCTGTTATAATATATCGTATCTATGTTGCATGTCGTGTAACCATAACACTATGTTTCAATAGTGCCATGGCGGACGATCTATAAAAGGCGGGGATGAGAAAATGATTGATTTTATTATGCTGAAGATGATGCTCACATCGCGGGCATTGTGAAGGAATATCTTGAACAGAAAAACATTCGGGTAACAATCTGTGATACATTCGCAGCAGTCAGGCAGGCGCTGAAAGTCCGTGTGCCGACAATCGTTTTGCTGGATTGGAATATGCCGGACGGACATGGAGATGACTTGTGCCGGTGGATCCGCAGCACCTGGAAGGAACTGCCAGTTATTTTTCTGACGGTTCGTGGCGATTCGCGCGATATTGTCACCGGTTTTCAAAGCGGTGCAGATGACTATGTGGTGAAACCTTTTGCGCTGGAAGTGCTGTATTCCAGAATACAGGCCTTGCTTCGGAGAACTGGAAACGTGGCATCACAGTATCTCTCCTGCGATGGGATTGTAATCGACTTAAACCGCAGGCTGGTTTCCTGCCAGTCGGAGGAGGTGTGCTTAAGCCTGGCGGAGTATCAGCTGCTCCTGTATCTGATGCAGAATAAAGGGAGAACGGTCACCAGGGAACGAATCTTAGAACAGGTGTGGGATCTAAATGGAAACTATGTGAACAATAATACGTTGACAGTCACAGTTAAGCGTCTGCGGGATAAACTGCACCAGCCACCCTGTCTCAAAACAGTCAGAAGTGTCGGATACCGCATGGAGGACACGATATGAGCGGACGGAAGAATTTGGTGGTCACTTTAGGCTTTGTACTGTCCGCGAGTTTCATAGCCTCTGCGTTTGCAGTGATGTTGATGTCCTGTCATGGCAGTAGATTGCAATATAACCTGCTGAATACGGTCTGTGGGGAGATTGTGAAGCGGGAGCCGGAAGCTGGACAAATCATTTCTGTAGTGTTGAAAGAATATACAGGTGGAAATGCAGATGGCACAGTGGGGTGCAGCTTTTTGTCGGAATTGGGGTATCACAGCTCTGACTTTTTGAATGCGGATTACCGGTTTTATGCATTGTGTGTGATGGCAGGATTTCTGGCGGGCGCGCTTCTTCTCGTCGCGGCGTTTCTGTATCGAAATAAAGCAGAGGCCGCGCGCATTCAGGCTTTGGCGGAGTATCTGGAGCAGGTCAATATGGGAAAAGCCGTCATTTTGTCCAGTACTGGGGAGGATCTGTTCTCCCAATTGGAAGATGAAATCTACAAGACTGTCACATCTCTCTATCAGACAAAGGATGCGGCAGTACAGGCCAGAAATAATTTTGCGCAGAACCTGTCGAACATCGCACATCAGATCAAGACGCCGATTACAGCGATTTCCCTGTCTGTGCAGGCGATGAAATCAAAATATGATATAAAACATCCAGAACAGATACAAAAACAGCTTTTGCGGCTTACGCATCTGGAGGAATCCTTACTTGTGCTGTCCCGGCTCGACGCGGGGACGTTGGCGTTTCAGAAGAAGGAGATCGACGTTTTTACTGTTCTTGTCCTTGCGGCGGACAATCTGCAGGAATTATTGATAAAATATGGCGTCTCTGTTGATATTCCAGAATTAGGAGAAATGGCAGTAACCGCTGATTTAGACTGGACAATGGAAGCGGTTATCAATCTGATGAAAAACTGCATGGAACACTGTGCGGGCGGAATGATTCATTGTTCTTATGAGCAAAATCCCCTGTACACGGAAATCCTGATTTGCGATGAGGGGCAGGGATTTGCAAGAGAGGATATCCCGCATCTCTTTGAGCGGTTTTACCGGGGGCAGAATGCCAGTGAGGGTGGTATTGGGATTGGATTAGCGCTTGCAAAAGAGATCATTGAGCGTCAGAATGGAACGATCCGCGCAAAAAATATGCCAGCGGGCGGCGCGTGTTTTGAAATCCGGTTTTACAGTCACTAAGTTGTAAGATTTGTTTGCTATAATGGAACTATATGATACAAATCATTAGGAATTGTAGGAACAGGATATTTCTACAGTTCCTTAATAGCAGGAGGAAAGTACGGAATGAATATTTTGACATGCGAGGGAGTCCGCAAGGTATATGGCTCCGGCAGTAATCAGGTGGTGGCATTGGACGGCATTGATCTGACTGTCAGCAAGGGGGAGTTTGTTGCGATCATGGGGGCATCTGGCTCGGGTAAGTCCACCCTGCTGCATATCCTCGGCAGTGTGGACAAACCGACAGGCGGAAACGTTACGATAGACGGGACAGAACTCTCAAAACTGAATCCGACGCAGGCCGCAATCTTCCGAAGGAGAAAGGTGGGGTTGGTGTATCAGTTTTATAACCTGATTCCTACATTGACAGTACAGAAAAACATACTGATGCCGCTTGCCCTTGACAGAAAGAGACCAAACAGGGAGTATTTTGAGAAGATTGTCGGTTCCCTTGGCATCACTGACAAGCTGGATGCTTTGCCAAACCAGCTTTCCGGTGGGCAGCAGCAGAGGGCTGCGATCGCGCGCGCCCTGATCTACCGTCCAGCCCTGCTTCTGGCAGACGAGCCAACGGGAAATCTGGATCAGAAAAATTCCAGAGAGATCATTGATCTGCTGAAACTCTCCAACCGCAATCTGGAGCAGACCTGTGTCCTGATCACCCATGATGAGAAGGTAGCCCTGGAGGCAGACCGTATTGTAACGATTGAGGACGGTCGTATCATCCGTGATGAAGAGCGGAGGTAGTGCGTATGTGGAAGGATTATTCATCGGGCTATATCAAAAACAACCGCTCGTCGGGGATCTCCGTTGTGGTTGCTTCATTTATTTCCGCATTGCTTTTATCGCTGCTTTTCGGGTTGTTTTATAATCTATGGAAGTATGAAGTTGAGCGGATCATCCTGGAGGAAGGCGGCTGGCAGAGCCGGATTACCTGTGAAATGGATAATACATTGGAGGAGCAGGATGACACAGTAAGTGGTCACATACTGAATAAAACGGAGATCGAATCCATTAGGAATTTTGCCACAGTAAAAGATGTGGTGGTCAATGAAACAGGAATTGATCTTTATTTTAACCATATGAGGGACGTTCTGCCAGACACTCAGAGGATTGCAAAACTGGCTGGCATCCCGCCGGAAAGGGTTGCTTATCACTACCAGCTTCTGGCAATGTTCCTGATACGCGATTCCAGAGATACCGCGCCAAGACTGTTGTTTCCGTTGTTTATCGTAATAACGGGCATGGCATCCCTTTCTCTGGTCATAATCATACACAATTCCTTTGCAGTGTCCATGAATGCGAGAATCCATCAGTTTGGCATTTTTTCCAGCATCGGAGCAACGCCAGGGCAGATTCGGGCCTGTCTTTTGCAGGAAGCGGCTGTACTGTGTGCTGCGCCTGTCGTGTTGGGGAATTTGCTGGGCATCGTGGTGAGCAGGTGTCTTTTACATCTGTCAAATGTGCTGGCAGGCAGCGTCGCGGGGCGGCATGAAGCGGTCTTTGGCTATCGCGCATCAGTTCTTTTGCTGACATTGCTTGTGACGATCCTGACAATATGGATCTCCGCGTGGCTGCCAGCAAGAAAGTTAAGCAGGCTGACGCCGCTGGAAGCGATCAAAAACACCGATGAACTGCAGTTAAAACGCAGGAAAAGCTCGCCCGTATTGAAACTGTTATTTGGCGTGGAGGGCGAATTGGCTGGAAATGCACTGAAAGCACAGCAGAAAGCTTTGCGGACAGCATCACTGTCCCTGCTTCTTTCTTTTATGGCATTTACACTCATGCAGTGCTTTTTTGCAACCGCAAAGATCAGTACACGCGAGACTTATTTTGAGCGGTATCAGGATGCATGGGACATTATGGTCACAGTTAAGGACACGGAGATCGATTCTTTTGATATGACTGCGGGCATACAGGGGCTTGGCGGCGTGGAAAGCGCTGTCGTTTACCAGAAGGCGATGGCAAAGAGGATTATCACAGAGGAGGAAATGAGCGGGGAGATGAAAGCTTTTGGTGGATTTTCCCACGCTCCTGCTCCGGATGTGACACAGACGGATGAGGGCTGGCTGGTAAATGCTCCGATCGTGATATTAGATGACGCCGGTTTTCTGGATTACTGTGAGCAGATCAGTATTGCACCGCGGCTTGATGGGGCGGTTGTGCGAAACCAGATCTGTGATGTGACCAATCCGGATTTCAGGCACCCTGTATTGGTACCTTATGTAAAAGGAGAGGATAAGACAACGCTCCTGCAGGCGTCAGAAGATTATGGAATGACAGCGGAGATTCCTGTTTTATCTTACACGGAGAAGGTTCCCGTTTTGCGGGAGGAGTATGCATCACTTGATCATTATGAGCTGGTGCATTTCATACCAGTGTCCTTGTGGAAAGAGATCAAAGGGCAGATCGGCGGCTCGGAAAAGGATACTTACGTGCGCGTTTTTGCTGGCGAAAATACGGAATTGGACAGACTGAATGCGCTGCAGAGTGAAATCGATGCGCTCATCCGCAACAGGTATACAACAGAGTCTGAAAACCGTATTCAGGAGTACGATGCAAACAGGAAACAGATCTGGGGAATGCAGGTGATCCTTGGGGGATTCTGTGTGCTTCTGGCCATCATCGGCATAGGGAATGTGTTTTCCAATACGCTGGGGTTTGTGCGCCAGAGGAGAAGGGAGATTGCCCGGTATCTGTCTGTGGGGATGACGCCGGAGGAGATCAGGAAAATGTTCTGCATTGAAGCGATCGTGATTGCAGGGCGCCCGATCCTGATCACCGCTGCGCTGGCCGTGATTGCAGTGGGGTATATGCTGCGCATGAGCTATCTTGAGGTAGAAAAGTTTGTGGAGGAGGCGCCGGTTATTCCGATCGCCGTGTTTATGCTGGCTGTCTGTGGCTCTGTGGCACTGGCTTATGTCCTTGGCTGGCGCAGGGTGCGCGGCATTCATCTGGCGGAAGTGCTGCGGGATGATACGATGATTTAGTGGTTGTGAATAGCGGCCGCATCGTGGAACAGCTTTGCAGCAGCTTCCATGCGTTCTATCACATGCACACCGAATGGACAGCGCGATTCACAGCCGCCGCATTTTATGCAGTCCGTGGCGTGTGCAGACAGATTTTCATAGTGGGCGCTGACTGTCGGTGGAACGGTGTCCTGCATTTTTGCCAGATCATACAGCTTATTGACCATAGCGATGTCTATACCTGACGGGCATGGCGCGCAATGTCCGCAATAAGTGCATTGTCCTACATAGGCATGGCGCGGTGCGCTTGCAAGGACACTGGCATAGTCTTTTTCCTCCTCGGAGGCAGTCTCATAGGCGACAGCCGCATCCACATGCGCTGGTGTGTCATATCCGGCAAGGACGCTGGCGACAGCAGGTCTGGTCAGGGCGTAGTGCAGGCATTGGACTGGTGTCAGCGCTACGCCGAAGGGTGAAGTTTCCGCAGAGAACAGTCTTCCGCCCGCGTAACCTTTCATGACCGTGATTCCGACACCGTTCTGTTCGCAGATCTGATACAATTCTGCGCGCTCTGGTGCGATCCCGCCGATGTTCTCAGCGTATTCGTCCTTAAAGTATTCGTTTAAGTCCTCGCTGGCGGGCAGCATGTCGAAGGCAGGATTGACTGAGAAGAGAATCATTTCTACGACGCCGCTCTGCGCTGCAAGTTTTGCAACATCGGGATTGTGCGTGCTCATTCCGATGTGCCGGATGATACCTTTTTGCTTCAGGTCTTTGACATAGGAGATCAATTCACCTTCCATAATCTTGTGAAATTCTGCGGTTTCGTCTACAAAGTGAATCATTCCAAGGTCTATGTAGTCTGTGCGCAGCCGGTCCAGCAAATCCTGAAAGGCCTCCTGGACTTTTCCAAGTTCCCGTGTGCGCACATACTGGCCGTTCTGCCAGGTGGAGCCGATATGTCCCTGGATGATCCAGCGCTCCCGTTGTCCTTCCAGTGCAGCACCGATATTGGAGCGCACATTTGGCTCTGACATCCAGCAGTCCAGAATATTGATTCCAGCCTGTGCGCAGTGGTCAATGATTTCTTTGACTTCCGCGGCGCTGTGGCGTTCCAGCCACTCGGCGCCAAGACCGATCTCACTGACATTTAATCCCGTGTTTCCAAGTGCACGATACTTCATATAGAGTCCTCCTTTTGAATCATAAAACTTATCAGAAGCGCCCTTACTTCTTAATATCTTTTATGGTATCATAATCAATCAGGGATGGCAATAGAGGATTAAACTTCCGATCGTTGATAGGGTATTGACAGGTACTGAAAATAATTGTAAACTTATAAATGAATATTAGTTAACAATTAAAATGGAGGATCAGATTAATGAGAACAAAAACAAAAGAAATTACCCTGATTGGCCTGATGACTGCAGTCACATGTATTGCAGGGCCATTGTCGCTGGCGCTGCCATTCAGTCCGGTGCCCATTTCACTGACCAATCTTGCGATTTATTTTTCTGTTTATATCCTGGGAATGCGTCGCGGAACGATCAGTTATCTCGTGTATCTGCTGCTGGGGCTTGTGGGACTTCCCGTGTTCTCTGCATTCACAAGCGGTCCGGCGAAGCTTTTTGGACCGACAGGCGGATACCTGATTGGATTTATCTTTATGGCGCTGATCTGCGGATATTGCATTGACAGATGGAACGGGCAGATCGCAATCAGTTTTCTGGGTATGGCTGCGGGAACTGTGGTGATGTATGGGTTTGGCACGGTTTGGCTTGCCTATCAGTCTGGTTTGAGCTTTGGCGGGGCGCTGGCTGTCGGAGTGTTCCCATTTGTCGTGGGGGATCTTGCGAAAATGGTGCTCACGCTGCTGATCGGCTCACAGGTGCGTGTGCGCGTGAGAAAAGCGGCATTGAACTAGAGTCATATATTTTTTCTTGATACAGCCTGCATTTAAGAGTATACTATAGATAATATGATTAGGAAATGGGGCTGTCTATGAAGAAAAGAACAACAGATTCCGCGCAGGCGCAGGGGAAAAAGACAAAGCCAATAAAGGCGGCGAGCACAATGAGGGAGATCAGATGGGACAAGCTGGATAACACTGCCCATCTTTTTCCCGTTATTGCCGGGGACAGCATGAGCAATGTATATCGCATCAGTGTGACGCTGACGGAGCTGATCAATCCGGAACTGCTGCAGCAGGCGCTGGATATCGTGCTGCCCAAATTCGACGGCTTTAATCTCAGACTCCGGCAGGGCGTGTTTTGGTACTATTTTGAAGAAAACGGGAAACCGGCTCCAAAGGTCAGGGAGGAGACGACATTTCCCTGCAGATATATCTATCCGAACAGGAACAACAGTTATCTGTTCCGTGTCACTTATTATAAATACCGCATTAATCTGGAGGTATTTCATGTGCTGACAGACGGCATGGGCGGTATCAATTTCTTAAAAGAACTGACGTATCAGTATCTGAGGCTGATTCACCCTGAATTGAAAGGGGAGAAGGGCGATCTGCTTGCCAGCAGCACGTCTTTGAATAGGGAGGACAGTTTCTTAAAAAATTATCGGAAGAGCTCCGAAAAGGGCTATCAGACGAAAAAGGCATATCTCATAAAGGGCGAGCGGCTAAGCCCGGGCGAATTTGGCATCATGCATGGGTATATGCAGGTACCAGAGCTCAAGAAGGTGTGTCATCAGTACGGTGTGAGCATCAATGAATATCTGGTAGGGGTATTTGTCTGGAGTGTTTACAGGGAGTGTATGCACGGTATGCCGTCCGAAAAGCCTGTCCGGGTGGCAGTCCCTGTCAATCTGCGGCCCTATTTTAATTCCATCACAACGAAAAACTTTTTTGTCATGGTGTCGGCAGAGTTTCACCCTGTTGAGGAGGAGTACACTTTTGAGGAAGTACTTACTGCGGTGAGGGACAGTCTCAAACAGCAGATCAACAAAGAAAATCTGGAGCGATTGTTCTCATACAATGTGTCGAATGAAAAAGTGCTGGTGGCGCGCGCAGCACCGCTGTTTATCAAAAATATTGCCATGAAAGTCGTGTATACGCAGTCAGCGCTCGCCAATACTTCGACGATCACAAATATCGGAAATATAACAGTCGACGATGTGTATCAGCCATATGTGGAGATGTTTCACTCGTGTCTTGCCATGTCAAAGGGACAGCATATCAAAGGAAATATATGTTCTTATGGAAGCACGCTGGTGTTTAGTTTTAGCTATGATCTCGCTGACGCGTCGGTGCAGCGTGGATTTTTCCGAAAGATTGCGGAGGATGGTATCAGTGTAGAAGTCGAGAGTAACGGGGTGAACTATGAGTAAATGCAGACAATGTAAGATAGAAGTGCTTGACGAGACAGAGCGCTGCCCGCTGTGCGGTTCCGTGTTGGAGCCGACTGTCGAGGTTGAAAATATGTATCCTGACATCAGGGTAAGATCGAGGAAACTGGTGTTTATCTCCAGACTCTACCTGTTTCTGGCTGTCGTGACGGAGATTGTGCTTGTGAATGTGTGTATGCTTTCCGAAGTACAGTCGCTGGTGTATATCATTGGCGGTCTGGTGCTCTTGTTTGGCTATATTGTGATCCGGTATGCGATACTGGGGACGAGCGGCTATATCGCAAAGACGGTGGTGCTCACGATCATTGCGGTCATTATGCTGGTGGCGGTCGATTTTACAGTGGGATACAACGGGTGGTCTGTCAATTATGTATTTCCATCCGGAATTTTGCTGATCGATGTGGGCATTGTGGTGCTCATGTTCATCAATCGCAAGAACTGGCAGAGTTACCTGATGGTGCAGATCTTTATGGTGATCTGCAGTGTCGTGGCGATTATTTTGAGTCTTGTGCAGATCATTACGGATTCTATGCTTTCTGTAATCGCGCTGAACGCGTCTGTGATCCTGCTGCTGGGCACTGTGATCATAGGGGGCAGGAGAGCGCGTGTAGAGCTCAAGAGACGTTTTCATATCTAATCACGGGAGACAAAAAGTGAGAATACTGATAACAAATGATGATGGAATTGATGCGGCAGGGATTAAAAAGCTTGCTGAGATAGCAGTAAACATATCGGAAGAGGTCTATATTGTGGCGCCTGCGGGACAGAGGAGCGCAGTGTCGCACAGTATCACTGTCGGGAGAGCGCTCCAGGTCAGGCGTGTGTCATTTCCAGTAGCGGTAAAGGCAGCGTACAGCTGCAGCGGAATGCCGGCTGACTGTGTGAAGGTGGCGGTGCAGGCAATGCTTGAGAAGAAGCCTGACGTGGTGATCTCAGGGATCAACAACGGTCATAACATGGGGTATGATTCCGTCTATTCGGGAACAGTGGCAGCGGCGAGAGAGGCAGTATTTCAGGGGATAAAGGGCATAGCGGTCTCCACATGGAGGGAACATTATGCGCTTGTGGACAGATATCTCGAGGAACTGCTCAGAGATGCTATTGACAGGGAGATCCTGCCGCATGAGATATGGAATATCAATTTTCCTGCGTGCGGACTGGAGGAATACAGGGGAGTCAGAGAGACTGTTCCGGCGGCTTATCCGCGTTATAAAGACGTCTATCAGGTGTCGTGCGTATCGGAAAATGAATGGGAGTATGCACTGGTGGATGAGGAGTACGACAAAGCGGGGGAGCACACAGACTTTTATGCTGTGGAGCACAATTATATATCGGTTGGGACAATAGAATGTTCTGTGCTCAGGGGGATGCAAAGGAGCGGTGGCAATGGTTGAAAATAAGAGGGCGATGCAGATATTTATCATAGAAATCATTGTTTTGGTCCTTTTCTTTGTTTTCTGTTTTTGGGGATTGCGCGATAAAGCAGGGATGACGAATAAGCGGGTTGACCGGATACCGCTTGACGGGGGCTGGGAGCTCACGACAGAGGGAGAGACAGTGTATTATGACAAGCTGCCGATGGCGGTGAAGACGTCCGCTGACAATACGATTTGGCTTACGAGAAAAATTGATGAAGTGACGGACGATAATCATGCGATTGGCTTGTTTTCTTTTCAGAAGATCGTGCATGCGTATCTTGATGATGAGGAAGTGCTTGCTTTTGAAAATACAACGGGAGCGCACAGCAAAATGCCTGGTAATAGCTGGCTTTTTGTGGATCTGCATCCGGAAGATGTGGGAAAGACGCTGACATTGGAACTGCATCAGTGCTACGGCAGCGGACAGGTGATGGTGCCAGTGCTGTATGGCGGTACGGTGGAGGGAATCATCAACAGCTATATGAGAGAAAAACTTGTGCTGGTTTTCTTTAGCGTGATCGGTGTGGCGCTAGGGATCATGATTATCATACTCTGGATTGTTGCGGGCAGAAGCCTGCTGCTCAGCAAGGGACTTCCATGGCTTGGTTTGTTTACGGTAGTGCGCGGCATGTGGTCTTTTCTGGAGTCGAATATTTATTCCTTTTATGTGGACCATCTGCTCTTGTGGGTATGGATGTCCTACATTTGCCTGAAGACTTCGATTGTTCCTTTTGCGATATTTGCGGATATTACGTTTCATGAGGGAAAGTCCAGGTTCCTGAAAGCGATTGCGTGGATTGCTCTGGCGGACACAGCGGTTACAACGCTGCTTCAGTTGACAGGAATAGCGGATTATGCAGACACGGTTCTGGTGACAAATATGTCTATTCTGGTATTGGGAATCTATGTTGTCGTGATCGGTATGCGGAATATGATCCGCAGTCGGAACACAAAGGTCAAGATGTACAACGAAGAAAAGCATATGACGTACATTGCACATACTGTGTTTATGTTTGTGCTGGTTATTTTGAGCCTTGCGGACGTATATCGCTTTTATTTTACAAATACGCCGGATATTGGGTTGTATAGTCGGTTTGGGTATTTTCTCTATGTGGTTGCGGTTGCGATGGCGCTGATCTGGGATTTTGCGCGGCTCGTAAATATCGGAAGGCACGCGGAGGATATTCAGGAGGAGGCGTCTGTCGATCCAATGACAAAGCTCTATAACAGAGCGGCATTTGAGAAGTATATTGACAGCTGTGTTGGAAAGAAGTGCGAGAATAAGGGAATCATTATGTTTGACCTGAATAACCTGAAGCTTTTTAATGATAAGCTGGGGCATGACATGGGAGATTATTATATCAAGATCAGCAGTGAGCTGATCCGGGATCTGTTTGGCAGATATGGCAATATGTACCGGATTGGGGGAGACGAATTCTGCGGTATTGTGGAGAGGATCAGCTATGAGGAGTTTCAGCGGGTAAAAGAAGAGCTGGAGCAGCATGTGGATAGGCTGTGTGTGCCCGGTTGTGACTTCAAGATGGGGATCGCATCGGGGTGCTGTATCTTTGATCCGAAGAAAGACCAGTCCCTGAGGGACACAATGAAACGGGCGGATGAGGATATGTACAATAATAAAGTGCTGCTGAAAAATGGTGCGGAGATCAGATAAAAGCGCGAAAAAAACGAGCAGGGGAGAAGAGCACTTCCCTGCTCGGTTGTCTATAAGAGATTGATTCCGCTTTCAGCGCATTTTTGTGCAATGTCGTCAGGCCACAGAGAGGACTGGACTTCACCAATGTGCGCTTTCCGCAGGAAAAACATACAAATGCGCGACTGTCCGATGCCGCCTCCGATGGTAAACGGCAGTTCTTCATTGAGAACGGCTTTTTGATAGGGGAGTTCGGCGCGCTCGGGGCAGCCTGCTTTTTCAAGCTGTGAAAGCAGCGCTTCCCTGTCAACGCGGATTCCCATGCTTGACAGTTCAAGGGCAATGTCGAGAACCGGATAATAGACAACGATGTCGGCATTCAATGCCCAGTCGTCATAGTCCGGGGCGCGGCCGTCGTGCGGCTTGCCGTTCTCCATCCTGTCACCGATCTTCATGATACATACGGCGCCCTTTGCTTTGGCTATGTAGTATTCCCGCTCCTTCGGCGTGTTGTCAGGAAAGATTTCGGCTAATTCCTGCGTAGTGACAAAATAGATGTCATCGGGCAGGATTTCGTCGATATAATCGTACTGGATCGCCATGTATTTCTCTGTGTTCTGCAGGCATTTATATACTTTTCGGACGGTTGCCTTGAGCGTATCGAGGGTCCTGTCCTCGCGGGTGATGATTTTTTCCCAGTCCCACTGATCGACGAAGATGGAGTGTATGTTGTCGGTATCCTCGTCGCGGCGGATGGCGTTCATGTCCGTGTAAATGCCCTCACCGACTGCGAAACCGTATTTTTGCAGGGCATAACGTTTCCACTTGGCGAGCGACTGGACAACTTCCGCGATGCGCCCGTCCTGTTCCTTGATATCAAAGCTTACGGGACGTTCCACGCCGTTGAGGTTGTCGTTTAGTCCTGACAGGGGATCGACAAATAGCGGTGCAGAGACGCGCGCTAAGTTCAGCCGCTGTGCGATCTGGTTCTGAAAAAAGTCTTTTACCGTCTTGATGGCAATCTGAGTGTCGTGCAGATTGAGTGCCGAATGGTAGTTCTTCGGGATTTTAAGATTTTCCATTGATGGGGTTCCTCCTTGTACTGTGAAAATACGATATGTTAAGTATCGCACTTTATTTTATGAAAATCAATCCTAAATATGATGAAAAATGGTCAAAAATAGAGCATCGAAGATGTTTGTTATTTTGGTGTTGCACAGGCCTGACCGGATATGTTAAGATAGTGACGAAACAAAACAAATGTTATATGGTAACGATTTCAGAGAACGACAAGAGGAACGAAAATGAGAAATAAGGTATTGATTATTGACGATGCAGAATTAAACCGCGAGATGCTTACGGAGATTCTTAAGAAAGAGTATTCCGTTCTTTCCGCAAGCGACGGACAGACAGGGATCAACCTGTTGGCGGAACGGGAGAACGAAATCTGTGTCGTACTGCTGGACCTGGTTATGCCGGGCATGGATGGCTTTGCGGTGATGAAGGTCATGGAACAGAGTGGATATCTCAAGCATATACCGGTTCTGGTGATCAGCGGTGAGACATCCGTAAATATCGAGCGGGAGTGCTTTGACTGCGGCGTTACGGACTTCATCAGGAGACCGTTCGACAATGAGCTGGTTCTTCGGCGTGTGCGGAATATGGCAGACCTTTTTCGATACAGGAATGGTCTGGAGCAGCAGGTGGAATCCCAGACGAAGACATTGAAACGTCAGTATGAGATGATATGCAGGCAGGCAAAAGAATTAGCGCAGCGCAATGAGCAGATCACGGATATTCTGGCGGAGGTTGTGGAGAGCAGGAATCTCGAGAGCGGCGAGCATGTAAAGCGTGTGAAAACCTATACGAAGATCCTTGCGGAGGATCTCATGAAACGTTATCCTGAGTACAGGCTGACAGAGGAGGAAGTGCGCATTATCGAGTCGGCGAGTGCGGTGCACGATATCGGGAAGATCACGATACCAGACAATATTCTGCTGAAGCCGGGAAAACTTACGAATGAGGAGTTTGAGTGCATGAAATCACATACGGTCCGTGGCTGCGAGGTGCTTGATCATATCGAGGGTGTGTGGGACGACCGCTACAAGAAATATGCGTACACGATATGCAGACACCATCATGAGCGCTTTGACGGCAGGGGATATCCTGACCAGCTGGTGGGCGATGATATTCCAATCGAGGCGCAGATCGTGTCAGTTGCGGATGTGTACGATGCGCTGGTCAGTGAGCGCTGTTACAAGAAGGCTTTCACCAGGGAACAGGCGTTTAACATGATCATGAATGGTGAGTGTGGTGCTTTTTCACCGAAACTGATGGACTGTTTCCGCAATGTCAGGGAGACGATGGAGAATGTGTCGCAGGAGAAAAGGGAACTGGGATAATCGAGTGTGCAGGCACTCGATTTTTTACACTTGACATTTACCTTACAAGGGTATAGTATATAGAGCATACAGGATATAAGAAAGGAGAAACGAAAAATGGATCATGAAAAACTGGAAAGTATGGAAACTGCAGAAGTGAGCGAAGCTGTTGAGGAAAAGGAGGAGGCAGCGTGCGGAAATTGCACACAGAAGTCTAAAGAGCGCGCAGGGAAAGAGTACAGGGACATGATCAACCGTCTGAGCCGCATTGAGGGGCAGGTGCGCGGGATCAAGGGAATGGTTGAGAAGAATGCCTACTGCACGGATATACTGGTGCAGGTAGCGGCGGTGAATGCGGCGCTCAACAGCTTTAACAGGGTGCTTCTGGCGGAGCATATCAGGACGTGTGTGACGCAGGATATCAAGGATGGCAAGGAGGAGACTGTCGACGAACTGATCCAGACACTGAAAAAATTGATGAAATGAGTGTGAAAAGATTTTCTAAGCGGTTAAAGGACACCCGCTAAGAAAATCTAAGTTTCACACCAAAGAACGCAAGAACAGCGTTCTTCATATAAGAAAGGGAGATATAAAATTTTATTTGGGGTATACTATATAGATAGTTCAGGAAAGGGGGAATGCCAGGATGGAGCAATATACAGTGACAGGCATGAGCTGTGCCGCCTGCAGCGCGCGGGTGGAAAAGGCAGTCTCAAAGGTAGCAGGTGTCAGTTCCTGCTCGGTAAGCCTGCTCACGAATTCCATGGGAGTGGAGGGCAACGCTTCCGCGTCGGAGATCATCAAGGCGGTGGAGGAAGCGGGATATGGCGCTGCAGTCAAGGGAGGAGGCAGTGCCAGAAACGGTGCTCAAAACGCAGGTGGGACACAGCGTGCTTTCAGTGATCAGGAGGAAATGCTGCGGGACAAAGAGACACCTGCATTAAAACGCAGGCTGTGGTATTCCATAGGATTTCTGATTGTCCTGATGTATTTTTCAATGGGACATATGATGTGGGATTTCCCGGTTCCTGCGGTCTTAGAGAACAATCATATCGCGATGGGGCTGATACAGCTGCTACTCACGATCGCGGTTATGGTCATCAATCAGAAATTTTTTGTCAGCGGATTTAAGAGCCTGTGGCACAGGGCGCCGAATATGGATACGCTTGTCGCGCTTGGCTCGGCGGCGGCGTTTGTCTACAGTACCTACGCGCTGTTTGCCATGACAGACGCCCAGTTGAATAACGATCATGCGGCGGTCATGGGATATATGCATGAGTTTTACTTTGAGTCGGCGGCGATGATCCTGACGCTGATCACGGTGGGAAAGATGCTGGAAGCGCGCTCTAAGGGAAAGACGACGGACGCGCTGAAGGGGCTGATGAAGATATCGCCTAAAACAGCGGTAGTGGTACGCGATGGCAGCGAGGTGAAAGTGTCGATCGAGGAAGTGGCTGTGGGGGATATCTTCGTGGTAAGACCAGGTGAAAGTATTCCTGTTGATGGCATTGTGCTGGAGGGAACAAGCGCTGTCAACGAGGCGGCGCTGACGGGTGAGAGTATTCCTGTCGACAAACAGGCGGGCGATAAGGTATCTGCTGCAACGGTAAACCAGTCGGGATTTATCAGATGCAGGGCGTTAAGGGTCGGCGAGGACACAACACTTTCCCAGATTATTAAGATGGTAAGTGACGCAGCGGCAACGAAAGCGCCGATTGCAAAGGTGGCGGATCGGGTATCGGGCGTATTTGTCCCGGCGGTGATCATAATTGCGCTGGTTACCATTTTTGTGTGGCTCGCTGTAGGTCAGACGGTCGGTTTTGCGCTTGCGAGGGGAATCTCTGTGCTCGTCATCAGTTGTCCCTGCGCGCTGGGGCTTGCCACACCTGTGGCGATCATGGTCGGAAATGGTATGGGCGCCAAAAACGGCATCATGTTCAAGACGGCCGTGTCGCTGGAGGAGGCAGGAAAGGTGTCGATCGTGGCACTGGATAAGACTGGAACGATCACGAGCGGGGAGCCCAAAGTGACAGATATCATACCAGCAGACGGTGTGGCGGAGGACGAACTGATCGCCATGGCGTATGCGCTGGAACAGAAGAGCGAGCACCCGCTTGCGCGCGCGGTCAATGAATATGCCAGGGAACATCTTGCAAGCAAAGAAAGCAATGCAGAGTTGACGGCGGAAGTGTCAGATTTCAAGGCGCTTCCCGGCAATGGATTGACCGCTGTGGTAAACGGCAGAACGCTGTACGGCGGAAATGCAAAGTTTATCGGAGAGCGGCTTGCCATTGGGCAGGATTTTGTGAAAAAGTCGGAAATACTTGCGGAGGAGGGAAAGACGCCGTTATTTTTTGCCAGTGACACACTTGTCGGAATGATCGCGGTGGCAGATGTCATCAAGGAGGACAGCCGGCAGGCGGTGGAGGAGCTCCAGGGCATGGGAATCCATGTTGTCATGCTGACGGGAGACAATGAGCGCACGGCCAGGGCGATCGGAAGGCAGGCTGGTGTCGACGAGGTGATTGCGGGAGTGCTGCCGGATGGGAAAGAGAGCGTGATACGTGGACTGATGGAGAAAGGCAAGACCGCGATGGTCGGCGATGGTATTAACGACGCGCCTGCACTGACGAGGGCAGACATCGGTATTGCGATCGGCGCCGGGACGGATATCGCGATTGACGCAGCAGATGTAGTCCTGATGAAAAGCCAGCTGCGGGATGTGCCCGCGGCGGTCCGGCTGAGCCGTCAGACGCTCAAAAATATTCACGAAAACCTTTTCTGGGCGTTTTTCTACAATATCATAGGAATCCCGCTGGCAGCAGGTGTGTGGATCCCGCTGTTTGGGTGGCAGCTCAATCCCATGTTTGGGGCAGCGGCAATGAGCCTTTCAAGTTTCTGTGTGGTGACAAATGCGCTGCGGCTGAATCTGGTTGACATCTACAGCACAAAGCGTGACAAGAAGCATGCAGCAGCAATAAAAGAAACGATCCAGCCACAGGCGGGTTGCAGCGATACCAATATAAAGAAAGAAGGAGAAATGACAATGACAAAGACAATGAAAATCGAGGGAATGATGTGCGGGCACTGTGAGGCGAGGGTAAAGAAATGCCTGGAGGCGCTTGAGCAGGTGACGGAGGCAGTAGTAAGCCACGAGGCGGGAACTGCAGTGCTCACATTAAATGCAAAGATCGGCGATGATGTCTTGAAAAAGGCAGTGGAGGACCAGGACTACAAGGTAACTTCGATCGAATAAGATTTGGATCACGAGGAATGCACTGAATGGAATTTCAGTGCATTTTTTCAGATATGCCCTCAAATAGCATACAACTTTTTGCACAAAAGAAGTATTGTTTTGCACAAAATTATTAGAATATATTGACAAAACCATGTCAAAAACGGTAGAATTAAAGTGTATTGTTGTCTATAGGGACAGCAGCCTGTTTTTGGCTGTGTGTTTCAATGCGCAGACTCGTGCAGAGGAAATAAACTGTTATGGCGGCGCACGGGTCGCACGATGGGCAGAGGATAGTCTACCCTGCCCGATCATAAAGGAGCTGGCATATATGTACAATAAAAATACAATACTATTAGTAGACGATGAGGAAATGATCAAGCAGCAGCTGAAAGATGTGATCACAGATGATTATGAGGTGTTGGATGCATCAGATGGGAAGGAGGCGCTGGAGATCCTCGCGGCGAATATCGATAAAGTTGCAGTGATCGTGCTGGATCTTATCATGCCTGTCATGGACGGGTTCCAGTTTATGGACGAGTTTCGCAGGCATCAGGAGTACGATAATATCCCTGTGATTGTTGCTACTTCCAATGAGGACTGGCATTCGGAACAGAAATGTCTCGAGGCAGGGGTGTGGGATTTTGTCATGAAACCCTATAATCCGGTACTCCTGCAGTTCCGGATCAAAAATGCGATCGATAAGAGTCGTATGATCATGGCGGAGCGGGATGCCATCACGGGACTTTATACGAAGTTTAAGTTTTACCGGGCAGTGCGCAGCCTGCTTTCGGAGGAGACGCAGGAAACCTTTGCGTTTGCGCGATTTGACATCGATCGTTTTAAGATGATCAATAATTTCTATGGAATGAAAGAGGGCGACAAGGTACTGCAGAGCGTGGCCTCAGAGTTGAGAAAGATTGCCACTGTATTTGACAGGTTTGTCTATGGGCGGCTGGAGAATGATGTGTTTGCAGTGTGTATGCCATTTAAGGAAGAAAATATAGAATTACTGGTCAATGCGCTTCAGATCAATTTGCGGAAAGTGAATAAGGATTACAATATCAAGGTGTCATGCGGCGTGTATGTCATCAGTGATGATACGCTGGATGTGTCGGAGATGTACGACAGGGCGTTTTTGGCGGCAAAGAGCTGCAAGGGCAAATTTGTGCAGAGTATCGCTTATTATAATGAGAGCATGATCGAGGATATGCGTCAGGAGCAGTTTATTATCAACGAGGTGAACCGCGCTATTGACGAAGAGCAGTTTGAAGTGTACCTGCAGCCGAAAATTAATCTGGTGACAGACCGTTCCTATGGGGCGGAGGCACTGGTACGCTGGAATCACCCGGAAAAGGGAATGATTTCCCCGGGTGAGTTTATACCAGTCTATGAGCGCAATGGTATTATTGGAAGACTTGACCAGTACATGTGGCGCCATGTCTGCAAGCTGCTGCGCAAGTGGCTTGATGAGGGGAAGAATCCCAATCCGATTTCTGTCAATGTGTCGCGGGTCAATATCTACAATCCGCAGTTAGTACAGATTTTTAAGAAACTGATCACGGAGTATCAGATCCCGGCGGAGCTGCTGAATCTGGAATTGACAGAGAGCGCTTTCATGGAAGACCAGGATCTGATCATGAAGACGATGAGCAGCCTTCACCAGCTGGGTTTTAAGATCATGATGGACGATTTCGGCAGTGGCTATTCGTCGCTGAATGTATTAAAAGATATGGAAGTTGATTATCTGAAGGTCGATATGAAGTTTCTGCAGGATCAGGAATTTAACGGAAAGGGCGAGAAGGTGTTGACTTCTGTGATCCGCATGGCAAAATGGCTGCATCTGCCGTCGATCGTTGAGGGTGTGGAGACGCTTGAGCAGGTGGATTTCCTCAAATGTATCGGCTGTGAATACGCGCAGGGCTTTTATTATGCAAAGCCAATGCCCATTGCGGATTATGAGAAATTTGTTGCCAGGGAAGAAGCGATGGGGGCGAAAACCAGCGCAGATGAGAATATGGCAATTGTCAACGAACTATGGAATACACGTTCTAGCGTCAGCAGGCTTTTTGATATGTTGGAGACGCCGATTGCTGTATATGAGTTCAGGAATGCAAAGCTGGAGCTGCTTAGGACAAACACCCGTTATGAGAATGATATCGTGTTTGACAAGGGTGTCAGTGAACAGGAGTATAATCGCAGAGTACAGACGGAGAGAGAGCTCTTAAGCGAGGCATTTACCAAGATTGTACGGGGGGATTTCTGCGGACCAATGGAGTATGAACTCACAGAGGACATCTGGTATCGTGTGACGGTAAAGGTGATCGGAAAGCGGGCGGATACCATGATCATGATGGTTACATTTTATGAGATCAGTGAATATAAATAAAATTGGTTTTTCAGGCGCAGCGAATATAGTTGCGCCTGTTTGTCTGATGTATTATAATAGACAACGTGCAGTGTTTTTCACAGATTGTTTGTGCCGCTGATGGCGGCATGACAGGAATTGTTTAGAGTAAGGGGAAAGAAAATGTCAGACAGAAAAATAACAACAGTAATTTTTGATTTGGATGGAACGCTTTTAGATACGTTGGAAGATTTAAAGAATGCAACAAACTATGCACTGAACGTATGCGGGATGCCAGAGCGCACTTTAGGTGAGATCAGGCAGTTTGTGGGAAACGGTGTGCGGAAACTGATGATCCGGGCTGTACCACAGGGGGAGGAGAATCCTGCATTTGAGCATGCGTTTGCGGTTTTTAAGGAATATTATGGGGAACACTGTAATGATGCGACAAAGGCGTATGACGGAATCCCAGAACTTCTGCGGGAATTAAAGAACACTGGTTATGCGATGGCGATCGTTTCCAATAAAATAGATTCTGCAGTACAGGATTTAAATAACAGGTATTTTCCGCAGGTGGATGTCGCGATCGGAGACCGTGAGAATCTAAAGAGAAAACCAGATCCGGACAGTGTGTTTCTTGCGTTGAAAGAACTTGGCAGGACGAGGGAGGAAGCCGTCTACGTGGGGGACTCCGATGTGGATCTTGCGACAGCGCAGAATGCGGGTCTGCCATGCATCAGTGTGCTCTGGGGATTTCGGGACAGGGATTTTCTCGTGGAGCACGGTGCGAAAATATTTGTGGAAAAGCCTATAGAAATAACAGGCGTTTTGTCCAGCATGAATGCAGGGTGAATACAAGCATGCATGCATTCATTCATGCTGATAGAAAGTGTTCGGGGCAGAGGTGCTTGTAAAACAGTGCGTAGTGGTTGGAAATGATGGAAATTAAAGGTCACACAGATGAAGTTATATGATAAAAAACAAATCAAATGGAATAAGCTCCTATTTGACAACCGGGCGTTATTTATGCTGCTCGTTCCGATCATCGTGGAGCAGCTGCTTAATTCGTTTATGGGCATGGTTGACACGATGATGGTGTCGACAGTCGGAAGTGAAGCGATATCGGCCGTATCTTTGGTGGATTCGTTCAATAATCTTATTATCCAGGTGTTTTCGGCTATGGCGACAGGAGCCGCGATCATATGCTCGCAGTATCTTGGCAGCGGGGACGAGAAGGCAAGCAACAGAGCGGCGAGACAGGTCGTGCTCACGGTGGCAGTCATTGCGCTGGCGGTCATGCTGGTCTGTCTGATTGGCAGAGAGCGGATGCTGCGTTTTATCTTTGGAGAGGTGGAAGACCAGGTGATGAGCGGATGTCTGGTGTATTTTCTCATCACAGTGGTGTCCTATCCATTTCTGGCTTTGTTTAGCGTGGGTGCGGCGCTGTTTCGCGCTGGCGGCAATTCCAGATTCCCGATGAAGGTGTCGTTGTTATCCAACGTCCTGAATATCGCGGGGAATGCGGTATTGATCTATGTATTTCACTGGAGTGTGGCGGGAGCGGCGCTGGCGACACTGATATCAAGGATCTTTTCTATGGCGGTGATCTTCTATTATCTTAGAATGCCAAAGCAGGTGATCGTGGTGAGGGATTATCTTAAGATCAGGCCGGATATGCCTTTGATCTGGAAAATCATGGCGATTGGGATCCCGTCAGGTGTTGAGAATGGTATGTTTCAGTTTGGAAAACTGGCGATCCAGTCAACCGTATCGACGATGGGAACGGTGGCGATTGCAGCACAGGCCATGACCAATATCATGGAAAATCTGAACGGTGTGTTTGGTATCGGTGTCGGTATCGGCTTGATGACTGTGGTTGGTCAGTGTATTGGAGCTGGCAGGAAAGAGGAAGCGAAATATTATATTGTGAAGCTGACGGGGATCGCGTGGGCAGGGATCCTTGTGTCCTGTCTTGTGGTGTTTGCGATCACAAAGCCGGTCACATGGCTTGCAGGCATGGAGGCTGATGCGGCAGCAATGTGTTTTGAGATGGTTGGGGCGATCACCATCATGAAGCCGCTTGTGTGGACGGGGTCATTTGTGATCGCATATGGTCTGAGGGCAGCAGGGGATGTCCGTTTCTCCATGATCGTTTCCACGATCACGATGTGGTGCTGCAGGGTTGTCCTGTGTATTTTCCTTGTCAAAATATACCATTTTGGACCGATGGCGGTGTGGATTGGTATGTTTGCAGACTGGACGGTCAGGGCAGTGATCTTTGTGTGGCGTTTCCTGAGCGGAAAATGGCTGAAGGAGACGTGGGAATTGGGATGAAATTTGACTGGCATATATGTTGGAGTAAGGGGTACGATCATGAGAATTGCAATCTGTGATGACGAGGAGGCACAGCGCCTGCTGCTGCAGAAGTATGTAGAGGAATGGGCGCAGGAGAACGGGATTCATCTGGAGACGCGGCTCTTTGTCAGCGGCGAGAATTTCTGGTTTGCGTGGGAGGATGACAGCGCTTATGACCTGCTGGTCTTTGATATTGAGATGGGGAAACTGAGCGGGATGGAGCTTGCCGCCCAGATCCGCAGGAAGGACGAGGAGATTCCGATTTTGTTTGTGACAGGTTATGACAGTTATATGGCACAGGGGTTTGAGGTGGCGGCGCTGCACTATCTCTTGAAGCCCCTTCGAAAAGAGAAGTTTTTTGCAGTGCTTGATAAGTTCAACAGGATACGGCGAAGGACACAGGAGGAAAAGATACTGTTTCGCACGGAGGAGGGGCCGCTGTCCCTGCCGGCGTCAAAGATCTGGTACATCGAGGCGATGGCGCATCAGTGTGTTCTGTACACGGAAGATGCGTCACACGTGTTATGTTCATCCATTGGCGAGATGGTAAAGCAGCTGTGCGGGAGGCAGGAATTTGTGCGCTGCCACCGCTCGTATCTGGTGAACGTGCAGCACATCTCCGCACTCGTGAAGCCAGAGCTGGTTCTGGACGACGGGCGCAGGCTTCCTGTGAGCCGCAGTGCAGAGAAAGCGGTTGGACAGGCATTTATCGGGTTGTATAAGGGATGACAGTATGATGTGGAATACAGCAGGAATATGGATAATAGTATTGGTATTGATTCTGGTCAATCTGCTGTTCTGGATTTTTGCGATGCCCAGATATGTGAACCGCAGGATATCGCGTTTCCAGAATGAGCTGGTGAACCGCCATTATGATGAGGTGGATACGATGTACCGCAGGATGCGGGGCTGGCGTCATGATTACCACAATCATATACAGACGCTGACGGCTTATCTGAGCATGGCGCAGTACGATGAGGCGTCAAACTATCTGGAACTTCTGACAGAGGATCTGGCGAAGGTGGACACTGTACTGCGGACGGGAAACGTCAAGGTGGATGCCATCTTAAACAGCAAGCTGGCGCTGATACAGGAGCGGAAGATCAAGGTGGACGCAACTGCGATCGTACCAAAAGAAATATCGATCTCAGACATTGACCTGTCAGTGCTGATCGGCAATCTCATGGATAACGCGATGGAGGCTTGTGAAAAGCTGCCCCAGGAGGAGCGCTTTATCCGTGTGTATATCGATGTGATCAAGAAGCAGTTGTATATCTCTGTCACAAATTCGATGGATGGGATGGCAAAGCGGAGGGGAAACCATTTTCTCTCTGACAAGCAGGGAAATCATGGTTTCGGGCTGCTGCGGATCGATGACATCGTGGCAAAGCATGGCGGGTATCTGAACCGCAAGGCAGAGGACGGAGTGTTTGCGACCGAAGTGATGCTGCCGCTGGTTTGAATCATAGTATAATAATGAAAGGGGGGAAAGTTTTTATGGTTTCTTTTGAATCATAAGTTCATATCCCAATGCGTCAAGTATGCTATAAAATAATTTTAATGATGGACTGTGTTCTTTGTTTTCCAATCTTGAAATTGCCTGTTGCTTACTTCCGATTATTTTAGCGAGTTCTGCCTGTGATACATTTTCCTTTTTCCTGATTTCGACAAACTGATCAATTAATGCTTTTTCGCCATCCGGCACATAATAAGTAGGAGCTGCCATTCCTTTTCGTTCGACAAGTGGTATATTCCCTTTTTCAATTTCGATTGCTTCTGATAGAGACTTTTCCATATCTTCAAAAAAGCTCATAGATTACACCTCCTTTAAACGTTCCACTAATTTACTTAATAAATTTTTCTCCTTTTCAGTCAAATCAATCTTTTCGTTTTTAGCATATACATCTAACAGATAAATACATTCTTTTACTTCTATATCTATATAAATAACTCTTCCGCCGCTTCTTTTGCCGATTCCATCAATTGGAATCCTTACTTTTCTTATTCCACCCGTACCAGGAATAACATCGCCAATTTTAGGATCTCTTAATAATAACTCTTGTAGTACAAGCAAATCGTCATCATTAAGCCCTAAAGATTTCCATTTCTTAGTAAAAGATTCTACTTCTTTAAATGTTCTTGTCATTTGTATAACTCCTTCATTTTTCTTATCACTACGATACATCAAATTTGTTGTTTTGTCAACCTTTTATTTGAGTGGAATACAAATAGACTTTGTGTTTCGGTTGTGCTATACTGATGACTAGCAATATTATGGATACTGGAAAAAGGAGAGATGATGTTATGACAAATGACGAATTACTGCTTGCAATGTCTGATTTATTTGATATAAAATTGAAATCAGCACTACAGTCTGAATTGCAGCCGTTAAAGGATAGTATTCGGGATATAAAGTTGTATCTTGAAAATATAACAGACAAGGATATTCAATTATTGTCTTAAAATTATGTTTCTGCGGCGAAACGATATGAAAAAGCATCTGCACGAATCGACGCGATGCAGGCAGATATTGAGCTGCTGAAAAAGTTGTTACAAGTCATAGTGAAAAATTACAAAAGCTGGTATAGTGGCGGCAAGAGGAATCATAGAAAAACCATTCGTGCGAAGTGGACTACCATTCGTGCAGAAATGGTTTTTTTTGATGAAAGCAGATTAAACTGGTAATATCAAAGTGATGTCTGTGCTGTGACCTGTGGGCGGAACATACAGGCAGGAATGGAGGGTTCAACACAATGCTATATATGTCCAGAGTCTTTGACGACAAGTCGAGGCGGAAATATGGTTTGGTCAGCAATTTCATTTATAATATGAAGTCCGCAAAGGAGTGGGATAAAAAGCTGTTCTGGGCGCAGATCCTGATGATCGTTCCCAATGTGGCGGCATCGCTGCTCGGAACGTATCTGCCGTCGAGACTGGTGTCAGATCTGACGATGCAGATTGAGATACCGGCACTGATGCTGGAACTTGTCGTGATCTGCGGAGTCATGTGGGTCTGCAAAACAGCCTCGGAGGCGATGATCGAGTACTGTGATTTCGAGGGAAGTTTTATCAGCAACTACTATGCAAAGAAGTTTGTCCATAAGATCATGGATGTGGATTATGACTATCTGGAGGATGAAGAATTTCAGAAAGTATCCGGAAATGCATGGCGCGTGGCGCGCTTCGGACAGGGTGTGGCAAACGCCGTGGTGGCGCTGCCCCAGTTCCTGTCGCAGATGTCGGGCGTTGTGATCTATGGAATCCTGCTGGTGCAGAGAAGTGTGCTTCTGATGCTCATCACGGCAGCCTCTGTGGGAATCAGTCTGTGGCTCTTGTCGATCGCGCGGAAAAAGCACGCGCAGTACTACGAGGAGCTGCAGCTCTCTGCCAGAAAAGAAGGCTACATCACAGCGCAGGCGACGGACAGCGCGGCAGGGAAGGATATCCGCATCTACCATCTGATTGACTGGTTTCTGGAAAAATATGACGCTTCTCTGAAAGAGATGGGCAGGATATACGGCATTATCCATGACTGGTATCTGTTCCGCAATCTGTCACACGCATTTTTGCAGCTGGTCATGGACGGGGCGGCGTTTGGAATTTTGGCGTATATGCTTGCAGGCGGCGGGATCACAGCCGCAGAGTTTGTGTTCTATGTCGGCCTGGTGAGTGGATTTTCCCTTTATTTTGAGGGGACGCTGCGACAGGTGATGAGCTTCAACAACACCAGCGCTTCCATCAGCTATCTCAGGGAATTTCTGGAGGTGGAGGACGGCTGGAACCGCGGGGAGGGCGTTGGCGAGGCGAAAACGCGACAGATGCGAAAGCGTCCGGTCAAAGTGGAATTTCGCAATGTATCGTTCACCTATCCGGGCAGTGAGAAGCCGACATTAAAAAATATCAACGTCGTGATCAGGCCCGGTGAAAAGATTGCACTGATCGGATTAAATGGCGCCGGAAAGACAACACTGGTCAAACTGATGTGTGGGTTTTATCATCCGACGGAGGGTGAGATCCTGATCAATGATATTCCAATCGAACAGTTTAACAGGGAAGAGTACTACAGCCTGGTGTCCGTGCTGTTTCAGGATTCCACGATGCTGGCGCTGTCGCTTGACGAGAATCTGACTGGGCAGAATGCAGGGGAGATTGACAGGGAGCAGCTGGAGCGCGCATTAAAATTGTCTAATTTTGCGTCAGTTTATGAGAAACTCCCAGATCAGGGTAAGACGCCGTTGGTCAGGGAAATCAATCAAAACGCGACGGATTTTTCCGGCGGTGAGAAACAGAGGCTTCTCTTTGCGAGAACGCTGTATCTCAATACGCCGCTGGTCATCTTAGATGAGCCGACTGCGGCGCTGGATCCGATCGCGGAGAACGAGCTGTATTTAAACTATGGAAAATCTATGGAGAACAAGACAAGCGTCTATATCTCCCACCGGCTGTCCAGCACGAGATTTTGCGACCGCATCCTGCTCTTGGAGCATGGCGAGATTGTAGAGGAGGGAACACATGAAGGACTTCTTGCAGGGAATACGCGCTATGCGGAACTATTTGAGGTACAGAGCCAATATTACAGGGAGGAAAGCGAGCGGAAGCGCAGGAGTGAGCTGATGGACGATACATACCAGGCGGAGTCGGACACAAAGCGCAAGGGGATCTTTGACGAGGAATGACCGGTAGATCTGTTCAGAAGTATTTCTGCATGGACTGTGGAGACATGGAGCGGTTGTGTTGAAAAGGGAAAAGGGAGGTGTATTTGATGAGCAGAAAGGATTGGAAAAAGATATTTGTCATGCTGGGAAATCTGTCTGAAAATCATAAGGATGCACTGATTAGCATGGTATTGCTGTCTGTATTTACTGCAATACGTCCTTTTGTGGCGGTGATCCTGACAGGGATGCTGGTCGACGCGGCCTATGCGGGCGCGGATATCGCAGAACTTTTGCGCTATGTGGCTGTCGGGGTGGGCGGAATCTTTCTGATGGCGGCAGCGGAGGGAATTCTGACCATGTTCTTTAACAGGAAACTCGAGTATATGCAGGAGATCCAGGCACAGCCTCTGAACAAAAAGAGCATGAAAATGGACTATGAGTATCTTGAGGATCCAACGGTTCATGAGATGCGTCAGAAGATTGAGCGGCTTGGCGGCTGGAGCCTTGCGGCGAGGATCTTGAGCTGTCTGAACAAGATCCTCAGGGCGGCAGTCACGGTACTGGCGGCGGTTGTCGTGGTGATTCCCATGTTTGTCCGCAGCAGCCACCCTGTATCGGAGGGCTTTGTGGGTTCCTGGCTGATGTCGGCATTGCTGCTTGCGATGGTGTTGCTGCTTGTCTTTGTGGAGTTCCGTCTGGGAAGATATTACAATGGGAAGGAAGCGGAGATCAGAAAAGAGATGTCTGGCTGTGAGGCGAGGAGTAAATATTATCTTGACATCTTATCAGGGTGTGAGAAGCAGAAGGATCTGCGTATGTGCAAGCAGCAGCAGTTGTATGAGCGGGAGTTTGATGAGCTGACCGCCGGCATCAAGGCGACGACGGATAAGATGGCGCGCTGTGTCACGCGCAATGTGTTCTCACAGCAGTCGGTCTCCGCACTGACCGGGTTTCTGGTGTACGCGTTTGCAGGACTTCTGGCCTGTGCGGGAATGATCAGTGTCGGCGGTGTTGTCACATATGCGGCGAGCATCCTGAAATTCACGGAAGCCATGGGAATGCTTGTGTATGTGATGAGCTGGCTTGGCGGAAATGTTGTGTTTGCCGAGGATTATATGAAGTATATGGCGCTGCCGCAGAGAAAGCATGAGGGTTGTATTCCGATGGAAAAGCGCCGTGACAACCGTTTTTCTGTGGAGTTCGATCATGTATCATTCAAATATCCTGGAAGTGATATTGATGTGATCAAGGACTTGAGCATTCAGTTTGAGATTGGAGAGAAGATGGCAATCGTAGGCAGAAATGGTTCTGGGAAGACAACGTTTATCAAGCTTCTCTGCCGCCTGTACGATGTGACAGAGGGGTGTATCAAGGTAAATGGCATCGATATCCGCAAGTACGATTATGCGGAGTACTGTGATCTGTTTGCAGTGGTATTTCAGGATTTTCAGGTGTTTGCGTTCCCGTTGGGAGAGAATGTGGCGGCGGGGTCTGCAGTGGACAAAGAGCGCGCAGTCGATGCGCTGGACAGGGCTGGCATGGGTGAGCGGTACCGCGATCTGCCGGATGGGCTTACCACCAGCATCGGAAAAGAGTTTGAGGAAAACGGTGTGACCTTTTCCGGCGGTGAGAAGCAGAAGATTGCGATTGCCCGCGCCATTTATAAAGACGCGCCGTTTGTCATCATGGACGAGCCGACCGCTGCATTAGATCCGGAGTCCGAATGCGAGGTATATGCGGGCTTTGACAAGATGGTGGGAAATAAGACTTCCATCTATATTTCCCACCGCCTTGCCTCCTGCCGCTTCTGTGAGGATATTCTGGTATTCGATAAGGGCAGGGTCGTGCAGCGCGGTAAGCATGAAGAACTCGAGCAGCAGGAAGGCCTGTACAGGGAGCTGTGGGACGCGCAGGCGCAGTACTATGCTTGAAATTCTCACATTTCCAGTCATGCCGTCATCAGCAGCACGAACAATCCGCTGGAAGAATGCCTGCCCTTATTTCTCCGGATACATCCAACCGGTATAGTCCATAATTGCCATTTTTTCCTGGCTGGCTTTGGCCAGAAGCGTCTCGTTGCGATAATCTCTTGGCGTCGTCTGCATGGCTTCCATAAAGTGCCGGTTGAAGCTTGACACAGAGCGGAAGCCGACCATCTCGGAGATGTCAAGAATCGAGTGCTCCGTGCTGCGCAGCAGGTTGCACGCCTTGGTGATACGTGTGTTGTTCAGAAAGTCAAGGGGGCTTGTTCCCATGATCGAGTGAAACAGCCGCCGGAAGTGTGTTGGGCTTAAGCAGCAGATGTCAGCCAGGTAATTCATGTCAAACTGCTCGGCATAATGGTCTTCTATGTAGTCGAGAACCGGGGAGAGCACCATCGCGTTTTCAGGAGGCTGGCTGGTGAGAGTGGTCTCGAGACCGCCTTTGCTCTGTATGCGGTCAAGTGCGATGCACAGTGACAGCAGAAGTCCCATAGCGCTTGCCTGATACTGGGGGCGCTGTTCCTCGATCTCGCGTATGATCATCGCTGTGAGATCATAGATATAAGGGTATTCGTCGCGGCTTAGAATGTGCCTGTATTCCTTGTAAGCGCTCAGGGACAGATCAAAGCCGCGGATCTGGGGGGCCATATTTTTAAACAGTTCCTGTGTGTTCAGGAACAGATAAGACCAATGGCTCTGTGTATCCGGTGAACTGTATGTCGTGTGGGGAATATTCCGCGGGATGCAGGTGATGTCGCCCTCCTTGAAAAAGAGGCGTTCCTTTCCGTTAAACTCCATATATCCGCTTTCCGAGTGGCACATGCCGATTTCCAGGCAATTATGGAAATGCAGGTGCTTGCTTGGGACATTCGAGATCTTCCAGTGCTCGCCGGACAGCAGAAGCACTGGAAAGTCAGAGGGCAGATAGTAGCTGCGGTACTCGGCAATATCGTTTTTTGGTTTCGGCATATTCATGAACCTCCTTCTTATGTAAAATGGTTATTTTTGCATATTCTATGAACCTTTTTCGATAGACTTTATGTCCATATAAACCAGAAATAACCAACTATAACAAATCTTTCCAGCTGTTTTAGTCCACAAAAACGGGACAAACCTAGTCAAAATAGATAACGAAAAAAAGTAAAAATAATAAAAACTATGCATTTCGTCGACCAGCGTTTATAGAAAGTATAACATAAATGGTTGGAAATGCATAGTTTTTATTTTCTTTTTGCTAGAAATAAAAGATAAAATGCACGAAAATATAAATACAAGTAATCAATGATTATACAAAATAACGAAAACTTTGAGCGGTTTTGAAATGTTTTTTGAATAATCAGAACAGGAATGGAGGTTTTGATATGGGTAAAACAAAAGGCGGCGAAAATGTCACCGTGCATACCACCTGGAAAAACAGTTTCAAGAGAGACTGGCAGTTATATTTGATGCTGTTGTTTCCAATAGTAATGGTGGTTCTCTTCAATTATGCGTCCTATCCCGGTATGCGGATGATCTTTATGGATTACAAGCCCGCGAAAGGATATGCGGGCAGCGAATGGGTCGGCATGGAGACAATCGTCAAAGTGTTTAAGGATGCGGATTTTCATCGTGCCCTGAAGAGCTCGATTGTATTTAATCTGCTGGATCTGGTAGTGGGGTTCCCAATGCCGATCATTCTGGCGCTGATGTTGAATGAACTGCGCTATCCGAAGTTTAAGAAGGTGACGCAGACAATTTTGTATCTGCCGCATTTCCTCTCATGGGTTATCATCGGGAGCGTGGCGTACACAATGTTTCGTCCTTCAACAGGTCTGGTCAATATCTTTCTGATGAACGCAGGACTGATCAAGGAGGGGATTCCGTTCCTGACGGAGAAGTGGCACTGGGCAGTGACGTATCTGCTGATCGGTGTCTGGCAGGGAATGGGCTGGGGCACGATCATTTATCTTGCCGCGATCACAGGCATCAGCGGTGACTTGTATGAGGCGGCGATGATTGACGGTGCTAACCGCTGGCAGAGGATGCTGCATATCACACTGCCGGGCATTAAGAGCACGATTGTCACACTGCTGATCATGAACCTTGGGCGTGTGATGGGAAGTAACTTCGAGCGTCTCGATCAGTTTGGAAACTCGCAGGTAAAGGATTTCCAGTATCAGCTGGCAATTTACATATATGAGAAGGGTCTTCAGGGAAATAAGTTCAGTATGTCGACTGCGGTCGGTCTCTTCCAGTCTGTCGTCGGTCTGATCCTGGTACTGTTATCAGACTGGTTCGCGAAGAGACTCGGCGAAGAAGGCTTATTATAGGAGGTGTATGTCATGGCAAAAAAAGAAGAAGCCGTCCGCGGCGCGGAAGTAAACAGTGACGGAAACAGAGCGATCAACAAGTTCAGGGTCAGCGATATTGTGATCATGGTCATACTGGTGCTTTTGTGTGCGACTTGTGTGCTGCCTTTCATCCACCTGCTGGCAAAGTCGATCTCTGGCAACTCCTATGTTATTGCAAAGCAGGTTTCCTTTATCCCAAAAGGAATCAATTTTGACGCGTATGTGTCCATTTTCAAGGATGGAAGTATGGTGTCGAGCATGATCTACAGCATCTATGTCACACTGATCTTTACGATACTTGGCATGGTGGTCTGCACCTGTGCGGCGTATCCACTCTCCAAGAAGCGATTAAAGGGGAGGACGTTTTTCACCTTTATCCTGATGTTTCCGATGTATTTTAGTGCAGGTCTGATTCCCTCTTATCTGTTGTTTAAGGATCTGCATGTACTTGACACAATGTGGGTATTGATTTTCCCGTTGATCTATTCACCTTATAACATGTTGATCATGAAGACGAACCTGCAGTCATCAATACCGGACAGCCTGGAGGAATCCGCTTTCCTTGACGGCGCCACCAACTTCCAGATCTTGTGGAAGATCGTGCTCCCGCTGTCAAAACCAATCCTCGCAACACTATCCCTGTTCTATGCAGTGGGGCGCTGGAATGCTTATGCGGACAACAAGTACTATATCCGTTCTGAGAACCTGAAAATGATTCAGTATAAGCTGTCGCAGCTTGTATCATCAGCTTCGGATGCACAGACAGCGACGCTTTCCGAGGGTGCGGCAGTGACAAGTACGCCGGAGGTATTACAGGCGGCGTGTATCATGTTTGTGACAATACCAATCATCTGTATTTATCCGTTTGTACAGAAGTATTTTGTAAAAGGAACGATGGTTGGTGCAGTAAAAGGCTAAGAAACAGGTAGTGTTCCCGATAGGCGGGTTATACTATAGATTTTTAAAGGAGGATTCATTATGAACAAGAAGGCTTTTAAGAGAGCAATGGCATTGGCATTGACGGGCGTAATGGCAATGGGCACACTGACAGGTTGCGGCGGCGGTTCCGGTGACAGCACCAGCACACCTGCAGACAACACAACATCGACAGATAACAGCAGCGCAGCATCGACAGATAACAGTACGACATCGACGGACAATGCGGGAACAGCAGATTCGGCAGATACTTCTGGCGCAACAGGGATTGAAAGCTGGGAGGCATTTGCGGAGAATGTTACTCTGAAGATTCCTGTATATGACAGAGGCGCAGAGGGTGTACCCAACGTAAGCGATAACTATTGGACAAAGTGGGTGCAGGAGAATTTTGGAGACAAATACAATATCACAGTGGAATATGTTCCTATTACACGTACTGATGTTCTTACCTCTTATTCACTGCTGGCAGCAGCAGAGGATCTCCCGACAATCCTGATGGAGTATGACTATCCAAAGCAGGCACAGTGGGCGGCAGATGGATATCTGACAACCTATGATCTTGACGAGTTTGCAAAGGTTGCGCCTACATATTATCAGAGAATGGTTGATCTGGATCAGCTCGGTTATACAGAGATGAACGGCGATACTTATTTTGCACTGGCTGAGAGACCATATTATGACACGGCTTACACGTATGTGACTTTCTACCGCAAGGACTGGCTGGACAAGATCGGTTATGACTCTTATCCTGAGACATGGGAGGAGCAGAAGGCGATGTACCAGAAGCTGATCGATGAGGGACTCTGCGAGCATCCGCTTGGCGGCCATATGGTGACAGGTGCGGGCGTTGACCAGAACTATGCGTTCAGAAAGTTCCCGCTGGATGAGGAGAATTGGGCATGCTATGGTGATTATGCGATTCCGTCGCTCGGCGATGACGCAAACAGGGAGTATGTCAGAAGAGAGAATGAGAAGTATCAGTTAGGTTTCCTGAATCCGGAGTATTATGTAACGGATCTTGAGACAGAAAAGGCTTCTTTTGTAAGCGGTCAGATCTTCCAGTTTGCGGGATATATCTCTGCGGATGTGGATTTCCTGACAGCGCTCTATGAACAGAATCCTGATGCGCATGTCGGTGTTCAGATGCAGGCGGAGATTGACGATCCCAATGGCGGCACTGTGTCAGCATACCGTGCGGACAATCCGTTTGGTATGATGATCGGCTTCTCATCACAGGCGACAGAGGATGAGCTCAAGGCGGCATGGATGTACATGGAGTGGATGACGCAGGAGGAGAACCTCTTCACGATGCAGTGGGGTATCGAGGGCGAGAACTACAACATGGGTGATGACGGACTTCCCGTTCCGGTATCGGATTACAACGGCGAGTGCAAGCAGGGCTTCAACAATTCCAAGGATTACTGGTGTGTGACGATCGAGGCCAGAAATGCAGGTACCATTGAGGAGATCATTGGCGCAAGCTCACCGAAGAACCTTCCGGATGACCTGACACAGGAGCTGATCGACAATTATTACAGAAAAGTGAAGTTGGCGGAGAACGGCCGTGCAGTCAGCGATTGTAATTTTGCAGTAGTACTGGATTCTGTAGGAGAGTATCAGGCTTCCCTGCTTGAGCTTTACACGGAGTACAGAGACCAGCTGACCATGTGTGACCCGGCTAAATTTGACACACTCTACGATGAGCTGGCAAAGAAGTACGCAGATGCAGGATATCAGGAAATTGTAAATGAGAGAAAGGAAGCATACGAGGCTGGACAGTCCACAAAGCTTCAGAAATAAATAGCAGGAAAACTTCCTGAAATAAGCATAACGGCCCCCAGCATTTGTTGGGGGCTGTATTTAAAAGAAGACTGCTGTGAGGGAATTTTATTTTCTCAACACATTGTTGGAATCGCAGTGTGCTGAGAAAATCGAATTGCTGTTCATGAATATTGACATACAATTCATGCACAACTATATGATTAACAGAAAATTATGATAAAATAAATATACAAGGAGGGCTTTGCAATGTTGAAGTTAGAGTATGATAAACAGGAGATTCTGGAGGTGATCGACAAGATCGTAAAACGAACGATGAAGATGGACCTGACATGGGACTGGCCGTGCGGAGTGGCGTATTTTGGTATCGCTGATGCCTATGAAAAAACAGGGAATGAGGAATATCTGAAACTTTTAAAGGACAGGGTGGATGAGCTGATCGATCTGGGACTGCCCAGAGTGTGGACGGTCAATGCCTGTGCGATGGGGCATTGTCTCATCACACTTTACAAGGCGACAGGCGAGCAGAAGTACTGGGACATCGTGATGAGCAAGATCAATTATATCCGAAAGGATGCGCTCCGGTTTGGCGATCATGTCCTGCAGCACACGGTTTCGGCGGACAATGATTTCCCGGAACAGTGCTGGGCGGACACGCTGTTCATGGCAGCGTTTTTCCTGCTAAGAGTCGGCGTGGAGCTTGCGGACGAGGAGATCATTGAGGATGCGCTGAATCAGTACTATTGGCATATCAAATATCTGCAGGATCCGGACACTGGTCTGTATTATCATGGATACAACAATATCACCAAAGACCATATGTCAGGCTTTTACTGGGGACGCGCCAATGCGTGGGCGGCGTTTACCATGTCGCAGGTGAGCGACATTCTCAAAAAGTGCTATTTGTATCCAAAGTATATGGATGTGGCAGGCTCTTTGAATGAGCAGTTATCTGCGCTCAAGCTGCTCCAGACCGAGGACGGTCTGTGGAGAACGATCCTGAATGACGAGAGCTCTTATGAGGAGATTTCAGCTTCCGCAGGGATTGCGGCGGCGATGGTGACAAGGGCAAATCCCCTGCACTCAAAATATATCAACAAGTCGATCAGGGGAATGCTTGCGAATGTAAGTCCGGATGGCAGGGTGCTCAATGTATCGGGCGGAACGGCGGTAATGAATGATGCGGACGGTTATCGCAATATCTCCAGGGACTGGATCCAGGGCTGGGGACAGGGACTTGCGCTTGCGTTCTTTGATAAAGTGTTGGTATCAGATGAGATAGAAAAAGATGGCGCATTATAGTGAGATCGAATGGATCCGGGGCAGGGCAGATGCAGAGCCCTGAATAAGAGGAGGATAAAGATGGGAAAGGGAAGTTTTACACTGCCGGGAGAGGCAGGGTATGAGAAATTGACATTACAGCTTGCAGAAAAGTGGGGCGCGGATGTGATCCGTGACAGTGATGGGACAGTGCTCTCCGACGAGATCACAAAGGCAGGTTATGGTATTTATTCGACGATCTGTATCATCCGGGATCACAATGAGTGGGCAAAACAGAATCAGGATAAGCTGCAGCAGACCTTTTTGATGACGCATCCGGTGACGGCGGACAGTGAGCGTCTCGAGATTTCGCTGATGGCTGATTTCTTTGCGGAGCAGTTCAAGGTCAATGACAGTGCGGAATCCATGAAGTACTGGCAGGTCTATGACAGGACGACGAATACCTTGGTTGACGCGTCGAAGTGGCGTTATGACAAGGAAAAACAGGCGGTCATATTGAAATCGATTACGCCATGGCACAATTATACAGTGAGCTTTCTGGCGTACCGCATCTGGGAAGAGATTTCCATGTACAACCATACGACGAACAATTGGGACAAGGAGCATCTGATGCAGATCGATCCGGTGTATCCCGAGACACAGGCGTATATGCTCGACTGGATGACAAACTGGTGCGAGACACACCCGGATACGACGGTGGTGCGCTTTACGTCCATGTTCTATAACTTTGTGTGGATCTGGGGAAGCAGTGAGCGCAACAGGCAGCTTTATTCCGACTGGGCGTCTTATGACTTTACAGTCAGCCCGAAGATGCTGGACGATTTTGCGGCAAAATACGGTTATAGTATGACGGCGGAGGATTTTGTCAACCAGGGAAAGCTTCATGTGACACACATGCCATGCGACCAGAAAAAGAAAGACTGGATCAACTTTGTGAACCGTTTTGTGATCGACTTTGGCAGGCAGTTGATTGATCTGGTGCACAAATATGGAAAAAAGGCGTATGTATTCTATGATGACAGCTGGGTTGGGATTGAGCCGTACAAGCCGACGTTCAAAGAATTTGGGTTTGATGGTCTGATCAAGTGTGTATTCTCCGGCTATGAGGCAAGGCTCTGTTCCGGCGTTGATGTCGGCACGCATGAACTTCGGCTGCACCCGTATCTGTTCCCGGTGGGGCTTGGCGGAGCGCCTACATTTATGGAGGGCGGAAATCCGACTTTAGATGCAAAGAAGTACTGGAACAGCGTGAGACGCGCGCTGCTCCGCTGCCCGATTGACCGGATTGGTCTTGGTGGGTATCTGCATCTGGTGGAGGATTTTCCGGATTTTGTGGAGTACATAGCCAAGATCGCTGACGAGTTCCGGTCGCTGAAGGAGCTTCATCACGCTGGAAAACCTTATCATTGCAAGACAAGGGTTGCCGTGCTGCATTTCTGGGGCAGTATGCGCTCCTGGTCGCTGTCAGGACATTTTCATGAGACGTATATGCATGATCTGATCCATATTAACGAGGCGCTCAGCGGACTTCCGTTGGAGGTGAGCTTTATCAACTTCGAGGACGTGAAGAACGGCGCATTGGAACATGTCGATGTCGTGATCAATGCCGGCATGGCAGGAAGCGCATGGAGCGGCGGAGATGCATGGAAGGACGAGGCTGTGATCGAAAAACTGACAAGATGGGTGTACGAGGGTGGTGCATTCATTGGCGTGGGAGAGCCCTCGGCTGTGGCAGGATATGACAGCTATTTCAGGATGGCGCATGTGCTCGGTGTTGATGAGGATACTGTCGACAGAGTGTGTCATGGAAAGTGGTCTTTTGCGGTAGACGAGGCGGCTGCGGATCAGGTGATACCGGAGGGCGCATCGATACCGGAAGGTGTAAAGTGTCATCTGACGGACGGAAAGGCTTCTGTCCTGGCAGAACATAACAGTAATCCGCTGCTGGTCAGAAATGTATTTGGCAAGGGACAGGGGATCTATCTGTCGAAATTCAATGTGAATAATGCCAACACGAAGCTGCTGTTGAATCTGATCTTAGATGCGGGCGGCGAAGCGGTGGATGGTCTTTATCTCACGGACAACGCGGAGATGGAGTGTGCCTTTTATCCGGAGAGTAGGACTTTGATCGTCATCAACAATGCGGAGACGGCACAGGAGTGCAGCGTTAAGACAGAGTACGGCGTGGAGAAGGTGCGGCTGGAGGCATTCGATACGATTATTAAAAGGATATAGTACGATATTACAGTTCAGCCCAGGACTTCGCACTGCGCTGCGAAGTCCGTAAGAAAGCGTGGAGGTTGAGATGCATCAAGCC
>DKVL01000091.1:55602-58527 GCA_002491195.1 Lachnospiraceae bacterium UBA7179
AGCGGTTTTTGCATGGCTTGATGCCTGTAACAGGAAGCCAAAGGCTGAACTGTTACAGTACGATAAACAATTTGAAGTTTATCCTTGTTAATTTATTACACCTTCCATATAATAGAAGTGTAGGGGAGGTGTGATTTATGGGCATTTATCTGAATCCGGGGAATAAAAGTTTCTGGGAAGCAGTCCGGTCCAGGATCTATGTGGACAAGACGAACCTGATCGCATACACGAATCAGATGATCAATACAGATGAAAAATATGTATGTGTGAGCAGGCCGCGTCGTTTCGGGAAGTCCATGACACTTGCGATGCTTGCGGCTTATTACAGTATCGGCTGCGATTCGGCAGAGTTATTTCAGGGGCGCAAAATAGAGAGCGACGAAACCTTTCTGGAGCATTTGAACCGATATGATGTCATCTATCTGAATATGCAGCGGTTTCTGATCAGGGCAAAAAAGATGGATATGGTAGATTATCTGGAAAATACGGTTATTGCCGAAATCAATAAGGTGTATGGCAGTCTGCTTCCGCAGCGGGAGACGAGCCTTGTCTCCGTTTTGGAACAGCTTTATGACAATGGGGATAAACAGTTTATCTTTCTGATCGATGAGTGGGACTGCGTCATGCGTGAGCGGCAGGAGTCGGAGGAGATGCAGCGGCAGTATCTGGATTTCCTGCGTGATCTCTTAAAGGATCAGCCTTATGTCGCGCTTGCGTATGTGACAGGAATCCTGCCAGTTAAGAAATACGGACAACACTCTGCGTTGAATATGTTTTTGGAATATTCGATGACAGATCAGGATATTTTTGAGGAATATACTGGTTTTACAGAAGATGAGGTGAAAGTGCTGTGTGAGCAATGCGGGATGGATTTTGCCGAGACCAGCAGTTGGTATGATGGGTATATGTTTACAAGGTATCAGCATATCTATAATCCAAAGTCAGTAGTTGAGGCAATGCGCCGCCATAAGTTTTCAAATTACTGGACATCGACAGAAACCTATGAGGCGCTTAAAATTTATATGGATATGGATTTTGAAGGGCTGCGGTCAGACATCGTGCAGATGCTTGGCGGGGGACGCGTCAGAGTCATGACGCGCAGTTTTCAAAATGATATGCGTAGTTTTAAGACAAAGGATGATTTGCTCACTTTGTTAATTCATCTAGGTTATCTTGGATATGATGCAGGAACAAAAGAAGTATTTATTCCTAATAAGGAAATTATTGAGGAGTTTGAAAATGCCATGAGCGTTGGCGGCTGGGACAATGTAATGGATGTCCTGAAAGCGTCCAGCCAGCTGCTTGCGGACACGCTGGATGGCAATGCGGACAGTGTTGCCAGCGGTCTTGACAGGACACATACAAAGGTGGCTTCCATACTGACTTACAATGATGAAAATTCTCAATTCTTGACGGATGAACTTTTCGTCAAGAATTTGCATGTTGCAGTTGGTCTTGCGTACTACAGTGCGCGAAAGGATTACAGGCTGATCAGGGAGTTCCCGACGGGGAAAGGATTTGCAGATATCGTGTTCCTGCCGCTGCCACATACCGGAAAACCTGCTCTGGTCATCGAGTTAAAATATGACAAGTCTGTCAATGCGGCGATCCAGCAGATGAAAGACAGGAAGTATACGCAGGCGCTTGAGGGTTATGTGGGTGAGATTCTGCTGGTCGGCATTAACTATGACAGGGAAAATCCGGACAAACCGCACAGCTGCGTGATCGAGAAAGCAGCAATCGGATGAAGCATGAAATTGCATGTACTGGAGCGAATAAAAAAGAATAGAGAGGAGCAGTGAGAAATATGGTAAAAGGATTTAAAATGAAGCTTTTTGCGGGGCAGGAAGAGGAATATGAGAGACGTCATAATCTCTTGTGGCCGGAAATGAAGGATATGATTCATGAGCACGGCGGAAAGAACTATACGATCTTTCTGGACAGAGAGACGCTGACGCTCTTTGGTTACATCGAGATCGAGGATGAGGAGAAGTGGGCGCAGGGCGCGGACACGGCGATCAACCGCAAGTGGTGGGATTATATGGCTGACATCATGGAGACAAACTCGGACAACAGCCCGGTTTCCGTTGACCTGAAAACCGTATTTCATTTGGATTGATATGAGAGAAAGGGAGGGCTTCTGCGGAAATCCTCCCTTTTTGTATGCATGCAGGCTGATCTATGAAAACAAACTGGCATGCGCACAATGCGCTGGCTTTCCGGCTGGAATTTGGGGGAGATGGCGAGGAGGACATCAAGGCTGCGGTCAAGGCCGTGGACAGACAGCGCTGCTATCGGGTGACAGATGATTTTTGCCTGTATCTATGTGGACTGCAGGGGCGGGAAAATGAGATGGGCGTGTATCTGCTAAGGTATGTCAATACGATCATGTTAACTGCGGTCGAGACAGGGATCGATCTCCGCACACTGTATCCAGACGGTATTCGCAAAATCTACCTGGAATTGCTGGAGGTACTGGAGCCAGAGCGCGAGCGCAGGTATATCAAATGGAAATTCATAGACCCTGTCATCAGGGAGCGCACAGAGTATCTGGAGATCCACTCCGAGAAAATGGTTGGAGAGATCGAGGCCATGATCATCGAGAAGAACGGGAATATCTCGCTGACAGAGTGTGCTGATGCGCTGGGAGTCCACCCGACTTACATCTGGAAGCTGCTCAAGATGGAACGCAACAAATCGAGCGGCTCAATTATACCAATGCCCAGAACTTTATCCGCTTTTTTAGCAAGGCTGTGGGAGTGACACCCGGCAAATTTAGGAAACTGTATTAATTGAGGAAATTTAGGCGCAGTATAGAAAATTATAGTTACAGTTTAGCGCAGGACTTTACACTACGCTGTAAAGTTCGTGAGAAAGCATAGTGGTTGAGATGCATCAAGCCCAACCGCGAAGCGGTTTTTGCAT
>DKVL01000091.1:58809-102921 GCA_002491195.1 Lachnospiraceae bacterium UBA7179
AGCGGTTTTTGCATGGCTTGATGCCTGTAACAGGAAGCCGAAGGCTGAACTGTTACGAATTTTATGATGTCTTTCGGCTTGTCTCTTGCGCAAACCTATCATATAATGATAGGTAGGTAAGGAACCATGTTTAACAAGAAGGAGAAAATGAGAATGAAAACATTAATGGATCCTATGGATATCGAATGTCTGGTCACAAGTGATTCAATTACAGTGTATTTCGAGAAACCGGAAAATCTTCGGGAGAATTATCAGTACCAGATTTTTTTCAATGGAACGATGGCAGGGGAATCAGAGAAAACCCACTTTCTGTTAGAAGGGCTTGAAAGCAGTACAGAGTATAGCGTGCAGGTGAAAGTGGTGTGCGGTGGCAATGTGCTGGCGGAGTCCGCAATAGAACAGGTTCGTACATATGCGGCAAAAAGGCGTCTGGATGTGACCAAAGCGCCATATCAGGCAGCGGGTGATGGAAACGGGATGGACACACAGGCGATTCAGAGCGCGATCGATGACTGTACGGCGGGGGATGTGGTCTATCTGCCCGCTGGAATTTATCGGACAGGGGCATTGCGGCTGCACAGCGATATGGAGCTGTATCTGGAGGAAGGTGCGACGCTGCAGGGTACCGATCAGCCAGAAGATTATCTGCCGCGTATCTGGAGCCGTTTTGAGGGAACGGAGATGTACTGTTACAGCAGCCTGCTCAACATGGGAGAGCTGGACCACAAGAGCGGACCAGACTGCGAAAATATACTGATTCGCGGAAAAGGTACGATCGCGAGCGGCGGAAAGACACTGGCAAAGCGAATTATCAGACTGGAGAGGGAGCGCCTGAAAGATGAATTGGCGGCTCTCGGCGACAAGATCAGGGAATGTGAAAAGCCAGAGACTGTGCCAGGGCGGGTGCGGCCAAGGCTGATCAACATCAGCAACTGCAAAAATGTGCGCATTTCGGGACTGACTTTGAAGGACGGCGCGAGCTGGAATGTGCATATGATCTATTCGGACAATATTGTGACGGATCACTGCAGATTTCATTCGGAAGATGTGTGGAACGGAGACGGATGGGACCCGGATTCCTCCAGTAATTGCGTTATTTTTGGATGCTTATTTTACACAGGGGACGATTCGGTTGCGATCAAATCGGGAAAGAACCCGGAGGGAAATGAGATCAGCAGACCGACTCTGAATATCAAGGTATTTGACTGCAAATGTGCATTTGGACATGGAATTACGATCGGGAGCGAGATGTCCGGCGGTGTGGAGAATATCAGGATCTGGGACTGTGACATGGGGGATTCCCTGCGCGGTATTGAGATCAAAGGCACAAAGAAGCGCGGCGGGTACGTGCGAAACGTGCAGGTCAGAGACTGTAAGGCGGCGAGCGTACTGTTCCATTCTGTTGAGTACAATGATGACGGAATCGGGGCTGACACAGCGCCGGTATTTGAGGATTGTACGTTTGAAAATGTCTGGATCACAGGGCGGTGCCTCGACCATGACGGTGCGTTTTATGACACGGACTGTATGGAGCTGATTGGATTTGACGAGCCAGGACATGCACTGAAAAATATTTTCTTGAAAGATATCACGCTTGGGACTGCGGGTGAGGACAAAAAACAAACAATCGTTCTGAAGGCGTGCGAAGGGTTAACGATTCAGAATGTAAGATGCTTATAGTACCTTTACTACTGCTTAAGCCTGCACATGTAATTGAGTCAGATGTGATACAATGTGACTTGATCAAGACAAAAGGGGGCAGAGACTGCAAATGAATTTTCATGACGAGATGAAAAAAGTGTTTCTGAAAGTGATTGCCGGAGAGGTGGAACCAGCGGAGTGGAAAAACTGGTGGGACAGTCACAGCAGGAAACTGGAAGAGGTGCTTGATCGCGGAGATTTTGGGCGAATCATGCCGGATGAGTGGAGTGTCAGCTATCATTGGATGGTAAAGACGCAGAGCGCTGCTGCCTATCATTTTTACAGGCAGGGACGCCCGATGAAGACTTCTGATTATTATGAGAAAAAAGCACAGGAAGAGGAAGAGCGCATGAGGCAGGCTGCGATGGACTCTTTTTATGAGCAGACGGCTTCGGCAAGGCAGCAGTGGGAGCGCTATCTGGAAGGACACCCCACGCAGCCGGTGAACTTTGACTGGCAAAAGCTGCTGGGGACACCGCCTGGGCAGAAGCCGGCACAGATTTTTTCCTATAAAAAGGCAAGAGATGCAGAACAGTGGAAACAATGCATAGAGGAGCTTCATCTGCGGTTGAAGGAGAATGTGCAGGCAAAGATCGCACCTCTTGCAAAGGCGTATGGAATGAAGAAATCTGGTCCAAAGACTTTTGTCAGGGAAAAGAATGGGCTGGTTGCCTTAGTAAATTTTGTGGGGTATTTCAGGGGCGGCGGGTATGAGTCCATGGATTATTATCTCTGCCCGATCTATGCTATTCCTACAGGAATATTAGGCCTTCCGGGGCATATTTGCCGCGGGGAGAATTTTCGCAAAATGATTGAGAACTGGCGCGAGATTGAGTATGGCGGGGAGGCTGTGGATGCCGACAGGGTGCAGGCGGTCAACCAGAAATTTGATGATATCCTGACATTCCTTGCGGAGGATATCTTTCCGGAATGGCAAAAAATAGACAGCATGGAGACGTATTTTGCAAAAGAGCGTCAAGCGTATCTAAAGGCAACGGAGACAGGCCCAAAAGAACCATGGATGCCATGGAGATGCATGTGGGATCTGAGCACAGGGGACAAGAAGGATCCATGGCGTGCAGATGCATATCTGTCTGGGGTATGGTATCTGCTGTCGGGAAAGGAAGAAGAGGGATATGAGCGCCTCGAGGAATGTGTTGCGCACAATGCGAAATATATTAAGAGCTGTTATGCGGCGGACGAATATGTGAAGGCGTATAATGATCGCAGAGATTCCTTTGCTGTGATGTGCCGCAACGCGGAACTTTTTGCAATGACAAAGCAGATCACAGACGCAGAGGAGCGGCAAAAGGCTATTCAGGATACCTATGAGGAAGTATGCCAGTTTATGAGATATTTTCATGGATTGGCAAAGCGGGTGGAAAGAGTATGATGGAGTGCTAGAATTAAGAAGATATCAAAAAGAGATAAAAGATAACGCAGCATGGAATTTTACGGATTTCATGCTGCGTTTTTTGCATTTTTCTAATTTTTCTATTGAAATGAAAATCAAGATTGCTTTTGGCGGAGGACAAGGTGGCTGACAGATGGAAAAATAAAATGAAATTGTTGAAATAAAAGTTGACAAACCGATAATATGCTGTTATTATAAAAACATAAACTTTTGAAACAACAATGTGGACCAAAATGGAACTTTTGAAACGCAAGTAATTGTTGCAGAAGTTACAAAAAGTGGTAAAATGAAAGGAGAGGATATTTATGATATTAAGAAATAGAAAAACATAGTCATGAGGAGGTAGCAGGATGGATGCAATGGAACAGCGCAGAAATATGATCGTCGATCTGGTGAATCAGAGTGGAAATATCAGTTTTGCACAGTTGAAAAAAAAGATTCCCCAGATATCAGAGATGACACTGCGCACGGATTTAAAGGCTCTTGATGAGGCGAAACGAATTGTCCGGGTACATGGGGGAGCAAAGTCGGTGGATGTCGTGGTCGGAACAGATGATATGCTGAGCCGCAGGCAGGTGCGGAATATCGAGGCGAAACAGCTGATCACACAGAAAGCGTTACAATTCATACGAAAGGACACAACAATCTTTCTGGATTCCGGCAGCACGACGACAATGCTTGCATCCTGTATTCCTGACCAGTCCAACCTGATTTACACCAATTCCCTGACCTGCGCGGCGGAGCTTGGCCGGCTGGCACAACCTTCTATTCACATTCTCGGAGGGAAGATGAACCGTTATAGTATGAGTGTGTGCGGGATTCATACCGTCCAGGAGGTAAAGCGGATCAATTTTGACCAGGTGTTTATGGGCGTTACCAGCTATTGTGAACCGACAGGATTTTGCTGCGGCGTGGACGAGGAGGCTGTTTTAAAAAAGACGGTCATGAGTCAGGCGGAGCAGAGGATTTTATTGATGGATTCCTCTAAGATTGGTGTGAAAAGTACATATTCTTTCTGTGGTTTGGGAGATGTGGACATGATCATTTCGGATGATAACATCCCGGAAGCATTTCGGGAGGACTGCAGGAGGCATGGGATACAGGTGATATAGGAGAATATCGTTTTGAACACAGATCATGGGCAGGCGAAATAGTTAAAGCGAGGTTCTATATGAAAAATGGTGTTCAACGTTTTGGTAAGTTTTTATCCGCAATGATCATGCCGAATATTGGCGCGTTGATTGCATTTGGTTTCCTTGCGGCTTTCTTTAATGGGAGCGGCTGGATTCCGCACGAGGGGTTCGCCACGATTTTTTCGGCGATCTTAGTTTATCTGATCCCGATTCTGATCGCTCTGACAGGCGGAAAGCTGATCGGAGGAGAGCGCGGCAGCATTGTCGGCGCGATTGCGGTGGTCGGTGCGATCATGAGCGATCCCAATACGACAATGCTCATGGCGGCGATGATGATCGGACCGCTTTCGGGATTTTGCATCAGGAAGTTTGACAAAGTGATGGAAGGGCATATGCCTGCAGGGTTTGAGATGCTGATCAACAATTTCTCTGTCGGTATCATCGGTATGCCGCTTGCCATGGTGAGTTATCTGGTGATTGGACCGTTCATGAATCTGATTCTGACAATTCTGACTGCTGGAGTTAATGTGCTGGTAGAGCACGGTATGCTGCCGCTGATCGCGGTGTTTATCGAGCCAGCGAAGGTATTGTTCCTGAACAACGCGATCAATCATGGCATTTTTACGCCGATTGCGACAGCGCAGGCGGCGGAGACAGGAAAATCCATCATGTATATGCTGGAGTCAAACCCGGGGCCGGGACTTGGCGTGCTGCTGGCTTACATGTTCTTCTGCGAGGACAAGAAGACAAAACAGTCTGCGCCGGGTGCAGTGATCATTCATTTACTGGGTGGTATTCATGAGATTTATTTCCCATATATCCTGATGAATCCGCTGGTGATCATCGCGCCGATCGCAGGCAATATGGCAGCGATTTTCTGGTACAACCTGACCGATGCCGGACTGGTCGGACCAGCTTCTCCCGGCTCGATCATTGCATATCTGATGATGGCATCAAGGGACAGCATGTTCTCGGTGATCGTGGGTGTCCTGATTGCGACAGCAGTTTCTTTTGGAATCGCATCGGTCATAATCCGCATGTCCAAGGGCAGGAGCCTCGAGGAGGCACAGGAGGAAGTGGCGGGCAGAAAAGCCGAGGCGAAAGGCACGAATGCAAACACAAAGCCAGTGGCGGTCGCAAAGGCGGAAGGCGTCAGGAAGGTTGTGTTTGCCTGTGATGCAGGAATGGGTTCTTCCGCGATGGGAGCAACAAAATTCCGAAACCGGATCAAGGCACAGAGACCGGACTTGACAGTGATCAACACATCGGTTGATACGATCCCTTCGGACTGCGATATCGCCGTTGTTCAGATCACACTGGTGGAGCGCGCCAGAAAGTCCGTGCCACAGGCGCAGATCGTGACACTGCACAATTTTCTTGCAGATCCGGCACTGGATGCACTGTATGAACAGCTGACACAGCAGCAGCCAACCTTGCAAAAATCAGAGCTGGTGGAAAAACTGACTACAGAACAGAACAATAAGCCGGTGGAAAGGCAATCATCAGGACAGAAAAATGAGTCAGAGGAAAGGCAGTCATCATCGAAGAAATCAGAATCAATGGAAAAGCCAGCCATAGGACAAAAAAGCGAACCGGAGAAAATGCAGTCATCAGGGCTGAAAGCGGATTCGGCAGACACGCAGCAGCCAGTAAATGCACAGGAAGCTGAACAAGACACAGATAAAAAACAGATTATGGTAAGGGACGGTGTGAGACTGAACCAGCACCCGGTCTCGAAGGAAGAAGCGATCCAGGCGGCTGGCGAACTTCTGTTAGAGCTGGGATATGTTGACAGGACCTATGTTGACGCCATGCAGGAGCGTGAGAGACGGGTATCAACCTACATGGGCATGGGTGTGGCAATCCCGCACGGGACCTCCGAAGCGAAGAATACGGTCAAAAAGACGGGCATTGTTCTGATCCAGTACCCAGAGGGCGTTGACTTTGGCGACGAGAAAGCGCAGTTAGTCTTTGGCATCGCGGGAATCGGCGACGAGCACCTGGAGTTGTTGGGCAAGATCTGTGAGATGCTGGAGGATGAAGAGGTTTTGGAGACATTCAAGACGACGAATGATGTCGATTGGATATTGGAGCATTTGAATTAAGTAAATCAATAAAATAGTAGTTTTGTTTGCGGATTGTGATGGCAAAGCGGGGCGGAACCGTTGCAATCTGCGGAATAGGAGGAAAAAATGAAAGTAAAAGGCGTCAGACTTCACGGAGCACATGATATCAGGCTGGAAGAATTTGAACTTCCCGAGATTAAGGACGATGAGATTTTGGTAAAGGTGGTGAGCGACAGTATCTGCATGTCGACCTGGAAGATGGTGCAGGCTGGCAAGGACCACAAGCGTGTGCCGGAAAATGTGGCAGAACACCCGGTCATTATCGGTCACGAGTTTACAGGCGATATCGTCAAAGTAGGTGCAAAGTGGAAAGATCAGTTCCATGAGGGAAAGAAATTTGCACAGCAGCCCGCCATTCCGGGACAGATGGAATCGCCAGGATACTCTTATGAGTTTTTCGGTGGGGCGGCGACATACTGCATCTTCCCGAACGATGTGATCGAGAAGGGCTGCATATGGGAGTACGACGGAGACAGCTATTTCGAGGCTTCGCTCGGGGAGCCGATGAGCTGCTGTATCGGCGGATACCACAGCAATTATCACACGGAGCACCTCTCCTATGAACACAAGATGGGAACGCTGGCAGGCGGAAATATCCTGATTCTGGGCGGATGCGGACCGATGGGACTTGGCGCGGTCAGCTATGGTCTTGCCTTTGAGAACAAGCCGAAGCGGATTGTCGTGACTGATATCAACGATGCCAGGATCGCGCGGGCAAAAGAAGTGATCCCAGAGGAGGAAGCAAAGGAGAAAGGTGTCGAGCTGCACTATGTCAACACGGCCAACATGGAAGATCCGGTTGCGGAGCTTCGCGCGATCACGGAGGGAATCGGATACAGTGATGTCTTTGTGTATGCCCCGGTGAAGAGTATCGCGGAGATGGGCGACAAGCTCCTCGCAGTGGATGGCTGTCTGAATTTCTTTGCAGGTCCGACAGACACCCAGTTTTCAGCCAATATGAACCTCTACAACTGCCACTATGCGCGGACGAAGATCATGGGCTCGACGGGCGGCAACACGGATGACATGAAGGAAGCCATTGCAAAGTCCGCGGCAGGAGAGATCAACTCAGCAGTCATGGTGACACATGTCGGCGGTATTGACTCGATCGTGGAGACGACCAACAATCTGCCGAACATTCCGGGCGGCAAGAAACTGGCTTACATTCAGTTCAATATGCCGATGACAGCCATTGAGGATTTTGCGAAGCTGGGGGAGAAAGATCCGTTCTTCAAGGAACTGGACGCGTGCTGCAGGCGCCATAAAGGATTGTGGTCAAAAGAGGCGGAGGATATGCTGTTTCAACATTTTGGCGGTGAGTCGCTCTAGGGAACCGTATAAGTTATTTTTTTAAATACGGCAGTTGGAATAAGGGAAAAGCCTGATTGATGGCAAAATGATTCAGGAATTGCACTTTTCACAAAAAAGGTGTATCGCTTAGAGGTTCTTACTTTACAGCGATATACCTTTATGTGCGTTAGTGAGATAGGTTATAACAGGGTGGAACATTAAGCTCTCCTATAGTTTTGTCCCTATGCTCTTTTTTCTTATGATAGTGCCATAAGTAGTGCAAATAAATCCCTCATACCCTGCTGGTAAATGATTCGCTCGGCATTGGAGTTCGTTTCACCAGCCGCTCTTGTAAAGTTATTAAGCATTTCTTTTTGATTGTCGGTAAGAACTTCCGCTAATTTATCGTGCGCTACCTGTTCATGCAATTTTGACCTCTGATACTCCTCGTCGCAGTCTATTATTCTGCTTATTCTGTCTTCAGTTAAAGACTGTGCTATTATTTCAAATATTTGATTATTCATTTTGTTTTCTCCTCCGTATTTATAATTGGATATCTAATCACTATATCATAATACGATATATATCGCAACATAATAAATCGTTACATAAAATTACGAACTGCAAAATTTCGTTCCGTTTGGAGATAATAGAGACAAACGGGGGTGATAAAATGATTGACTATTCGCCATTGTGGAACATAATGGAAGAAAGAGGAATATCACAATATTATTTGATCCAGAATGGGATTGCTGGCAAAACGATTTACAATATGAAAAGAAATTGTTATATTTCAACATCAACGGTCGAAAAACTCTGTAAACTCATTGACTGCACACCCAATGATATTTTAAAATTCATTGATTAGTCAAAACGCTCCTTTTTCATTGAACCAATTAGAAAGGGGCGTTTTTTTAGTAGAGACAATGGCAAAAGGGCGCAGATACTTGTGAAAATGTATAGAACCAGCAGGCTGGAATTGTGTAAACTGCCAAAAATGATATTATTTGAAAGAAATTGAAAGAAAATGGTTGAAATTACAAAATAAGATGCTATAATAAAGTCATAACAAGTCAAAATACTTCAAAATAATTCAAACAACAAAGCCGGAGGTGATAAGATTTGCTAACAGAAGAAAGGCATTCCATCATTATTGACACAGTGAACAGGAAAAAGAACGTGGAGTTAAACGAGTTGTGCGAGCTGCTGGACACCTCGGAATCGACAGTGCGGCGCGACCTTAGCATACTGCATGACAAGGGGGTTCTCGTAAAAGTGCGTGGCGGGGCGATCGCGGTGGACGACAGTTATACTGCCCATGAACAGAATGTGGATGAAAAGGCAGTGCTCTTCGTCAAGGAGAAGGAAGCGATCGCAAGATATGCGGCATCCCTGATCGAGGATGGAGACTTTGTCTTTATCGATGCAGGGACGACCACGGAGAAGATGATCGACTTCATTCCAGCCAGACAGGTTACGTTCGTGACAAACGCATTTGTCCATGCCAAAAGACTTGCGCAGAGAGGCTTCAAGGTATTCCTGCCGGCAGGGGAGATCAAGCTGTCGACCGAGGCGATCATCGGCGCCAGCTGTGTGCTGAGCCTTGACCAGTATAATTTCACGAAATGTTTTATGGGTGTGAACGGTATATCCGTCACGGGAGGATTTTCCACGCCGGACCCGAATGAGGCAAGCGTGAAGGCGGCGGTGATCAATAACAGCCATACGGCTTACATTCTTGCAGATCACTCAAAGTTTGACAAGACCAGTTCCGTGAAATTCGCATTTCTGAATAAATGCAGGATCATCACTGACAGGCTTGAAGATAAGAAGTATTTGTCAGAAACATCGGTAAAGGAGGTTTTGTGATGGTATACACAGTGACATTTAATCCGGCAGTTGATTATGTAGTCCATACGGACAGTATGACAGTCGGTACCGTAAACCGCGCAAAAGGCGAAAACATTTTTTTTGGCGGGAAAGGCATCAATGTTTCCATCGTGCTTAAGGAGCTGGGGATCACTTCAAAGGCGCTGGGATTTGTGGCCGGGTTCACGGGTGCGGCGATCGAACAGGGTATCGCGGAAAAGGGCATAGAGACCGATTTTGTGCATCTTGACAACGGTTTTTCCAGAATAAACGTCAAGATCAAGTCTGGCAGCGAGACAGAGCTGAACGGCCAGGGACCTGCCATTGATGACAAGGCGCTCGGCGCGCTGTTTGGGAAACTCGACAATCTCTCTGACGGGGACACTATCGTTCTGGCCGGCAGCATTCCGGACAGTATGCCCGCGGACAGCTATGAAAAGATTCTGGAACATCTGGCGGGAAAAAAGATCAGGACAGTTGTTGACGCGACAAAAGATCTGCTGATGAATGTGCTCAAGTACAGGCCGTTTCTGATCAAACCCAACAATCACGAGCTTGGCGAGATGTTCGGCGTGACGCTCAGGACCAATGACGAGATCGCGGAGTACGCTGGAAGATTAAAAAACATGGGAGCGCGCAATGTATTGGTTTCCATGGCGGGCGACGGCGCACTGCTTCTCGATGAGAATGGGGAGACCCACATATGCGGCGTGTGTAAAGGCACGGTTAAAAATTCCGTGGGCGCAGGTGATTCCATGGTGGCAGGGTTTATCGCAGGTTCTGAAAAAGGGGATTATGAATATGCCTTGAAGCTTGGAACCGCTGCGGGAGGAGCGACTGCATTTTCAGATGGACTGGCAGAAAAAGCTCTGATCGATGAGCTTTTAAAACAGCTTTGATTCCATAAAATCGGAAAGGAGGTATTTGTATGCGCATCGTTGATTTACTGAAAAAGGAAAGCATTCAATTGAATGCGGCGCCGAAAAGCAAATCTGAGGCTATTGATATGCTCGTGGAACTGCAGGTAAAAGGCGGAAACATTTCCGACAGGGAGGAATATAAAAAGGGCATCATTGCACGGGAGGAGCATGCGTCAACAGCGGTCGGAGAGGGGATTGCGATACCCCACGCAAAAAACAAGGGCGTAAAGGCTCCCTCACTGGCGGCAATGACTGTTCCGGGCGGCGTTGATTATGAGGCCCCGGATGATGAACCGTCGAACCTTTTATTCATGATAGCGGCGCCAGAGAACGGAGGGGACGTACATCTCGAAGTCCTTTCAAGACTCATGACAATTTTAATGGACGAGGATTTCCGGGAAAGACTCATCGCAGCGGCTGACAAGGACGGTTTCCTTAAAATCATCGACGACATGGAAACAGAAAAATATCCCGGCGAGGCCGGGGAAAAAGCGGCGGACGATTCTGGCGTAATCATGAGGGTACTTGCAGTAACCGCCTGTCCTACAGGAATTGCCCATACCTACATGGCTGCGGAGGCTTTGGAAAAGAAAGGGCGGGAGCTTGGTATCGGCGTGAAAGCGGAAACCCAGGGATCCGGCGGTGCAAAAAATATCCTCACGAAGGAGGAAATTGCCGCCTGCGATGGCATCATTATCGCTGCGGATAAAAACGTTGACCTGGCACGGTTTGACGGCAGACCCGTCCTGCGGGTACCGGTCTCTGATGGCATTAACAAACCGGAGGAACTGATTCAAAAAATCATCCAGGGTCAAGCGTCCGTTTACCACCATGAGGGCGGTGCGGTACAGGAGAATACTGACAGTGAGGGGCTTGGCCGTCGGCTCTACAAGCACCTGATGAACGGCGTATCCCATATGCTTCCCTTTGTCATTGGCGGGGGCATCATCATGGCACTGTCCTTCCTGCTGGATGGCGGCGCGGCAGGCACGTCTGCCTTTGGCTCCTCGTGGATACTTCCCGCGTTTTTCAATAAAGTGGGCAATCTGGCATTCAGTTTCATGGTGCCCATTCTGGCAGCGTTCATCGCCCAGTCCATTGCCGACCGTCCCGGTCTGATGGTAGGTTTTGTGGGCGGCTCGCTGGCAGCCAGCGGCGCAACCTTTGCTTATTTTGCCGATCCCACGGTGCCAATCGTCTCTGCCGGATTTTTGGGCGGCCTGCTGGCAGGTTTTGTAGGCGGCTGGTTCATGAAAGTACTGCGGAAAATCTGTGATAAGATGCCCCAATCCCTGGAAGGGCTGAAACCTATCCTGATTTATCCCGTAGTGGGTCTGCTGTTCATTGGCGCTTTTATGTGCCTGGTCAATCCCTTCGTGGGAATGCTGAACAACGCGTTGACCAACGTCCTGAATTCCATGGGTGGTTCCTCTGCAATCGTCCTGGGTATGCTTGTGGCGGGGATGCAGGCGATCGACATGGGCGGTCCGATCAACAAAGCGGCTTATGTTTTTGGGACAGCTTCCATCGCTATGGCTGCCGGCGGTTTTTCTCCGGTAATGGCGGCTGTTATGGCGGGCGGCATGGTACCACCTCTTGCGATTGCGCTGGCTACCATCTTCTTCAAGAACCGCTTTACCGCTGAGGAGCGCAAGTCCGGTCCAGTCAATTTTATTATGGGTTTGTCTTTTATCACAGAGGGGGCTATCCCTTATGCCGCATCCGATCCTCTGCATGTGATTCCGTCCTGTGTGGTGGGATCCGCGGTAGCCGGAGGATTGTCCATGGCGTTTGGCTGCGCCTCCCCAGCACCACACGGCGGAATCTTTGTGTTCCCTGTGATGCAGAATCCTGTAGGTTATGCCGCTGCCATCGCTGTCGGCGCCGTTGCCGGTATGTTGATGCTTGGACTTCTGAAAAAGAAAAAAGTTTCATAAGCTGAAACCGCTAAAATAGAAAGAAAGGAAGGATGCGAAAATGAATGATAAGAAACATCTGCGTTGGGCAGTACTGGGTACGGGCGTCATCGCCAACCAAATGGCCCAGGCGCTCCAGTCTATGGGGCGCACACTGGACGCAGTGGGAAACCGCACCTATGACAAGGCTGTGGCTTTCGCTGAAAAATACGGTGTTTCAAAGGTTTATAACAACTACGATGAGATGTTCACTGACCCGGACATTGACATTATCTACATAACCACTCCCCATAATACCCACATGGGTTTTCTGGAAAAGGCCCTGTGCCACAAAAAACATGTGCTGTGCGAGAAATCCATCACGCTCAACAGCGGGGAACTGGAACGGGCGGTGAAGCTTGCCGGGGAGAATGGCGTGGTTCTGGCGGAGGCTATGACCATCTACCACATGCCCATCTACCGGACGCTGCGGGAGCGGATTTCCTCTGGGGCATTGGGAAAAGTCAACCTGATCCAACTGAACTTCGGCAGCTACAAGGACTACGACATGAAAAACCGCTTTTTCAACCGCAGTCTGGCAGGAGGGGCAATGCTGGACATCGGGGTGTATGCATTATCCCTTGCCCGGATGTTTCTGGACTCCAGTCCAGATCAGGTAAAGTCCTTTGTCCGCAAGGCTCCCACTGATGTGGATGAGAGCGCAGCCATTGCCATGGCCAACCAGGAGGGGCAGCTGGTGACCGCCATTCTTTCTCTCCACTCCAAGCAGCCCAAGCGGGCGGTAATCTCCTGTGAGAAAGGGTACATTGAAATCATGGAATATCCACGGGCAGACGAGGCGTCCATCGTGGATGCCGAAACAGGGGAGCGTGAAACCGTCCGTGCCGGCAGGACTACTGACGCGCTGCGCTATGAACTGGAGGATATGGAGGCGGCTGTCCGGAATGGGAACGATATGTTCCTGTCTTACACCACTGACGTGATGAAACTGATGACGGGTCTGCGGCAGGAGTGGGACGTAACGTATCCGGAGGAAAACTGAAATGTGTTTATTTTTATTATAATAGGAGGAATTGTTATGGTATCAAAAAAAGTGAAGGTTATCAATGAGCAGGGTATGCACATGCGTCCGGCAGGGGATCTGGCAAAGGCAGTCAAGGCACATCCCGACTGTGAGGTCACACTGAACGCAAACGGGAAAACAGTCAAGGCAAAGGCGCCGATGCAGATCATGTCAGCCTGCATCAAATGCGGCAACGAGGTAGAGATCGTCTGTAACGGGGCGGATGAGCAGGCAGTGCTTGACGAGATCGCGGCGATGTTTGAAAGCGGATTCGGCGAATAGTCAGGCAGTTTTCTTGGAGGAGAATCTGTAAAAAGTGGGCTTGTATCATGGAGGTAGTATATGGCAGAAGAATTTTCAGGAAAAAAGTTTTCAGGGAAAACTGTTTACAGCGGAATCACGATGGGAAAAGTGATGGTACTGCGAAAGGACCAGGAGCAGATCAGGCGGACAAAAATCGAGGATCCGGAACGTGAGATCGACAGGGTGCAGAGTGCGGTCGACGCATCAAAGCAGCAGCTTGCGGCGCTCTACGACAAGGCAGTCAGGGAGGTCGGCGAGTCCAGCGCCGCCATCTTCGAGGTGCATCAGATGATGCTGGAGGACGACGATTATCTGGATGCCATCTACCATGTGATCCGGTTAGAGATGGTGAACGCAGAATACGCAGTGGCGATCACAGGGGACAATTTCGCGGAAATGTTTGCGGGAATGGACGATGAATATATGCAGGCGCGCTCGGCGGACGTCAAGGATATCTCCGCGCGTCTGGTGAGGAATCTGTCAGGACAGGGCGGGGTGGATCTCTCCGCAATGGATCCCTCGATTATCGTTGCAGACGATTTAAGCCCGAGTGAGACGGTGCAGATGGATAAGAAGAAAATATTGGCTTTCGTGACAGTGCACGGTTCAACGAACTCCCACACGGCGATTCTTGCCCGCATGATGAGCATTCCCGCTTTGATCGGCGTCGGGATGGACTTAAACCAGATTCGGACGGGAATGACTGCGATCGTGGACGGGGCGGCCGGCGAGGTCATCTTTGAACCCACAGAGTTCCAATGCAGTGAGGCGGAGAAAAAGATTCAGAATGAGAAAGAAAAGCTCCGCCTGCTGCAGGAGCTAAAGGGCAAGAAGAACGAGACCAGCGATGGCAGGACGATCAATATCTATGCCAATATTGGCAGCGTCAGCGACGTGGGATATGTGCTGGAAAATGATGCTGGCGGTATCGGACTCTTCCGCAGTGAGTTTCTATATCTGGGGCGGGACGATTTCCCTTCGGAGGAGGAACAGTTTCAGGCATATAAACAGGTCGTGCAGACGATGGGGCAGAAGAAGGTTATCATCAGGACGCTTGATATCGGGGCGGATAAGCAGGCTGATTATTTTGAACTTGGCAGGGAGGACAATCCAGCGCTTGGTTACAGGGCAATCCGCATCTGCCTGAAACAGCCTGAGATATTCAAGACACAGCTCCGTGCGCTTCTGCGGGCGGCGGCTTACGGGAATCTGTCGATCATGTATCCTATGATCATTTCCGCAGAGGAGGTCAAGCAGATCAAGGCGATTGTGAAAGAGGTGGAGCAGGAGCTGAAAGAAGCGCAGATTCCGCACCGGATCCCAGAGCAGGGCATCATGATCGAGACGCCGGCGGCGGTGATGGTCAGTGACGAGCTGGCCGAACTGGTGGACTTCTTCAGCATAGGCACGAACGACCTGACGCAGTATACGCTCGCGATCGACCGCCAGAACCAGCGGCTGGAAGATTTCTACAATCCGCATCACAAGGCGATCCTGCGCATGATCAGGATGGTGGTTGACAACGCGCACAAGTGCGGGAAGTGGGCAGGGATCTGTGGAGAGCTGGGAGCGGACACAGAGCTCACGCAGGAGTTTGTCAATATGGGAGTCGATGAACTGTCCGTGGCGCCGCCCATGGTCTTGAAAGTACGGGAAAAGGTGCGCCAGATGTAAAAGAGTGACTGAAAACAGCTTTTCGGGAGAATCTTCCTGGAAAGCTGTTTTTTGCATGGCTTGATGCGTTACAGTTCAGCAAGGCTGAACTGTAACTGATTGGAACAAGGAATCGCGTCGCGGTATTGATTTTTTACTTTATCAGTGTTAACCTATTATAAGAATTTAGTTAACATTGGAGGCAATACAAATGAGTTTTACAGAAGAATTAAAGCAAAAAATATACGCGGGTGCAGACATTACGAGAGATGAGGCGCTCGCACTTGTGAATGTACCGCTGGAGGAGCTGACAGCGGCAGCAAATGAGATCAGGGAGAAAGTGTGCGAAAATCGGTTTGACATGTGTACGATCGTCAATGGCAAATGCGGGCGGTGCCCGGAGGACTGCAAGTACTGTGCACAGAGTGCGCATTACCGCACAGACTGCCAGGAAACCTATCCGCTCTTATCGACAGAGGAGCTGGTAAAAGGCGCCAGATACAACAAAGAACAAGGTGTACTCCGCTATTCGATCGTCACATCAGGAAGGCGTCTGAGTGATGCGGAGGTTGAACAGGTCTGCGGGAGTATCCGTGAGATCCGCAGGCAGGTGGACATCGAGATCTGTGTATCGTTTGGACTTCTGGGGGAAGCGCAGTTTCGAAAGATTAAGGAAGCTGGTGCGTCCAGAGTACATTGTAATCTTGAGTCTTCCAGAAATTATTTCCCGCAAATCTGTACAACGCATACTTATGATGAGAAGATCGAGACGCTGAAAGCGGCGCAAAGAGCGGGATTAAGTGTATGTTCCGGCGGCATCATGGGGCTGGGAGAGACGATGGAGGACAGGATTGATATGGCTTTGACCATAAAGGAGCTTGGCGTGAAATCGATCCCGGTGAATCTCCTGAATCCAATCAAGGGAACACCGTATGAAAACAATCGAATCCTCACAAACGATGAGCTTTGCCGCATCGTTGCGATCGTTCGTTTTGTCATACCAGATGGATTTATCAGACTTGCCGGCGGCCGGGGACTGCTGGGCGACAAAGGTGAGAAATGTTTTCGGAGCGGAGCCAACGCTGCGATATCAGGCGATATGCTCACGACAGCAGGCATCACAGTTGCAACAGATATGGCGCTGGTCAAGGGGCTGGGATATGAAGTGAAATGAAGTTGACAGCGAATAACAAGGTGATTATAATAGTACTGTAAAATTGGATGCATATTTAATAGAGAAGACATAACAAGAGAAAAACGTTTGAGGCGAACAGCATTGAGAGCAGTAATGCAAGACAATAAGATCATCTGCCGGACAGGTGTCTGTCAATATAGGCATATGTGGCAGATGGTCTGGACAAATTGGATACAAAGTATTGTATTGTTTGGGATCACCGTAGGAATCTTAGCATATGGCATCTGTGACCACAACAGGGTTTACCAGGAGTGTTATGTGGAGGCTGGTGTCGATATCACGCCACAGGATTTTTTCAGAGTTCCAGGTGTGGAGGCCAGTTTTGCCAGGAGCAGCGATGTGATTGATACAAAACAGCCCGGTGAGTATCATATTGTGCTGCAGGCGGACGGATTTTCCTATAGAAGTATCCTGCACATAAAGGACTCGATACCGCCAGCGGGTGAGGCGTTCAGGGTAGAGCTGGAATTAGGGCAGCAGTGTGGTGCTGCTGCATTTGTTAAAAATATAACAGATGCTACTCCGGTGAGCGTGTCATACAGAGAGGAGCCTGATTTTTCACAGACCGGAGAACAGCAGGTAGCAGTTGTGCTGACAGATCTGGGCGGAAATAAGACAGTGATTGATTCTGGACTTTACATCTCAAAGGTACTATATGAACTGACAGTGGAGGCGGGAAGCAGACCGCCCGGGCTGGCAGATTTTGTGCTGGAGGGAGAGGATGCAGAGTTGTTAACCTATGTGCAGGGCTGCAATTATACACAGCCAGCGGACAAAATCGTTTATTCGAGGGTTGACGGAAAGGTTTACCAGACAATCATGCATATCGTAGATACGGTTTCACCAGAAGTCATGGTAAAAAATTTGTCCGGATATATGCTGGTACCTAGAAAGGCGGAGGATTTTATCGCTTCTGTGCAGGATGTGACTCAGGTGACGTCTGAATTTGTACAGGAGCCGGATATAACGCGCGCGGGAGAACAGACGGTTGTAATCAAGGTGACCGACGAGGGCGGCAACGAAGTGACAGCCTCTGCAAAACTGACTTTGCGGGCAGATACTGAGGCACCCAGAATAGAGGGTGTTGCAGATCTGGAAGTGTTCCGCGGCAGCACGATTCTGTATAAGGAGAATGTCAGTGTGTCTGATAATTGTATGGAGGGACTCCAGCTTATTGTTGACAATCATGCAGTCAATGTGGACGAAGCAGGGATCTATCCGATCACATATACAGCGAGGGACTTGGCTGGAAATGAGACAAGCGCATCAGCCAATGTCATTGTGTGCGAGACGAATTATACAGAGGCGGAAATATATGCTTTAGCCGATGATGTGCTTGCCGGGATTATTACGGAAGACATGACGCAGACGGAAAAGGCAAAAGCAATCTATGTTTATATTAAATCACATGTTGCATATATAGAACATTCCGAGAAGGGGAACTGGCTGAATGCAGCGTATGAAGGGCTGGCAAGACAAAAAGGGGATTGTTTTGTCTATGCCTCTACAGCGAAAGCATTATTGACACGCGCAGGAATTGCGAATATGGATATTGCCAAGATCCCGACAAGGACGAACCATTACTGGAACCTGGTAGATGTGGGTGACGGATGGTATCACTTTGATACAACGCCGCGGAGTGATCATCCGGAGATCTTCCTGTGGACGGAAGCGCAGCTGATGGAGTATTCTGCGAGTCATAGAGGAACACACAATTATGACCATGACCTGTATCCTGAAGTTAATTAATGGTTACTGTTCAGACGTCCATTAAAGTAATGAGAATTGATGAGGTGGGTATGAACATGTTGGGGATTATTGGCGGGTTGGGACCGATGGCAACAGCTTATTTGATGCAGCTTTTGACGCAGATGAGTGATGCAGGGACTGATCAGGAGCATATGGAGATTGTGGTGTACAGCAAACCCTCGATACCAGACAGGACACAGTATATCTTAGGAAAAAGTGATAGAAGTCCTGTGCCTGAGATGGTGCTGGCTGGCAGGAAATTAGTGGAGTTTGGCGCTGATCTCATAGCGGTTCCCTGTATCACAGCACACTATTTTCATGACGAGCTGGAGCGTCAGATCGGGATTCCGATCATCAATGCGATCACGGAGACGGTGCAGTGCATCGAACAGGAGAAAATCGACAGGGTCGGTCTCATGGCGACAGATGGCACCATACAAAGCGGATTGTTTCAGAAAGAGCTGAAACGGCATAATATACAAAGTATCCTGCCAGCTGCAGATGGACAGAGGGAGATCATGCACATGATTTATGAGGAAGTCAAGGCTGGCAGGGCTGTGGATCCTGAACATTTTCGCAACGTATCAGACAGGCTGTTCTCGCAGGGCGCGCAGGTGATCTTGCTGGGATGTACAGAGTTATCCCTGATCAAGCGGGATTTCGTCCTGCCAGCGGGATATCTGGATGTCATGGATGTTCTGGCCAGAAAAGCAGTGCAGTGCTGTAATCATGTGCGGGAGGAATACAGTGCGTTGATCACACGATAACCGCAATCAAAATAGATAGAGGAAAGAACCATGCAAAAGCATATTTTAGACTATTTAACAGAAACAGTGCAAAAGGTACCACACAAGATGGCCTATTCCAATGGAACGGAGGAATTGTGTTTTCAGGAGGTATATGATCAGAGCAGGTCTGTAGGTTCCTTTCTGGTTCACAGGAAAAGCTATCGGGAACCGGTAGTCATCTTTATGAATAAGCATCCGAGAACGGTGGCGGCATTTTTCGGTGTGATCACAGGAGGTGATTACTATGTTCCGATCGATGCGGAGATGCCGGAGATTCGCATTGAGCTGATCTTGCAAAATGTCAAAGCGAAGATTATGATCTGTGATGAGACAACTGTGGAGATTGCCCGCAGATTTGACTTTGATGGTCAGATTGTGTTGTACAGTGATATCTGTCACACAGAGATCGAAGAGCAGGCATTGCAGAAAATATATGAGCAGAGCATTGACACGGATCCGATCTACATTGTATTTACATCAGGTTCAACAGGGATTCCCAAAGGTGTAGCAGCCTGTCACAGATCGGTGATCGATTATATTGAACATTTGTCAGAGGTTATGGAGTTTGATGAGGATACCGTTTTTGGAAATCAGACGCCGCTGTATGTAGATGCGTGTTTAAAAGAACTGTATCCCACATTAAAATTTGGCGCCTCAACTTATCTGATCGATCGAGAACTTTTCATGTTTCCGGTCAAACTTGTGGAGTATCTGAATGAGCACAGGATCAATACCATCTGCTGGGTCGTGTCCGCATTGACGATGATATCCGCGTTTGGGACATTGGATCTGGTGAAACCCAGATACCTGCGGCTGGTGGCATTTGGCAGCGAGGTTTTTCCGATCAGGCAGTTTAACAAATGGAGGGCGGCGCTTCCGGAAACAAAATTCGTGAACCTCTATGGACCGACAGAGGGGACAGGAATGTGCTGCTATTACAAGGTCGACAGGGAATTTGAGCAGGATGAGGTCATTCCGATTGGACGGCCTTTTGACAATACAGAGATTATTTTACTGAATGGCAACAATGAGAGGGCAGCTCAGGATGAGGAAGGCGAGATCTGCATCCGCGGAACTTCACTCGTGTTAGGATATTATAACAATTTTGAGAAGACCAATGAAGTTTTTGTGCAAAACCCGCTCAATCCATATTATCCGGAACTCATTTACAGGACAGGCGATATCGGACGCTGCAACAAATACGGTGAGCTGGAGTTTGTGTCACGCAAGGATTTTCAGATCAAGCATATGGGGCACAGAATTGAACTTGGTGAGATCGAGGCAAATGTGAACAGGATCGATGCGATTCAGATGGCGGGCTGTATCTATGATAACGTCAAGGGAAAAATTGTTCTTTACTATGTGGGTGGCATAGAGGAAAAAGAGCTTATTTTACTGTTGAAGGAACAGATTCCGCGCTACATGCTCCCCAATAAGATCATTCGATTGGAGTGTATGCCAATGACAATGAATGGTAAAATAGACCGTGCGGCCCTAAAGGAAGATTATCAGAAAGGAAGAGGTAAATAGCCATGGAAGAATTAATGGAAATATTGAGGGAACTGCATCCGGAAGTTGATTATGAGCAGTGCACGACACTGGTGGATGATAAGATCTTGGATTCCTTTGACATCGTATCGATCATTGCCGAGATCGCGGATCAGTTTGATGTGACGATTTCTGCAGAGCATATCATACCGCAGAATTTCAATTCAGCGCAGGCTCTCTACGCATTGATCCAGCGGTTAGAGGATGAGTAGGGATGCTGTTTACATCGTATCGCTTTCTGGGATTTATCGCCGTACTGTTTCTATTGTATTATACTATTCCCAAGAGGTTTCAATGGCAGCTGCTGCTGGTGTTCAGTTACATTTTTTATTTTCTGGCAGATCCGAAATATGTGCTTTATATCGCAGCTACAACGATATCGATCTATTGGCTGGGGTGTAAGATCGATGCCTTGTACGAGAGACAGAGCATTTATCTCAAGGATCATAAGGAAACCTTAAGTAAAGAAGAAAAAAAGAGCTATAAAAGCAGCATCCGGCAAAAACAGTGGAAGGTTTTACTGCTTGGTTTGTTGATCAATTTAGGGATATTGGCTATCGTAAAGTATACTAATTTTACAATAGCCAATATGAATGCTGCGTTGAGACTATTTGGCAGCGAAAAGGAATTGCGTTTTTGGAATGTTGTGCTGCCGATGGGAATTTCCTTTTATACATTTCAGGCTGTCAGTTATCTGATCGATGTCTATCGCGGCACTTGTAAGGCGGAAAAAAATCTGTTCCGGTTTGCGTTGTTTGTCTCGTTTTTTCCCCAGCTGGTTCAGGGGCCGATCAGCCGGTTTGGAGATTTATCCAGGACGTTGTATGCAGAGCACCGTTTTGACAAAAGGACAGTATGTTATGGCCTGCAGCGGATTTTGTGGGGATTTTTCAAGAAGCTGGTTATTGCGGATCGTATTTTGATCGGCGTAAATGCGATCATCAGTGCGCCGGAGCGATACAGTGGGGCATATGTCTTTGTCGGAATGCTGTTCTATGCGTTGGAGCTGTATGCGGATTTCACAGGAGGTATCGATATTGCGATCGGCGTGGCAGAGGTTTTGGGGATTACAGTGGCGGAGAATTTTAACCGCCCTTATTTTTCAAAATCGATTAAGGAATACTGGCGCAGGTGGCATATCACGATGGGAACCTGGTTTACAGATTATATTTTTTATCCGATTTCTGTGTGTCGTCCGATGTTGAAACTCTCGAAATTCTCCAGAAAGCATTTCGGGGATATCATTGGGAAGAGACTGCCGGTCTATCTCTCGTCCTTTGCGGTCTGGCTTGCAACCGGGATCTGGCATGGAGCCAGCTGGAATTTCATTGTGTGGGGGCTTGGCAACTGGGTTGTGATCATGGTTTCACAGGAGTTAGAACCATTATACAGGAAGTTCCATGGCAGATTTCATCTGGAAAACAATCGGGGGTTCCAAATGGTTCAGATTGTAAGAACAGTACTGCTCATGAGCTGTTTGAGAACCCTTGACTGCTATCGCGATGTTCGGTTGACATTTCGGATGTTTGGAACAATGTTTACCAACTGGAACTGGCATATTTTATGGGATGGCTCACTGCTGGACATTGGACTTAGTATGGCAGATTATGGGATTTTGTTCGTGGGAATGTGCATTCTGATCCTGGTCAGCATGGCACAGCGGACCGGAACAGTGCGGGATCGGATTGCAGCAAAACCATATCCAATCCAGTTCGTGGTCTGGTATGGTATGTTTCTGGTTGTGCTGCTTGTGGGTATTTACGGCATAGGGTATGATGCCAGTCAGTTTATTTATAACCAGTTTTAGGAGCGGATATGAAGGCAAAAAGATGGATCAGGATTGTGACGACGGCGGCAATTGTATGTGTCAGTCTGTATTTGCTGCAGCGGCTGCTGTGTCCCAAGTATATGACAGACGTTGTGGAAGGGCGGCTGATCGCGGAGTATTATGGCGAGGAGAAGGACCATGATGTGATCTTTATCGGTGACTGCGAGGTATATGAAAATTTTTCCCCTAAGGTTTTGTGGGAGGATTTCGGGATCAACAGTTACATCAGAGGGAGTGCACAGCAGTTGATCTGGCAGTCCTATTATCTGCTGGAGGATACGCTTCGCTATGAGAAACCCAAGGTGGTTATTTTTAATGTGCTGGCGATGCAGTATGATCGGCCGCAGAGAGAAGCCTACAACAGAATGACGCTGGATGGAATGCGGTGGTCTGCATCCAAGGTGAAATCAATACAGGTGTCCATGACAGATCAGGAACAGTTTTTGGACTATGTATTTCCGATTCTGCGCTATCACTCCCGATGGGAGGAACTGTCATCGGAAGATATCAAATATCTGTTTCGGACGGAAACGGTATCCCATAACGGTTATTATATGCGGGTGGATGTAAAGCCGGTTGATACCATACCAGAAGGGCGTGTGCTGGCGGACTATCAGTTTGGCAGTCAGGCGTATCTTTATCTGGATAAGATCACGCAGCTTTGCAGGGAAAATGGTATTGAGCTGATCCTGGTTAAAGCGCCTTCCCTGTATCCTTACTGGTATGACGAGTGGGAGGAGCAGATGGAGGCATACGCTGGGCAGAATGGACTGCAGTACATCAATTTCCTGGAACGAATTGATGAGACCGGAATTGATTTTTCGCAGGACACATACGATGGCGGACTGCATCTGAATCTCTCAGGCGCAGAGAAGATTACCGCGTATCTGGGGAAATTCCTGTCAGAAGAGACCGGTCTGGCAGACAGAAGAGGGGAAACGGAACTTGCGGCACAGTGGGAGCAGAAGATCGCAGCCTATGAAGCGGAAAAGGACAGACAGTATGAGCAAATAAACAGGATAGAAGGGGAGAAAGTAAAATGAAAAGGAAATTAGCAGTGGCAAGTGTCGGTTTGGTTATGCTGTTGGCAGGGTGTGCAAACAACACAAATGTGATTGAAGGGGATGTAAAGACGATCTCGACATCAACGGGGGAGAGTTTCCCGCAGGCAGGAGCGGAAGAAAAGCAGGAACAGAAGACAGAAGCAACAGTGGAAGACGGGAAAAAGGAGAAGGGATATGTGTTTTGCTACAATGACATTGTGATTGAAATCGATGCAGCGTCTGCATCTGTGATCAAACAGTTAGGAGATGCAAATTCTTACTTTGAAGCGCCGAGCTGTGCCTTTGAGGGGATTGATAAGATGTATACTTACAATGGCTTTGAAGTGGACACCTATCCTCTGAAGGATGGAGACCATATTTCAACGGTTATTTTCAAGGATGATACGGTCACGACAGCAGAAGGGATCGGGATTGGTGATTCTATAGAGAAGGTGAAGGAGACATATGGCGGGGATGCCGCAGACGAAAACGGAATGCTGGTGTATGATAAGGACGGAATGCAGCTCTGTTTTATTGTCGAGGGTGGGCGTGTGATCTCAGTGGAGTACCGTTCAACAGTATTGGATGCATAAAATGCAATTTTAGATGAAATTTAGAGATTGATATACTATAATGTTTTTGTAAGAATGGGGAATAGCTAATTTATAAAAATTTTATAATTAAAAGTGCAACATTTTTCACACATAAAACGTCTAATATATAAATAACTAAAATTTGTTACTATTTTCAGGCCATGAATCGTAATTAGGCGACTATAGAGAAAACGGTTATTGTGATAGGAGAAGTACTTATGGGGGATCGAGCACAGCAGAATCAGGAGTTGGAGCTGTGGCAGGTAGTAAGCTCGTCTGGAAATGCACAAGCCAGACACGCAAGAGCAAGGAGAGCCAGCACGCAGACCAGATCTGATATGCACAAAAGGGGAAATGTATCAGGTTACAACAGGACAAAAACAGGGAATGTAAGACCAGCGGGCACAGTGAGAGCGGAGCGTACAAGGTCGTCGGTCACAGCAGGAAATGTGAGGGTATCAAGAACAGGAGGAGCAAGGCCAACAGGGGAAATCAAGTCAGAGTATGCAGGATCGCCTGGGGCGATTCGATCAACAGGGACAGTCAGATCAGAGTATGCAGGATCGCCTAGGGCGATCCGTCCATCCGGGGGAGTCAGATCGGAATATGCAAGACCACCCGGGGGAGTCAGATCAGCAGATCCGAGACGGGTTAGGACAACACCGTCTCACAATACAAGGGCAAAAACACAGGCGCCCAAAAAGAAAAAAACGAGCAGGCGTGCACAGATCAGTCAGGTTTTAGCTTTGGCGTGGGTGGTACTAATGTGTGCTGCGATTGCATTTATGGGGAGAGTCTTTTATAAGAATACGCAAAAGAGCCATGTGGTGAAAGCGGACAAGCCAGTAGAATCGTCTGCTTCAACGATCGTTCCAGTTGATGACAATACAAAATGGAAACCGAATATTCGGGAGGATTTTCTTACGATTAGTGAATATAACCGTCCAGGAACAAAACTTGCCTCTGTCAATAATATATTTGTGCACTATACAGCAAATCCCAAAACCTCAGCAGCACAGAACAGAAGCTATTTTGAAAATCTCGGACAAACACATGAGCGGGCCGCGAGCGCGCACTTTATTATCGGCTATGAGGGCGAGATTATACAGTGTATTCCGTTGGAAGAGGAAGCGTATGCTGTGGTAGAGCGAAATGGGGATTCCGTTTCAATAGAATGCTGCTATTTGGCGGAAGACGGCTCCTTCACACAGGAGACTTATGATTCGTTGGTGGAGATGCTTGCATGGCTGCTGGACAAATATGACTTGGAACCGCATGATATTTTGCGTCATTACGATTGTGGCGGAAAGCTCTGCCCGATTTATTACGTGAAACATGAGGATGCATGGCAGAAGCTGCTCGATGATGTGGCAAATTATACGCATTAGCGATCCAGTACTCCATCCAGCCAGAAATTGCGCTGCCAGTACAGTTGCTGGCGGATGGAATATTAGTTCCTTCATAAATATAAAAATACCACTGGAAAGATCAGTTTTCAGTGGTATTTTTATATTCTTAGCAATTCTGCAGGCTTGATATCACTTCCTGCTGATTAAACGGCTTGGTAAAGAATAATTCAGCGCCCTCCTTGAGTGCTTCCATAAGTTTGTCCTTCTGTCCGGCAGCGGAGATCATGGCGACCAGGGCTTCCGGATTATATTCCTTGATCTGTTTCAGGGCCGTCACGCCGTCCATTACAGGCATTGTAATATCAAGAGTTACAATATCGGGTTCCAATTCTTTGTACAGTTCTACGCCCTCCGCACCGTTTGTTGCCTCGCCTACGACCTGATACCCATTATCGTTGAGCATTTGGATGAGTATCTTTCTGATCAGGGCAGAATCGTCAACTACGAGGACAGTGGGCAGTGATTTTGAGGTATCCACCTGAAGATTGACCTTCTTTAGATTTAGCGTATGAGGTCTGTCCCCTGGAAGAAAAGCGGTATCTGTTGAAATGATCAGGTCAAATTCCGAATCATCAATATAGACAGGCATATAGTAGGCATTCCCGGAAATCTGTTGGTTTAAGTATACTTCCGGCGGGGCCATTTCGATAAAAATATCATCGTCGCTGAGCACAGAGTCGAAAAGTCCATTGTTCAGGTTCGCAAATTCGCAGACAGCATCATAGACTTCATCGCTGCTTGTGACCGTTACTGATTTTGCGTAATTTTTGGCAAGCTTGATGATTCCGTCGAGTTCGTTCGTGGCGCTAAAGCCAAGGAAGATATTGGAATCACCGATCGATTTCTGACCTGCAAGCATACTGTAGGAATATTCGGTTGCTTTTTTCATTCTGCCGAAATAGAAATTGTTGGTGACAAATCTGGTGAGATTGCGCATGACAAGACCAGCAAGATCTGTGATGGTTGTGTCCCGCACAGTCGCAAAAAGAGGGATGATCGATTCAAAATCATCTTTTTTAACCGCATTGAGCTCCTCGTCCGTGAAACCATGCGCCTTCTGAAAACCATTTAAGTGTTCTGTGACTGCATCCATGGACAATCCTGTGGTATCAACCAGCAGCTGGAAGAACTTCATGGCTTCATCGCCCTGTTTGCCAAGGAGTTCTGATACCTGTCCATCTGTCAGATAACCAAGTTCAACGGCAATATCACCAAAACGGCGGTCCTGCTGTGTCTGCTGATGATTGATCTCCTCAGCCTGTTCTTCTGTCAGAATACCTTCCGCGACAGCAATGGTTCCCAGCTTAACGCGTGTCTTTTGTATTTCATGCTGAAAAGAATCCCGCTGTTCAATGGTAATCACTGACTGTCCCACCAAATAGTTACTAAATAATTGTATAAACATAAACTCTGCACCTCGCTGTCTTATTTTGTGAAACGAATACAAGAGTAGTCGTTTCTTTTATTTTACATAATATTTGAATTTTTAACAACTATTATTTTGAATTTTTTGGATTTTTTGTTAATTTTCTACATTTTTGCTTGAAGTTGTGGTATGATAAACAGAATGCTATGGACAAAGAGGTGGGTAAGGAGGAGACAACATGAAAGATATTTTAATCCGTATGGCTATTTTGTATAGTTTTTGTATCTGGGGCGCATATGCGACGACTGACATTCTACGCCTACTGAAAGGAGCGACACTTCCTGTCTGGAAGTCATCGTGTCATTGTCCAATGTGTGAGAAAAAAATCCGGCTGATTGATCAAATCCCTATTTTTTCCTATCTACATAACAGAGGGAAATGCAGAAATTGTAATAGTAAGATACCGCTAGAGGATCTGTTTTTGGAGCTTTCTATCATAATAGGTTTTACAATACTTGCACTGTGTATGGATTTTTCGTGGCAGTGCCTAGTGACCTGTTGCGCCGCTTACGAAATGCTGAAAGTGGGCTGTCTTCTTGTATTTGGCGTCAGGAAAGATCAATTCATCAAAAATCTGTTCTATTCGCTCCTTTCTAATCTGCTGATCTTTATGATGATATCAGTTCTCTTTTTATTGCGATATATTGGTTAATCCTGTTTGGCGGATGACAAATGTTTGATCTCATGCAATATTGTTGTGACATGCTCTAGCTGTTCGTTTGAAAAGGAATTAAGGACTTCGATACTCATATCTTTATCGAAGCCTTTTTTATGTCCAAGTATAATATAATCTGCTGAAACATTCATGGAAGTGCATATCTTATATAGAGTCTTGGCAGTCAGGCTCTTTTTGCCACGCTCCACGTCCGCGAGAAAACTAACAGAAATATCACATTTTTCACTAAATTTTTCCCTTGAAAGATTCATGGATTCGCGTACTTCGCGTATCCTGAGACCTACGATCAGATTATAGTCCTTCGCTAACGCCATATCATTCCTCATTTCTGAACTTGAATACACTTTAATGCTTAAAGATAAGTATAGCAATATAATTATCTTATAAATATACTCTATAGAATATGATATAATACTCTATAGAGTTGACAAAAAAGAATAAAAATAGTATAATTTCTATAAAATTTTTGTGTAAGAAAGTTATAGGAGAAAAAGTATGCTGATTAAGATAGGTGTAGCAGATGATGATCGGGAATATGTCAGGCGGCTTGTGTATGGGTTGGAGCGTTATAGCAGCAGTATGAGCATTTCTGTGTATACGGAGACAGAAAGCTTAGAAAATGCATTACAGACAAAGCGGTTCGATATCCTGCTGTTTGAACCACATGTTTATAATGGTCAGATACCACTCTCAAAGCATACTGCAGCAATCCTGCTGTACGATGAAGAGGAAACGATGCCAGATGCCTGCAAGGGATTTGCAAAGATCAAGAAGTATCAGCAGATCAGCAGTATCTATCACGAAATGTTAGAGCAGTATGCGGAAGTATGCGGAAACTATGGAATGATCGGAGACAACAGGACAAAGAAAATCTTATTCTATTCCCCGATCGGGGGAAGTGGCAAAACTACGCTTTCGCTGGCGACGGCAGCAAGTCTTGCCCAACGAAATCATTCGGTATTGTATATTAATCTGGAGGAAATTGCTTCAGATAGCTGTTTCCTGCCACAGTCAGACAAGAAAGGATTGTCAGAACTTTTGGAACGGCTGGATTCAGAAATTAACTTTTCTTTTAAACTTCAGGGATTGATGAATACGAAAATGGAGAACTTCTATTACTTAAATCATTTTGAATCTCCCAATGATATATATGAGATGAAGGCAGATGAGTTGGAGAAACTCGTTACAGTTATAAATAATACAGGGGTGTGCGAATATCTGATCATTGATGGGGGAATATCGCTGGATTCGAAGACAATGACGCTATTTGAATGTGTGGATAAGATTGTGTTGGTCGAGAAATCCGATGAGGCTGCAAAAGCAAAAATGCAATGTTTTTTAAGGCAGCTGCACATCTTGAACGAATATGCGGACAAAATGCTGCGTGTGCTCAACTTCGGAACAGAGTGCGGCAGCGCTCTGAAAATGAAGATGCCGATTGTGGAAGTCGTGCAGCGGGTAAGAAGTATGGAGATGGAGAAAATTATCCTATCGATTGCAGGCGGCGGATTGAATCGTCTGTTAAATTTGTTTGCGGATTAGCGTATGTGAGGGATGGCGGATGAGGGATTTTTTTACAGAAGAGGTTGCGAATATTCGAGAAATGCTCACGCAGGATCCAAGTTATTCTGAGCTGTCTGACAGCGACTTGAAAGAACGGATCACAAAGATGTTTGAAATGCGGATACAGGATGTCAATACAAAGGATCCGGCGGTGGCAGGATATTATACATCGCTTTCGTATCGGACCAAACGAAGCATCGAGGACACTGTATTTGAATCGATTAGAGGACTGGGAATATTAGGAAAGATTATTTCCGACAAGACGATTACAGAGGTTATGATCAATGGGTATGACTGCATTTTCGTAGAGCGTGACGGCAGACTGCAGAGACTTGATGAGAAGTTTGAGAGTCAGGAGAAATTGAGGAACATTATCACGAAGTTTGTACAGGATATGGGAAGGTCTGTAAATGAAAGCAATCCGATCGTGGACAGCAGGCTGGCTGATGGTTCGCGTGTAAATGTCGTGCTAGATCCAATTGCCCTGAATGGACCGATCGTGACGATCAGAAGATTCCCGGAGGAGGGAATGACAATCAAGAAACTGATCGGATATGGCTCAATCACGACGGAGGCAGCAGTGTTTCTTGAAAAACTGGTACAGGCAAAATATAACATTTTCATCAGCGGCGGTACTGGTTCAGGAAAGACTACTTTCCTGAACGCATTGTCAAATTATATTCCATCAGACGAACGTGTCATCACGATCGAAGATTCGGCGGAGCTGCAGATTCGGAATGTGCCGAATCTGGTGCGTCTCGAGACGAGGAATGCGAACTCTGCCGGCGCGGGCGGAATCAGTATGCGGGATCTGATCAAGTCGGCACTGCGTATGCGTCCTGAACGAATCGTCGTGGGTGAAGTCAGGGGGGCGGAGGCTCTTGACATGCTGCAGGCCATGAACACAGGGCACGACGGTTCACTGAGCACAGGTCATGCCAATTCCGCACAGGATATGCTAAGCCGACTGGAAACAATGGTGCTGAGTGGTTCGCCGGGTCTGCCGCTTGAGGCGATACGGCAGCAGATTGCTTCCGCCGTAGATATCATCATTCATTTGTCGAGAATGCGGGACAAGACGAGAAAGACAATGGAGATTACAGAAGTGGTTGGAATGGATGACAGGGGAAGGATTATTCTGAATCCAATTTATCAGTTTGAGGAAGATGAACATACGACTGTCAGGAAGGTATCTGGAAGCCTGCGGCGGACAGAGAATAAAATGGTGCATCCGGATAAATTTATCGGCACGGGAATTTATGATTATTTAAATTAAAGATAGAAGGTGGGGTAACATGCCAGTTTATACCAAATGCAACATGACAAAAATGCAGCACATATTGACATATATTGTCAGCGGGGCGCTTTTGTCTGTGGTAATGTATCTGTTTTATCATATTGTAGTGTTGTCCGCGATTGTCGGTTTTGCTGGAGCATTCGTGATCGAAAAGATGTTTGCATATAGAACAATAGAAAAACGACAGAGAGAGCTTCGGCTGCAGTTTAAGGAATTTCTGGAATCCATGAGTGTGGCGGTCGGCGCTGGGAATGTGGAGGTTCATGCGATCAAGTCGGCATTGAAAGATTTACGGATTGCCTACAATGAGGATGCGGACATCGTAAAAGAAGTTGAGAATATTCTGATGCAGTATGAAAAAGGCGGAAAACTGCTAAAGGATTTATTTCAGGATTTTGCTGACAGAAGCGGCATTGATGATATCCAGAGTTTTGCCACGATCTATGCTGTCATAGAAGGAAAAAGCGACAGGTTTGGTGATATTTTGATGCAGACACAGGGGATTATCGGGGATAAGATTGCAATTGAGCAGGAGATTCAGACAGTGATCACATCAGCAAAGTCAGAGACAAATATGATGATTGTAATGCCAGTCATTATCGTTGTGGCGATGTCTGGTATGGGCGGAGGACTGATGGATGCGCTGTTTAGTACGATGGTCGGGCATCTTGTTGCAACGGCTGCAATTGTGATTTTTGCAGCTTCGTATATATATGCAGTAAAGGTCAGCGACGTTAAAGTATAGAGGTGGAAAGGAAACAGATGATATGATAATGATACTCTGTATGGTTTTAGGTACAATTGCATTTGTTGTGTTTTTATATCTGTTTCTATCTGCAGATGAGAATATCGTAAATATGATGATAGAAAGCTGCATAGAAACGCAGAACGAAGAAATCAAGACTGTGCGCATGGAGATGGAACGGCTGGCGGAAAAGGCAAAGCGACTGGGTAATCTTGAGGATAAGAAAATAAAAAAAAATGCGAAAAAACTGAAAAAAAGATATGACAATGCGCAGAAGCTGCTGGAGACATATCAAAATAGAAAGATCAGCGGTCTGGATATGATCCCTATTGTGGGATATCGGCTGATGCAGCTCTTGAAATGGGATTCGACCAATGAGACAGTAAAAAATCTCTACAAGAAATGCTGCCATTTTCAGGAAAGGAAAGAGGCAATGCACCACACCTATTATCTGTTGGGGGCACTGTTTGGATATGTGTTTATAGGGATTGGGGCGTTCTTTGTGATTCTTGCCATTACTTTGTCACTCGGCATGGGACAGAGAGGTGTAATTGTCGCGTTGATAGCACTTGTGGTGTTTGGCGTGCTTGGCTATGTGCCTTATGATAATGTAAGCGCTACTGTACTAAAACGTGAGGAGGAGATCAGCAATGAATTTCCACAAGTGGTCTCAAAACTGGCCTTGCTGACTGTTGCCGGCATGGAGGTGAGCCAGGCGTGGAGAATCGCAGGGCAGAGCGGCGAGGGCACATTGTACGACGAGATGAACCGTGTCATGTTGGACTTACATAACAATGTTTCGCCTGTGGAGGCGTATTCCAGGTTTATCCAGAGATGTGACAACAAATATACGACGAAACTGGGTACATCTATTATACAAAATACATCAAAGGGCAATTCGGAGATCGTAGGTCTGTTCAAGTCATTAAACGATGAGAGCTGGATGGAGCACAAACACAGTGCGAGGCGGATGGGAGAGAAAATTCAGTCGAAGCTTCTGATCCCAACGATTCTCATGTTTGTTGGTATCTTGATTCTGGTTATTGTACCCGTGATGAGTGGCTTTAGTTTGTAATACGGGTAATATAACATATATTTTTAATGGAGCAAAGGAGGGAAAGCATATGATGCAGTTTTTGGATAATCTAATGATAGGCTTTAAGTGCCGTGCTGTGAAAGCTGCTGAGCGCTTTGAGGAGGAGTCGGGTGTATCTTCATTTGTGGCGACAATCTTGTTGATTGTGATTGTTGTGGCACTTACAGCTTTATTCTGGACAAACATTAAAGAGTGGTTTACAACGACTTGGGAAAACATAACAAAAAGTGCGGATCCAATCGGAAAATAACCATAGTTAGACATTAAAATGGAGGTATAGAATGAGCAGACGAATAAAAGAAGAGAATGGAACGGCGATTGTAGAAGCCACGCTTTTGCTGCCATTTTGTATGATTATGATCATTGCGTTGTTCTATGCCGCCATTTTTATGTGCCAGAAGGCCAATCTGCAGGCGAATGTGCAGAATGCGCTGATCTACTACAAAAATATCAACTCGGACACCTATATTGAGGCAAAAAGCAGTATGCCCTATGGAATCAGTGGAAATTCCATAGAGGCAGCTGGCAGTAATTTTGCAGAACCAACCTATCAGTTCCCATATCGTTTTCTGACAATGAAGTTTGACAGCAGTGCTTTTGAGTCTTTTTTCCGGTCTATGTACAAATATATGTTTTTCGATCATGGAGACAATATTATCTTTACAGCGAGTAAGTACAATTATATTGTCTATAAGGAAATCAGTGTGGAAGCGAGACAGACTGTGAAACCGGCAATCAATCTGGAGATGGTTGGAGCAGCGAACAGCATTGACATTGTGGTGACAGGCAAGATTGTAGTGACAGATGGGGATGACTTTATCAGAAATGTCGATTTTGTGATCGATATTGTCAGTCAGACTTCGCTTGGGCAGAAGGCGAAAGAGCTGGTTGGGAAGGCAAAGGGATTTTACGATGAATTTAAAAAACGATTTCAAGTGTCGGGTTGATGATATCGCAGGTAGTGGCTGCAGATATAATAGTGAGGGGGACATATGTTAAAGATTTTTTTAAATAGATCAAGAGGTTCCATTACTGTAATGGTGACATTGATGCTGATACCGACAATTTTTTTTACAGGTTTTTTGACAGACCTTGCACGCATTAAGTTAAGTGGTAATCAGGCTGTTATGGCGGCGGATAATTATGGTGAGGCAATTCTGACAGAGTATGACTACCTGCTAAAAGAACTTTACGGGCTGTTTGCAATAACACAGGGAGATGAAGCTGAGAAAGCGAAGGATGCGATCGTAGAATTGCAAAAGTATATGCAGACATCTTTTAACCCAGCGTCAAATGCAATAACTTGGGATCATCTTGCCGGGTGGACAGGATTTTTGTCAGGTGATTTTGAAGGTTGTATGCCATATAAGAATGCAGCAATAGAGATGGATTATAAACTGATTGATAGTTCCAGACTAAGTTCACAGGAGGTATTTTGTACGCAGGTTGGTGACTTTATGAGGTTTCGCATTGCGCAGGAGTTTATGGATGATAGTGTACAAAATGTGCTTTTAGATGCGCTAGAGCAAGGCCAGAATGCGGAAAAAGACTCTGTCGTGCATGACGCGAAAATGGATTTCGACGATGCTGTCAGTGAACTGATGGAGGCAATGAAAGAATATTATGATGTTCTGAAAAAGATAAATCACTATCCGGAGTATATCAATCATATTAACAGTGAGTATGAAAAAGTAAAGAAGGAATTTTCGGACATTGCAGGATCAGATAGTTACAGTAGATGGCGTGAGTATACAGATAATAAAGAGGCAATTGAGGATGCGCTCAATGTTAAATCAGAGGACAGGACAGAAGAAGAAGAAAAACTAATTGATATCAAAGATAAATACGATGCGGATGAGAATGCACGGGTAGATAAATTGTCGAACAGATTTGATAGCGCACTGATCTGGTATGAAATTAGTGATGAGGATGATATTATTGATTTTGATAGTTTTGATATATTAGCAGATGATTTGGACGAAAAGGCAGAGAAGGTCCAGGCGAAGATGATGACTGCAAAGGAGCAGCGGGATAAACTGGAAAAATCACTAGAAGCAGGAGCTACAGATCAAGTTAAAAAAGAAATAACGGATACTATCAAAAAGTTTGATGAGTTTATTTTGAATGGAGAGTATAACGGTCAGTGTTATATGGATTTGGCGCAAAAAGTTTCAGAAAATAAAGGTGTAAATAGTGATTATGATAATCAAATGCAACAGCAGATTTTCCAGTTGGCAAGGATAGCTAATGATTATGTATCCGATCCTGCGGTTGATGAGATTGGGGCTTACTTGGATTCATTGTATGAAAATGAATATGATGATTTCCAGAATAATAAAAAATACAATAATTTATATAAGAATCTGGCAGCGATGTTTGACGATAAAGGCAGCAAAGATGAAAAGGAAGGAAAAGAGAAAAAAGATGCAGCGAATGAGGCACAGAAAAAAGCAGAAAAGGAACTGAATGAAAAAGAGACAACAGATGCGCGCAGCATACCGGATGCGATTGCAATTGGCAATTCAGGGAACAGCGGCGGTTCCACGATGGCAAATTTGCTTAAAAGTGCAGCAAGTTATTTTAAGATGAACAGTTTTGCCGAAGCAGGAAACAGGCTGCTGCTTAAATTTTATATGTCTGCCTATGATTATGGAATGTTTTCCAATCGTATCACAAATGTGAAAAAATCATCTGATTCTGAAAAAGAAAAAGCGGAAGAAGCTGTCAGTCTGACAGGGATCAAAATGTGTAAAAACGTAAATTATCTCTATCAGGCAGAGATGGAATATCTATATGGAGGATATAAGGATTCAGCAGAGAATCTAAATGCTGCTCGAAATAGTATTGTAGCATTTAGGTCAGTGGTTAACATGACATCTACTTATACAATAGAAGCAGTAAATGATTCAATTAAAGTTATACGTGATGCACTTATGGGACTGCCAGTTTTGGCGATTGCAGTTGAGGCGGCACTTCGTCTGGGGATAACAGCGTTAGAGACGGCTGCTGACTGGAAACGGCTCAAGGAGGGAGAAGCAGTTGCCCTTATAAAAAAAAATGTAGATGATCTTGAAGCGTTTGATGCGATCAAGGGATTAGTGCCGGAACTGGAGAAGGGGAGTGGAAAAAGTGATGTTATAAAGCTGGATTATAATCAGTATATGCTGGTTATGATCACATTCCTTAGAACGTCTGATCAGATCGCGGCGCGGACGGGGGATCTGATAACCCTGAATGTCAATGCAGTCAAGCAGGAAGTTGGCGAGGACGGCGAGTTAAACGAACTGAATTTCAAACTGGATGATGCATACACTGCAGTAGAGGCTTCCTGTACAGTACATATTAATTTTGTCGTGATGCCAGACAGCTTTGCGAAGAAAGCAGTTGATGATACGGTCTATAGCAGTCTCACAGAATATGGGAAAAATAAGTACAAGTTTACAGTGGCCAGAGGATACTAAGGATGGGAAAATGGAAAGAAAACGAAAGAGGAATGATGGTGGTGGAAGCGGTATTTTCCTTTACAATCTTTATTATGGTTGTCTCTGCGATCATATACCTCATTACCATATTTACGTTACATAATAAGGTTCAGTTTGCGATTAATTCGACTGCGCATGAGCTGGCGAGTTACACTTATTTGTACCAGGCTGCAGGATTGAGAGAAGCCGATCAGGGTATCGCGTCGGACGGCCAAAAATATGTTGGGGCGATTGATGATACAGCAAATCAGATTGCAGATACACTGAATCAGATTGAAACGCTGAGTGAAGATGTTGGGAACATATCTACATTGGATGCATCGCAAATTCAGAAGACCATAGAGGATCTGAAGGCAGCGGGCAGTTCTGGCAAAGAGTCTGTCAATAAGGTGACAGGTCTTGTCAGCAATCCAAACGATTTGATGGTTGGAGTCATTTATATGGCTTTCAACGCTGCCACCATAGAGGTTAAGAGAGTTTTTGCAGAAGCGGCAGCAACTGTGGCAACCAAAAAATATCTGGAACAAGGGAGTATGGACGCAGATGCATATCTAAAAAATATGGGCGTGAAGGAGGGATATGCAGGACTTGATTTCTCCAATTCTACAATGTTTTGCGATAGTAATTATCGATTGATTGATATTGTTGTCGAATACGATGTCGACCTGTCCTTCGTCAGACTGCTTATACCAGAAGCCAGGCTGCACATGGTACAGCGTGTCACCATACCGGGATGGCTTGGCGGCGATGAGGAGAAAGCACTGAGCGAATATAAAGGAGTGGAGAAGAAATGGTAGCATGCAGTAGTATTTTAGGAGCAGTGCTGGCAGTTGTGGTCAACTACTGTGTGTCATCACTCATGTGCAGAAGGCGCAGTATACAGATGTCAAAAAGAAATCAGATCATCATATATGTGCTGACCTTTTGCGCTACGGCAGCGCTTGGTTTTTTGTATCTTCCAGGGGGAATTACTGTGGAGATGATGCTGCAGTATATTCTGATCTGTGCTATGTCCGTATTTGCGCTGGCCGATGCTGAGCATCATTTTATCTCAAATCGTCTGCTCCTGTCGCTTCTCATAATATGGGCTGGAATCACAGGGATTGTGATTATTTTGGCGACACAATATGGTTTGGCCCTGCTGTTTCAATCTCTGATTGGTGCGATTGTGGGCGGTCTCATTTTCTTATTGTGTTATTTTCTGTCAAGAGGACAATTAGGTGCAGGGGATGTGAAGCTTGTTTTTGTGATGGGGCTGTACTTGACAGGGGAGAGGATCATGGGCGCAGTATTTTATGGGGTGATCACATGCTGTGTCTATTCTGTCGTCCAGCTGATCCGTAGGAAAATCGGAGTTAAGGACGGTGTACCGCTTGCGCCGTTTCTGTATTTGGGACAGCTGGCGACTTATTTTATCATGGCATGACGAACAGCGTCATGAAAATGCGAGGTGAACAGATATGCAGAGTAAGAAACTATCAATCATACTAATGATTGTCATTGTCACAGTGGCAGGATGGTTTGTGTCAGTCAAGGCCTTTTTAGGGATTGATAACGAGAAAGCACAGATATTGTTGGTGCAGGAGGCGGACGGATATGTATTAAAGGAACTCTATGTCCGCGCTATTCCGAAATACAAGGAGGCGCTTACCTATGATGTGGGAAATAATGCAGAGATCGAGACCAAGCTCCTCAATACCTATGATCTGTATGGGGACATCATCAACTATGTAAAGCTGGCGGAAAAGCGGATGGCTGATAACACTGCTGCCGAACAGGAGTATATCCGGGTGGCGGATTATTATCTGTCCACGAACAAGATTGCAGAAGCTATGGAAACTGTGAAACTTGGCATGACACAGACCGGCAGTGACACGCTTCATGATTATTACGAAGAAAACCGGTATCAATGCAGGACGAGAACGGTAAATTATGAAGTTGTTACGCCGACTTATAAAAATACGATTATGCCTGCACTTGACGGTGAAAAATGGATCTATATAGGTCCGGACGGCAGGGATCTGGGAATCGGTAGTTTTGATACAGCAGTACCGTTTAACGATGACGGATATGCTGTGGTATCGGTTGACGGACAGTACAAAACGATTCTGCAAAGCGGCGATCTGTATGGCATAGATGAGCTTGGTGTAGAAGATGTCTTTGCAGTGAGTGGAAATCGTATACTTGCCAGGTATAAAGGAAAATACAGTTATTTCAATTTTGACTTTCAGCCCTTAACGCAGGGCAGTCATCAGTATGATCAGATTACTTGCAATAACAATGGGGTAGCCGCTGTAAAGAGCGGAAACGCATGGGGTATTATCACAGACGGCGGTGATACAGTTGTTGATTTTGCATTTTCGGATGTGGCTGTCAATTCCCTTAAGAATGCTTTCTCAGGCGGACATGCCATGGTAAAGGACAGCAATGGATGGTATCTGATTGACACCAAAGGAAATCGTCTTAATGATCAGATTTACGCAGCGGCAAAAGCGCCGGAGTCTCCCAATGGATACATAGCGGTAGGAAATAGTAATGGGAAATGGGGATTTGCGGATCTTGACGGTACGCTTGTCATCGATTACAAGTATGACGATGCGCGCTCCTTTTCGGATGGTGTGGCTGCAGTGTGTGTCGGGGAGACGTGGACATATATCAGCGCGCTTGGCAAAACGGTCATCGACTATAGCCTTGATGACGCACAGCCGTTTCACAGCGGTACAGCGCTGGCACACTTTGTGGATGGTACAGTCATAATCAGTTTGGAGTATGTTGAATAAATCACAGGAGGATATTGTGCAATGGGGGATTATGAATTTCAGATGCAGAGTGCACTGGATGGAAACTATATCAATCTTGTTCTGCGGGTGCCCTGTAAGCAGGATAAGATTGCAGTCAGGGTGATTAAGGAGAATTGTCCTAAGTTCCTTCTTCCGTTTGGAATAACAGAGATTAATGATGAGGTTACTCTGAAGTATAAAGTGCCAAACGCAGTTTCATTGAAATATATGGGCGGTAGTTTTACAAAACAGATGTTTCTGGACTTTTATGAGGGAATTCTTGAGCCCTTTATGAGAGGTTATGATTGGTTTCTTGATTATCATTATATTTGTCTTGTTCCGGACTATATCTATGTCGATAAACAGACGATCAGGTCAAGTTTTCTCTATATACCAGAGCAGTCCTATCGTAATACGGATGAGGAGATTATTAATTTCCTGAAAAATGCATTGAATAAAGTGATGGTGACTGATGACAATGCATTTCTGGTTCAGCTGTATCAGTACTTTAATAGTGGAACTGTCGTTATCTCGGACTTGGATCATATGATCAAAGCGGAAAAGAACAAGGCGGCTTTGCAGCTTGAGGCGCAGTCGGCTGCAGTGAAGGAAGTTCCTCGCCAAACGCCGCAGCCAGCAGTGAATATGGATTCCAGATCAGCCATACAAACACAGGAGCCTCCATCAGGTGCGGCAGCTGATCTGCAGAAGTCTACTCCGCAGTCAAAAGCGTCAGAATCATCTGACAATGATATGATGAATGCATTGTTTGGTACTCCCCCGAAGAAAAAGGAGAAACCGCAAAAAGAAAAGAAACAGCATAACAAACCAAATAAACAAGACAAAACGGACAAAGGACTTTTCGGAGGTAGTCTGTTTGGAAAAAAGAAGGCAAAGTCAGCAGTAGAAGCAGTGCAGCCAATGAATCAGACACCGCGGCAGGCCGTTTTGCCCATATCGCAAATGCAGCCTGCAAATACCGATGCGTTTCATACATCAGCGTCATCGCCTGTAGCGCCAGTGTTTCCACTTCAGGCAGAAGAGTCTTCAATCACAATGATTTCGAGTGTTCCTTATCAGACAGAGAAACATTTAGACTTGATAGAATCACAAAAGGCAGGGGCAATTGCACAGATCTCATTAGATTTTCCAAATGATTTTATCACGATCGGGAGAGAGTCGACAGATGCGATCCAGCCAGATATCCGTTTTGACAAGTCTTTTATGCAGATTAGTAGAATGCATCTGCGTATCGAGCGTAGAGGCGATTGTTATTATGCTATTGATCTGGGCTCAGGCAATCATACATTGATTGATGGTCAGATGATGGTACCCAATACGCCATATCAATTGAATGCAGGAGCAGTCTTAAGCATTGCTGCAAATATGCCAGTCAAATATCGGGTAAATATATAATGAAACGATTGGGATGCAAAGATATGTTGTTTTATGGTGCTTGTGCGACAGATATAGGTTCTTCAAGGAAAAATAACCAGGACGCAATTCTTTTCAAAAAGGTCAGCAAACGCGGCGGGGATTTTGCATTAGGGGTGATCTGTGACGGAATTGGTGGGCTTGAACATGGAGAGGTGGCATCGCAGTGCGTCAGCAATGCCGCCTCACAATGGTTTGACAATATAGCTGAATGGATCGATATCGAGACAATGAATACCGATATTTTGTTTGCTCACTTTAAGGATGCAGCGGAGAATTGGAATTGTCTGGTAAGGAATATCATTATCTCGCAAAATATGAATACAGGAACGACAATGTCGGCACTTCTGCTTCTGCGGGACCACTATTTCATCATACATGTCGGGGACAGCCGTATCTACAGATACCGGGATACGTTGGAACGGATGACAACCGATGAGTCGATTGCCAAGATCTGTAATAGCAGAATGAAGCTCTTTTTGCTCAATTATGTCGGCAGGGACGATAGCCTGTCGTTTTCTTCGGAGAAAGGAATACTTTTACGAGGAGATATTTTTATCTATGGATCAGATGGATTTTATCATATGCTTACAGAGTGCGATATGGATAGCGTCTGTGGACAGATTGCTGACACAGGAAACGTGGATCTGTGCAGGACAATGATTAATACAATGATACAGCGGGGGGAGCAGGATAATATATCGGTCGGTATGATTTATTGCACATAGAAATGTTTAGAAATGAGTATTTGTAAAATGCAGGAGGAGAAGGGGATGCTTGACCTATCAAAGGGACAGTTGATGCTGTATGGTGGTATCGGTTTGATTGTGGCAGCGGCCGTGGCTGCTATCGTATGTATTGTGATCTTTGTGATGACTGGAAAGAAGATTCAAGGAAAGTTAGAACACGATTATGGCAAAATGAAAGATTAGTGTGAGGAGAGACAGCGATGCCAGATACTATAGCAGGATTATATGAATTGGAGGATCAAATAGGGGCAGGCGGCGGGGGGATTGTCTATCTTGGCCGTCATATTCGTCTCAATAAAACTGTGGTTCTCAAAGCAGACAGACGTAGACTTAGTATTGGGGAAGATGCGCTTCGGCGCGAAGTGGATTTGTTAAAAGAACTAAGTCATACCTACATTCCACAGGTATATGATTTTGTACAGGAGAATGATGTCGTATATACAGTGATGGATTACATAGACGGACTGAGTCTGGATAAGGTTATTGCAAATCAGGACGTACCATTTCAAAAGGATATGATCAAGTGGGCATGCCAGCTTCTGGAGGCGCTTGTGTATCTTCACAGCCGTCCGCCATATGGAATTCTGCACGGGGATATCAAACCAGCCAATATTATGTTGAGACCAAACGGTGATATCTGTCTGATTGATTTTAACATTGCACTGGCTCTTGGGGAGGAAGGGGCGGTAAAGGTTGGTTTTAGCCGAGGATATGCGTCTCCAGAGCATTATGGCGCTGATTATATCAAAAATAACGCTGTTGGCGCCGCGGTTGGAACTGTGTCGACAAGGCGTAGATGGCTTTTGGGGAAAAGCAGCATAGATCCGGAGGCAACACAGATTGGCAGTATCTCACCAAGCAGAAGCACTACAAGCGGGAGCAAAGAAGTGCTTCTCGATGTGCGTTCTGATCTGTACAGTCTGGGTGCCACACTGTATCATCTCATATCAGGACAGCGTCCGCCGCAGGATGCGAGGGAAGTAGTGCCTCTGGATGAGAGCGTCTGCAACCGTGAGGTATCGGACATCCTGCGAAAGGCAATGGCGCCAGAGCCTGCGAACCGGTATCAGACAGCACAGGAAATGCTCAATGCATTTCGAAACCTGTACAGGACAGACAGGAGAGTTGTAAGACATAGAAGGCGCATGGCTGTGTCGGCTGCCTGTATTGGGATTACGCTTGCGTGTGGCGGGACATGCGCTTTTCTGGGAATGCGGCAGCTAAAACAGGTACAGGAGTCCATCGCGCTTTCTGAATACGCGCAGAATATCCTGGCGCAGGGGGATGCGTATGGTGCAGTCGCACAGTCGCTTCAGGCGCTTGCCATCGAGATCACTCCCGAGGCTCAGAAAGCATTGACAGATGCACTGGGTGTCTATGACTTATCTGATGGGTTTAAGGCACTTGAGAGACTTCAGCTTCCAGCAGCACCGTTTGACATCGTAGTGTCGCCGCAGAAAACAAGATTGGCAGTTACATATGCGTATGAACTGGCAGTGTTTGATCTGGAGTCGCAGAAGCAGATTGCTGTACTTCCAATCTGCGAGTCAGCGCTGTCGGATATGGTCTTTCTCAGTGAGGACAAGATTGTCTATGCTGGGAAAGATGGCGTCACTTTGTATGATCTGTCCAAAGATGAGATTCAGTGGACTGCTGGGGAAGCAACGACATTGGCACTTTCCGGGGATCATAAAGTTGTGGCTGCCATCAACAGGGATGCAGATTATGCTGTCATATATGATTCGGATACCGGAGAAAAAACAGCAGTGTGTGATTTTGGTGGAAGACATATGGGCGTGCCAGTGAATGATATTTTTGCAGATGCTGGCAATGAGATCTGTGCACTTGATCATGACGGAAATCTGCTGGCCGTTAGCTTTTCGGATGGAAGTCTGAGTATATTTGACTTAACGGATGCAGAAAATGAATTGATCGTGTCAGAGGAATCAGATGTTTTTCATTACGAGGGCGGTTTCTGCGGGGATTATTTTGCATTCTCGACAGACAGTAGTGCTGGTGCTGCATTTATATTGATCGATGCGGTAAAGGGTGAGTACATAGGCGGCATGGAATCAGAAGCGCCTTTTTTGATACAGACAGATCATTCCGAAATATATCTGGCGAATGGGAACATTTTGGAATATCTGACAATTCCGAAGTTTGAAGAAAAGGAGCTTGCATTTACAGATACGGTAAATGTGACAGCTTTTTCTGTCGGGGAAGAGTATGTGCTGACAGCCGCTGACGACAGCAGCTTTGCCTTTTATGATGCAGGAGGCAGTCTGGCAATGTCTGAAGTGTGCGAGGAGCCTTGTGATTTTGTGATGATGGCGGGCGATTATGCCGTGATGGCAAACAGGACACAGAAGGATATCCGGCTCATGAAGCTTGAAAGGCATGCCGAGGCACAGATCATGTCCTATGATGCGCGTTATGCGCACGATGAAGCGCGGCTGAGTCATGATGGGAGTACTGTTATGCTATTTGGCTATCAGGGATTTCGTATCTATGACATGAATGGCAGGCTCATTGTTGATGTGGCGCTTCCGGATGCAGAGAATATTTATGACCAGCAGTTTCAAAGAACGGTTGACAATTCTTATCTGGAAGTAATCTGGTATGATGGGATTGTCCGGCAGTACAGTGCGGCAGATGGATCACTGATCAGTGAAAAAAAGCAGGAGGCGCCATCGAAAGACTTATATGAAGAATTTTTCACGGACAGATATCGGTTTGCGTCCGAGCTGCATGCTGCCCCAAAAGTATATGATATCAAATCAGGAAGGTTTATCGCGGAATTGGAGAAAGACGCCTATCTGACCTATGTTACACAGGCTGGGGATTACATTATTACAGAGTATGTCAGTGCACAGGGGGAGAGATACGGTCTGCTGCTTGACGATAAACTACAGAAACTTGCGTATCTGCCCGGACTGTGTGATGTGGTAGATCAGGATACACTGATATTTGATGATAAATCCGGGAATCTGCGGCAATGCCGCTTATATTCCCTCCAGGAGCTGATCGCGCTTGGGGAGTCCTATAAACATAATTAAGTAAGAAAGGAGTTAGTACAAATGAAATGGAAGTCATTGAAACGTGGATTGGCGATCGCACTCTCTGCGCTGCTGATTACGTCAAGTGTGCCAGTGTATGCACAAGAGTCACAATCCACACCAGTTCAGACAACGGCGGATGGTCCTGCGGAAAATCCGCAGAACGGTGAATCCAATCTAGGAGAAAGTTCAACCTCATTAGAGGAGTCCAAGCCGACAGAAGGAACCAATCCAGGAGAAGGTTCAAACTCACCAGAGGAATCCAAA
>DKVL01000032.1:0-398 GCA_002491195.1 Lachnospiraceae bacterium UBA7179
CCGAAACGGCAGGCCGCGAAGCGCGCAAACATGGTGCAAAGGCTGCCAAACGAGGTATTTCAAATGAGTATGTAGCTATCTGTACTGGCATCCAGCGTGACGGCAGCGCCATTGCGGCTACTGTAAACCGTGCAAAACCATCAGGTAAAAGAACTTGATGAAATATTTCGTGGACACATTGTGGAAGATACACTCGTACATACTGCACTAACTTACTTGCAGACAAATGGAGTGGTACTGATACCAACAAGTGAATATGATTGCTCCCTACATGACCTGCCACTATTTCTACCTCATTGCTTTGACTGATCATACAAACAAGTTTTCTTGTCCGTATTGCTATCTGACCAGTTATCACTGGTTGTCAGTATTTCGTTATCCATACTAAATGGTATTTT
>DKVL01000032.1:673-823 GCA_002491195.1 Lachnospiraceae bacterium UBA7179
TATCCATACTAAATGGTATTTTATATCATATGTACAATGGGACGACTTTCTATAATTCTCCATAATATTCACCTCAAGTTTTAGTATCTCTGTTTTCTTTTTTTCTATACTTGAAGCTTAAAGACAAGGGTTTTAACCCCATTATACAGA
>DKVL01000032.1:1097-47037 GCA_002491195.1 Lachnospiraceae bacterium UBA7179
AGGGTTTTAACCCCATTATACAGACAATAAACATCGATTCATTAACCATTCTATACTGCATATAATATTGTTTCACAATCATTATTTCCATAATGTCTAATATACAATTTATATTCTGGGACAAGATCTTTAATATATGTTGGTATATCAATTATATCCTCGCCTTTATGATATATTGATATAGCCAGCTTGGGTTTATACTTTCTTATTAATTCAGCACAGCCTTTCAATGCCTCCATCTCTGCCCCTTCTATATCCATTTTAATATATGTCGGAACATCATTAAACCAAGAATCCAGGGACACCACATCAACAGATACTGCATCTTTACTTAAAGAAATCTTAGAACCTCCATTTGCATCAAACAGCAATTTTGTATTGCTACTATATAGCCCCATATTTATTACATTAATATTATATTGCATATATTTTTGGGAATTTTTTACACATAAATTAAAATTTTTTGGATCAGGCTCAAATGCATATATCTTAAATTTATCAATACAATGTTTTTTACAATACTCTGCAAACTTAACACTTGTCAAAAGATCAAGGGCGCCTGCATCGATAAACACTTCCCCATCATTAAGCTTAATTATATCTTCATCAAAATATTGTACATCTTCAAGTGCTGTGGAAGAATATTTAGAAAATAAAATTATATTTTCTGAATTTACCCCAAGATCCACTAGTTTTTTCTCACACTCTATCCCTACAACATAATTTATTCCAATAGAAATAATAATACAATCATAACTCAACCAATCAACATCATCAAAATAATAAACTTTAATTCCATCTACATATGTATCCTTTTTATTAATATCACAATCTACAAAACACTGCACCTCTACAGCTGTGCTAATCAATTTTGCAACTCTTCTTCCTCTTATCCCAGCTCCCCAAATCAATACTTTTTTCTTATTTCGAACTATAGAACGTAATTCTTCTGTTTTCTCAGGATAATAATAAAATTCTTTCAATTCAGGAATATATCTACTAATAATATCTTTAAAACAATCATAATTTCCAGTATTATTGTATTCAACTCTTTTTCTATAAATAAATTTTGATTCCTCATCTTCCAACCATGATTCTATTGTACCATATCTATTTTCCATTTTATTTCCTTATATGATAATTCTAATCGGGAATTACCACACATCTCCCTTCTTCTCATATTTTGTATCGTGGTTTAATACATTCTATAGTTCTGGATTCTGCATTACTTTCCCAAGCAAAAAATGATTAGATATCCCTTGTTGAAAAAGCCTCCATATATTCCTATATTTTGAGCTAACTTTTCACTTTCTTTGCCATCAAACACAAACCCAATTTTCTCATGAAATTCATCCAACACTTTATCTTACTTTTCTTTATCGAATTCCATAATACCTTTCTCCAACTGTTCATTATCATCCGCAAGAGTAAATGACAATTTTATATCTAGATTTAGTACCATTTACTTGTTATTACTGATAGACTATTTTGGATCAGTTCAAGATTCCACATAAGAGCCCCTCTGTCATTAGCATACTTCTGAATATCATCAGCCTAACTTTCGTCAATAAACCTTAATTCCCATTTAAAAGTGGTTCTACATTCATTAATAATCTTGAAAGGCTTGGATAAAGCGATTTTCTGAGTGGTTACATAAAGGAATTAATAATGTAGAACCACTTAAACTCGGGAATTCAGGATAAATCTATTCTGAATATCTGGATTCTTGAAAAGTTGGTACCAACTGTGGATGTACCCTGACATAAACATACCATATGCCGCCAAATTTCTTCTCCAGATTGTCAATCAACCTCTTGAAATCAATTGTCCATATCACAGAGAATACAAAACGTTTACCAACCTTTGCGCCTTTCCGAAACGCAGGTACAAAGAGTAAGACTTTAGCATCCAGTGACAGATTATGTCTATCTAAAATTCCAATTTTGCTCAATCATGTTAAGTATAATCATATATCTATTTGAATCATTTTTCAAGTTTAATACGTTTTATTGGCAAAATGCACAAAATAAAAGTGTTTTTTATGGGCATGAAAAATTATACAGCTATAATTTTGTTCAGTATGCCGAAAATAGAGCAACTCACAACAGAGGATTTTATATAATAAAGAACTGGAAAGGATTGTTCAGAATCTATACGGTAAAACGCGAGCACCTATACAAAACTGGAGCAAACCTGTATGATGGTAACAGATTTACTCCAGTTTTTATTCCACTTCATATTTATTGGATTTCCGACATCGCTCTGGCAGGTTTAAAGACCATAGGAGCAGCGAAATTCTATCATTTCTTTAAATTTCCAGGCAGTATCTATATGCATAAATGGAACTGGTTGCTTTTCCTGTTAAAAAGCCTTCAGCACCAGACGAAGCATTACAGAGCTATCTTTGCCTATTGAATACCCAGCATCACTGGTTTCTCGCACTCTGCAGCTACTTCTCTTATAATATAAATCGCTTCTGCTTCCAATTCATCTAAATGCGATTGAAATCCTTCCATTATCCGTTCTCTTTCTATCTCCTACATCATTTTAGACACAGCTATAATTCTCTCTGTCCCTATTCCCTGTGCCCTTAGATATTCCTCAATCGCCGTTACTGTTTTCTGATCAGCAACACCAATCAGCACATAATCGAATACTCTGTCAAATATAATCATTGGATCTTCTATATTTTCTTCAATTGTTTTTAATTTTTCCCATCGTCTATCTACAAACCCTACTATCTGGCATCTTCCCGTCCTCTTAAGGTAATGATACAGGCTCCTTCCTCTCTTGTCTCCACCATAAACAATAACACGGCTTTCGTTCTTCACATTTTCCGGCAGTTGAAATTCATCAATTTGGGAATGCAGCAGTTCTATCTCCTTCTTTTGTTCAATCAAAAGCTGTCCAAAAAAATATATAATATCTTTGTAAATATCTGCTCCAATTACACTACTATCACATTGCTCTGACAATTCGGAAAAGGGACTTCCTTCTATCCCGAAATACTCCTGCCCGATAATTCTGTTACTCTCCTCATATCTGTCAAGAATCTCTTTTCTCTCTTCGTAGTTAAGGAATGCCGGAGCTTTCGTAATTGCTTCTGTACTTCTCGCAAACATAACATTCTCTCTTGAAATCTTTCTGAACTCATCATCCAAAATTAATGAAGAAGGAATTGCGTTAAAAATTCTTTTAATCTCAACCAAATTTTTGCCAAGAGATGGGTTTACCTGAAACTGTGGCTGCTGAAATGCAGAAATATCTGCAAGTCCAAATATTGACATAAAGTCTTTATAAATATTACGATCTGCTGTAAAGCTGTCTGGATTATAAATTCTAACAATCATGTTTTCTTTTCCAATTACATCAGAAACCATCTTAAGACGCAAGTAATAATCATACTCTATACGCGCCTCTTTTGCATATTCTGCACAGCTTTTATAATAAGTACCCGACTTTATCCATTGATTCCAAGTAGATTCAATTCGCTCATCCTGTCGTCTCAAATACACAATTATTTTTATTTTGATATTAAATTTCTCTCCTATGAAATCCTTAATATTCCTATATAATTGAATATCTCTTCCCCACAACCCCTCAGCAGAAAGGAGTACGCATTGAGCTTCGTCAAACAGCTGGCGAACCTCTTCCACATACCTTATTTGATTTTCTCCAAACTGTTCCCTCGGGCATGCCAACATCTTCATATTATATGCATTCCCTACCATTGCATTATTTTTTTCCCTAATTGCATAATCGCCGTCAAATATTGGATAATATATCCCAGCCTCTTTTAATCCTTCTCTATTGATAGCAAAAAAGGTCTGTAGCGCACTAGTGCCTGTCTTAGGTTGTCCAATATGGATATATAGTTCTTTCATGCTGTTCCTTTCCATTATAAAAAATTACAAGCTTCGGCACTGACAGACGAACCTATTTTGTGTTGTAGATATTCAGCTTCTTCATATAGTTATACATGTTGTAAAGGCGTGCCACATACATTAACTTTCTTACGGGCATATTCGAGTTATACGTAGACTGCTGTTTGTACATGTTTGCAACATCTGTAAGAAGAAACGGCCATATCATTTTTCATGCCCATATACCTTCACAAATTCTTAGACATTCAGATCGTTTGCTTTTACAGTTTCGGTAATGCCGTAGATAATGACGCAAGATTTGGCTCCGTAGACGCTCTGCCTATTCCACAAATCAGCGGCTTAAATATTTCTGTGATTCTTCTTTTGTTAGTAAAAACTTTTCCTCTAATTTTATACTATGATACTATCTGGTATACCCAAGTCTCTTAGAGCTGATATCATTCCTAATATTCCTTGTTCTCTGCCTTTTTCTATATTGGCTTGATCTCTCATCAATAATGTCATATATTCATGCCGCCATTCCCTGTTTTTTTCTTTGCTTCCTCCAGCTTTTCAACATAAGAATTCTTTGGTTTCTTTCCTGCTACATTGTCCAAAAATACCTTTAACCCCTCACTATTATCCTCTAATAATCAAAAATTTGGTAAGATTTAAAATTTGCTCAATTATGTCAAGTATAATAATATATCTATTTGAATCATTTTTCAAGTTTTATACGTTTTATTAGCAATATGCACAAAATAAAAGTGTTTCTTTTGACACGCAGAAAAAACTGCCGCTATAATTTTGTTCAATATACTGAAAATAAAGTGACCCACAACAGAAGATTTTATATAATAAAGAGCTGGGAAAGATTGTGCACAGAACGTAAACGGTAAAACGCGAGCACTTATACGGAACAGGAGCAAACCTGTACGATGATAACAGATTTGCTCCTGTTTTTATTTCACTTCATATTTATTGGATTTTTAACGACGCTCCGACAGGTTTGGAGACCATAGGAGCAGGTCTTCCTGAAATATATGCTCCGCCTGTTCCACAAATCAGCGACTCAAATATTTCTGTGATTCCTCTTTTGTTAGTAAAAACTTTTCTTCTAATTTTTGTAGTATTGTACGATCTGGTATATCCAAGTCTCTTAGATCTGATATCATTCCCAATATGACCTCTTTCCTGCCTTCTTCCCTGAACTGCTCCATAGTCTGCTTCATTATATTCTGTTATACACATCTGCTTCACCTCCGCTTTGTTTGCAATCAGTAACTTCTTTAGTCCAAAATTTCTGGCATGTCATCCAAAGCACTGTCTACTGCAGCCTCTATATTCATACGCCCGTTGTTCTTTCGTTATAAGCCACGCATACTCCGAAAGCGGTATGCCGGCCGATTTGTTTACTGCATTTTACAGACTCATCATCCAGTCTTTTCTCTCCGAATTGCCAAATATAAATGAAAACAGCCGCATAACCTGACAATGAACAAAATTGACCAGTGCAGCATAAACAGAGCCTGTAAAAAATACTCTTGTAATTTTTACAATAATACATTAAAATAAGCATAACAGTACAAAAGCTGGACAATAAAAAAGAAAGGAAGCGAGTAGATGAAGAAAAAATTGTTATCCCTTACTCTGGCCCTCATGCTAACTCTAACCCTGTGTCTGGGTTTCCTGCCCGAAGTGGTGTTTGCGGCCCAAAACGATAGTCTTACCATTTCCTTCAAAACCGCCGTCTATTCTATATCTAAAGAAACCTTTGTGCGTTGGACAGACGAACAGGCCTCTCTGGACGAGTGCGGCGAGGATGAATATGTCACAGTATGCGCCGAGATAACCAACACATCAGGCGCGGCTGTCCCCTTCCAAAGTCCCTGTATCAGCATTGACAATGGAGAAAAACTGCACAATATCTCATCTCTGGTCTGCACACGGCGATAATTTTTGCGTCAGACGAACCGCTGTATTCCGGCCGGTTCAGCATTGGCCGCGCCTGGTCTGAGATTTTCACTTTCCCCACAGAAGCGCAGATTGCCGCCCGCCCCGCTGATGAGCGGTCGCCATATATATGCACATGGCTCTCCGCAGGCAGCGACGTTCAGTATAATGCTTACAGTGTGGATTTCAAGTCGGACTATATCCCCCGCGGCACCTACAGCTCCCTGTTTAACGGATATCTGGATTTTTCTGGTTTGAAGGAACAGTATAAATCCGTTGACAATAATGGTTACATATCCCTTTATGGCGGGCTGCAGCAGGGAGACAAATGGGAAAACGGCAACTCCATTCTGTCTTTTTGGGATATTTACTGCACTGACGCAGCGGGAAATACGGTCGTCATCCGCCCGAAGCGGATTTTCCCAGCAGAGGAAACCGACGATGATTCATTTGGCAACGAAGGAGATGGGGCCCACACCCTGCTTCCCTATGACTGGCAGGCAGGACGCTGGTATCGGATGCTGCTGGTATGCGGCATCTCAAAGACCACTGGCAATACCACCGTAGAGCAGTGGTTCCAGGACTTATCCACAGAAAAATGGACTCATACCTGTACCTATGACGTTGGCATAAAGAGCAGCGGATTTATAGGCAATATGGCACTTTTTTCGGAAAATTTTATGCCCCAGTACGCTGACGGGATACGATCCCTCGAATTTACCAACGTCCGCATTCATACCAGCGAAGGTTGGCGTGATGTAAACAGTTCACAATACATTACTATCAATACATCCGGCATTCATGAGAATGCCTACGGCAGTTGGGAAGCCGGCGCTGATCAAAACTCATTTTATATGATTTCAACTGGCGTATCAGGCTGGGGACGCACGGAAAAAACAGGCGCACTTTCGATTCAGAACCGGGAGAGCAGCCCCCCTGCGATATCACCATAGACAATTAAATGTATGCGCTTCATAAAATAGCGGATAGACAAAATCACGCAATTCCTATGTAAACAGTAAAACACAAGTAACTATACAAAACGGGAGCAAACCTGTATGATGGTAACAGATTTGCTCCCGTCTTAATCTCATTTCATACTTATTGGATTATTCCCTTCTGCCCATGCAAACAGAGGATACTCGTCCACAGTCTCAAAATTACCTGTAACGAAGTAAACTCTCTTAATTGTGCGGCAATAAACCTTTTTGCTTCCTCTACAATTTTCAATATTAAATATTCAGCCAAGAATTTCTTTATATTGTTTTATTAATTTTTCATCCAGATCAGTGTAAAGTCCTCTGCAACTCCAAAACCCGGCTTTTGGGCAGCCCCGAATACATCACAACCTTATCTATCTCCAAATTATCCTTAAGCATAATAACAGCAGTTTCTTCTTTGCTTTCTTTCCTGCCTTCTTTCCTGCCTTCTTTCCTGCCTTCTTCCCTGAATTGCTCCATAGTCTCTGCTTCATTATATTCTGTTATACACATCTGCTTCACCTCCGCTTTGTTTGCAATCAGTAACTTCTTTAGTCCAAAATCTTCCGGCATATCGTCCAAAGCACTGTCTATTGCAGCCTCTATATCCATACACTCGTTGTTTTTTCGTATCTGCTCTATAAGCCACGCATACTCCGAAAGTGGGCTGCATGCCGACATCAGTTCTTTGTTCCTTCCGTAATTGATGTTGATCATCCGCACACGCACCTGTATATCAGACTCCGCATCGATCAGCCGACCATCCTCTGTTCGAAATGCATCTTTTAATTCCAGCATATCATCTTCCCGCTGTTCCTTCCCATTATAAAAAGTCACAAGTTTTGGCACTGGCAGACAGACCTGTTTTGTGCTGTAGATATTCAGCTTCTTCATATGGATATACCTGTCGTACAGGCGTGCCGCATACATTAACTTTCTTACAGGCATATTCGGGTTATACGTCGACTGCTGTTCGTACATATTTGCAAAATCCGTAAGAAGGAAGGACATATCATTTTTCATGCCCATATACAGTACATCCTCTATTGTCATAATTTCGATGTCCTCTGGGTTTGTATATGACGACCTGTTTACTGCATTATACAGACTCAGCGTCCAGTCTTTTCTCTCCGGATTGCCAAATATGAATGAAAACAAACGGTCCTTGTACTTTGTATTAATCATTTAATACACTCCTTCACAGCGATAGTAATATCATTTGCAAAAAATTAAATCAGCATAAAGTCCCTGATAGGATTCAAATTAATAGAAGCCTATTGGTAAACCTCCCTGATGACAGACTTCACATACTCGCTGTCCACATCAGGAAAAGTCATGGCAATCACCCTGTATGCTTCTTCTGCTGACTGATTGAGCCTGAAATATGTCTCTGCAAACCTGCTTATGCTCTCGTGCCTGCCTTCCTCTCTGCCTTCCTCTCTGCCTTCCTCTCTGCCTTGATAAATCAACATATCATCTCTTGAAAACTGTGCCAGTGTCATATCACATACCTCCTTATTAGACAGCAAATCCACAAAAATATCCCTCTTCTTCAGTAATTCCAGGTAATCTGTCACTTTTGAAACATTCGCCGGCATAACATATTCCCTGGTTCTGTCGTTAACCGCGCGCTGGATATATGTTATCCCGTTTGCCACAAACGCATAATTACGCATATCATTCGCATAATCCGAAAAACGCGCTGGTATCGATTCATCCTCAATATACTGACAGATTTCAGCCAGCGTCATGCGAAAATCATATATGTGTACTGTTGCCTCCAGATCTGCTGCAATACCCTGTTTCTTATATGCGTCTTTCGGTGGCTTATAAGATTCGCTTAAACGCATATCATACATCACGCAATCCGGCAGTCTGCTTTCCCGCGTTTCCAGTCCGACCTGCAGGACATACAGCTTGGGTATCGGAAAATATACACGGCTGCTCCCATATAATAATTCTTCGCTGTCCACCATTGCGCGCAGTCCTGTAATAATGTACTCCGATAATCTGTATGTTATGTTAGGGGATACTTTTGCCTGGCACTCTGTCATTACATATACAATGTCATCACAGGTAAAGGCCAGGTCATTCTCCTTGTTTCCAAACAGTATCGGACGTATGTTGGCCGTGGAGACCTGCTTCACATCCAATCCTAATAGAAATGACGCAAGTTCCCTCTGCCTCTTTTCAGCCGCGTATACCTCTTAAAAAAATGTATCTTTATGCTGACGGTTCACAGACATTACACGTACACTGGATGTCTTTTGTGATACTGCAATATCATCATGTCTTTTCGCCATTATTAATCTCCTTTGTAAAAACTAATTATACTATAGCATAGCCGATCCACGAAATCAATTTGTTTCGGCAAACAGCCCCTGGTTTTATATTGCACCATGTTACAGTTCACAGGTCGGCTTGACACAAAGAAACCGATGGTATAGACTGAATACTGTCGAAACCACCGGTTTTCTTTATCCAAATATCCGGGATACCCCCTCGACCAGATCGTCACTACCTGCCAGGCCGATACTCTTTTATTTTCTTACGTATCTCTTTTACCGTATCGGCACTGGCGTTCTGCAACAATACCTGTATCTCCCGTTCCATACTTCTTCTGTCCTGCAGCAGCTTATAGATCGACGCCAACTCATCCATACTCAGCGTATACAGATTTTCTGATATGTAATTCATATCCTTTATGTAATTCATATCTTTCTTGCTTCTGACAATACCATTCTGATTCTGATTCCGTTTCAGATTTTCACATTGCCTGCTGCCAAATATACTGTTTTCACGATTCTCTCTTTTCGGCTTATCATCCAATCTTCCGAACATTGTCATTCTCTGCTTCCTGAAGATTTCCTTATCCCTTATATTCCGGCAGCAGATGATTGCCTGATCATAGGTCTTTCCTATCTTATGCGCATCTTCCACTTCCATTACATTGATAAAGACTATACTATTCCCGCAAGGTCTGAACCAGGCCGCATCAGCATATTCCATCGGATAGATTCCGCCGCCGTCATACTCCAATTCCCTGCACTTTTCATTGTAAACATATGATGTTCCCGTACCCATATCGGCTGACGGCTTTATTTCCATGCTGTCGGAAAACTCCCCATGATTCATTGCTGCCACCGCATCCAGAATCGAAGAAAAGTATTGTAGTGACATGGAAATCTCCGGCGGTATCGTATCGCATACATATGCAATAAAATAAAATAAATCTCTTCCATATGCGTCTTTATAATTCGTTTTGAAAAACCATTTTCCGGACGCGGCGACCCCAATTATATACGCCTGCTTTCCGTTGATCAGTTTTCCCGGCAGCGCCCCTTTTACCCACACGCCCTCCTCCAGCGTCCTTTTCAGGTAATTCTCATTTTCTCTCAGACATTCCAGCGAATCATTTGCCAGCCTGCGCAATGTATCCTCCATAGAGAGCAAAGGCTCTGGACAAATTCTGCTCTGGTAATCGCCTTCTCCTTCCCTGATATTCAAAGCCCCAAACAAATACGGATAACTCGACAATTCCCTTTCCTCCCCATCATTAATCATAAATATCACGTATTGCATACCGTGCACCATTCTTATAAGCCAACGGTCCAGCATCATCCAATATTTTCATCATCCGGTCAAAACGTTCCTTATTTTTCTTATAGTCATCATCAAAGGTACGTATCTGCTTATTTAATTCATCAATCGCTTCCTGCTTCGATATGATCACATTCCTTCCATAATGAAAAAGGTTATACATCACTGTCCGCTTTTTTTCCGCGATCACTTTCTGATTTACGGAGATCTCTCTCTCAAGCCTGCTGATTTGACTTTCCACCCGTCGTTTCTTATCGCTCACCGAGCTTATGGCAGCAAGAAAAACCGGCATTTCAAATCCTTCCGGGTCATAAGTCGCCGGGTCTATACGTTTCGTTTCTTTTCCATCCTCAGATGATATAAATCTCAGATGTTTACCGAGCGTAGTATAAAAACCAAAAACATTCCAATGATCGCTTTTTGCCTTGCAAAAGGGAGAGACTTCTATCAGTTTCATCAGCCGATCCGTCATTTCGGCTTTGTTTCCATATTCGTCCGCTTTCGTCACCATAAAGCCGATCGAAAATCTGTTATCCTCTTCTTCCTCCATGCTTAATGCCTCTGTGATCAGGTTATAATATGCCTGCAGGACCGTATTATTAAAAAGCTCAACTGTCATTAATTCCATGACTGGAATACAAAGAATAACCAAATCGGCCTCTAAAAGAGCTTCCTGAAATTGCACATACTGTTCGCTGTCCCAATTACCGTCACTTCCCGTTATCAGGTTTCCCGGATAATCCAGCCAGTTTATCGACATCAGCGGCGACATGCCATATGTGAGGTAAAAATAAAGATCACTGAAACCTCCTCTAAGAGAATATTTATATTCAGATGGCCCTTCTCTGATCACATTTTTCGTTTTTTCCTCTTCCCGCGTGCCGCCTTCCCCCTGTTCGTTTACACGGTTTCTAAAGAGATCTACCTGATTTATTAAACCGACATTTTTTATCTGCGGAGCAGGGAGATACGGAATGGACTCCCTGCTATTATGCTCAATGACTCTCCGTTTTACCTCCAAAAAGAGATCATTTAATTGAAGGTACTCGCCTTTTCCGGCAATTCCCTCTTTTAAGTACTGCGCAATCGAACAAGGGACAGAATTGGCTAATCTTCATTTCCCAATCTGATAGATGACATCATACTTACAGAGCTTCATGCATTCCTATATTTCGAGCTAACTTCTCACTCGCACATCCATCAAACACAAGTCCAACTTTCTCATGAAATTCATCCAGCACTTTATCATACTTTTCCTGGTCAAATTCCATGATATCTTTTTCCAACTGCTCATTATCACTCGCAAGCGTAAATGGCAGTTTCACATCAAAGCCTGGTGTCATTACTTTATTATTACCTATACAATCTCTTGGGTCAGTCGCCAGATTCCACATAAGCGCCCCTCTGTCATTCGCATACCTCTGAATATCATCAGCATACAGGAACACCGGAATATGAGCGAATCCAGCTTCAAAGCATGCACTGGAATAATCTGAGATGTAAGCATCCATTCCTGCCAGAATCTCATACAGATCATCTGCCTGACTTTCGTCAATGATTCTGTCCTGAACATCTGGATTCTTATATTCCTGAAAAGTCGGCGCCAACTGTGGATGTACCCTGACACAGACATACCATGTGCCGCCAAATTTCTTCTCAAGATTGTCAATCAGCCTCTTGAAATCAATTGTCCATAACTCTGAAAATACAAAACGCTTCCCATCCTCTGCTCCTTCCCGGAACGTAGGTGCAAAGAGTAAGACTTTCGCATCCTGTGGCAGATGATGTCTATCCCGAAACAGCTTTTTGAGACCACTTCGGTCTCCGTATAGAACATCACACCGCGGTGCTCCTGTCTTCTGGTAAGTACCTCCATATACCAGCCCCTTCGGAGATACCTCTTCACACCAGTCTGAATCAATTACCAGATCATCGATCAGATCCGAATCATTCTTACTGACAAGATATGCCATCTTCGAGAATCCTTCGCCGCGCCACAGACCGGTACATTTAATACCGATCGTATAATGATTCACATTGAGATAATACTGCCCTTTTCTCTTACAGGTACCATATGGCTTTCTATAATTATCAATCCATACTTTTGAACGTGTCAGCCAATATGCCCTGCTCCATAATGTGTTTGGAACTTTCTTGATATAATCAGGAAACTGCTTCTCCCATGAGCTTTTATTTACAAACCATACAAACTCATACTTTGGATTTCTTTTATGGAGTTCCTGTACTAAATACTTGGGATTACAGCCAAATCCACCTTTTCCCTCAAAGGTACATACACTGATCAGATTCCTCTTAATCGAGAATATCCTGCATAAATAAAAGCAGCAGCTGTTGGCGAAGGCCTTTAATTTTCTATATCGTATATAATTATTTTCTTTCACTCTTTTTCCTTTTTATCACTGTTAAGTGTAATTGCAACACCAACTATGCCATCATCTACAAGTTTGTCTTCGCATATTTTATCAAGCAAATCCCACTCTCGATCTAATCTGTCTGGCTGAATTTGCAATTATTAAATCTGGCATTCAGCATTGGATTCTTAAACATTATTTATTGCTCCCTTTCTGTATTATATTTTATCATTCCCTGCTGCCTTCTGCACTATTCTGTCGATTTCTACAAATACTTTCCTTACCTTACTATACCCGACTCCAAGTCCATGCAGGAGAATATTTTTACGTTCTGCCTTTACTTCTTCCTTCTTGTTCTGTTCTTTTATCTTTTTTAAAGACAATGCCTCTTTTCGCTTTCCATGAACCACTTCATAAGCTGCATCGGGATAATTGGTTATCACAGCATCGATTCCGGCTTCCTTCAGCCTGTACATGCTGTTTTTATCATTCACCGTCCATACATGCAGCTTTATACCCTGATCCTGACACTGTTCGATCAATTGGGGATACTGCATATTATTGAGTGATGGATGCAATGCATCGACATGATAACGCTCTGCATAATCTGCTGGCCGATAGATTCCATCGCAATACAGAAATCCCGTCTTTGCCGATGGACACAGTTGTTTTATACGCATAATCGAATAGTGGTTGAAGGAAGAGTATATGATTCTTTCCTGCATATCCATCTCTTCTACCAGCTTAAGTACCCGTTCTTCGATCCCTTCATAGAAGTTCACGCCGGTCTTTAGTTCAATATTCACTACCATGTTCGTTGGTTTAACCAGCTCCAATACTTCCCTCAGAGTAGGTATTGCTGCCTGTTCATATTCAGGATGAAGCTTGTTGAATAAGAATGCTTTCAGTTCTTCCAGGGTATGGTCAGCTACATAGCCTGTTCCATTGCTTGTCCTGTCAATTGTTTCATCGTGGATCACAACTAACTGCCGGTCCCTGGTAAGCTGTACATCCAATTCTATGCCGTCTGCCCCCATCTCATGGGCTAATGCAAATGCTTCCAATGTATTTTCCGGTGCATATCCTGATGCCCCTCTATGTGCCCAGATCTGCATATGGGTTGTCTCCTTTTCATCCTTTAAGTCAATACATCTGTCCATACCAGCACCAAATCTCACAAATTCTATCGTTCGTTCCTTTGGCTTTACGATCATGGTATCCCACAATTCCTGCAGCACGGTTCCCATCAGTCTATGATATGTTGTTGCTCCTTCGGGTTTCTTATCAGCGAAGTATTCACATTTAGAACAGCCAATCGAAATAATGGGAAATTCCCTTTCCCGATAGATATAGTCTGCATGGGTATGACCATGTATAAATGCCATGATTCTATTCTCATGTCCTCTATGCCACTCTTCTAAGACAGACGTTAACAGTTCGCCATTTCGAATCTCCGAAGCCCAATAGTCTAACCGTGCTAACGGTGCATCATGACTGAATAGAATGACCTGATACTCTTGTGGTAATTGCTCTAATTGTTGTTTTACCCACTCAACCTCTTCCAACGGGAATCCGTATCTAAGCTTCTTTGCGGCATCAAAGGAGTGCAGGAATAGCATACACAACTTATGTTCTGTATTATCCACACGATACCATAAGTGTTGATCCGCTTGCTTCGTCTGCGACAGATAATATTCATATTGCTCTTCTTCCGAAAGTCTGTCTATATTATTTCTAAAATAATTGGTATCATGATTTCCTATTGTCAGATACAAAGGCATATCCCAGCTTTCCATTCGTTTCAAGACTCGCTGACTATATTCTTTACACAGTTCCTTGTCCAGACTTCCATCTGTTAAATCTCCCAAATGGATGATGCCATCCGGATGAATGTTCCTATTTACTTCCTCAATCGTTGCTGCTGTGTATTCCCAATTACCATTTACCACATAATGCGTATCCGTTAATAAAGTAAAGACCAGACTGTCACGATTTCTTCTTTCCGCAACCGTCCTTATTGTTCTTGCAAGTTCTTTCTGGATCTCGTCTGATTTCAAATAGTCCTGAACAGCTTTCTCTTCCTTATAATCCGTTTCTAACAGGATACACCCGGCATTTGCCTCATAAGGCTCTAACTCCCTGCCATCCTGACGCATAACCTGTATACGAATATATCCTTCCTGGTTGATCATTGCATCCTTCTGAAGCCATCCGGATTCCGGGCATCTCTTCTCATAGGTTGTCCATTGCTGCTCCTCCTGATACGAATAGGTATAGATATATTCTTCTGGCCTTTCTAACGAATAAAAGACATATCGATACTGATATGTCTGATTTTGCAATTGGATCATGTCGCCTTGACAAACACGATAAAACAGAAGCGTACTCATATTACACTTAGCTGCTTTTGTACACTTCCCTGTCTCTGTGTCCACTTCCCATCCGATCTGTAATTTCAACTCCTGCCTTACCATAACAAATTCTTAGCTCTTTCTGCTATCCAAAAATTTTTCCATAGCATCTGCCATGGCGATCGACTCTGCTGGTGTCATCTTAAAGGTTCTTCCTTCATACCCATTAATCATGTATACAAAATCACTGATTTCATAGCGAAGACCATTTCCCAGGAAATTCACATTATAGTGGTCTACCTTATTTGGATCCTCATATCTGACGTCAAAGCTTCTGGTAAGCCACCACGGTGATTGCGCAAGAATATAACCTTTCGTTCCTGCTATAATTAACTGTCCCTCCGACTTGACGCCTAATCCATTCTTCATCGTGGCAAATCCCCTGTCATAGATCAGGTTCGTCTTCGTATACAGGTCCAGACCATTATCATCCTTCAGACTGTCAAACCGTATCTCTCTGTAATTCGTACCCATAAGCTTGATAATCGGTAACAGTGTATAAGTACCCAGTTCTGTGAAGGAACCTCCATACACTTTGTCCTTCATCTCCCTTACCTCAGATCTGGTAAGCCGGGTAAAACACGCCTCTACATCTCGGATATTCCCTATGACGCCGCTTCTGGCAAGTCCCATCATCTGTACAAATCCGGGACAATATGCCGTCTTGATCGCTTCCATCAGAACGACTCCCTGCTTTTTGGCAAGGTCAAAGAGTTCCTCTGCCTCTGCCCTTTTTAACACCATTGGTTTCTCACAAAGGACATGCTTCCCGGCAAGCAGCGCCTTCCTGGCATACTCATAATGCGTTTCATGAGGTGTTGCGATATATACGGCATCAACTTTATCAAAGAACACCTCTAATTGATCCATGTAAAACTCAAGGTCAAATTCTTCTGCCAGTTTCTGCGCACTTTCAATATGCGGGTTATACACCGCTGTAGGTGTAATTCCGCTGACACGATCCACCTCCGGAACAAATCGTCTGGCAATCCTTCCACTGCCGATGACACCTAAACGGATAATGGAGCGATTCTTATTCCTGAGCATGGTACTGGATACGCCTTTGGTTCTCTTCAGATATACCACCTCACAGAATTCCTTCAGATAATCGAACTTCCCGATCCAGTCAGAACCTACCGTAAAGATATCAATCCCGTACTTCTGGATGTCTTCTACCTTCTGGCCTACATGGTCTTCGATGATGATCTCATCTGCAAAGCCTGTCTTCCTGACATTCTCGATTCTTTCCATAAGGGAATCCACTACATTAAGTTTTCCCCTGGATTCATCATAATGTTCCGTCGTAATCCCTACGATTAAGTAGTCGCCTAATGCCTTTGCTCTTTTCAACAGATTATAATGTCCCTCATGAAACAGATCAAAAGAACCATAAGTTATTACTTTCTTCATCCCGTATCCCTCTTATCAATATAACTTTTGCTACTTTCATGTATCCCTTACGAATCGTTAAAATAATTCAACAACCTTCCACAAGTATGTTTCAACGGTAGACACTAACTCGTTAATTAGATTTTGGTGAAACGTACCATTAATTGCCGCATAACACAGCAAAAAGACATAATAACACTGATTGCTGCGAACCTTACGAACATACTCCTTCGTTGCCTGCACTACATTTTCATCCCGAATCCGGTTCAGCAGCCAGATGATGGCAAACTCATAGATAAATGCTCCATTCGTATATCTGCCATAATCATTCAGGACGATATAACACGGAACGATTGTCAGTCCTCCAAGTGGGAATATACCATATAGCCAATATAATTTCATTTTGTTTTCTTTGGCATATCTGACAACCAATCTCCAATACTTGTAGATCTCATAGAAGAATGGTGCAAACAAAATGGCCATAGCCACCAAAAGCAATCCAAATTCGAAAATATAAAAATGCCAACTGGTTAGCACCAGTTTTACCCTGTAGAACAGTGACTTTGAGTTTGCTTCCTCATCTGGTATAGGTTCTTCCATAAATTCTTCGACAGTCTGCTCTGTTACATCTGTCTCTTCACTGATTGGCATATCCTTAAACAGCATTGATATTATAGTTCCTGCATGGCTATCAGCTACATCCTCTTCAGTTTTATCCACAAATTCCGCAGTCCGCTCTATGACATAATCAAGGTAAACGCCCGGTTTTACATGTGCGTAGAATTGCAAATATATAAACAGGGAACCCACACACAACAAGTTGACCAGCAGGAGAACAAGACGTTTTCTGTTAATTATCTTCCTTGATACCATGAGTGCCTGATATAGTAGAAATGCCAGTACCAGGTTCCAATAAGTAAAGACGTATCCTGGATAAATCAAAACACCTATACAACATACTACAACAGACAACCATACATGTCGATTCCTGGCAAGCAGATCAACAGCAAGCAATGAGCACATTTCAATCCATATATCTGTCAGCGCAAAGTTACTGTAATTTGCTACCCATCCTGGTCCCATAAAGAAAGCAAGCGCCAACCCCTTAAAGAAAAATTCTGCGTCTGTACTCTTTTCATTTTCTAAAGCTTTATAAATAATATAAAAATATAATATGGTATAGAATGACACTGTAAATATTCCATAAATATATCTCATATATCCCCATGGAATATGGAATACCGTTGATATCCCATCCAGAATCGTTCCCAGAAACGCTCTCTGTATAAAACCATATCTGTAAGAGAATGACAACATAATCTGATTCCATCCGCCAAACTTAAAAGGAAAATAACGAATCGCCTGTACGATCATCGTAGCAAAAATGACCAAATAGAACTTTTTATTTTGTTTCCAATTCTCTTTCATAAGTTTAACTCTTCCTCCCCTTTTTGAAAAGCCTACGTCTCATCAGTATCAAAATTAATTCTCTTCTCCTCTACAACAATCGGCCTATGGATGACTCGCGTATTAATATTCAAAATATACTCGCCCATGAATCCAATAAAGAACAACTGCATAGACCCCAGCAGGAAGATACCGATGATCATCGGCGCCTGACCTGCCTGAAAACCATACCAGTTGCATAATTTCATAACGAAATAGACAACTGCCACTATGAGACTCAGACTTCCCATAATAAACCCAATCCAGGTTGCCAGTCTAAGCCCTATCTTCGTGTAGGAAGTAAAGCTGAGCATTGCCGCATCATACAAACTGTAAAAATTATTATGTGTTTTGCCGGCTCTGCGCTGTGGCTGTTCATATTCGATCTCTGTCATATTGAAGCCTGCACCGTACTCCGCCACAATTCCCCTGATAAAAGGAATCGAATCATCCAGCTGCTTTAATAAGGCAACAAATGTCTTATCATATAGTCCAAATCCGGTAAAGTGCTCTATCATCTTTACACTGGACATATTTTTAATTGTTTTATAATACATGGTTCTTAAAAAATAGATGATCCCAGGCTCTTTGCTTGTGGTTTTGATACCACTGACGATGCGATGCCCTTCTTCCCACTTTTTTACAAATACTGGTATCAGTTCTACTGGATCCTGAAAGTCGCAGCACAAAGGTATCGTACAATCTCCCGTTGTCTGACACATGCCGTAGAACGGAGAATTGAACTGTCCAAAATTTGTTACGTTAAAGATAGCTTTAATCTTCTTATTTCCCGCGCAGATGGTCTCCAGCTTATCTCTGGTTCCATCTGTAGAGGCATTATCTATAAATAAGATCTCATAATCATATTGTGCTAATTGTGTTTCCATAACATCCACAACCGCTTCACTGATCGGCTCTACATTCTCCACTTCGTTGTAGCACGGAATCATAATGCTAATTTTCTTCATTGCCCTTCCTCACCTTGTATATCCAATAAATAACATATTGCGCCTTTCATCACAGGTGTTCCAACCCATCTTTGAAACATGAATTTTCATAAAAACATTTTATCTGTCTTACCATGCACGCATTGAGATCTCCGCCTGTCATATACGCTACTGTCCACTCCACAATTTTTTCCATAGCTGTTTCCACGTTCCATCCTGGTTTCCATCCGAAAGTGCTTTTTAATTTTGAACAATCCAGTTTCAGGAAATTTGCTTCATGTGGTCCCCCATCATACTGATTGATCCACTTTATGGAATCTCCTGTCGCTTTATTCCATTCATCACAAAACAGAGACACCAACTCCCCTGTAGTCCGGCAGTCGATATCATCTGGTCCCACATTATAACAACCTGAATACTTCTTGTCCTCATACTGTGCCTTCGCTATCATCAAATATACTGCAATGGGTTCCAGGACATGTTGATATGGCCTTGTGGAAAAAGGGTTTCTCACAACGATATCTTCTTTCTTCTCCACTGCCCTGATACAATCCGGGATGATTCTGTCTGCTGCAAAATCGCCCCCGCCAATGACATTGCCTGCCCTTACTGTAGTTACTGCCACAGCCATATCCTGAAAAAATGAATTGATATAACTACTCGTCACAAGCTCTGAGCATGATTTCGAGTTTGAATACGGATCGAACCCATTTAATCTCTCATTCTCGCGATATCCCCATGCCCATTCTTTATTTAAATAAACCTTATCTGTCGTAACATTAACAACTGATTTCACAGACGGAGTTAAACGCACACATTCAAGAACATTTACTGTCCCCATCACATTGGTCTCATAAGTGTATACCGGATTTTTGTATGACTCGCGTACAATTGGCTGCGCTGCCATATGGATCACAATCTCTGGCTGGACACGCCGAAACACTTCTTTCAGGAACCCTAAGTCGCGCACATCCCCTTCGATCGAATTCATTCGGTCAGATAGATAACACAAGTTAAAAAGTGATGGTTCTGTTGGTGGTTTTAACGCATATCCAGTTACTTGTGCTCCCATTTTTAACAAGGTCTCACACATCCATGTTCCCTTGAACCCGGTATGCCCCGTAATAAGAACATTCTTATCCTTATAAAATGTCATATCCCGCATCTTGGTTCTCCTTACATGTCTTATACCATTCGACAGTCTCCTGAATCCCCTGATCAAATGTATACTCCGGTACTCCGCCAACATCCATGATCAGTGGTTCTATATCTGCACACAGATACATCACCTGTTTCGGTGAATAAGCAATATCTCCAAATCCTATTTCCGCATCGGGATTGACGATCTCTTTCATTACCTCGATATACTCCCTAAGCGGCCGCGCCACTCCACTCCCAAGGCAATACGTTTTTCCGTCCACCCCGTTTGCTCCCAACAGATACATCATTTTGGCAGCATCTTTTGCATACAAATAATCCCAGATCTGTTCACCCTTTGTGCAGGATGCCCTCTCTTTGTTGAGCATTTTCCGAATCAGACTCATGATCATTGTCTTGCTGCCATCGTATGGTCCATACACGCTCAGAATGCGTGTCCAAATATGTCTGATACCTTTCTGCCTGCACAAAACCCTTGTCATCTGTCCTGCGCAGAGCTTGGCCATTCCATACCCATTTTCAGGAAAGGCTGCGATCTGACCGTTTAACTTTCCCTCATATCTGCCATATTCAGCCTGCGATCCCGCCCCTATAAACACTCCGCACCCAAGCTCTGAAGCCGCATCGACTGCTTCCAAAGCGTATCTGACATTTCTATTTTGCAGGTACATATCATTTCTACTGTCACCAAATGTACCATCCCAGGCAAAATGATAAAAAGCATCAATAGGACAATTGACAACTTTTGCAACTTTCTGTGGAAGATCCTTTATTTCTGAAAGATCGCATTCGACTTTTATTACATTGTCTGATTCTTTGATCTGATCTTTTCTATTGGAACACTTCCTTACTACTGCAATGACCTGTACATTTCTTCTGCTCAGATATTCAATGAGTGCCATTCCAATAGCGCCTGTGGGTCCCGTTATAATCACCCGATTCATTGATCTTCCTGCTCCTGTTCCGGAATGAGTGGTATAAACATGTTGCTTTTCAATTCTTCTCTTGTCAGAAATGGCGCCAGATCCTCCAGCGGCGGACTGATCAGTGTCCCATCCGCCAGACGCTTTGTGCTGCTCTTTGGTTCCCACACCTGTTCTGTACTGGTAAAGATTTCACAAAAAACATATCCCTGCATCGTAAGTACTTCGTCCACCACCTGTTTCATTTCCTCATTGGAGTGCGCTTCAAAATAAGGGTATCCAAAAGCTTCTGCGATCTTCCTGTATTCCGGAAATGACAGGTCGCCGGATTCTGGTCCGATTCCCACCTTACAATGCTCCGAAAACAAATTATTCTGTGTAATTCGTAGGGAATGATATCCTTGATTGTTAATGAGGAAGATCTTAATCGGAAGCCTGTTCGTAACAATCGTTTGTAGTTCCTGCAGGTTCATCATAATCGATCCGTCCCCCTCAAGGCAGATAGTTTCCCTTCTTCCTCCTGCCATACACAAACCAATTGCAGCAGGCAGACCATACCCCATACTTGCGATTGCACTATGAATAATAAAGCGGGTTCCTTTTTTGATACAGTAGTCCTGATGACCTACCACGCAGCACGCACCATTGGAGACAGCCGTCAGACTTCCTTCTGGCAATTGTTCACTCATATACCTGATAAATGCAAATACATTTGCAAATCCGTCATTCTCATCCCAATGACGCTGCAATGTAACCGGATACTTCTTTTTCCAGTTCTGGCATGTGTCAAGCCACGCTTTCCCTTTAAAAAGAACTGTATCCCCGGAAAGCGTTTCATTCATTTTTTCCAAAAAGTCTTTTGCATCAGCCCACACCGGCAGATCTACATGAATTGTCGGCTTTCTCATCTCCGCTCTGTCAATATCAACCATAATGACTTTTGCAGCCCTCGCCCATGTATCAAAATCATAACCTGTCTGGCGAATCGAAATACGCGTGCCGATCGCAAGTACCAAATCTGCATTCTGCACTGCAAAGTTACCCGGACGATTCCCCATATTGCCGCCTCTTCCCACATATAACGGATGGTTGTCTTCTATTACATCCACCGAATTCCAATATGTGACAATCGGAACATTTAGTTTCTCTATTACCTGCCGGAATACCTCGTAACCTCCTGATAGTCTGATACCGCCGCCTGCATAGATCACAGGTCTCTCTGCTGTCTGCAATTCCTGTATCACAGTTTCAACAATTTCCTTCGATACTGGTGGTGGCAGCAGTTTGGCATCTTCTGCAGGATCATAACCTTTTAAATCATCTGTTTCTATAGATTCCCCCTGGTAATTAACAGGAATGTCGATCCATACTGGTCCCGGCCGGCCTGTATTTGCAAGATGCCACGCCTTCTCCAATGCATATCGGATCTGCATTGGATCCTCAATCATCACCGCATACTTTGTCATAGGTTCTACAGATCTGACAATATCATATTCCTGATCTCCTACTGCCCTCAAAGGCAGTCCGTCTGTAAACTGCATCGCATACCGTGCTGTTGTAGTATACTTAACCTGTCCCGAAATAACAAGCATAGGAATGGAATCCAGCCATCCCCCAACTACGCCAGTAATTGCATTCGTTCCTCCCGGACCTGTCGTCACACAGACTGCAGCTATTCTGTTTTCCAGGCGGGCATACGCCTCTGCCGCCATCGCACAGGCCTGTTCATGATGATTATAAATTACATTCAAACCGCTGTGATGACCGATCGCATCGTTTAAATGCATTGCTCCTCCGCCTACCACTGAGAATACATCTGTCACACCTTTACAAACGATAAAATCCGCTACATAATCTGCTAATCGCTGGCGCATGCTTTTCACTCCTCGTTCACCCATTAAAATCCAGGGATTCTTTTATAATCTGTACCATATACGCTATCATGTCATCCGTCATTCCCGGGTAGACACCTACCCAAAAAGTATCGCGCATGATTCGATCCGTGTTGTCAAGAGAACCTGCTATACGATACCCTTTCCCTGCAGCGCGCATCTGATCAAAGCAAGGATGCTTTGTCAAATTGCCCGCAAACAGCATACGCGTCTGTATTCCGTGCTGTTCAATATAAGAAACAACCTTGTTTCGGTCAATCCCCTCCTTACAGGTAAGCATAAACCCAAACCAACTGGGATTAGAATCCTTACAAGCCTCTGGCAGGATCAATCTGTCCCTGCACTGTGCAAGACCTTCTTTCAAACGATTAAAATGATCACGTCTCCGCTCCACAAAGCCAGGGAATTTTTTAATCTGGGCACAGCCGATTGCAGCCTGCATATCTGTTGCTTTCAAGTTATATCCAAAATGGGAATAGACATATTTGTGATCATATCCTAATGGCAGTTCACCGTACTGCCTGTCAAACCGATGACCACACAGGTTATCCATTCCGGAAGGACACACGCAGTCCCGCCCCCAGTCCCGGAATGAGCGGATAATCCTGTGCAGCAATGGATTATTCGTATAAACTGCTCCGCCCTCACCCATTGTCATATGATGAGGGGGATAAAACGAGGAAGTTCCTATATCACCGATCGTTCCTGTGAACCGCTCTTCTCCGTTTAATGTATATGTTGTCCCAAGAGCATCACAGTTATCCTCAATCAGCCACAGATTGTGTCTGTCACAGAACTCTCTGACAGCCTTCAGGTCAAACGGATTCCCTAATGTATGCGCTGCCATCACAACCTTGGTTTTACCAGACAGCGCCATCTCAAGCTGCGATATATCCATATTGTACTGTGGTATCGTAACATCAATAAACACAGGTATTACGCCATACTGGATCGCAGGAGTGACTGTTGTCGGAAACCCCGCTGCCACCGTGATCATCTCATCTCCCGGCCTTACCTGACGCTCTCCCAATAACGGCGAAGTGAGCGCCATAAATGCATTTAAATTGGCAGATGATCCAGAATTGACTAAGGAACAGAATCTTACTCCTAAATAATTAGCAAACTCCCGCTCAAACTCTTCCGTATATCTGCCTGACGTCAGCCAGAACTCCAATGCAGAATCCACAAGGTTACACATTTCCTCATGATCATATACCCGGGAAGCATATGCAATACGGTCTCCTGGCTCAAAATCCTTCTTCTGGTTGTGAAATGTATCACAGTACTCTGCTACCATGGACAAGATCTCTTCCCTTGCCTGCTTTTCCGTTTTGTTATCAAACATCAGTCTTCTCCTTTTCTTTTTTCCGTTTAATCCGCCCATTTTTTCCATGGGGCCTTGCCCATTTTCAATAGTTTTTCGAGTGTTTCCTTCTCCCTCGCATTATCCATACACTGCCAAAACCCTCTGTGCATATAGGACATCAGCTCTCCCCTTTCGGCCAGTTTTTGCATGGGTTCCTTCTCAAACACAGTCTGATCTCCTTCAATATAGTCAAAAATTTCAGGCTGTAAAACCATATACCCTGCATTGATCGGAGAACTATCCACCCTGCTCTTTTCCCGAAAGGATTTCACTGCGTTATCTCCTCCAATATCCAAAATTCCTTTCTGCTGCTCCTGCAATACAGCGGTCAGGGTTGCAATTTTTCCGTGAGATTTATGAAATGCTGCCAGTTTATGAATATTTACGTCGCACACACCATCACCATATGTTAACATGAACGGTTCGTTTCCAACGTACTTCTGAATTCGTTTTACACGCCCGCCAGTCATGGTGTTTAATCCTGTGTCCACGACTGTTACTTTCCACGGCTCCATATTTGTTTCATGGATCGTCATATTACTGCTTCCATTTGTGTAGTCAAATGTGACATCACTGCTATAGATGAAATAATCGGCAAACCATTCTTTGATCATATGCTGCTTGTATCCCGCGCAGATAATAAAATCGTTAAAACCATAAAATGAGTATTCTTTCATAATATGCCAGATAATAGGTTTTTCGCCAATCTCAATCATTGGCTTTGGCTTAAATTGGGATTCCTCTGATATCCTTGTGCCAAATCCGCCAGCTAATATTACTACTTTCATGTTCAACTCTCCTGGTTTCGTTCTTGTTTCGGTTGCCGTTGTCATATTGATAGTATAACACTCCTGTTTCTTAAACTCAATCCATAAATATAGTGCTGAAGGGAATGGCCTGTTTGAATCCGTCAGTAATCGAAGATCTCCTTCAGTCCGATTGTGACCAACGGCATGGCGCGCAGCGACATGACCTGATCCGCATTGTAATGTTCATCTTTTTCATCCTCTTCCAGAATATAAAATTCTTTTAACTGATACCTGCCCTCTTCAAGATAATATATTTCCACAGCGCGTTCTTTCGGCAGCACAATCCAATATTCATCCACGCCCAGCTTCGCGTATTTCTCCAGCTTTATGGTCCTGTCGCGAAGCGCCGTTCCCGGACTTAATGTCTCCGCTATGAAACGCGGAACACCTTTATACTTGTCATTCTTGATTCTCTGCCTGTCACAGATTAACATAACATCCGGTATCAGATACTCGTCATCAGACAGGTATAAGTCAAGATTTTCCATTGAGACAACGCATACGCTGTTTTTGATCTGCCGCTTTATGGCATGATATATATTTCCGTTGATCTGGCTGTGCATAAATCCTGCAGATGGCGACATATTATAAATAACACCATCGATTTTCTCTGTTTTGACAGGTTCCTGATCCATTAATGGCATAATTCCACGTCCTTTCTATCTCGATAACCCATCGATAAACGGTTCAAATCTCTTCCCAATCCCGCTGAAACTGTGATGAGTGCTGATATGTTTGTTCTCTCTTACTACTATATACCATTTTGTCAGAAATAGCCAGACAAATTTGTCTGGCTCTCTTTCACTCTGCTGGATTCACATGCACCATGATATGTTTCACCTTGGCAAACTCCCCTTCGATCGAGTCGTGTACGCGCTCTGCAATGCTGTGGGCTTCACGGAGTGTCTCGTTGCCGTCGGCGCGGATCTCGATGTCCACATAGATTTTGTTGCCAAACACCCTTGTGCGGAGCAGATCAACGCCGAGCACGCCTTCCTGCGCCAGAGCGCAGTTTTTCAATTCGTTTTCTGTCTCCTCGTCGCATGCCTTGTCGACCATCTTGTCAACGGCGTCTTTGAAGATGTCATATGCCGCTTTCGCAATAAAGAAACAGATGCACAGACTTGCGATGGCATCACAGATTGGGTATCCGAGTCTCGCCCCTGCGATGCCGACAAGGGCGCCTACTGACGAAAGTGCATCGGAACGGTGATGCCATGCATCGGCCATCAGCGCACTGGAGTCGATTTTCTTTGCGTTGATCCTGGTATACCAGTACATACCTTCCTTCACCGCGATCGAGATGACCGCAGCAGCAAGTGCCAGGGATCCGGGAACCGCAAGGTTTGCATAGTCTCCTGACAAGATCTTGGCCACCGCGCTGTAGCCGATTCCAAGACCTGTAACTGCCAGTATTGTCGCGAGCACGATCGCTGCCACGCATTCCATGCGCTCATGTCCGTATGGATGCTCCTTGTCTGATTTCTTACTGGATATCCTGATGCCTATAATAACTACAATCGTGCTGAACACGTCGGACGCGGAGTGTACCGCGTCACTGATCATCGCGCCCGAATGGGCAAATACACCTGCAAAGAGCTTAAATGCAGACAATATTACATTTGCCGCAATGCTTACAAAAGAAACTTTCATCGCCACTTTCTCAAAATCATTCTTCATAAATTTTCCTGCCTTTCTAAAACATCCATTTCAGATTTCTTTTTCGAAATGGATCTCTCTACGGCTGATACATCTATCATTGTGGGATTTTTTGAGATAAAAATGAGTAAAGAAAAACACCCACGTATCAGTATTAGCAACTACTGTCCCGCGGATGTGATATCCACTGTCGCATTGCGACCCGGCTCCAAGGGTGTTTTGCCCCGGCCTGCTCAGTTTGTACTGTAGTTTTGTATGCAGTGCAAAGAGTTTTTTTGTTTTATGTTACATTTTTATTACTATATCACATATTTTTGCCTGTTTCAAGCAATCACATAACTACTTTTGGTTAGATGCCGCATCAATTTCAATCGATTTCAGTCATATCCTGCATATACACAATATCCTGCAGCAGATCCAGACTGACCGTGCCAAGTATCTCAGTTCCTTGTTCCTCTTCATACGCTAACAATTGTGTGTCCTCGACAGACTCCTCTTCTGCAAAGCGATCTGACGAACTGCTTTTTTCTGCAGGAACCCTGTCTGCCTTCTGCCGTTTTCTCCTGTGCACAGTGCGTATGGTGTGTTTTCCCGACACCATCCGCCAGCACTTTGCAATGTCCAATGCAAAAAATATCACTACTGCTGCCACTGTAAATACTCCTGATATCATGTACATTATATATGATATCCTTGTCACATTTTCAGCGCTCATAACTGTCATGCCCATGTTTGTTTTAACCTCTATCCTTCCTATTGACTTATCCTGTAAGTTGACTGCACCATCTTACGCGCACTCTCAATGATCCAGCGGATCTCCTCAATCTCCTGCCGTATGGCGTCTGTTGCACCCTGCCCGATCTCCTGCATGTCTTCCTCAAGTTCTGTTAACAATGACAGGATCTCATTGCCATCGACTCCATCCTCCATGAAAGATCTGGTATACTCAACTGTCCTTGTGGCAATCTCACGGTAGATGCGCAGCGTGATCATCTCTCTGTCGGGAGCAGCGTCATTGAGCGCTTTCAGTTCTGTCAGATTTCTCCAGTATACTCCGTACATCCCGCCATCCGTACCATCAATCCGGCAAGCAATTACCTTTTGGTAAAATGTGCCAAGTTCCACATACAGCCTGCACCGCCTGTACTCTTCCACCCTGGAATCCTCCTTCTCATAATAATCCGCTGCATCCTGAAACCAACTGACTGCCCTCGACTGGCGATTCTCCTCATGTTCATAATAATACCAGTACGCATTTCCCATCTCATAGCAGAAATCGGCATACGCGCCTGCGTTCTTTTTCTGGAAATTCTGCAGATACTGGTGTGTATTGATGCCTAATTGCAGGAAAACCGCTTCTTCCTCATCGCTGAACACGCCGTCCTCGACAGCCCTCGTATAAAATCCATGATATGCCTCCCGCCGGCTCTCATCGATGGCAGCCGCACCCAGATACAGCCTGCATGCTGTCACAGAGTCCGATGCGATCTCCGCCATACGGATCAATTCCTGGTATTCGTTTCCTTGCTTTCTGCCTGCAGCCACGGAAAATCCCATCCCGCTCACCGCACAGATCAGGGAAATACCTGCTGTCGCGCCAAACAGCTTCAGTCTGTTGTGATACTTACGCTGCGCCTGTATTTCCAGGTCTGTATAGTGCTCAAGATCGTACTGCAGTTCTTTGACATTCTGATAGCGGTCGTTTGGATTTTTCTGCGTGCACTTTTGTATGATGCGTTCCAGCCCGGTAGATAAACCGGGATTCCATTTTGTGATCGGATAAAGTTCATATGGCGGCTCGGACGGGTTGTGTCCTGTGACCAAATGATACATAGTTGCTCCCAGACAGTAAATATCTGTGCGCGCATCCGTCTGTCCCATGCCGCCAAACTGTTCTGGAGCAGCATAACCATTTGTCCCAAGACAGCATGTGTCTGCCGCATTCCTCTCCTTGAACTCCCGCGCTGTGCCAAAGTCGATCAGAACGACGCTTCCGTCCGACTTAAGCATGACATTGGAAGGTTTCATATCCCGATAGATCACTGGTGATGGTCTTGTGTGCAGATAATCCAAAACATCACACAGCTGCAAAGCCCAGTCAGCCACTTGTTCCTGCGGCTGTGCACCTTCTTCAGACAGAAGCCTCTCAAGAGTGTTTCCTTCTATATAATCCATAACAATCAGGAAATTTTCATCAGAATCGATGACATCTATGATACTTGGAAGATTTGGGTGTTTGAGTTTTTTCAGTAAATCAGTCTCCATGATGAGACTCTGCCTTAGCAGCCTGAAATCCCTGTCCAGGGATTTCCGTACCTCCTTGACTGCCCACGGCTTATTCGCCCTCTCATTGATGGCAAGATACACGTTGCTCATGCCTCCATGGCCGATTTCGTTCAATATCTTATATTTTCCGTCTATGACGGATCCGATCTCTAACATACTTTTGTATCCTGTTTTCTATAATGATTCTATTGTATTGACTGCTTTGATCACAATCGCAGAGATGTTGTCACGCTCACCGCGCGCTTTAATATTTTCCATCAGATACCGGAGCCTCCCATTCATGAAATGCGAATTGTTCAATCGATTCTCCACAAACCATTCCATCCCTTCCAGCGCCGTATGACAGTAATCATAAAGTTCGGCATCTGTCAACTTATGCCGGAACCCGTCTGAGCACACCAGAAACGTGTCATTATCATAAAAATCTCCCATCAGAAAATCCGGTTTCACACTGTTCACAGTGCCAATACACTGTAATAAGACGTTCCGGCGCGCATCTGTCCGCGCCTGCTCCGGTGTCATATGCCCGAGTGCAACTTCCCTCGCCACATAAGTCTGATCTGTGGTCAGCTGTTCCATGCCGTTTCCCATCACATAGACCCGGCAATCCCCCACGTGTGAAATATAATAGCGCCCTTCCAACAAGAGCATTGCCGTGAGCGTTGTCCCCATCGCCGTATTCTGCCCTTTACTGTAATCCATAATCCTGGTATTACAATCATTTGCAAGACAACGCCACACCTGCTCTAGCAGTTCCTCCGAAAAGCCCCTCGCCAGCAGCTGGGGCAGATCCTTGAGAAACCACTGCTCATAGGCCCGTACTACTGTGGCACTTGCGACCTCACCCTGTTCTAAGCCTCCCATGCCATCACACATCACCGCAAAGGCAGCCTCTCCACAGACTGTATTTGCAACTTTCACCGTCAGACTGTCCTGATTGACAGCCTTTGTTGTTCCCACATCAGACTGCGCTGCCACTGTATAATGCCATTTCATATGCATTCCTTACTACCTCAACTTAAATTCAAATACCTCGTTGGCAAGCTGTATCAGGCAGCCATCTTCGAGTTTCCTGTACTCGCCCTCTACAACTTTTTTCCCGTTGACAAATGTATGGTTTAACGAACCTTTATCAATGAGATAAAAACCGTCCGCCTTCCGCACAATATCCGCATGATTTCTGCTTACCGCAGGATTGTCCTTAATACAATAATCCACATAGGAGGCGTCCTTTCCGAGCTTAAAGAGATTCCGGTTAATGATAATCCTTTCCTTGGTACGCTTTCGCACAATATATGGAATGATGCCTTTTCGGAATGTCTTTGTATCTTCCTGCAGCTGCTGGCTTTCCTGCGCGCTTTTCTGCTGGCTGTCAGAATCATCTGTGCTGGCCTTTCTCTTTTTCTGAACCGGAGCTGCCTTTTGCGATATCCCCTCGATCAGAACACTGCATAAATCCTGAATCTTCTCAAGACACTGTCTGGTATTATGAGGCGTATCGCTCTTGATGGGCATATAGGAAATCAGTACCCTGTCCTCTGTACGATTTACATAAATCTCCCTTGGATCCAGTATCAGCCTGTCTGCGGAAAGCATATACTCCTCAAGGCTGCACGCCGTCGCAATCATGTCTCCGAAAAAAGTCAGCAGCCGTTCCTTCCCCCGCGGCGTATTGTTCATCTGAATATACTCATACAGACTCTTCATTCCAGTAATGCGTATTCGCACGCCGCCATTTTGATACTCTGTCTGAAACAGCCCTTTGATGCGATTTCCTGCGAGCATCCGAATTGCAAGCCGGTCCAGCTGTTCTTCCGCGATCTGATAAATTCGATACGTCTCCCCATCCACTGTCACAGTTTCTGCTTTCAAGTCTCCACTTTCTACCGCCATCTCTTCCTGCCGTTTTGTTTCCGCCATAGTCTCACTGTCCCTGGCGTCAACTCTCTCTCCTGTCGCACATAGTTTGATCATCCACTTATAGATCTGTTCCATACTCTGATACTTATTGATATACTGTCCATCATTTTCGTTTTTCTCTGTAAGATACCCTACTATGATTTCCGCTGGAAAAAGGGCGGCATCCACTGCCACATTGTCACTAAAGAACAACGCGTTGTACTGTGTAACCTCCTGGTCGAGATTGTCCAGGCAATTCGCTGTACTGATCTCAAAACTTTCGCCATGGTGTTCTTTGAGAAAAAAGACAAGCCGCTCAAGATATGCTTTATCACCGTCTAATATTGCTATTTTATACATCCACCCACGCCCTTCTTCTATTGTATGTATGTTGTATGTACTACTGTATTAATAAAATATATGGCCACCGATCCGGATACCCTCAAGCCCTGGTATTGGTGTCCGGAAATAAACACACTGTCCCACGTTTGTCACACCGCTCATTGCCTCGTCGGCTGCCCTGTAGCAGCTCGCTGTCGCCTTGTCATTGGCCAACGCAAGTGCAAGTCGTCCGCTTGCGACCGGAGAAAATTGCTTATTCTGATAGATTACCCCGACAACCGTATCCGGATAAACAGAACTGAGTACTCTGTTGACGACGACTGCGCCAACTGCAACCTGCCCTTCATAAGGCTCTGCTCCCGCCTCACAGTATATGATATTTGCCATGAGCTTACGGTCGCCCTCCTCAAACGTAACCTCCGATATGTCACGCCACCTCGACTGTGCAGCCAGACGGGATTTGGCAAGTTCCTCCTCATACTGTTTCTGCAATGCCGCGATATCCTGCTCCTGCTCGTCGAGCATGGTTTCCAGCGCGTCTATAGTCGCCTCCGCGTCCGCGATCTGGTTCGCATAACTTGATACATTTGCCGATGTCTGACTGACAAGACCAGCAACCCTGCCCTTTTCCGCCTCCGCCTCCGCTTTCAGGTCATTCAATGCCACAAGCTCCTCATCCAGCCGTACTTTGGTCTCCTCAACATACTTGCAGGTGTCCTGAAATTTTTGTAACATTTTGCGGTCATATGCATGAACACGGTCAATATAATCACTTTTATTCAAAAAATCCGAAAAACCAGTAGATGAAAACAATATGCTCAGATAACCTTCTGTTCCGCCCTGCTCATACATTGCCTTGATGCGAAGTTTCATATTCTCATATTGCTCATCCTGTACGCGGATTGCCTCCGTAAGCTGCGCCTCCGTCTGTTCGATCTCCAACTCCTTTGCGGCAATGTCAGCCTCAATACCTTCTAAGTTAGTGCTGACCTGCGCAAGCTCGTCATTGAGCGTGCTAAGCTGTCCTAAGAGTGAGTTCTTAGTGATTTCCAAGGACTCCTTCCTGTCCTCGGTGTCCTCCTTGGCATCCTCTGTTTTTTCCTTCTCAGCTTTTGCCTTTTGCAGTCGTTCCAGTGTCGTCTCGGCATACACAGGCCTTGACACACTTCCGGCAGACACCACAGCCATCATTGCAGCGAGCAGTACCGCTACCGACCGTTTCTGTGACACTTTCATGAATTCCTCTTTCCCTTCACACTATTTTGTTCCGAATATCCGATCACCTGCATCGCCCAGTCCTGGAACAATATATCCATGCTCATTCAGTCCCTGATCCATAGCCCCAATGTATATGTCCACATCTGGGTGATCTTTCTTCATGCGCTCCACCCCCTCTGGCGCAGCAATGATACACATGAAATGAATGCTCTTACAGCCCCTGTCCTTGAGCATCTGAATTGCCACGGATGAAGAACCGCCCGTTGCGAGCATTGGGTCTACCACAAACACTTCTCTCTGACTACAGTCTTCCGGCAGTTTACAGTAATACTCTACTGGCTCCAAAGTCTCAGGATCACGGTACAGTCCAATATGCCCGACTTTCGCAGCAGGAATCAGCTGCAGCATCCCGTCCACCATGCCCAGCCCGGCGCGCAGAATTGGCACAATCGCAAGTTTCTTACCTGCAAGTTCTTTCACAGTCGTCCTGCAGATTGGCGTCTCTATCTCCACATCTGCAAGCTTCAAATCCCTCGTAGCCTCATAACAGATCAGGTTGGCGATCTCACTGATCGTCTGTCTAAAATCCTTTGTCCCTGTCTCAATCCGCCTGATCACACCGATCTTGTGCTGAATCAGCGGATGGTCCATCACCAAAATCTTCGCCATGATGCTTATCCCCTTTCCAGTGTCTGTTCGTGTTGTTTTCTACCTCATCGTTCCTACTTCATCATTTCCTCTTCCAGCGCCTGAAGTGCCGCCACACGTCTGCAATGTTTCCCTTCCCCAGAAAATTCTGTATTCAAAAATGTTTCCACGATACTGAGCGCAAGGTTTGTTCCCACGATGCCAGCGCCGAGTGCAAGCATATTCGCATCATTGTGTTCCCTTGTCAGCCTTGCCGATACAGTGTCAGAACAAAGTGCACAACGGATCCCTTTCACCTTATTGGCTGTGATCGAGATTCCGATTCCTGTCGTGCAGATCACGATTCCCTTGTCATATCCCCCGGACGCAACTGCCTTCGCAACTGCCTGTCCAAACTCAGGGTAATCACAGGACGCTTTCTGGTAACACCCAAAGTCCTTATACTCGATATGGTGTTCAACAAAATAGTTGATAACCTCCTGCTTCAACTCATATCCGCCGTGATCACATCCGATTGCTATCATACCCTTTTCATCCTCCTCCAACAAATCCAAAATTTCCTGTTTTAACAAATCCATCAGACATGAACCACCTTATGCCCTGCCGCCTTTAACAGCCGGTTCATGACTGCCTGTCCAAATCCTTTGTCTGCGAAAGTTTCCGCAAAGGATTCCGCATAAATATATGAGACATTCTCATCATCAAACTCGCGCAAAAACGTATAGAGCTGTCTTGCCACTGTATTGGCATCATTCCTGCTGCCTGCATTCTTAATACTGAATGCATGATACTCCGCCAGCATTTCCTGCGTCCCTATGATTCCAGTCCGTTTCCCTTCCGCCTCATGCATTGCTGCCTGTTCATTAATATACCGGACAACCTTCTGTGGCCGTCCCACCACCACCACCAGTTCACCCTTCGGCGCGTAATGGCGGTATTTCATGCCCGGTGCTTTTGGTGCCTGCGTGGAACTGTCGTCATAAATCGTAACATCCATATCAATCTCCCCGACCACACGCGACAACATCTGCTGTGTGATATATCCTGGTCGCAATATGACAGGAACATCACTTGTCACATCCACAATCGTGGACTCCAGTCCAATCTCCACACCTTCTGCATCAATAATCATATCGATTCTGCCATCCATGTCCTGCACCACATACTTCGCAAGCGTAGGACTTGGTTTACCCGAAAGATTCGCACTCGGAGCCGCTACATACCCACCCGCCTTCTGGATAAAAAGACGCGCAAGCGGGTGACTCGGCATCCGCACTGCCACGGTATCAAGTCCTCCTGTCGTCTGATGCGGCACAATCTCCGCTTTCCTGAAAATCATGGTGAGTGGTCCTGGCCAGAATGCATCCGCAAGCTTTCGTGCCTGATCAGGTATCTCCCGCACGATCCGATTCAGATATGCCATATCCGCGATGTGTATAATCAGCGGATTGTCGCTCGGCCTGCCCTTTGCCGCATATATTTTTCTGGAGGACTCCGGATTCAACGCGTCTCCGCCAAGACCATACACTGTTTCTGTAGGAAATGCAACCAGACCGCCCTGCCTGATAATATCACCTGCATCTGCGAGCTTCTCCTCAATCCTTTCCTGGGAATCAGCCTTTCCTATGGTAACAATTTTTGTTTTCATGTTCCATTTTCGCTCCGATTTCGTTCCTTTATAATACTAAGTCCCATATATTTTAGCACACTTATGCCATTTTATAAAGCATTAATTAAAAAAACTTCAATTAGTCTTTTGGACAAGTTTTCAAAAATCTGCTATAATAATGGGAAATTTCCATTATATTATATACCAAAGAAGAGGTGGCTCATGATTCAGATATGTCGAAAAGATAAGGAAAAAGTTTACGAAGCGATCCGCACAGGAAAAATAGATACGGCAGAAATGTCATTCCCCAATCTGATAGATGACATCATCCTTACATTGAAAAAACGGGGACTTACAGATCTTCTTGCACAGGCCCTGCCGGACAAACGCAGGGATAACAGCCACATTCCTTTTGACATCCTTCTGTGCCTTGCCGTTGCTGCCAAGCTCAAATGTAAAACCAGTCTTACAGATGTCCCTTTTGCCGTAACAGAGGCAGAACTTCTGGCTGAACTGGGCTGGAATATCTGGGATAATGAGCGGGATGTGAATGAAGGACTTTTTTCAGAAAGCGTGATGCGCAGGCTCATTGCGAAATACGATAGTGGGGAATGGGTATCCTTCTATAACGATTATATACAGAAACATCTGATGAAAGAACTGGATATCCAGCCATGTATCCACATATTGGACTGCACAAAGGTTCTTGTTAACCTGGATAATGAGAATTATGAAAATTCTTCCGTGGTAAAGATAGACGGTGAAAACATGCGCGGATATAAACTCGGTGTCCTAAGAGGTGTCCTGGATGATTCAGGAATAGCGGAAGAAGTCGTGTTTGGAACACTTAAGACCCATGACATGGAACAATGCAGGGAGATGCTTATGAACACTTCCTGTTTCCATGAAAATGACATTCTGATTAATGACAGGGGATTCCTGTCACGGGAGATGATAAACTATTTAAAGATAGTCCGCGGAGTAGACACTTATGTTCCTGCCAGGGAGAACATGATCATCTACCAGGATGCCGTAAAACTGGCCGTCGCCAGTGGAAAATGGCAGAAGCACCCAAACCGCAAAAGGAAGGAACAGGAGATCCAGCTGGTGACAAACCTGGGGCCATTATGGGAAAGCGATGAGCCAGCAAAAGATGTCCCCGTTAATGCCTGCGTGGTGCATGATAAAAAAACAGACAACTATTTTGTATTTATGACGACAGACACTGATAAGACAGCGCGGCAGATCATAAATACCTACGAACTGCGTCCGGAAATCGAAGAGGATTTCCGCCAGATGAAAGACTTCTGGAAACTGGAGGATTTCAAAAGCACAAAATACAACTATATTACTTATCACATCATAATGACACTGATAGGATACCTCTATTTTCAAATATACAAAAACCTGGACGAAGGAAAAAGATATTCAGGGAAATCCCTGCCGGTCGTAGTGAAAAACTACAAGGAGACCAGGTCTAAATCCGTCATTATATATGTCGGGCAGTATTTTGGTATTTTTCCTTTCCTTGAATTGTTACAGATCTATGCAGAATGCACTTTAGAAGTACGACGACTTCTTGATCCGATCCTGGCTAAAGTATAGCAGGCTTTTGGAGTTATCCCCAAAAGCCTAATTGAAGTAAAAAAATTGTAACATATTGTAATAACCAGGAACCAGTCTATTTGTTGATCACCTGCATAATGCCCATATAAATCCCCCACGCCACCTTTTCCTGATAGTCATCCTGCGTCAGAAGCTGCGCTTCTGTGGGATTGCTCATAAAGGCGCACTCAACGATCACGATCGGTACTGATGTCTTCTTGAGCAGATAATAGCTGCCATTGTCCTTTGCCACGCGTTCTTTCCTGGGTTTCAGCGTCCTGATCATCTGTGCCTGCATAATTTCCGCCGCGTCCTTACTTTTCACGGAATCTTTGTAATAAAATACCTGCACTCCTGTAACCGAGGAATCCGGATAGCTGTTCTGATGAATACTGACTGCAAGTGCCGGCTTTGCTTCCTCAATGATCGCAAGACGATTTTTCATATCAACAACTTTTTTGTTGGAATCCGTCTCTGTGTACAATCCGCTGTCATCTGTCCTTGTCATAACGACATTAATGCCGTTTTCCTTGAGGTTACGCTCGAGCTTGAGGGCGATTGCAAGGTTGATATCCTTTTCCAATGCGTTGTTGATGCCAATTTTGCCCGGATCGATCCCTCCATGTCCAGCGTCTACCACGATTGTGATCTCATCGCCGTTTTTCTGATATACCTTTCTTGTATTCTCCTCTATTGTACTCACAAACTGCACGGACTCACCCGCAACGAAAATCATTGCCAATACCAGCAGCACTGTTAATATTTTTGTCGTAACATTTCCATACTTTGCATCCATATTTTTTACCCACATATATGTGCTCTATAAATAATATGTCACAGAAATTTTTTCCATGCCTGCTACTGTTCACTTCGTTCCAGTAACGGACAAAAATCCATTTGCAAAACGTACTTCGTTTGTCGCGCAAATGGATTTTTGCCTGCAGCCACTGCGTTTTCGTACGTGGCTTGTAAAGCCATAATCAGCAGTGTATGCTAAGTCCTGTGTGAACAGTAACCCCAAAACTTCAATGCTCGTGTAAATGCGCAGTTCTTATTGAAATTGTAATGCATATATGGTAAAATCAAGTCATATTATGACGGATTGGAGGTGTGAAAGAAATGTACGAGACCTTGGAGATCATCCTCACCATCGCCTTCGTTGTGGTGGCTGGTATCGCCATCTATCAGGCGATTAAAAAAAAGAAGAAATAAGTTGATCAGCGGTTGCTTCATCCGCTGATTTTTATATAATCCAGAACCTATTACACGTCTCTATTTTATGCAATAACTACAATATTATCCAAAAAAAGTCAACCATTTAAGAAAAATTTGACAAATATAACAAAAAAAGGTATGATAATAATATCCTTTTGTTTGTATTTTTATGAGAGAGAGGTGTTTTATGGATTTAACAGTTTTAAAAGAAGAAGAAAAACGGATGAACCTAATCCTTTTTCTGTTCCTGGATGTCATACCAGTTGTCGCATTTATCTATGTTTTTCTTTTTAACGGCGGACATGCGCGGGACGCTGTCGTCCTGATCATGGTAGGTTGTAGTCTGGTAATCAAGCTGTTGGAAAAGGCGCTTGGAGGATACGCCAAATATCTCTATATTTCCGTTCTTCCCATCGTTGGTGCCGTGACAATCATCGCTGGCACGCCTGCCTGTTTCGGAGCGATGGTAGAAGCCTATTTCCTGATCTTGTTTCTGGCGGTCCCCTATTATGACCTGTCTGTCATAAAAGTCTGTGTCGCCTCAACCGTGCTTGTCAACGCGGCAGGCATGATCTTCTTCCCTGGAGCATATTTTGCCATGTACACACTCTCCATCTGGATCTTTATCCTGATGGTATATGCGCTTGCAGTCATCGTTGCTGTATTTATCGTCATGCGCGCACATTCACTGTTTTCCACAGTGGAACAGAAAGAATCGCAGGAGGAAGCCCTACTCCAGGAAGTCAGAAATGCATTTGACGGACTACAGCAATCCTCCGCAAGAATCAATGACGCCCTGCAGGAATTTGGCAAAACCACAACCGGCATTGCAGCATCCACAGCGGAAATCTCCAACAGCGCGGACCTTCAGATCGATCAGGTAAAGGGAAGCCTTGAAATCTTCAACGACTTAAACAACAAGATCACAAACTCCGAAGACCGTGTTGCAAAAACTGTAGAAAACATGCAGCAGTTAAAAGAAAAAAATGACAACGGAATCAAAGCAATCGAACAGCTGTCGCAGAAGTTTGAAGAAAACATAACATCCACCAAGGTAGCTTCAGAGGGCATCACACTGCTGGCACAGAAATCCAGCTCCATCGGCGAAATCATTGAAAGCATCAGCCAGATTGCAAAACAGACCAATCTCCTGGCCCTGAACGCAGCGATCGAAGCCGCCAGAGCCGGTGAGGCAGGAAAAGGATTTGCTGTCGTGGCGGACGAGATCAACTCCCTGTCTGCGGAATCCGCATCGGCAACGCAGAAGATCGACACGATCCTGAAAGATGTCATCGCAAGTGTCGCCGATATCAACAAAGTGATCGATAACAACACTGCCATTGCCATGAAATCCAGCGAGCAGCTCGAGGACACTGTAAAGATCTTCGAAACAATGCTCAACTCTTCTGAGGAAGTCATCTCTGTCACCAGTCTGTTGCAGAATGATCTGGAAAATATTGTATCCATCAAGGACAAACTGCTTGATGCCATGCAGAGTGTAGAGGACATCTCACAGCAGTCCGTGCAGAACACGACAGATATCAGCGCCTCCACCGAGGAACAGGCTGCCGGCATCGAAAATATCCTCCGATTTATGGAAGATGTGCAGAGCAATATGGACAGGCTCGCTGCCGTTCTGAACACAGGCGTCAAACCATCCCTGTAAGAATGCATCAAAAAAGAAAAATAATTCTATTCAAAAAGCTCCACGGAAATACAGTTCATAGAACCATGTATTCCCGCAGAGCTTTTTCTCAGAGTATGTCCGAAAAATACTCTAATCCGAAACCACACATATCTTCAAATTCTGAACAACAGCCGTCTCGTCCGAAAGATTCACAATATACGGAAAATATACCCCACTCTCTTTAATCTCTATATCGCCATTATAAAGATACTGTTCACCCTCGGCTGCGTACTGGCATTCAACCGGCTCTGTAGTCTTTTGATCCCTGGCATACCCTACACACGCTTTGTCCGCTTCGCAGTCCGCCATCACAAACTCAAAGTGAAGCTTCTCTCCGGCTTCCAGCTGCAACCCCTGCTCATATGCAAAAAACAGCGCCATTGTATTGGCATATGAATAGGCGGATTGTGCATAATAGTCATCTGTCGCTGCTCCAGGAACATCATACAAAATGGTAATGCCATATTTGCTTCTGATCCTCTGTTCTGTGAGCCAGCTCAGAACTCTGCTGTCAAACTTCTCTGGAATATACTGCGGCGGAATCTCGCCAGAGTTCAGCACAAATCCCTGATGCAGGTTGGACGGCAGCGATGTGCTCTTAACATACACAACTGAAACAGTGCCTGCGAGCAGTATTATTGCCGCTATCACAGCAAAAACAGATCTCTTTGGTTTGAATTGGATTTTTCCCATTACCATACCTATACTCCTATCCTTTATTGCCCCTGAAATAACGCCCACGTCACTGTTGTCGGATACGATGACAGATTTCGTATAAAGAAAATCCCTTCCCACGGATAGCCATACTGATTATTGTACGTATGTGTCAATCCTCCTGTCTCATAACTTGATTCATAATTATATATTGGCAGTCCTATGTTTGACTCGATTAACAACCCAATCTTAACACTTGGCGATACACCTACATCAATACGATTGGCGCCTTCATAAACTGTTACAAACCATCCTATTCTTCCATTTGCCGGAATGGTCATATCGGTACTGGAGTATGTTTCTAATTATTCTGCGTCTGGCCGTTCCTCTTGAATTTTTTTTCACCCGTAACCTGCCGCTGCCAAAATTTCTTTCCTTCCTGATCGCCAAAGTCCTGCATCCCTATTGGGGGCACATATGTGTGTGGCACATTTTAATGATCATCTGGGGAGTTGGGATCGCATACAGACTGATTTGCTATATCAGGGAATACATTCATTTAATAAACTTTATTCACACCCGCACTATTAATGTAACAGACACAGAAAAATACCAGGAAATCATCCAAAAAATATGTGGCAATAAGAAAACACGAAACTTCCACGTATATGAATCCTTTGAACTCTGCAGTCCCATGATCTGCGGAGTGATTCACCCCAAAATATTATTACCGCAACGGTTATCCCTTTCCGATGCCGACTTGAAACTGATACTTTATCACGAAATATCACACTATGATCACGGAGACTTATTGTTGAAAATGATCACAGAACTCCTATGCATCGCATATTGGTGGAATCCCATATGCGCGCTTCTGAAGCGGCAGGTCAATATCATATTGGAAATCAGGATTGACCATGAGCTTTCCGCCTCCTCCGAGGAACAAAAGCTTGCCTATTACAACTGTCTGCTTGACACCGCCAGGTACGCAGTCAATGAGACCTTATCCCCGCCGCACATCATCCACTTCTGCAGGAATAGCCGTTCTATCTTGTACCGCCGCATTGAAATCGGCTTACATCCATCCCAGCATCAATACGCAGGAGTAAAAATGGTGATCACTTCCTTATTAGCTGCTGCATATATTGTTTCTTACCTATTTATTTTAGAACCTATTTACATATCACCCGAAAACGAACAATCAACTGTCGGCACTATGTCACCCGATTTTTATTATATCGTAAATGACTACGGAACCTACGACATTTACTATCAGGGAGAATATATTGAAACTGCTGACTCGTTAAAGTATTATATAGGCATACGCCAACTTAAGAAAGGAGATTAGCGCACCACTCTCCCGATCAGACAGTTGAGCAGAAAGGCTGCGATGTCCGCGGCAACGATCGTCGATCCTACTGGTGTCGAGAAAAGAATCGACAGTATGATTCCCACAACCGCGCAGATGACGGAGATCACCGTAGCGTAAATCACCACACCCTTAAAGTTCTGTACCACGCGCATCGCAGATAACGCCGGAAAAATGATCAGCGCAGAAATCAACAGTGAGCCGACAAGGTTCATCGCAAGCACGATGATCACCGCCGTGATGACTGCGATCAGATTGTTGTACACCCCCGCCTTCAGTCCTGTTGCCCGCGCAAAATTCTCGTCAAATGTAACTGCAAAAATGCGGTTATACAAAAAGATAAAGACTGCCATCACAATCAGCGACATGACCACGCACAGCCACACCTCTGCTTTGGTGAGCGTCAGGATCGAAGTCGAACCAAAGAGCGTGCTGCACACATCTCCCGATATATTCGCCGATGTGGAGAACAGATTCATCACAAGATACCCCACAGCAAGCGAACCGACCGAAAGCATGGCAATCGCCGCGTCACCATGAATCTTCGGGTTCTGCCCTGTCCTAAGAATCAATATCGCCGCAAGAACTGTCACCGGCATCACCACGATCGATGTATTGCCAAGATCAAAAAGCGTTGCGACTGCCAGAGCTCCAAATGCCACATGGGACAGACCGTCGCCGATATAAGAAAAACGTTTTAACACCAGCGTCACTCCAAGCAGTGACGAGCAGAGTGCAATCAGTGTTCCAACAATCAATGCATACCTCACAAAAGGGTAGGACAAATAAAACTGTAATGTCTGTAGCACCTTTCATCCCTCCATTCAACCATAGAATCACAAGTTTGCCGTGCCTCCAAGCTCCTTCCAGAAATCACTTCCGATATATGCCCCTGTTGTGCCGATAAAGGACTTCTCCTTCTCCACATGAAGAATATGGCTTGCATACTTCACTGCGGCGTGAATATCATGAGACACCATAATAATCGTCAGTCCTTCTTTGTTCAAATCCGTAATCAATTGATAAAATTCCAATGTCACCCTTGGATCCAGACCTGTCACCGGCTCGTCGAGCACCAGAAGTTTTGACGACGCACATAGCGCCCTCGCCAGAAGTACCCGTTGCTGCTGTCCTCCCGAGAGATTGCGGTAACATTCCTTTTTCAGATTCCAGATATCCATGCGCTTCATGTTTTGTTCTGCAAGTTTCTTTTGTTCCTTATGAAAAAACGGGCTCCACCCACATTTAGACAGCGTCCCCGACAATACGATCTCCCACACAGATGCGGGAAAATCCTTCTGAACAAATGTTTGTTGTGGAAGATAACCGATTTCATGCGCCTCCAGGCCGTCATCGTATCGAATACTGCCCCCCATCAGCGGTGTGAGTCCCAACAGTGTCTTCATCAGAGTGCTTTTTCCCGCACCGTTTTCTCCCACGATGCACAGATAATCTCCTTTTTCAACCGTGAAACTAATGTGCTCTGCCACCGGCGTTCCCTCATAACCCAATATCAGATTGTCACATATAATATAAGACATTCTTACAGCCTCCTATCACATATTCCGCGTCAGTCTTACTGTTATCTCATCTTGAACATAGCGTGTGTTTGAAAAATCATTCCTGCCATCTGGCAGTAAGGAACTGTTAACAAATTACTCCTGCGCACTATTCAGTAGTAATTTATTAACAACTCCTAAGCACATTTCAAGCACGCTCCAGAGCCTGTCTTAGAATATTCAAATTGCCTTCCATCACATCCAAATAGCTAATTCCTGCCTTAATATCCCTCCGCGAGACAGACTGCATTGAGTTCAGTTCCAGAATCTGCTGATTCCCTGTCTTTGTATTCTCAATGATAACCTGCGCCAGCCTGTCATCCGAACCATCAAGCACAATCACCGCGCCCAGATTTAACTCGTTCAGCTTATTGATCAAAAATGCCACAGTCCCAAAGCTTGCCTCTGTCTCCGCGCTGCATCCATTGAACGCCGCATAATAATCCAGCCCATAGTCCTCCACAAAATACCGGAACGGAAACCGGTCCGCGAAAAGCAATGTCTTTTCGCTGCTTTCACTAACTGTCTTCGTATACTGTGCATCGAGCGCACTCAATTCCGCAATATACCGCTCACTGTTCCTTCTATATAAATCTGCATGTTCCCTGTCCATACTGGCAAGCTGCGCCGAGATCTCCTCCACGATCAGCTCCGCATTCCGAATCGAGAGCCAAACGTGCTCGTCATACTCGTGTTCCTCCTGCGCCTCAGAATCATGGCTGCTATGGTCATGGTCATCATGTCCGCTGCCGCCCTCGACGTGCTCCTCCTCGACAAGTCTTTCGCTGACCGCTTCCATCATATTGACGGCACGCATGTCCGGATTAACCGCCTCTTTCAGCGCATCGTCAACCCAGCCGTCGGATTCCCCGCCCACATAGATAAACAGGTCGCAGTCCGAAACCCTCGCGATATCCAGTGCCGACGGCTGAAAATTGTGAAGATCCCCGCCCTTGTCCATAAGCAGTGTCACTGAAATATTTTCCTCATTGCCCTGAATCAGATTTTCCACCCAGTCATACTGCGGGAACGTCGTGCAGACGACCTGAAAACTGCCGTCCCTCGAAATGGAATCCGGAACCTGGGCACAACCTGTCAGCATACAGATATAGAATAAGACAACTTCTAAGAACAACTTCTTTTTTTTCATATGCCCACTTCCTCTCCTGCGATTTGCAAATCATTTGCATTTTATAATTATATATATTTGGCATTGTCTTGTCAAGACTGAATGAAAATCTGGTGGACATATTAGAGCGTGTTTGAAAAATGCTTTCTGCCAGATGTGCGTCACAGTTTGTGGGAGATTTTTGCCAAATGAAGGAGGCGTAGCGGGCTACGTCGACTGAATTTAGTGCAAATATCACGCAAAGTGGTGAATACGATGCATACGCGTCGTTATGCAGATGGCGGGAATGATTTTTCAAACACGCTCTAGTACTCCATCCGGCTAGTTTTTAGAGTTTACATTTCTTGCAAATATTGATATATTTAATGAAAAAAGGTATTTGGAGGATATAGGTATGCCACAGTATATAGTAACTTTGTCAGATGAGGAAATACAGGAATTAAGTGGATTGATTCGGAAAGGCGGGAAAGGTTATCGTATAAAACATGCCCAGATATTGTTAAAACTGGATCGGAAACCCGAAAATAAAGACTGGACATATGACCGGATTAAAGACGCATTCGGCGTCAGCAATGGAACAATTGCAGGTGTGGCAAAACGATTTGTAATGGAAGGAATGGAATCAGCCCTCGGACGCAGACAGCAGCAGAACAGACATCACAAAGTAACCGGGGATATTGAGGCGCAGATCTGTGCGATTGCCTGCTCGGATGCACCTGAAGGCTGTTCATCCTGGACGATGCAGGCCATCGCAGATGAACTGATCCGCCTGGAAGTTGTGGATTATATAACGGACACTACTGTATGTGAAGTAATGAAAAAAACGAACTTAAGCCGTGGCTTGTGAAGGAATGGTGCATTCCAAAGGCAGGAGCGGAATTTGTGGCAGCCATGGAGGATGTCCTTGAAGTATACCAGCGGCCATATGACCCACTGTGTCCCGTGGTGTGCATCGACGAAACAAATAAGCAGCTTATAAAGGAAACCCGTATTCCATGCAAACCCGGAGAGCCTGAAAAAATAGATTCAGTATATGAGCGTAACGGGGTGGCGGATGTGTTCATGATCTCAGAACCCCTTGCAGGCAGGCGAGAGACAGTAGTCACGGAAACACGGACAGCGGAAGACTTTGCAAAAATATTAAAGTACACGTCCGATGTACTTTACCCCAGAACAGAAAAGATAATCCTGGTCACGGACAACCTGAATACACATACGACAGCCTCATTATATAAAACATTCAAGCCAGAAGAAGCACGTAGGCTGGCAGAACGGTTTGAGTGGCATTATACACCAAAACACGGAAGCTGGCTCGACATGGCAGAAATTGAAATAGGTATAATGAGCCGTCAGGCACTCGCAAAACCACTTGCAGATATCGAAAGCTTTAAGGAACAGGTACGTATCTGGACTATTAAACGAAACAGCGAATGCAGGAAAATAAACTGGCAGTTTACGACACAGGATGCAAGGATAAAACTGGCTAAGCTGTATCCAACAATACTCTAAAAACTAGCCGGATGGAGTACTAGTTTCTCCTCGATTTCCTCATTCATCTCGATACTTTGTGCAGTTTCTTTTCCATGCATATTTTCCATGTCTATAATTTCCTTGACGCGCTCAGCAGCTTTTATACTTTTCTCAAAATCCTTGTCCATTTTTATTCACCTCTCTTTCATACAGAGTTCTCTCGGAAACTCAAACCTCTTGAATTTCCTTATTTTTTTGTTACTACTAAAATGTCTTTTCACCCCTGTTTTTTGTAACATTTTAGTTTTTCTTTTTGTTTCTGACAAAATTTTTGCTTTTTTAACAAAAACACTTGACAAACCTCCCAAAATATGCGGCCGGATTTAGTGACATGCACTTTGTCACTAAATCCGGCCCTTTGTTGTATAAGGTATCTTTTCAAACTCAAGTAAGCGATGAATAACCCACCGGTTTTACATTGT
>DKVL01000043.1 GCA_002491195.1 Lachnospiraceae bacterium UBA7179
TGGATTTTTGCCCGTTACTGAAACAGAGTGAACAGTAACGCATCATGATGCAACTTTGATGCATTTCTGATACAAACATGATGCATTTCCAACGTAAAATTGATATTGGTGAAAGTGTGTATAGGAGGAAACGGTAATGAAAAAACGTGTTAGCAGAGTTGGAAATATCATTTTGATATCGATATGTATAGGAGTTAGTTTTGGGTGTTCATCGGATCAGGGAGAGGAGCGTTCTGTGACAACGCAGAGTTCTTCACAGCTGGAGCAGGAAACGGAAGAAGAAACGGCTGAGGAAGGAAAAACAGCAGTAAAGGGATCAGACGATCAGGCGGAACCAAAGCAGGAGGGTGAGACGGATCTTTCTGGGCAGGAAGAGTATTCGTCCGGGGAACAGATCATAAAAAACGTGAAGAAATTTTTTGAGGAGACAGAAGAACAGGGGATTGACCAACAGGAAGCGGAGGAATATCTGCAGACTTTGATGGATGACAATATTTTCCAGGATGGGGCGATGGCGCTTACTGGGATTCAGATAGACGATATTGACGGGAATGGTCAGGCTGACATGCTGGTTATGGTACTCGATGCACAGGAAACGCCGGCCTACGGTTCTGGCAGTCTGTGGTTTTATATGAATGAGGATGAGCCGTATTGTTTTTCAGAGGAGGATTGTTCTTACAATGGCTGGTTTGAGGCGTTCTGGGCAGATATCGACAATGACGAAAATGTGGAGATCGTATTCAGCGCGCAGGGGACAGGCTGCGGCGCAGTGGGGGATTCCTACAAGGCGGTTTTTAAGTACAAAGATCATGGCATTGAAAGGATGCAGCTGCCTTCTGACTTCGAGGAAGATTATGACTGTGGGATTTGGGTTGATGTGATTCAGGAACCACAAAAAGATAGTTACAGTGCATATTGTCCCTGTTTTGACGAAAGGATCTCTTTTCAGGCAGAGAATGTGGAAGGGTGGGATTTGCCGGAAGCTGCGCAGGATGTGGGGAGCAATGCGCGGGGATATTTTAATCTGCGTGTAGCAGAATATCAGGGAAAGAAGGCATTGCAGGCTTCGGAATACCTGTATGGTGAGGGCGGCGTTGCGCATTATGTTGCCACGGCGCAGTTTCTGATCGCATGGAAGGCGGATGGCACTCCCGAGGTGGTCAAATGGTGGATTGAGGAAGACAGCAATACATATGCGAACAGCCGCGAGAGCAGAATTGGCTATTCAGACGGATATTTTTATTATGCCAGCCAGTCGGATCACGACTACCTCTATCGTGCCAGGGAGGACGGCAGTGAACCGCAATGTCTGGCAAAGGTGCAGGCCGCAGAGATCTGTGTGCGGGATGATGAGATTTATTTTGTCAGTCAAAGTGATGGAAATGGGATTTATCGGATACGGACGGATGGCAGCGGCATGAAGAGGTTGTGCAAGACAGGGCATGATGTGCAGATCAGCGCCGAGTATGTGTATTTTCTTGACAGGTATGAGGCGAAATATGATGTGGCAGGGCTGGTGACAGAAAAGTCGTCGGTATCAGGAGACAATTATTTATACCGCATGAAAAAAGATAGTTCGGCAAGAGAGCTGATTGCCAAAGATGTGCAGAGGTATGTGCTGAATGATGGCTATTGTCAGGAGGTATATTACATTGGTTCCATTTACTACACAAGATATGAATATATTGGTGATGGAGATGAGGTGGAATTATCGTTTTGCAGAATGGAAATGGACGGACAGGAGGAAGAGGAATTATTTAATTTTAGGAGCGGTGTGGACAAGGGAGAGACGAAGGAGGATCTGTCACTGGCGGCAACAAGACTTATGGTATATGGCGGGAAGGCTTATTGTGTATGGCAAAACTGGGAAGGGAGCGAAGCGATTATTTTTTGGTACGATCCAGGGAGTGAGACAACTCATAGGATTTCGGTTCCACCATATACAGACAGTTGTATTTACAAGGGATATTTCTATGGCCTGTACGAACAGACAGAAGCAGGACAGAAGCATCAGGTGAAGATTTTCCGTGTGGATTTAGATGGTGGGGACAGTGAGGATATCTATGAGTATACCTTTGAGGAGAAAAGTCCGGAAGAGATGGCTTCCGATATCTATGCGACTGAGGAAGGCGTGTTTTTCCGCCGTTTTGTCCCGGAGCAGGAGGGTTGGAAATGGTTTCGGATAAATGAAGACAAAACGGTGCTGGAGTGGAAGGAGAGTAAGAATAGGATGGAGTATTAAAGCGTCTGGCAGAAAGCATTTTTTAAACATGCTCTGGCATAATGAACGGGCAAACGGAGAATCAGGATCCGCTGTGCCCGTTCTGTTTTTTATTGTTTACGGCTATCATAATCTGCTTATAAGCATCATACTGCTCTGGGGTGGTGTCCATAAAGGCACAGGCTTCTTCTTTTGTCATGTTCAGCTTTTTGATCGCATTTTCGATTGCCTCAACTTTATTTTGCGCTGTGATGTTGTTGGTGGTTTCAATGACTGCCGCATTAACTGCTAAATTTACCGCTGCATCAATCTCTGGCTGCATGAGTTCTACAAATGCTTTGTACATGGTCTGATCCTCCTTCTTGATTTCCTCAAATAATCTTCTGTTTGCTTTTGACACGATCTGCAGCACTGCGTCAACGTAGCCCGCCTCCGGTTTATCCGACAGCGCTCTTGATTTGACGATCAGGTTTTCCGCCTGCTGCCTGTTCAGGGTATCGGTCAGCGATGTGAGCCATATATGGCTTTCTTCCTCAAGTTCTCTTGCCACGATGACTTGTGTCTTAAAAAATCCGGCATTTTGTATATGATACACACCTTTGTACATTTCGATGACCTTGCACTCATGCTCCGCAAACCATTGAAAAAGCTTGTATGGTTTTCCTCTGCGGATCATGGTGATCGTAATGTCCTCTGGCTCATAGGCGGTATTTTTCTCACCGATTTTGTAGAGGCTTGCATAAGCATGGACTTGGAAATATGTGTTGATTCCCTCCTTGTCGTGTGGAGACTTGTATTCAATAATATTGTGGTGCTGGAAGATTCTTCCGATCTCGTTTTCTATGAATATGTCCTTGTTCTTCTTGATGATCAACAGATCAATCTGCAATGCCTTTGTGTTCAATAGGCGTTCTGGTACATAATCAAGTATCTGGCTGTATTCCATAAGTTCGAGCTTCATTGCAGGCGTGATTGCCATATGCCATTGTGTTTTCTTGTCATTTAGGCTGTGTTTTTGTCTGGCGTCTTTAGTTCTGTCTGACATTTACTGTTCTCCTTTAGTATATCAATTATAATTGCATTTTACAATAGAATCAGCAAACAAACGCTTGTTCAAGAACTATTGTACGATACTATCGAGAATATGTCAAGAAGAAATAGAAAATATGTTCATAATTCACGTTCCCTGAACGACTGCCTGTAAATTGATCATGGAAATAATTTGGTTCTGTATCTCTTCAACCTGCTCTATCCTGACTCTGCCAATACGGGATTGTATTGTTTTAAAATCTATTTCAGGAAATATTGCTGCACACAGACTGTTTGTTTCGGGGGATGCACCCATCAGGGCTATTGCAAAGCAGTTTGTGTCAACCTGTTTTAATAAAGTTTCCAAATCTTTTTCAGGTATCGTTGAGATCTGTTCAAAATCAGTTATCCTTTGAGGCTGTATCTTAGGCTCTAAAATATCATTGATTGAGATGTCATATAACTTGGAAATCTTGAGTAAAAGCCCTATGTCTGGAATCGTTGTCCCTGTTTCCCATTTTGAAACTGCCTGTCGGGAGATGTCTAATCGCTGCGCCAGATCTTCCTGTGTGTAATGATGGCTTTTCCGTAGAAATTGCAAATATCCGGCAATTAGATTGGTATTCATAAAATCACGCTCCTTCACTGCCATTATAAGGCATATAAAGAGAAGATAAAAGAACCTGGTCAGGGCGAAAAAGCAAACGGCAGCTGCAGTCAGGTCAGTTCCCAGCGTAGATCAGGAATCTTTTTTATCGCCTGTATCTTTTCCCTGTTCGTCGATGCGACGGTCAGCCATTCAAAAAAATCCCAGGGTGGTTCTGTTATGGCCCATTCGTCTGTTTCACACGCAAGGAGCACGCCATCCCTTAAAAAGATTCGATAGTAACGCACCGGGGTGGAAAGTACCTCTAATTCATGATCATTCATCCCAAGACCAATCCTATAAGGAGCTAAATTGGGCTGCTCCTGCAAGGAATAAAAATCCCAGGAGTCTATGTTCAGAGAATAGTCAAGCCTTGATTCTTCTGCCATCTGCCAAAATGCAGAGGTGACTAAAAAATTCAGCAGAGAAGGATTTTCCAATCTCCAGGAAGTATCTCCATAGTCACAGAAATACACAGGTGGATCCTCCAATGCAAGATCGGACAGCCGAATCCCGTAATCGATCGCTGACACATCGACAATACTGTAAAAAACTAAAAAATCCAGTTCTTCTGGAACATAGTGCGGAGCGTTGTAGGTGGAATCCGGTATGAAAATATCTTCCAGTGCAAGCGGGACAGGGATATTATTTCCATAGTCCTGAATGTAAGGACAGGTGCCAAATCTGGCATAGTACTGCCTTAAAACTTTTGGAAAAGAGACAGAAAGTTTGGATTCTGCCGCAGCGATCTGCTCCTTGGAATATCCCCAGTTACTCTGGTCGCAGCCGCGGAAAAAGTCTTCTAATAAGGTGAGAGATGCCTTCATCAAAATACCTCCTATCGTTTTTCATGAATGAACAAATACGAGCCCGTCTGGAAGCGTTGACTGTCCGATTCGTCCAAGATCAGGGAGCAGCCGTAGCGGCAGGGACCGTCTGCAGTAGCCCTGTCCACTGGGCCGATACCACCCTCGATGCTTCCCTTTCCATCAATGGCTTTGATCTTACAGGAAAATACAGTTTCACCAGGTGCATGACCGAAGGACACAGTATCTCCGATGCCAGCGCTGCCATTCAGCACAGTGCCGGCGGTGGCAGTTCCCACGTTCCGTATGTTGAAGATATGTTCGATACGGAATAAAAACTTTTGACTGGGTTCTGGACTTGTCACTTGCGGCTCGTCCAGCGGCACAGAGCCCACGGGAACCAGCCGGTCTCCAGGATGGAAATCTGATTTGGACCGATCTGGGATCATCAAGGCGCAGCGCCCATTCCAAGGGCCATCGGCCCGCGCGTCGCTGGGGTGGATATACTGTTCCGGGTGATGGGGATCAGGCATTTCGATGGACTCGATAACGCAGAGAAAAGCGTTTCCGGTTTTCGGCACACAGACTGTCTGCTCCCCTTGATGGAGCACACCCTCAGTGATCTGTCCTGCGACAACGACACCACCATTTTTCAGGGCAAACATATCTTCAATCTGAAAAGCGAAGCCCGCCTGCTGATTTTGTTTTTTGAATGAGAATAACTTCATAGTAGTATGTAACCTCCTGATTTTTGAATGGACTTTGCTGCGACTGTCCGCTTTTTGCTGACAGTTTCAGCTGGAGAATTTAATTGTTTTGAGATGGCACAGAGCCTGTTCACACTCTGGTTTATAGGTACCGAATATATTGATGGAAAGCAAGTTCCCAACAGTATAATATCCTACATGGATGCTATATACACTTTTCCCGTTTTGAATTTGTTTATTTTCATATGCTTTAACATGTAATCCTTCCAATGCAAGACTATCTGGGTCTCGCAGTTTTGCGGATATGGGTATTGAGTTTGTGTATGCGTTTTCCATGATGTCAATAGGCGCTGGCTGGTCTTCTTTCCTGGCGTAAAACGGTGTAAGGCGAAATGTCAGATCACTGTCTGATGGGTAGAAGATATATTGTCCATTTTCTGTATCATATTTTGCCGACCAATCATCAGGGAATGATATTTCCCAATTATGAAATAATTTGTATTGTAGCATGAGTCCTCCTTATAGATGCTTTGACTACATAAGTCAAAAGAGAATATTATTTGTGATCTTCCTGTATATGATCAAAAATGCCATTCACAGATGTGCCTTTATAGTATTTTATCATAGAAAAAGAACTGTAACAAGCAGTGCGTGTGTGTTATAATTTCAATATATTTGCGAACTGGATACATGCTCTAAGGCAAAAGGAAGAGAATTGTGCACCAGGATCAGAAGAGGCGTGAAGTTTCTAAGGGTAAATAGTGAATGGAAGATGAGAGAAAGGTGTGGATGAAATGGCTGTTAAAGAATTAGGCATTGTAATCTATGGAGTGTGTAACCATAGAGATGGTTTTTGGGAGGAATGGTTAGACAGGGCTAAGGAATTAATTGGTATGATTGGATATCCCCCAACTCATGTAGGGATTGTCGGCACTTCCTATCCTGCAAAACTAAGAACGCTTCGGCGCAGTGAACGAAAAATAAGAACGGTCATAGCCAATGGAGAACCAGTTCGAGCATTATCTGTTTGTTCATTGCCCAAAGATTATCATACAGAATTAGACAGCAGCTGTTACCTTAGTATGAACGTTAGAGCATGGGGGACTTATGAAAAATATTCAAATTATGCATACTGTGAACTGAACTTTGATGAGTGCAGCAAAGAATTGGTTGAAAAAATTAAGAGTGTGCTGCTCGAATTTGTTGAAATGGAACTATGTGAAATATTTACAATGGATAAAGCGCAGGTGCCATATAATTATGCGTTTAAGGGGATGGGTGACGATCTCAGTAAATATCGCACATTGGAGGTATTGTCACGGACAGAAAGAGAGTAGTAGGCGGAGGAATGACATGGGAGGCGAAAGCGGATGGAATGGCTCGTGTGGCTGCTCATGGCGACAGGGATCAGTGCGTTTGTGATCACGACAATCGTGGACATGATCGTGATGGGAAGTTATACATTGAAAATAGCAGCATCGATTAGCATTTCTCAATTTGTGATTGGTAAGGAGAATCGTATTCTTTTGCGTCATTACGATATTCCCGCCAACGGGACAGAGATCTATCAAAAGATGCCTTACAAAGCATCTGATGGCTGCGTACCTCCCAAAGCAATCAAAAAAGTATTCGAAAGTTATGGATTTCATGTAACATACTGCGCTGGAAATCTAAATGCACTGAAAAGAGAAGTGTGCAAAGGAAATCCTGTCATTGTGTTTATAAAATCCAGAAAAGATAAGCGATGGCTGCATTTTGTACCAGTTGTCGGGTATGATGAGGACAATCTTTTTCTGGCAGAGTCGGCGGTGGAACATACCAATTGCAATGAAAAAGAATATAACAGAAGAATCAGCAACAGTGATTTTATGGCATTGTGGAATACGGCAATGCTAAAAATGCCGTTGTATGCGCACACGTTTTATGTGGTAGAAAAGAAGTGAATGCTTGCTTATTGTGAAAGATGGTGTATATAATAAAAGGAAAGAACTGTCTGGAAACAATTGAACGATTTATGAACAAACAAATGATTCGCGGCAGTGGAAAACCAGTCAAGTATCAGGGAAAAAAGTATGATATATATTAGAAAGGACCAGAGTTATGCAGGAAACGATAAAACCTCCAGTGGAGGTGCGTTATCAGGAGGAACTTGAGGCGCTTAAAAATGAAGATCAAAATGTGAAAAAACCAGATAACTGGCAGATGTCGCCGAAGGCGGTCAGGACATTTATCCTTGGCAGTGAAAAACCAGTCAAGTATCAGGGAGAAAAGTATTACATTAAGAAGAAGTATTTCGGAAATGACGCGCTTGTGGAGCGGTGCATCGTCACGCTTGCGGGAAACCGCGGATTGATGCTTGTCGGGGAGCCGGGAACGGCAAAGACGATGCTCTCGGAGCTTCTGTCTGCCGCCATCAGCGGAAACAGCAAGAACACGATACAGGGAACCGCAGGAACAACGGAAGACATGATCAAGTACTCGTGGAACTATGCGCTCTTGCTTGCGAAGGGACCGAGCAGGGAGGCGCTTGTGCCGTCGCCGCTCTACATAGGGATGGAGAAAGGAATCCTCACGCGGTTTGAGGAGATCACGAGAACGCCCGCTGAGATTCAGGACAGTCTGATCAGCGTATTGAGCGACAAGGTCTTGAATGTGCCGGAGCTGGGCGACGAGGGATTTTTGTTTGCGCGCCCTGGATTTAATGTGATCGGGACTGCCAACACCAGGGACAAGGGTGTCAATGAGATGAGCAGCGCGTTAAAGCGGCGCTTTAATTTTGAGACTGTCATGCCGGTCAATAAGGTATCCCTTGAGAAGCAGATCATTCTAAATGAGGTCAATATGCTTGCGCAGGAAAGTCATGTCGATATGCAGGCTGATGAGGACGTCGCGGAGCTGCTCGCCTCCACATACCATGAGCTGCGGGAGGGTGTTTCCTCGTATGGACATCGCATCGACAAACCCAATGCGGTGATGAGCACGGCGGAGGCGGTGTCGGTCTATTACCAGACAATGCTTACCGGCTATTATTATGGGGATGGACATCTTGACGTGAATTGCCTTGTCCAGAATCTGGTCGGCGCGATCTCAAAAGAAGACAAAGATGATCTGGAAAAAGTAAAAGGATATTTCAACACGGTGATTCGGGATAAGAGCAGCAAAGAGGGTGGATTATGGAAACAATATTACGAAGCGAGGAAATGGCTGAAATAATGCTCATTCCTGTCCGCCATCACAGTCCGGCGTGTTCGTATCAGATCAAAAAGATCGTTGCGGACTGGAAACCGGACGCAGTTCTGGTGGAAGGACCTGACAATGCAAATGCGCTGCTGCCTGTGATGTTACACGAGGATACACGTGCGCCGTTTGCCATCTATTATGCCTATCATGACAAGGCGGAGAAGATCTCTAAGGAGCAGGAGCATTACAAGTGTTATTATCCGTTTCTGGACTATTCGCCGGAGCTTGTAGCACTCAGGGAAGCTCATAAAAATATGACAGAAGTGTCATTTATTGACCTCTCGTATGGAGACATTCTTGCGGCTTCGGCAGAGAGAGCAGCACAAGGGGAGGCACCGCACAATTACAATGACGATTATCTGCTCACGAGAAATGATTACATCGAGAGACTGTGTGAAAAGACAGGACTGCGCAGCTTTGACGAGTTTTGGGAGAAATATTTTGAGCTCAATGGACTTTACGAGGACAGTGATGTCTGGTTTTCCCATCTGAATACATACTGCGGGCTTGCAAGGGACAACACGCCAGCGGAGGTCCTGCAGCGTGAGGGCTGTCTTGCGCGGGAGCAGCACATGGCGGCGCGGATCGCCCTGCAGGCGCTGCATGGCTGTAGCATGGTGAAAAAACATGGGGAAAACGTCAGTCAAAAAGGCAGTGGTACAATGAAAAGTATTGGGGAGACTGTCAGCCAGGAGAACTGTGATACAGCGAAAGCAAATGGGGAAATCGTCAGCCAGGAGAACTGTGATACAGCGAAAGCAAATGGGGAAATGGCCAGCCAGGAGAGTAGCGGATTAGAGAAAGAGATCCAGCGAATCCTCGTGATCACAGGCGGATTCCACACGCCGGGATTAAGAGAGCGGTTATCTGATGAAAACTGGAAAGAGACTGTTCGGTATGCAAAAAAGATTGAGCACTATGTTCCCAATAAGGACGAGAGTGTTTACCTGATGCCATATTCCATGGAGGCAGCGGATGCCTTGAACGGTTATGCGAGCGGTATGCCCTACACAGGATTTTATCAGAAGATTTGGGAAGGACTGATCAGTCAGGAGCAGAATCCTTATGATGCAGCAGTGCTGGACCTTGTGGTTGCATCGGGAAAGGAAGTCCGAAAAGAAGAGGGAGCGCTGTCGACCTATGATGAGATCTGTGCGTGGCAGATGGCACAGGGACTTGCAGCGCTACGCGAGAAACCACAGACGGGCGCTTATGAATTGCAGGATGCGGTTTTATCTTCCTATGTAAAAGGAGAATACAATATCACATCAGATATGCCGCTTCGCATCCTGCGGCGGCTGATGACGGGGACTGGTTCGGGAGCGCTCTGTACGCTTGCAGACGTTCCGCCGATCGTTCTCGATTTTCAGGACCAGTGCAAAAAGTTTGGGATCAGGACAGACAGTACGTTGGAAAAAGAAGTAACGCTCTCGATCTTTTCCAGCAAAAAGCACAGGCGGATGAGCAGGTTCTTTCATCGGATGCTTTTCCTGCAGACAACGTTTGCCAATCGTTTGAAAGGACCAAATCTGCAGCAGAGGAAAGACCGCAGCCTGATTCGCGAAATCTGGAAATACAAATACAGCGCGCAGGTTTTGGCAGCCCTGATCGATGTGTCAGTACATGGTGCGACCATGGAGGAGGCGATCGTCAGCATTGTGCAGGAGCGGCTTCGGCAGGATACAAAGGCGGACAGTGCAGCGATTCTTTTGACACAGGTGTTTGAGATGGGAATCTCCAGCCAGCTTGATCTTGTGTATGAGCGTGTGCATGAACTGATTTTAAAGGATATGGACTTTTATTCGATTGCGGATGCCACAAAATCCCTGACAATGATGGAAGAGTTGGGAACCCTTTACGAGTCGGACTTACAGTTCGGGGCGCTTCTGCACACGGGAGTCAGAAAGCTGATTACTTTGCTTCCGGGTATCACGCGAATGCAGGATGATCTGTTAGATGCGGGCATGAACGCCTTGAAATTATTGTATCAGATCACAGGAAGAAAAGGACAGGAGGATACGAGGGAGAGGGAGGACTTTTATGATGCGTTATACCATATACAGGAAGATGTGCAGATTCATGCCGGGTTAAATGGCTGTATTCACGGAATCCTCTATGGAGGCGGCAGGGAGGATTCTCATGCAGTGGGTGCAGCGTGCAGAGGGTATCTCACAGGTACGAGACAGCAGCTTTTAAAGACAGCAGTTTTTTTCCGGGGCCTGTTCTTTACGGCGAAGGATTTGATCCTGATGGAACATGAGATCCTTGGGATGATCGATACGTTTCTTGGTGAGGTTGACGAGACGGAGTTTATGGAACTGCTGCCCCAGCTTCGAATGGCATTTGCGTATTTTACGCCTTTTGAGACCGATAAGATCGCGCAGCAGGCAGCAGGGCTTCACCACAGGACCGGGCGCGAATTGATGGAGCGCGATGAGGTTTTGCCGGAGTGGTATGCATATGGCAAGGAACTGGATCGTTATGCGCGGGGGATTTTGGGAATTTAGCAGCAAGGAAGTATGTGGTGGAGAGAATTAGCAGCGTATACATGGGAAGGGATTGAGAGAATATGGCGGACGAACAAGAGGTATTAAACCGCTGGCGGCTGGTGCTGGGAAAGTATGCGGCGGGGCAGATATCATTTTCAGAGGGCAATCTGAAATTGATGGAGATGGAGGAGGCGCTTGATTACCTGTATTCGAGGGAATACGGCGACGATCAGGAGATCCGCAAAGATCGCCGCGGGGGAAGAGAGGATTCCCAGCTCACCGTCCCGCACTGGCTGTCCAGGATCAAGACGCTGTTCCCGCAGAATACCGTGGAGATCATGGAGCGGCACGCGTTGGAAAAATACGAAATGACAGAGCTGCTGACGGATCCCGAGGTTTTGCGAAAGCTGGAACCGAACAAGGAATTATTAAAGACGATCATGCAGCTAAAACATATGATGAAAGGCGAAGTGCTGGAACTTGCCAGACAGGTGGTGCGCAAGGTGGCCGATGAACTGACCAGACAGCTTGAGCAGGAGATGAAAAAGACGTTGTTCGGGCGGTTGAACCGCAATGAGAGCAGCCCGGTGAAGTCTATGCGGAATCTGGACATGCAAAAGACGATCCGCAGGAATCTGAAAAATTACGACACGGAGACAAAGCAGATTGTCCTGAAACAGGTATATTTCAGTTCGCGCATGAAAAAGTATAACCAGTGGCGTGTGGTTATCTGTGTGGATGAGAGCGGCTCCATGCTGGATTCCGTGATTCACAGCGCTGTCATGGCGGGAATCTTTGCGCGTCTCCCGATGCTGGATACAAGGCTTGTCATTTTTGACACGAATGTGGTGGACTTAAGCGGATCTGCCAGTGATCCGGTCGAGACGCTCATGAGCATCCAGCTTGGCGGCGGCACGAACATTGCCGGAGCGCTTGCCTACTGCGAACAATTGATCGAGATACCTCACAAGACGATGGTGGTGCTGGTCACAGACCTCTATGAGGGCGGCAGTTATCATCATCTATACCAGGTAAGTAACAATATAATCGAGAGTGGGGCAAAGCTGATCGTGCTGCCAGCGCTTGACCACGATGCGGTGCCGAATTATGATAAGAAAGCGGCGGCAGTGCTCGCGGATATGGGAGCTTGTGTCGGCGCGATGACACCGGAGGAGCTGTCCGGGTTTATAGCGAAAATCTTATGATTTTGCTTAGGAATTGTTAAGAAATAACTTTTGAATAGTGTTATTTTTGAACAGTTCCTTAGCGGGGAGGATTTATATGGGCGAATGGGAATCTGTTTTTCGGGAGATTGATGACGATTATTTAGTCGGCATTTCTAATAAAGGAATCGTAAAGCGTGCATATAAAGATATGGAGACGACTTTGTGTAAGCTCCTGGATCAAGATCAGAATGAAATTTTAGAAGAAGCTGCAAGTGGATTCCTGCAAGGGTTCTCTATGGAAGAAGGGATTACAGTAAAGGTCGGGGAAGAGACAGTCCATATCAGGATGCCGCTCGGGGAAAGCACCTGTTCCTGCCCGTCGCGAAGCATCTGCCGCCATGTCATACTGGGAATCCTTACAGTGCAGAAGATGTCTGCAGTAATCGATCAGGAAGCATCCGTGCAGGGAAATGCAGAAGAAACCGTAGAAAAAGAAACTGTAAAAAAGGAAACAACAGAAAAAGAAATTATAGAAAAAGAAACAACAGAAGAAGAAACAGAAAGAGAAAACGATCAGAAAACAGCAAAACAAGAGCCTGCCGCGAAGGGGGCAGTGATAGATGAAAAGCAGACTGTCACAGGCGAGGAAAAGAAAGAAACTGCCAAAGAGGTCTTTAAAGAAGGGAATGCGGTTGACGGCAATTTCCCAAAGTCCGGCAATACAATGACAAACAATGTATTACAGCAAATTGCCAGCTACCCATTGGAAAAGCTCTGCAAAAGTCTTGGCGCCAGACGGCTGCAGAACTTGATTGACAGCACCAGGGCAGGGAAAAGACCGCAGATCGATTATGCCAGTGTCGTGACAGTACAGCCCCTGGCGCAGGCAATGACAGTGAAGCTCCTCTATCCATTAGAATATTCTACCTGTACCTGTCACAAGAAAGAATTTTGTGTCCACAAAGCGGAGGCAGTCTTGTGGTGTAAGCTGGAATCAGGGCAGCTGAATATTGACGATCTGGAACAGGACCAGAGTAGAGATATGGACTATGACATGGAGCAGATTCAGGACGCTGTCTCTCAGATGAGAAACTGTTTGGAGGAGCTTCTGGACACAGGACTGGCCAGGACACCGCAGGATGCGATTGACCATATGGAACGGTTGGCAACGATCTGTCACAACGCAAAACTGCCAAATTTCGAGAACGAATGGCGGCGGCTGCAGGATTCTTATAATAAATATCTGAAACGGGTGGCATCACTAAGGATCCAGTTGTTGATGCGGCAGCTCACCACATTCTACGGACAGGTAGAACGACTGGGACAGGCCAGGAATGCCTTGGAAGTGTCAAAGCTGGCGGGCGCGTTTCGGGCAGAGTATACGATGGCTCTCGATTTGGATCTGCTTGGGATCGCGATGGAACATTTTGTGAGCAAGAGCGGATATGAGGGCGAGACTGTCTATTTCCTGGAGAAAAATACCGGGAAGTGGTATACATACACACAGGCGAGACCAGTGTTTTATGACAACAATACAGCGAATCGTGCAGGTTCGTTCTATCGGTCAGAGACGCCATGGGGACTGTCGGTTCCTTTGCGGGAGCTTGCGTTCTGGCAGATTCATCTGGAACAGGCAAAGTGCGACAGCAGGGGAAGGCTTTCAGCGAGCAAGGAGACCAGGGGAGAGCTGATCCGGGATAGAAGAGTGGACAAAAATATGCTGACCACGGACATTTTGGGACAATGGTATTATCAGGATTTTGCGCAGCTTTTTGAGGAACAGTTTCAAAGAAAAGAGAACGTGTCGGAAGAGGGCATTTCGCAAGACTCCGACAGCGAAATGCGGACAAAACTTGTGTTTCTAATACCAGCATCATGCGAGAAGGCGGTTTTTCTGGAAACAGAACAAAAACTATGCATGAATCTGTATGACGAGGCTGGAAAAGCAGTTGTGGTGGAAGTTGTCTATTCCAAAGACGAGGCGGAGGGAATCCGGTATCTGGAGAGGATTACGAACGAAAATCTTCCCTGCTTTTTCGGCAAAGTATATCTGCGCGGCGGTAGAATCCGGATGTATCCGGTTGCTGTTTTTAACAAGAAAGAATTGAATGAGACCGAGCTGTGACGTTGACAGGAGCCTGCGCGGAACACGATACGGGAATTAATCATTATGGAGGCTTTTATGTCAAAAAAATTATCTGAAATGACCTTGGAAGAATTGTGGCAATTATTTCCTATTGATCTGACAGAACATAATGACCAATGGGAGATATGGTATCAAGAGGAATATCAAAGATTATGCGCTCTTTTCTCAAATAGAAAGGTCAGAATCAGCCATATAGGGAGTACCGCAATAGAAAATATATGGGCGAAACCGATTATTGATATTCTTGTTGAGATCCCTTTAGAGTATGACATGAGCAGGGTGAAAAATCTGATTGAGCGGAATGGATATATTTGCATGGCGGAAAGTGCGCAAAGCATATCATTGAATAAAGGATATACAGAAAATGGTTTTGCCCAAAAAGTATTTCACTTACATTTGAGATATTGGGGCAATAACGATGAAGTGTACTTTAGGGATTACATGAATCGCAACCCGTCCAGAGCTAAAGAATATGAAAAACTAAAGTTATCACTTTGGAAATGATATGAGCATGACCGTGACGGGTATACGGAGGCCAAACACGAATTTGTTTCCGAATACACCCGGAAAGCAAAAGAAGATTTATCATGTCCGACATGATGCCGGAAAGAGCAGAACGAATCAGGAGAGGAGTAGGTCAAGATGGAGATGTCTGATCAGGAAGAAGCATTGGAACAACTGTTGTCCGACGTGGAAAATCTTATGGAAGATCTATACCAGAGCGGATTTGATACCGTGCATGACAGCACATTGAAAACGTTAAATAATATGGTCAGGCGCACGGCTGCGTATGGTATGGAGCTGTTGTCAGAGCTGCTCTCACAGCTGACGGACGGCTTGACGATGCGCCGCCACCAGATGGAAAAGAAAGAAGATTCAATGGCGCGTGTCTATGCACAGCTGTACCGGTATGTCAGTGTCTGCGGGGATAAGATTGAGCGTGATAAGGGAGTGCGTTATTATTTGCTGTGACAATGATCGTTTTGAAGGTATGTCAGCAGTGGTTGCTTTAATAGATCCTTAAGATTCATGCTTCTGGAGGGTAAGAGTACACAAAAGATTGATGAGTTGACATCTAATTATAATGATTTAGTAAAAGAATTAAAAAAGCCATATCTTGATATGTGGGCTAAAAAGGATGATCCAAGACTTTTATATACCCAAATTGGATATTCTGATGAGATTAGAGATGAAGAAATTATTAGAAGTGACTATGAACGACGTGAGTTATTAGAACAGCTCATAACTATTTATCAGTTACAATTTCCAGTTTTGCATCAAAATGAAGCTAGAGCACGTATTATAAATACATTCGTATTATAGGGGATTATTTTTTCAATATGGAGTAAAATAATTAAGAATTCATAGACAGAAGGTGAAGAAATGAAGATAAACAGGCTTGAACTTAAAAATTTCAGATCATTTGACAGGGCAGAATTACAATTAGATGGTAAGAGTACAGTGATTTTCGGTGTGAATGGAACTGGAAAAACTTCTGTGCTAACAAGTATCAATCTTCTATATGCCAATATTATTAACCAGATTGTGAACAGAAAAGAACTGAAGCAGAATTTTAATTTGGAATTAGATGATATTCAATATGGCAAAACGCAGACGAAGATAGAAGCAGATTTCGATATGGAAGAGCAGCGAATTACCTATCATAGATCTATGGTCAGAAAAACGGGAAAAAGGGGACATGATTTAAATGCCCTAAAAAATATCGTCTCTCTTTTCCATGAAAAGTATATAGATGATGAGAAACAAGATAATATCCCAATATTTGTTAATTATGGAACAAATCGCCTGGTCTTGGACATTCCAATGAGAATAAGAAACAGACATACATTTGACATTTATTCTGCATTTGACAAAGCGATAGAAAATCGAATAGATTTTAGGACATTTTTTGAGTGGTTCAGAGGTCAGGAAGATTATGAAAATGAATGTAAAGTACAGAATGCAGACTTCGAATATAAAGATAAATCCTTAGAGACTGTAAGAAAAGCTATGCTTGTTATGATGGATGGATGTACAGATCTCAGGGTTGCGAGAAAACCTAAGTTGGAGATGAAAGTTGAAAAAAACGGAATCAGTCTCAACGTATCTCAGTTGTCTGATGGTGAAAAATGTACTATGGCAATGTTTGGTGATCTTGCTAGAAGACTTAGTATCGCAAACCCACTTTTAGATAATCCGCTTTTAGGTGAAGGAGTAGTAATTATTGATGAAATAGAGCTTCATATGCATCCTTTGTGGCAGAGAAATGTGTTAAAGCGGTTAAGGGAGACTTTCCCTAATATTCAATTTATCATTACAACACATTCGCCTATTGTGCTTAGTGAAGTGGATGATGACTATCATGTTTTCTTTATGAGAAATTCAGGTATATCAGGAGAAATCGTGGAGTTTAGGAGACTTGATGGTTTTGATGCCAATTATATTCTTGAAGAATTTATGGGAACAAAATCGATAAATACGAATACAGAGAATTTGATTAATGATATATATAGGCTCATTAATCATAAATCTTTTGATGAAGCAGAAAGGAAAGTAAAAGAATTAGAGAAAATAACTGATTCAGTCAATAAAGATGTATTGAGGGCTAATATACTGATTAAGAAAGGTCGTTTATCATGATTTATATAGACAAACAGGAAGAGCCTGAATGGTTAGCGGAATTTAAGAAAAAGTATCCAAAAGCTACGTATGATTCGAAAGAATTCAAACCCTATATTTCAAGACTTAATGAGGAATTGATAAAAGAACAAAAATATATTTGTGCATACTGCTGTTGTGAAATTGATACGAAAAAATCGCATAATGAGCATATTGAACCTAGACATTCAGGCACATATGTAAGTAAGAGAAGCTTGGATTATTCGAATTTAGTAGCTTCCTGTTATGGATTTCAGGGAGAAAGGACTTGCGGTCCGAAAAAAGATAATAATTATGATGAGAAGAAGTTCATTTCCCCTTTGAATCCGGCATGCGAAGATATATTTAGTTATTTCCCGAATGGTATGATTGATGGAGATGTTTATACAACAGAGCTCCTGAATCTGAATTCGCATAGATTAAAGCAGGCTCGTGAGGCAATTTACAATACCATACAAGAGCTTGATGAAGAGTTAATCCATTTGATTTATTCGGATGATGGAGAAAAATTACCACCATTTATGAATGTTGTCAAATGGTACATAAAACAAAATTATGAGAATTAGAGGAGATGGAAAAACATGTTACCATCCATACTTGCAAGACAAAGGCAAATAAGACCGATGATCGAAGGCTTGAGTGATCAGGTAAAACTTTGCGTTTGGTTGTTCTTGTCAAACCCGAAACGATTAGAGTTAATGGAGAAGAAATTGAAGAAAGGAGACATTTTAACTGGCATTAGCGCGCAGAGTAGGAAAGAGGAAAACAGATGATAGAATTACACGGATGGGTGACTGTTAGGGAAACATATAAAGCGGCAATGGACGAGGAAGAACAGATTGATTTAATTGTTCAAAAAATTCAGGATATCATTGAAAGTCTGCACTGGTTCAAACCGACTATTAAGGCGATGAATGGTGAATACTTTCTTGAATTTACACTATATTCAAACAGGAAGGATTCCCGATCGCGGGAGGTATTTGAACTGTACAGCAGAATTGGAGAACTTGCTCCAGGCAGCTATGGATTGATCTATCTGTATGATGATGAAGATGTGGAGGGCAGGGAAAACCGGTTTCAAGTGTTTTCCCTGGCGAGAGGTATTGTGGAGGAACGAGAAGATACCTTTTTATCGCCAGTGATTCCGATGATTGAGGATAGAGATGAAATTAGATAGGTACCAGGCGTCAAAAGACAAATAGAAAAGGCAGCTATAGAATGAGTGAATTGATTTTTGCAGGATACTAAAGTATAATAAAAGTGTGATAATACTCACAATATTATATATAAAAATGTGAAAGGAATTGCGCAAAATGGAACGGCTTATCCTTTTCATATCATTTGTGGAAGATAACAGAGAGGTGATACAGAGTGGACAAAGATCCATTTAAGGAATATATCAAAGAATCTGAACCATCAAAGCGGGACAAAGGATACGCATGGCATACGGCAATTGGCCTGCAGGCGGTTGATGGACTTAAACCGTCGGAATATCTAGTTCATACTGCTATTCGAAATATTGAGGGCGAGATTTCTCTTGAAGAGGCAAGTGTGCTTTTGCAGACCTACTATGAAGAAAATCCTGCCCTTGATGTTGGAGACCGCACCGAAGAGGCAGACAAAGTTTCGGTAAGGATTGCAGCGCTTCTGTCCGAGCAGGCGTTCAGTTTTACACCAAATGAATATATTTCCATTCATAGGAAACTGTTTACTGGTATCTATTCTCATGCAGGACGCATTCGGGATTATAATATCACAAAGAAGGAATGGGTGCTGAATGGAGCGACCGTGATCTACGGCAGTGCCACGGAACTTAAGGCGACGCTGGACTATGACTTTGCGGAGGAGAAGAAGTTTTCCTATCAAAATCTCTCGATGGATGAAATCATACATCATCTTGCAGCATTCCTATCCGGATTGTGGCAGATTCATGTATTTGAAGAGGGCACGACAAGAACAACTGCAGTATTTTTTATCAAGTACCTTAGCACGCTTGGCTTTGACGTGACAAATGACATTTTTGCCAAGAATGCATGGTATTTTCGAAATTCGTTGGTCAGAGCAAACTATAACGACCTGAAAAAGGGTGTTTATGAAACGACAAAATACCTTGAATTGTTCCTGCGCAATCTCCTGCTGAATGAGAATCATCCGCTTCATAACCGAACATTGCACATTCTTAATGATGACAATTGTGTGCTATAGAAAAACGCCTCAACTGAGGCTTTTTTATGGATAGTACGCTCATATTTGTATTGAATGGTACAATCGATTAAAACCTTGATTAGTAGATACAATGTTCTTTGCAATGGCAATATAACCAATAGGAGCTCGAATTGAATATAAAACATTATTAGCAGGGAGTAAGGAACTGTAGAAAAATAACTGACACATCTTGCTTGTCTATTTCTCCGATAGCA
>DKVL01000058.1:0-3091 GCA_002491195.1 Lachnospiraceae bacterium UBA7179
TTCGAATCCCTTCGAGCACGTTTGAGATTGAGCTTGCCTTATCTCTCATATATGGTGGGTATAGCGCAGTTGGCTAGCGCGTCAGATTGTGGCTCTGAAGGCCCTGGGTTCGAATCCCAGTATCCACCTTTTTGGGCTATCGCCAAGCGGTAAGGCACAGGGTTTTGATCCCTGCATTCGCTGGTTCGAATCCAGCTAGCCCAGTTTTGTTATGACAAGGCTGGTGTGATCAATTTTGTAAAATAATTTAATTAATATGGGATATTAGCTCAGGTGGTAGAGCACTTGACTTTTAATCAAGTTGTCCGGGGTTCGAGTCCCCGATGTCTCATTCGTTATGGCATTTTTAATATTTCAAGTATTAAAAATGCCATTTTTATGTTTATACTGAGAGCGTTTTTCAAATACGCTCTAAGAGATATTATTATATTGATATAAAAAGCAAAGGAGATAATTCATATGAAACAGACAGCTTGGTGTAAACAACTTATGGCTGCGGTCTTATCCATTGTGTCGGTGTGCAGTGTGGTGGAAATTGTCGTGGCCAAGGAAACTGAGATTTATACCTCGGACAGCGATTATATCGCGCAAAAGATTACGCATCCTGGCAGCGGCGTGGAGACCACTGACGGGATCGTGGACTATATCGGAGACGGGAGCCTGGGAGTCAATCTCCCGGATGGTATCGGAGATCGTGAACAGAACTATACATGGGGCTCCAACGGGTATGGAGACCATATGTATATCGGAACTTGTTATGGGGCGTGGATGAACACCCTCTCTTCCATGAAGACGGTGCTGGGACATTTCTATGAGGAGGAAACCATGAAGGCAAATTTTGCGCAGTCCGTCAATTTGTACCGCATGGACCATGATGAAAATGTAGAACTGGTAGTGGGGGATGCGGATAACATGTTTCAGAATGGTTCCCTGTCTGGCCTGGGTTCTGGTTTTGGACGAAATGAAAACCAATATATATGGAAGATGCAGTTTCAGACGATTACTTCAGACGGATTCGGGGATCGGTTCAATCACGGCTGCTGGGCTTTTGGCGTCACTGACGCGGGATTATATGTGGGCACGGCGAATCCGTTTTATGGAGCGCAGGTTTGGAAGTTGAGTGAAAAAACGCTTGTGCCGGCAGATGAGCCGGAGTCTCGCGAAAGGGATATTGTGGTGCTCTATACGAACGATGTTCATTGTGGAGTGGATGACCATCTGGGCTACGCCGCATTGGCTGGGTATAAAGCGCAGCTGGAGGAGCAATATGGTGCAGATTATGTCACTTTGGTGGATATCGGAGACTCCATTCAGGGCGATGTGATCGGAGCACTGTCAGATGGCAGCTGGCCCATCGATCTGATGAATCAGGTTGGGTATGACCTGGCGATTCCTGGGAATCATGAATTTGATTATGGAGTAGATCGGTTCTTATCCTTGGTCAGACATGCCGGGTTTCCGTACATCTGCTGCAACTTTGTGGATTTGAATCAGGAAAAGCTTGTCCTTGCGCCCTATCAGATCATTTCCTATGATGATGTGCAGGTAGCTTACATCGGTATTGATACGCCAGAGTCCATTATCAAATCGACGCCAACCTACTTCCAGGATGAGAACGGAAACTATATTTATGGATTCTGTGGTGGAAAGAATGGGCAGGAGCTTTATGACCGTGTTCAGCAGACGGTGGATGAGGTTCGAAAGCAGGGAGCCGATTATGTGGTGGCTCTGGGGCATTTGGGTGTTGACCCGGATTCTTCCCCTTGGATGTCCACTGACGTGATCGCTCATACGACTGGAATTGACGCCTTTTTGGATGGACACTCTCACAGCACTGTCCCCAGTCAGGAAGTCGAAAATCAGGCGGGAGAAAAGGTTCTGCTGACCCAGACAGGCACTAAACTTAGCGCCATTGGCCAGTTGACCATCGCTGCAGACGGAACTCTTAGCACTCAGCTAGTCACTGAATACAACGGTGGAGAATCTACAGCCTACCAGGAGACAAAAGCACTGCTGCAGAGCATCCAAAAGCAATACGAGGATAAGTTATCTCAGACGGTGGCTGAATCTCAGGTGCTGCTTACCATAAGTGATCCGGATACTGGCGTTCGGCTGATCCGTAGCCAGGAGACCAACATGGGTGATCTGTGTGCTGACGCCTGTCGGATCATGTTGGGTGCGGACATCGGCTGGATTAACGGCGGCGGGATCCGGGCAAATATTCAGCCGGGCAGCATCACCTATGGCGATATTATTCAGGTTCTTCCTTATGGCAATATGGTTTGTCTGGTGGAGGTTTCGGGTCAGCAGATTATCGACGCCCTGGAGCATGCTTATCAGAATGTGGGCAAGGGAGAAAGCGGCGGATTCCTGCACATTTCTGGTTTGCGCTGCGCCATTGATGAGTCGGTTCCTTCCAGTGTAGTCACTGATGACAACGGAATGTTTCTGCGGGTGGATGGACCGCGCCGGGTATATGATATCCAGATATTGGGTGAGGACGGCGCTTATGCTCCCCTTGACCCGGCGGGGCGCTATTCTCTGGCCTGTCATGACTATATGCTGTACAGCCAGGGAGACGGTTTCTCGATGTTCGGCAAAGACAACGTTACGATTTTGAAGGATCTGTATATGGTGGACAGCGATGTGCTGATCCGCTATATCACCGACACGTTGAACGGCGTGGTCACACAAGCGCAGTACGGTTCTCCCCATGGACGTATTCAAATCGGCGGAACCGCTGCCAATACAACGATGCATGATTTCAATACATATACTGTCATATTGGGAGATACTTTATGGGGCATTGCCCAAAAATATTATGGAACAGGGGATGCATGGCCATCGATTTATGAGGCTAATCAGGAATTGCGGGAAAACCCCGATCGTATTTATCCGGGACAAATTCTCGTTTTGCCAGCGGCCTGAGGAAAATCAAAATGTGAACAGTAACGGTTACTGTTCACAGGTCAGGAATGCGCTGAACTGCGCATTCCGTGAGAAAACGTATAGCCTGCAATGCAAAAATCCATTTGCGAAGCAAATTTTGCATGGATTTTTGCCCGTTACTGGAACAGAGTGAACAGTAACA
>DKVL01000058.1:3288-12070 GCA_002491195.1 Lachnospiraceae bacterium UBA7179
AACGGAGTGAACAGTAACCAGTAACGGATTATGTTTTAGAAAAAGTGCAACAAATGGGTTGCACTTTTTTGTGCGTTATGATAATATGTATTGCAGTGACGCACAATTGTCTTTGCTACAAAAACAGAGAAAATGAGGAGCATAGGACAGATGGAGGAGACAGCAGCTTATTATGTTGTGAAAAAGAGGGCTTTGCCAGAAGTGCTGTTAAAGGTCGTTGAGGTAAACCGGTTATTGGAGACACAGAAAGTCTCATCGGTACAGGAAGCAGTCGAGCGCGTAGGAATCAGCAGAAGTTCTTATTATAAGTACAAAGAAGATATTTTTCCATTTCATGATTCTACGCAGGGGAAGACGCTCACACTGGCGTGCAGTGTGGATGACGAGCCAGGGCTTTTGTCGGATGTGCTGAAGGTGGTGGCGGATTTTCGCGCGAACATACTGACCATACACCAGACGATTCCGATCAATGGTACAGCGTCTTTGTCGCTGAGTATCCAGATTCTCGATGCGACAGGTGATGTGTCCGAGATGGTGGAAGCGATCGAAAAAAGAAGTGGAGTGCATAATGTAAAGGTACTTGGCAGGGAATAAATAGAATGACACAGGAGGTCGAGGAAAATGATAAAAGTAGCAATATTGGGATACGGTACAGTGGGAAGCGGTGTGTACGAGGTCATCAAAAAGAATAAAGATCTCATCACTGGCAGGATTGGTGACGAGATCGAGGTTAAGTATGTGCTCGACCTGAGAACATTTGAAGGTGATCCTGTACAGGAAGTACTGGTTCATGATATTGATACAATCATCAATGACGCAGAGGTGGCAATCGTATGCGAGACAATGGGGGGCGAGCACCCTGCATATGAGTTCACGAAACGTGCGCTGGAGAGCGGAAAGAGTGTGTGTACCTCCAACAAGGAACTTGTTGAGAAGCACGGATCTGAGTTGATACAGATCGCAAAGGAACATCAGTGCAGTTATCTGTTTGAGGCGAGTGTCGGCGGCGGGATTCCGATTATCAGACCGCTTCGGACATCGCTTGCACAGGAGGAGATCCTTTCGATCACGGGTATTCTGAATGGCACAACCAACTATATATTGACCAAGATGGAGACAGAGGGACTCGCATTCAAGGATGTACTGGCGAGGGCGCAGGAAAAGGGCTATGCGGAGAAGAATCCGGACGCAGATATCCTGGGATTTGACGCGTGCAGAAAGATTGCGATCCTTACCTCGCTTGCATATGGCAGGAATGTCAATTTTGAGGATATCACGACAGAGGGGATTGCGGGAATTACGGATATCGATTTCGCCTATGCGAAGAAAATGGGGGCAACGATCAAACTCTTTGCAAAGAGTGTTAAAAAAGGCGACAAGTATTATGCGATTGTGGCTCCGTTTATCGTGAAACCGGAAAATCCTCTTTATGCGGTTAAGGGGGTGTTTAATGCCATTCTGGTGAATTGTAATATGGGCGGAGAGACAATGTACTACGGCAAGGGTGCAGGGAAGCTTGCGACAGCGAGTGCGGTTGTGGCAGATGTTCTTGACTGTGCAAGGCATATTGGCAGGCATCTGGACATCAAGTGGGAGGATCAGAAACTGGAAATATCCCCGATTGACGGTGCAGTCAGGAAGTTCTTTGTGCGTGTGTCTTCGACAGATAAAGCGCAGATTAAAGATGTTTTTGGCGAAGTTGAGATGTTTGCAGATGTAGCTGACGGCGAGTGCGGATTTGTCACAGAGGAGATGAGCGAGGCAGAATACAAGGATAAAGCGGCAAAATTCGGCAGCGTATTGTCAATGATCAGGGTAGATTGATATGATCAAGACAGCACACTGACAGTGTTATTGAATATGAATATAATAAGAAACTGTTCAGGGACAGATTCGTCTGCACGGGATATCTGGAACAGTTCATATAGATATATGCAATGTGAGATACATTCGTTAGGGGAAAGGAATTGTGTAGAATGAGTAAAAAAGTAGTTAAATTCGGAGGAAGCTCACTGGCAAGTGCGGAGCAGTTTGTGAAAGTCGGCAATATCATTCATGCAGACGAGGACAGGAAATTTGTTGTGCCCTCTGCGCCGGGAAAGCGGTTTGATAAGGATACCAAGGTTACAGATATGCTGTATGCGTGTTATGCACTGGCGGAGAAGGATCATAGTTTTAGTGCTGAGATGGCCCAGATTGAGAAGCGGTATCAGGAGATCATTGACGGATTAAAACTGGACCTTGATCTGTCATCGGAGTTTGACAGGATTATTGATAATTTCAAGAGAAAAGCGGGTTCGAACTATGCGGCCAGCCGTGGTGAGTATCTGAATGGTATTATCATGGCGAACTATCTTGGTTATGAATTTATCGATCCGGCGGAGGCGATTCGCTTTAATGAGGATGGTGTGTTTGATGCCGCAAAGACGCAGGAACTGTTGTCAAAGAGACTGGAAGGTGTGGAGAGGGCAGTCATTCCAGGGTTTTACGGCGCGATGGAGGATGGAACAGTCGTGACTTTTTCGAGAGGCGGTTCTGACATCACAGGTTCGATCGTGGCAAAAGCGATCCAGGCTGACGTGTACGAAAACTGGACAGATGTGTCCGGGTTCCTGATCGCGGATCCGCGCATTATTGACAATCCGGAGGGAATCGATATCATTACTTACGGCGAGCTGCGGGAGCTTTCTTATATGGGGGCAGGTGTTCTGCATGAGGATGCGATCTTCCCGGTGAGAAAAGAGGGAATCCCCATCAATATCAGAAACACAAACCAGCCTGAGGATGAGGGAACATGGATCGTTGGTAATACCTGCAAGAAGGCGAAATATACGATCACTGGCATTGCTGGAAAGAAGGGCTTTGCGTCGATTAATATCGAAAAGGATATGATGAACTCAGAGATTGGATTTGGGAGAAAAGTGCTGCAGGTGTTTGAGGAGTATAATATCTCTTTTGAACATATGCCTTCAGGGATTGACACCTTGAATGTGATGGTGCATCAGTCAGAGTTTGTCGACAAGGAACAGAATATTTTGTCAGGCATCAACAAGGCAGTCAATCCGGATCATGTTGAGATTCAGTCGGATCTTGCACTGATTGCTGTCGTGGGGCGGTGTATGAAATCGCAGCGGGGTACTGTGGGACGCATCTTTGCCGCATTGGCTCATGCGAACGTAAATGTCAGAATGATTGACCAGGGTTCAAGCGAGCAAAATGTTATTATCGGTGTCGCGAATGAGGATTTTGAGACAGCGATCAAGGCAATCTATGCGATTTTCGTTGAAACAAAAATCTGATTTGGAAAAAAGTTTTTATATAGAGATTACTATGCAAAACAGGGGCATATCTGTTGGTTGGCGGCGGATATGATCCTGTTTTTAATGCACAGTAGTGTAGGGAAATTTATGGTTGCAGCATAGTCCTGCACTTCCCTGCGTGTTTTTAGCGATAGTACATACGGATAAAAAAGGAGGAGAACAAATGAGTGCTAAAGAGGGTGTAGAAACTCAGGAAAATAAGATGGGCGTCATGCCTGTCAATAAGTTACTTTTAAACATGTCGCTGCCGATGATGGTTTCCATGCTGGTTCAGGCGCTTTATAACATTGTGGACAGTATTTTCGTGGCAAAGTTGAGTGAGAATGCGCTGACCGCAGTGTCACTTGCATTTCCGATACAGACGCTTCTGATCGCGTTCGGCACAGGTACAGGTGTGGGAGTTAATTCACTGCTCTCCAGGCAGCTTGGAGAGAAAAACATGAAACAGGCGAGCAGGACAGCCATGAACGGCATTTTTCTGGCTGTTATCAGTTATCTTGTGTTTGTGATCGTGGGAATCGTCGGGGTCAGGCCTTTCTATGCAACGCAGGTAAAAGATGCAGATCCCGAGATTCTGACGCTTGGGGTACAATATCTGACGATTGTGTGCGTATGTTCTTTTGGATTATATGCGCAGCTGATTTTTGAGAAACTCCTGCAGTCCACGGGAAAGACGTTGTATTCCATGATCACACAGGCGGCTGGAGCCGTGACGAACATTATCCTTGATCCGATATTGATTTTCGGGCTTTTGGGAATGCCGAAACTTGGTGTAGCCGGCGCGGCGGTTGCAACGGTTATCGGTCAGATCGTGGGCGGGACGCTCGGACTGATTTTTAATATCAAGGTCAATAAGGAGATCACTCTTTCTGTAAAGGACTTTAAACCGGATGCTGGTACGATCGGAAACATTTACAGAGTCGGTGTGCCATCCATTATTATGCAGGCGATAGGTTCCGTGATGACTTATGGAATGAATATGATACTGATCACGTTTTCGTCGACAGCGACGGCTGTGTTTGGTGTTTATTTTAAATTGCAGAGTTTTTTCTTTATGCCAGTGTTTGGGCTGAATAATGGAATGATACCGATTGTGGCGTTTAATTATGGGGCAGGGAAGCGGACCAGGGTGGTCAGGACCATCAAATGCAGTCTTGTGTATGCATTGATACTGCTTTTTGTCGGTTTTATCGTATTTGAGACGATACCCGGGGTGCTGCTGGGAATGTTTGAGGCATCGGAGGAGATGCTTGCCATTGGCGTGCCAGCGCTGCGCATCATCGGCGTGCATTTCCTGATCGCATGGTTCTGTATTATAGCGGGTTCTGTATTTCAGGCGCTTGGAAACGGGGTGTACAGCCTGGTCGTATCCGTTGCGAGGCAGCTTGTGGTACTTTTGCCGGCGGCATATATTCTTGCAAAGATTGGAGGGCTTCATGCAGTATGGTGGGCATTCCCGATTGCGGAGACGATGTCGTTCTGTGTGTCGGCATTCTTTATGATGCGGATCAATAAGAGGGTCATCAGAAATATTCCTGATTATGATTAAACAATAAATTACCACTTAGTGTGAAAAACGAACCACTTAATGTAAAACTATTTACAGCAGCGGTTCGTTTTATTATGATGGAGGAAAGTTCGGTGATTCGATCAAAGTATTTCGGGTGGGAGAGCGGGAAATGTGAGGTTGTTTGGTATGCGCGCCAGATCGTGTTGGAGCGTGCAAGGAGTATAGACATGAAAATAGAGATTGATATTGAGGAAGGCTTGGAGGAAGACGAGGTGCTGATTCGCTGCCGGAGGCTGACGGAGGAGATCTCCGCCATTCAAAGAGCGGTGAGTGAAGCCGCCGGGGCGACACAGAAATTTGTTTTTTATAAAGGGAATACAGAGTACTATCTGATGCTGGATGAGATTTTGTTTTTTGAGACGGACGAAAAGGGGATCAGCGCTCACACGAGGTCGGATGCTTATCAGATCAAGTACAAGCTCTACGAGTTGGAGGATATTCTTCCAGGATTTTTTATGAGGGTATCAAAATCGACGATTTTGAATACAAACCATATTTATTCTATCGACCGAAACCTGACAGCGTCGAGTGTGGTGGCATTTACAGACACCCACAAGCAGGTCTATGTTTCGCGGTATTACTATAAACCATTGATCAGTAAATTGGAGGAAAAGAGGTTGCATCGATGAAAAAACGAAAAATATTTTGGGGGATCTTTTTTATAGTGATGGCGATGATTGTCATTGTCAGTAAGCTTGGTATACTGCCGGACGTGGGCGTGTTTGCTATTCTGGCGACTGTGTTTTTGGTCTGGATGGCAGTGGACGGTATCCGCCACAGGAATTTTTATGAAATGTTATTTGCAGCAGCGTTTCTATGTATTATCTATGACAAACCGCTGGGAATTGAGGCGTTGACGCCATGGACGGTTCTGGCTGCGGCGCTTCTGCTCAGTATCGGGCTGTCGCTGTTGTTTAGCGGCAAAGGGAAAAAAAAGCGCGGTATCGAGTTTGAGTGGAACAGTGACGGCGCAAGGGGAATCGGAAATTCCAGGGAGCAGTGCAATGGTGAGAAAATCCGCTGCGAAAACAATTTTGGTTCAGCGATTCGATATATTAATTCTGATAATTTGTGCAAGGCGTATCTGGAAAATAACTTTGGCAGTATGACAATCTATTTTGACAATGCGATCATTCAGGGCAGTACTGCGTTTGTACAGGTCGAAAACAACTTTGGGGAGACGATTCTTTACATTCCAAAGGAATGGAACGTGCAGAATGAGCTGGAGCACTGTTTTGGCAGTATCAACGAGCATGGAAAGATGATAGGGACCAGCAGCGCTGTATTGTACCTGAAGGGTGAGACAAATTTTGGCAATATTGAGATTCACTATGTATAGAGGAGGTTAATTATGGAAACTATGGAAAAAGAAGTGCGTGTCGATACGTTTTTAGCGGAGGATGTAAAGAGTCTGGATCTGCGGATAGCGGCTGCAGCTGTGAGAACCGAAAAATCAGCTGGCGGGGAAATCAGAGTGGAGGCAAAGAATCTGCAGGATGGCAGATACACCTGTGAATTAAGGTCTGGAAAACTTGTCATTGTTTACAAGGCGGAGGGTGTCATTCATCTGCACAGGTTTGATCAGGATGAGGCAGAGATTATGCTGTATCTTCCGGTCAATATGTCATTGGATGATGTATCGTTGGTGATTGGTGCAGGTTCAATGGATCTGGAAGCGGTTCCGATTGCCTGTATACAGATGAAGGTGGAGATTGGCGCGGGAAAATGGAAAGCAGCACATCTGTCCATAGCAGATGGTCTGCATGTGGAGATCGGAGCCGGGAAGGCGAAGATGAAAGGAGTCACAACAGGCCGGCTCAATATTGACTGTGGTGTGGGTTCGAGCGTCTACAAGGGAAAAATCAACGGGGATGTCAAGGTGAGCTGCGGTGTAGGAAACTGTAATTTTCAGCTGGAAAATAAAGAGAATGATTTCAATTACGATGTTTCCTGCGCAGTGGGAAGTGTTAAAATAAATGGCAGCAGATTAAGAAGTTTCGCATCGAAGAAGTCATATAAGAATGAGTCGGCGCTGGGAACTGCGGTGCTGGAGTGTGGGCTTGGAAGTATTGAGTGGAGAACAGATGGGATTTCGTATGAAAAATCGTAATGGTGCAGTCCTGAGCTGTTGCGAAAAATCCATTGTCAGGTGGTTGACTTTTGCAGTTGTATTTGGTAGAATATAGAAGCACGTTTGATGAGACGTGGAATGCGGATATGGCGGAATTGGCAGACGCGCCAGATTTAGGTTCTGGTGGGAGACCGTGCAGGTTCAAGTCCTGTTATCCGCAGGATTTACAGGCGGCTGAATAATTAGCAAAAAAGGACGGAAAGCCTTGAAATATCAAGGGAATCCGTCCTTTTTTATTGCGAAATTATTCAGTGCATTCACTTTCTTTTCTCCAAAAGGATTCGATTTCCTGCAATTCATCGGCCGAGAGAATGTCCTGCCGCAGCAATGTGGATACTAAATTTTTCACGTTGCCGCCGTATACTTTGTCGAGAAAGCGGTGAGTCTGCATGGTCTGATATTCTGATTCTGTCATGATCGCTATGTACTCATTTCTTCTGCCGATTTTCCTGACTTTCAGGAACTTTTTTTCTACCAGCCGGGAAAGCAGGGTGAGTACGGTGTTGTCCTTCCATTCGTTTTGGCCTTTTTCCAGTTCTTCCATGATGAGCGAGAATAGGGCTGTTCCTCCATTATTCCAGATGATTTTCATAAGTACCAGTTCTGATTCGGAAATTTGTTGTGCCATAGTGTTCTCCTTTTATACTAACATATCGTAGGTATAAATACATATTAACACTATGTAGGCGAATATGCAATAAAGAAAATAAATATATGGTCTTGAAGACGAATGATTCAAAATCTGGACAGATCAATAACAGATAAGGAAAATCTGATGTAAAGTATGGAATTGCCATATGATGCATCAGATTTTTTATTGTTTTATTTATATCAGACGTTCCCAAAATGAAGGACTGAATGAATCATTAAGAATGCCTTTTTTATTTGTCCGGTGTAAAAATAACTATGCTTTCACCCTGACAATTAAGGATTTTGCACAGCTTTTCCAATGTGTGCATTGTTATAGATTTGTTTCGCTTTAGGTTCGTGATCGTATAGGGGCTGAAATTGTGCTTATAGCTGATCACAATATCGCCCCGTTTCTTCGACACTGGTAGTATTTCCCTGTTTTTAAAATTAAAAGCATTCTTCATTGCGGAAACATTCAGAAACCATTTTCAATGTCTTAATTTGCTTTGAGGACAGACCATCTAATGATAGGGTATTACTGAAATTTGTATTAAGGTCAAGCAGATAATCAACTGATACTTTGTAATGGGCAGCAAGTTTAACAAGGATCGACAGGGAAGGCAGGCGTGTCCCGCTTTCATATAACCCAATCGTACTAACGGATACATCAATCAATTCAGCAACCTGCTTTCTTGACAGGTTACTATTAATACGGGCAGATTTTAGTTTTGTTCCCAGATTTTCAAACATAAACAAATACCTCCATAATCATTACTATTCACACCTGCGCCGGTTTTTATCAGCTTATAAGTGATTGGGGTGTGAAAAGTAACCATAATCTAATTTTAAACATTTAAACGCTGCAATGGGTTGCAAAATGCTACAATAAGTAGTATAGTGAGACTATAAGAAATAAAATGCTACATTCAGCAGCTAAATGTCGAAAGTAAAGGTATGAGCGAGAGAAATGTTTTATAAGGGAAGATTATATGTATAAGACAGGATATACTCAAGGTGTTTTTGATATGTTTCATATAGGACATTTGAATCTGATCAATCGGGCAAAAGAACAGTGTGAAATTTTGATCGTGGGAGTAAATTCAGATGAATTAGCCTGCAAATAAAAAGTCA
>DKVL01000113.1 GCA_002491195.1 Lachnospiraceae bacterium UBA7179
CTAGCCGGATGGAGTACTAGTACTCTATCCAGTCAGAAATTAGACTTGTGGGCTGTATGGTTTGTGTCAGTACTAGACAAAAATTGATAAGAAAGGATGTTTCCCATGTCATTTCCCATGCCCGCCAATGCCAGTTTTTCTATCATAAAACGGTCGCTGGACTCCGATTATGTGATGCCCACTCTGGAGGCTGCCGGCGATTACTACGAACTTGGATACATGATCTCCGGTGACAGACTGGCGATCACTCCGGACTGTTCCTATCCGCTGCGCGCGGGCACAGTCGGAACGATGCCGCCTTATATCTATCACCGGACGGTCCCGCTCTCCAATGCGCCCTACAACACCTACCTGATCAAATTTAAGCCAGAGTTTGTCAAGCCGCTCACGGACAGTTTTGGACAAAATATATTGGAAGAGATCTACTCCCAGCTGTTCAACCGCTTCTCCCCGTCCATAAGCAGCCGGATTCTGTTGTCTTTTCAGGAAATGCACGAACTGTTTACGTCAGACTCCCCTCACAGGGATTTCCGGCTCCAGTGTATGCTCTGCGACCTTCTGCTTGCTGTGCTGGACAACCGGCTTCCCAACAATACTGACGATAACCCGGACCAGCCTACAGGCCAGATCAACCACAAGACGCCCCTCACGCCGCCTGTTATCGATGCGATTTACTACATGGAACAGCACTATCAGGAAAATCCTTCTCTTGAGACAGTAGCAGTCCTGTCCGGTTATTCTGCCTCGCACTTTTCCAGACTGTTCCACGCCCAGCTTGGAAGATCGTATTCGGAATACCTGACAAGAATCCGCATCCGCCATGTGCAGGATCTGCTGCTTAACACAAAAAAATCCGTTACGGAGATAGCCTTAGAGACCGGCTATCTCCATACCGGAAATTTAAGTGAGCAGTTTAAACAGCAGACTGGCATGACGCCGCTACAGTACCGAAAGACGAATACTCATACTCCAACACTTTGATGTACAGCCCATTGCTGCCAGAACTACATACCCGCTACATTGAAATCATATTGTTCTTCTCTGGGATTCTTATAACCTTCAAATTCATCAACTTCCTTAAATTCAAACTGAAAACCGCAATTAACCGCTTTCCGATCCACGATTTCTTTTCTGGCATACCCTTTTATCGTGAGCAAATATTTACCGGATGGGATATTGTACCACAAATCGGAATATATTTTTTTACCATTCAAAGTCATATACCATCTCTCAGTCTTTGAATGGTATGAAACAATACCAAATTTCCCGATCCGTTCCTCTCCCTCTCCCTGATATTCCTTTTCATCAAAATTGAGAAAGGACGCGATATCCGAAATCCATACTCCCGCTCCTACCGCAAGATTAAACCCTTCATATGCAAACTTTTCTTCCCATTCCTCATCAAATTCTTCGCCATGATTTTTTATTTTAACACGATATCCGACGGAATCGATCTGTACAAACGGAATCCAAACACCTTCTTTTTGCAATTGCAGGTATTTCTTTTGATTTTTTTGAAAAAGGGCCAATAATTTTCTTGTTTTAATTTTTTCTCTTTTGATAAAATTCTGCAACACGTCCATTGAATAGATGCAAATACCATATTCGCTCGTTTCTATTGTTCGATCCATCACTTCATCTCCTTCATACCTGACCCTTTTCGATTTTTATTCATACAACTCTTTTCTTATTTCCAAGATCTCTTCCTTGCATCTTTCAGCTTTTTGTCAATTGCTTTCGCGTTCTGATATCAGAGAAATAGACAAATCAGGATGCGTCACTTATTTTTCTACAGTTCCTGATTTCATACTTGCTACATTAAAATCATATTCCTCTTCCCTTGGATTCTTATAGCCTTCAAATTCATCAACTTCCCTAAATTCAAACTGAAAACCACAATTAACCGCTTTCCGATCCACGATTTCTTTTCTGACATACCCTTTTACAGAGATCAGATACTTCCCTGACGGAATATCATAGTGAAAACCAGAGTATCTTGTGTAACCGTCAATGGTTTGATAAGAAATACTCTCTCCTACATACTTGTCCGCTTCAAAAGGCTGCATTAACTCAATATCACCAATCCAGATTCCATTTGTGCTTTTTATATGAAATCCTTCATATTCCAAAAGTTCCTCAAACTCATCGCCGAATGGCAGATCGATCTCTTTAACCTTAATAATATATTTCCCTGCATTAATTTGTGGGATCGGCATCCAGACACCACTCTGTTGAGACGCCAAATACTCTTTATCTTTTTTCTGAAAGAAAGACAATAATTTCTTTGATCTTATTTTTTCTTCCCTCAAAAACGCTTGCAAATTTTCCAAAGAAAAAACACATAATCCATAACTAAATGTAGTTACTATTTTTTCCATTTCTATTCTCCATTTTTCTTTCAAGTAACTGATCTATTAATGTGACCTGTTAACGTGCTAAAAAGATATAACCCCCTGAGTGAAACGGACTTTACATCCTTATCATGATATATGCTATCCCTTCAATACGTTCTTTTATCTGGCGCAATTCATTTTCAAGTGAGTTTACACGAATCAAAAGCATTTCGCATTTCTTTTTCATTTTCAAGTGTCAACTAAATACTTTTTATATCACTCCTTCGTCGTGATTGCTGAACGTGTTATTTGATTTATGTACATGATGTAAGTATAACACAACTTAAGTGTAAAGTCTATTTAATTATTGAGATAATTTTGGGTATCTAATACTTAGTGTTGCAGAGTTATTAAGCAAATATTAAAGTATCCTGCGGATATACTCGATATATCCTTTCCGTTCCACCTCGTTCTTGTGCCCACAGTACCAGAAATAGGATTCCTTCAAGCCTTCCTCCAATGGAACTGTGGTGTCGATCATCTCCCATTGTCTGGATACATCGAGCTGGTACTCATAGTCATAAAAGCTAAAATACTCCCTCTGGTTGATATCCTGATGCACTTCCACATACGCAGCAGTGTGCCCTGCTGCGCGATAACACTGCTCCACCCACTCCCTTATCGTAATGCTTTCCGCATTGCCGACATTAAAAATGTGGTTCAACGGGTGTTTGTCCAATATGGCCTCCATACATCTGCAAAGATCCCGCACATGAAAGAACTGCAGTTTCATGTCACCCTTTTTCGGCAGATAAAATTTGCGGTCTGCATCCGCACACTCAAACACAAACGCCTCACGGTATACATCATTCATCGGGCCGTAGAGATATGGCGGGCGGAGTATGTATGCATCAGGGACTCTTTTTCGCAATTCCTCCTCTGCATCAATCTTGTTGGTGCCATATGATCCCCAATATTTGTTTAAACCAGTCTGTTGGCTTTCCGTGAATGGCTGCGGCGCTGTCTCGGGATACACGGCGCTGGAGCTGATCAGGACGTAATCCTTAAAATTCTCTCTGGAATATTCCAGTGCATCGAGCAGATCAGATACATCCTCCCCAGTGTATGCGGTCACATCCAACACTGCATCAAATGCATACTGCCTTAACACATCCCCAAGCTGATGCCTGTCCGCCTCGATCAAAATCGTTCCTTTGGGCTGTGGGTGATGATTTCGATTGAGCACATAGACCTCATCACCCTTACCTGCAAAATATTCCGCGGCATATCTGCTCACAAAGATTGTGCCGCCTGTCACTAATATCTTTCTCATATCAAACCTCACATCATATATTGTGCGTCTTTCATATCAAGAAGCATCTTTTTTCTTCATTATACTGCGATATCACGCAAGGCGCAATGACCACATCCATCTTATTACATCCAACTCCTTATGAACAATAACCATTTCTTACAAAAAAATAAGATATTTATTAAAAAAGTATTAACAAGCAGGATCACTCTATGATACAATAGATGTATACAATATAACAATTGGAATCCCGCAAAGAGAATGGAGGCATACTATGAAACAGAAAAGTATATTCAGTCAGCTTCTTGTACCTGTACTACTGATTGTATGTATCCTTGCTGCATCGCTTGTGTCAGTGATGACGGCAATGTATTTTAAGTCGTATGAAAAAGATGTCTATGAGAAGGAGCAGGGACAGTCAAAACTAATGGCAGGCGAAATCGGCACATTCCTGGATGGCGCTTATGCTGTGACAGAAGAACTTGCCGTGAACCCAAGCATCCTGACGATGGATACTGACATACAGACACCGATTCTTGCGGACTGCGTTGCAAGGAATACCTATCTGGAACTTCTGTATATACAAGGAACTGATGGTATGCAGACCGGGCGTTCATCAGGAGAACTGTCAGACCGCTCCACGCGCTGGTGGTTTACGCAGACCATGGAAGAACAGAAGTCCTTTATCTCCAAATCCTATTACTCCGTCAACACTGGTATGCCCTGCGCGTCCATATTTTTCCCGATGTATGATGCTGGCAGCATTATCGGTATTTTTGCTGTTGACTTGAAACTGAACTATCTGCAGGATATCATCGATAACTTTTCCGACAGTAAAAATGGCGAGATATCCTTCGTCATAGACGGTGAGGGCGTGGTCGTGGCGCACCCTGACAATCAGCAGATTGAAGAACAATACAATTACAAGACACTGAAACGAACGGTATCGGAAACGGACGCAAACGGCAATGCCGTAAAGGACGCAGACGGCAATATTGTGACAAAAGAAGAATCATTCCTGATATCAGAAGCATATCAACAGGTAATCGCAGAAGCAATGGCTGGCGGCAGCGGAAGCACAAAGATCAAATACAATGGCGATACATACTATGTGAGCTATGCCCCCATTCCTTTAAAGGGTGACTCCGATTCCTGGTCTGTCATCACGCTCCGGAAAAAATCAGCGGCAATGTCCTCTGTGTATCGTACTGCAGGCATCTCTGTTATCATTGTATTTGCCGCAATCTTTCTGGCCATTTTGATCATTGTGATCGTCGCACGCAGATTAGTCAACCCTGTGGTGTCCGTCACAAGACTGATCAGCGATGCCGCAAGCGGCGATTTCCAAAACAGAGCCGACGAAAACATTCCAAACGAACTTGGTATCTTATCGCGCAGTTTCAACAAACTTACCGAAAAAATGGCTGGCATCCTTATCACAGTAACAGAGTTTACCACCAGAGTTGTGGAAGGCTCCGACAAACTAAACGGCATTGCTGGAGATATTAATGAAACGCACCAATCCGTCGAGCGGATCGCACAGGGCACACATGACCAGACAGAAGATGCCAGAAATGTGGTGGAACGCGCGGCAGATCTCGAGGAAAAATTCAGGGAACTACAGAAGAAGAGCGAAACCCTTTTGAATAACGCCAATGATACAATGAAATCAGGAGAACAAGGTGCGCAAAGTGTCATAGGTCTAAAAAACAGCAACTCTGTCACCGAGCAGAAGATGGAGGAATCCTATTCTAATATCATGAAACTGGATGAGCACTCCAAGCGCATTGCAGGAATCATCACTACGATCAATGAAATATCAGAGGAGACAGAACTTCTGTCACTGAATGCCTCCATAGAAGCCGCGCGCGCCGGAGAAGCAGGCAGAGGCTTTATGGTTGTCGCAGAGTCAATTGGAAAACTTGCTGCTGATTCCCAGACCGCCACACAGGATATCGAAGATATCATCAAAGAACTCTGCGGTGAAATCATCAGCACGGTAGAAAATATCCAGGAAATCAGAAAGGATATCCAAGACCAGACAGAAATGGTTCATTTCGTGGAGAAATCCTTTGGAAACTTCCAGTCGCTTGCCCAGATCACAAAAGAGTCCGTCGGCGAAATGGAAACACTCGTGGCAGAGATGCAGGATCTTGACCGTGCCATGGTAGACGCAGCAGACCGCATACAGGACGTCTCCCAAAATACGGCAGATGTCACCCAGGATATCGCAGACTCCATGCAGGAACAAGTTTCCGAGATCCAGCGCGTCGCGCAGCAGGTGTACGCCCTCTCGATCGAATCAGAGCAGATCAAACAGCGATTAAGCGGACAAATGAAAACATAAAGGGGCTATATTTTAGCCCTTTGTTCCACAAAATATCCCACGATCATTCTCTGAACTGCTTCCGGATACATTAACAGCTGATATGCAAACCCTCCCTGGCTAACCTTATCGATCGTTTTTATCCCCAGCTTCAATCCCCGTTCTGTCTGCACTTTCACATAACCCTCCGCCCCCTGTTCCTCAATCGTTAAGCCTGCTGCCACAAGGTAATCCCAGATTACAGTAAGCGTAACCTGTTTCACGTTTGAAGCACTGCAGATGCGATTCAGCTGCTCCCGGATATCACTGATATAATAATACTCCGCGTATGGAAACTGCTCTGCGTCTTCCTGCTTAAGATAAAACGCATCTTTCCGCCCCTTTTTCGCAACAGATGCAGACTCTTCCTCCCCATCAATCTGCGCACTGAGCACCGCATTCGGATTTTCGGACAAAAACGCTGCAATCTCCTGCAGAAAACGCTCTCCATATTTCTGATACTTATTCTCACCGACACCAGATACTGCAAGCATTTCCTTCTGATTCTTCGGTACCCTGGCACACATATCGATCAATGTCTTATCGCTGAATATAATATAAGGCGGCATAGCCTCCTCTTTCGCAATGACCAGACGCAGCTGCCGAAGTCTCTCAAATAAATCAAATCCAGCACCTGTGAGTGCATCTGTCTTTTTCTTCTTCGTCCTGTTTGCTGTTTTCTCCTGCTCCTTTGCTTTTCGAATCGTCACATGGGTGTCTTCCTCTTTTAACCTGCGGATGTCTCCCACCTGAAGCACACTGTATTCCCCGCCCGTCTGGACAATGGAACCTTCCGCCAGCATCTGATCGATCAACAGACGAAGATCCGCCTCACTCCTCTGTTCCAGAACTCCGTACGATCGATAGGTGTCAGCGCCTATTTCCTTTAATCTGGCACGTTTTGCGCCAAGCAGGGTTCCAATCACAATATTCAGCCCATACCGGCCCTTCATCTCGGCGATACAATTAATCACCCATTTTGCATCAGATGTCATATCCTGCTCGTAATATTCCTGATGGCAGTTCCCACAGTTATCACAGGGAGCAGCTGGTCTCTCCCCAAAATACTCTAATATGTAATTTCGAAGGCATGCGGTAGTTTTACAGTACCCTTCCATAACCTGAAGCCGGTGAGTGTCCCTCTGTTTGACCAGTTCTATGTCATCGATGTCCATTCCTTCAAACTCTTTCTTGCCCAGCAGGAATTTATTGATCATCACATCCTGCGCGGAAAACAGAAGAATACACTGTGCATTTTCGCCGTCACGCCCCGCGCGCCCTGCTTCCTGATAATAGTTTTCCATGCTCTGCGGCATATTATAGTGGAGCACGAATCTTACATTGGACTTGTCGATTCCCATGCCAAACGCATTCGTCGCAATAACGATCTGCACCCTGTCATAGATAAAATCGTCCTGGTTTTTCTTTCTTGTCTCGTTGTCGATTCCCGCATGATAACGCGTCACCGAAACGCCATTCCGCGATAGTTTCTCATACAGGTTGTCCACGTTTTTCCGCGTTGCACAATACACGATTCCGCTCTCGCCTGCATGTCTTTGGATGTATTCAAATACAAAATCATCTTTGCGTTTTCCCCCAATATGCTCTACACTGTAATACAGGTTTTCCCTGTCAAAGCCCGTCACAACAACCTGGGGATTTTGCAATTTCAGGATACATTCAATATCCGTTCTGACCTCCCTGGTGGCAGTCGCTGTGAAAGCACTCACAATCGGTCTGTCTGCCAGGCTGTCTATGAACGCAACGATTTTGAGGTAACTCGGCCTGAAATCCTGCCCCCACTGTGAAATGCAGTGCGCCTCGTCAACTGTGACCATTGAGATCTTTCCGTTTCGTGCAAACTGCATAAATCCTGCACTTTCCAGCCGCTCAGGCGCTACATAGATGATCTTATATCTGCCTTCTGCAGCCAAGCGCATCGCTTTTGCAATCTGCGTCTCTGTCAATGACGAGTTGATGAATGCGGCATGAACTCCTGCCTCATTTAGCGCTTTTACCTGATCCTGCATCAGAGAGATCAGCGGTGAGACCACAATCGTGATACCAGGCAGCATCAGCGCCGGCACCTGATAACAGATTGATTTCCCTGCACCTGTCGGCATAATTGCCAGTGCATCCTCGCCTGACAGGATCGATTGCACAATCTCCTCCTGTCCATTTCGGAACGAATCATAGCCAAAATATGTTTTCAGTACTCCTGCAGCGTTCATTTCTTCTCCTTTCGATAGCCTATAGATAAGTATCGACAAACTATTACTCGTTTTGCAATAGAGAATTATAACACATACAAAGGAGATTGACAACGTACTTATGTACCAAATGTCTCAAGTAAACGTCTCAAGCGTTATCTGCTTGTAAACAATTTCATTTTGTACAGCGGCTATAAAATGATTCAGATCCACTGCATTTCGAATCACGCACACTCCATTCTGCCGCTCGATCCATCGATTGCCTGAAGAATACTGCACAAGGCTGTTACCGATACAGGCCAGCCGCCGCCCCTGCCTGATGGCATGACGGACAGTGTGCATCGTACCGCTGTTACATTCTGCCTCAATTACAATCACTCCATCACTGATCCCGCTCTGCAGACGGTCTCTCTCTACATACTGGTATCTGTGCACCGGAGTCAGGGCAGGATACTCACTGAGCAGGCCACCTCCACCGGACAACAGCTTTTCTGCAAGTCTGCTATTAGACTGCGGCACGATCTGATCTAACCCGCACGGCATAACCGCCACACAGGTTCCGCCTGCTGCCAAGGCCCCTTGCAGTGCACGTGTATCACAACCGAGAGCCAGTCCGTTCACTACATTGATTCCTCTCCGCCCCAGTTCATAGCCAATCCGGAATGCGCACTCCGCACCCTGTTCCGACATACGCCTGCTGCCGATCACTGCAATATTCCGGTTTTGATTGATCATACCGATATCGCCTCTATAATATAATGCAAAGGGCGGATTGGATATCGCTGTCAGCCGGTTTGGATAATTGCTGCTGCGTATCTCTGTCCGTCCCATCTCATATTGCCGCATCATCCGCACCGCACTTCCCCTCATGCCGCCATAAGCAGCACAAACAATCCGTGAGAAGAATGCCTGCTCTTGGCATTCTTCCAGTGTGAGATTTAGAACTTCTCACACCATTTCAGGATATGGTCAAATCGGATCTGCAATGTTCCTTCATAAATATTAATCGGAACTGGTTTTGTCAGATCATGGATCTGCGCATAAATATCACCCTCAAAGAAAAAAACGAGCAGCTGCTTTTTATACGGATCCAGAATCCAGTATTCGCGCACTCCGGCATTTTCATATTTCTCAAGTTTTTTGAAATAATCCTTCCGTTTCGTCGATGGGGAGATCACTTCCAGCACAAAATCCGGCGCTCCAAATACCCTCCCTTTAACAATCTTCTCATTTTTGCAGAGTATGAGGACATCCGGTTGTACCATCGTTTTGTCATCACAGTCAAGCTGTACATCGATCGGCGCTATGCCTGCCTCACACTTGCCGTTATTATCCATGATATAATTTGCGATCTGCCTGTAAATCTCTCCCGCAATCTTCTGATGGTCAAACGTCGGCGTTTCCATATCATAGATGACTCCGTCGATCAGCTCCACTCTGATCTCATCCGGTATGGCAAAATAATCCTCAACGGTATATTCACCCTGTCTCTTCTCCTGTGAAATACCATAAGAAAAAGCAGCACTGTCATTCAATACCATTCTGTCATCCGGCTCCCTCAGCACCTGTTCCAATGCCTGAAGCGTCGCATAACGCGGATGTTCTGTATCCCCGGAAAAAATCTTCTGAACCGTTCCAAGCGGTACTCCCGACAACTTTGAGATCTGCGCATAACTATATCCCTTCTGCAGTTTCTTCTGTTTCATTTCCTCTATTGTCATTGACTCTTCTCCCATCAGTATGTGTGAGCAAATTTTTATTCTTTTGAAACATTTATGTATCCAATTATATCACATTTGCTCCGTTTGTCAACCGTTTTATTTCCACTTTGTTTCCGTTTTATTTCCATTTTGTTATCATTTCAAAACTTCTATACCGTTTCTATCAATCACACAGCTTCATAGTAGTATGAATACGCATTGTTATACATCTACCGCAAAGCTGCAATCGGATAGAGAAACGCCTTTCGCCATTTTGGCAGCATATTTCCTCTGCATGAGCCTGTGCAGCCAAAAGCCCTGACCACAGCGAAATGGTCAGGGCCGTCCAATCGGGCAGGAATCCTGCCCATGTGTATCTAAAGCATCAGCACCGGTCCTGCGATCTGCTCCCGCGCCACATAAAGCGTACTGTTCGCCCTCGCGCTCATAGACCACTTTACCAGCGTCATGCGCCCCTGTTCGATCTCGATACAGGTGATACAGCGGGGATGGACACAACTGCCTGTATTATAATAGTACGATGGTTCCTCCGGCATCACAGGACGGTGCGTGTGCCCGGTGATCAAAATGTGCCTGTTCTCAGAGGCCCAATTGCTTAACCTTGTTTCGCATTTGTTCTTTACATGATAATTTTTCGCAGCACTGGTCGGATCCAATACGCCCATATTTTCCAGCGGACTCCATACATACCTGACAAGAAAACAAGCAACCCGCCAGAACGTTGAGTTGAGCAGACTCGCCTGATGTCCATGCACTAGATACAGCGCGCGCTGCGGCATATTCGCAGAGCACAGGATGATTCCCTCATAAAAAGGAAACGAAAGTGGAAATGACTTTTTCTTTTTGATCACATCATGGTTCCCATAGATCAGATAAAGCCTCTTTTCCCTGTGCAGCTGTGCAAACATCTCAAAGACATCGTCATGAACCTCCTGGATCGTTTTCATGCTGCGGTTTTCCCACAGTTCATCTCCGTCTCCCAGTTCAATATAGGTAAATCCTCTCTGGTAATAATGTTTTAACGCTGCAGAATACAGATGCTGGTTCTTTAAAAAATTGTCGGAAGAGGTTCCAACCCCTCTGTGACAGTCGCTCATCAAAACGTACCTGGAACGGTACGTAAGCGGCAGAACCGGAGCATTTTTAAAAGCATGCTCCAATCGGGTTGAAACACTCACAGGCGCCCTTTCCTACAGCACTTTTTCTGGCAGCAGCGTTTGTTGCGATGACAACGTTTGTGAAACCGGCGCATTCTGAAAAGTTTCCGAAAAGCAAAAGGCAGAAAATAATACAGGCACAAAACCCGGTCCTCTGTACACTGGAACGGCCTCGTAACCCACAGATACAGTCTGCAGAAAATCTTGTTTTTCCACTGGGAAAAACGACGCCAAAACCGTGTGCGCAGCTTATAGTGCACCTTTTGGGCACACGCAAAATTCACTGTCACACAGCACCCATTGACTGAGAAATTCTGTTCCGGGTACCCGGCGCCCCGCAATCCGTTGATAAAAGCGCACTGCATTCTCCGGTCCAAAAAACGGACCGCCGCTTTCATACCCAGTTCCTGCGGCCACGCAAAATACCCTGTAAAAAAGGCTGTCAGCCACCAGTGGCACTGCGAGATCTGGACGCAGTTGCCATCCTCGCCGCAGAGTACAAACGACAGGTTCTGCAGCTCTTCATCGGACGCTGCTGCAAACAAGGTCGTCCTGTACTCCGCTTTCGGAACAATCCGGTCCGCGTGGTAGACGCCAATCTCAGCGCCTGCGTTAATCCCATACTGCCCTTTCCAAAACTCGATCAGCCATGTCCTGCCATCATAGTCAAAATAGACAGGCAATGCGTCAAATACCATCTGGAAACGCGGAGCCATATAATCATAGAACCAGGTGTACCCCGCCTCCCTCTGCCATGCGTCCAGAGTACTGGAAAAGAAACCGTATCTGTCGTGATAACAGTACCCAAACGGTTTGACCAGTTCATCCACCTTGCAGCATTTCTGACATTTGTCCATACACTGAATCCTGCAGACGATTTTCTTCTTGCGCCATCGAAAGAAAATACTGCAAAACAGTGCAATGAGTAATAAAATTAGAAGGAAAAAATACATAAGTCATATCCCAACCTATCATTTTATTATAGTTTATGTCGAAATATGACAGTCTGTGTGAATATAATGAGATTTTATGATTAAAATTCTTTATAATGATATTTTGAACCCTGCCTTGAGTCTTTGCTGAGTAAGTGTTATACTGACTTTATATCTTTTATCGCATTCAGACAAACTATGGAGGGAAAATAAAATGACCTCTTTACCTTTCGAACAACTGCACATTGAACACGGCGTCGTCCAGGAACTCACAGAAAAAGATCTTGCCAGCGATCTCCTGTTTTGTGTGCGCTGGAAGGGCGGACTGACGCTGAAACTCTCCTATAAATGGAACAGCTGCTGGATTTTAGTCGAAAAAGATGACAGCATTTTCCAGAGTATTCGTATCGTCAAAGAAAAGTATGTTATGGAAAAACTGCAGAAAACGATCACTTCTATTGAACGGGGCAATTTTGCAAGACAGAAATCTACTGCAGAGCTCGTGGCCCAAATCGTTCAGAAAAGACAGCTCACCAGTTGCATGAACAATACCAGGTGGGACAAATTCCGATCTGCAATGATAACCGAAATGCCATTTCGCCCACCCTATGAGATCAAGACCCTGCTCGACGAGGATGATTCCTTCATCCAAAAATTTGTCATGCATGATGCTGCTTACTGTGGTTTTTATGATGAGGAGGAATTTGTCTATTTTAATTACAAAGTCATTGAATACTTAGTCGTAAAAACGAAATACTGCGATGTGACTGGCGGAAGGCTCGTAGAACATAAGACCTGGCATGATGCGACAGAAGAATTTATCGGGCTTATGAAAAAATATCACATTCCGTATGTTCCATATGAAAACGTGGACAATACATTTATCATTTATGGGTATCGCAGCTAGTACTCTAATTCCTTATTTTGTACCGCAGGAAAAATTTTTCCCTGCGGTACAAAATATCACAGCAATTCTTTCAGGATCCGGTTCACGGACGCTGGATCTGCCTTACCCTTCATCGCTTTCATGGTCTGTCCCACGAGGAATCCGATGGCCTTCTCCTTGCCATTTCGATAATCCTCCACGGACTGCGGATTTGACGCGATCACTTCCTCGATCGTCTTTCGGAGCGCACCTTCGTCGTTCACTGTCTTTAAGCCTTTTTCCTCCACATACTTTTCCGGATCGACATTCTCGGCAAACATCACCTCAAACACTTCCTTGGCAACCGTCGAGTTCACCGCCTTACTGTCCACAAGCTGAATCAGTTTCGCAAGGTTCCCAGGGGAGAAAATAATATCCTCCGGATCCATGCCCTTTTCTTTCAACAGCCGAAGCGTCTCGCCCATCAGCCAGTTTGACACCTTTTTGGGCTGACCGCATATTGCTACAGTCTCCTCAAACAAATCCGCCATATGCTTTGAGTCTGTAATAATGCCAATATCATACTCCGGTATGTCAAACTCCCTTTTATAACGCTCCATCTTTTCCTCGCGAAATTCCGGCTGGCTATCCCTGATCTGTGCTAACCATTCATCGCTGATATAGACCGGCACAAGATCGGGATCTGGGAAATACCGGTAATCCTGGGCATCCTCCTTGGAGCGCATCGCATAGGAATACTCCTTTGTGTCATCCCAGCGCCTGGTCTCCTGTATGACCTGCTGCCCCGCTTCCAGCAGATCGATCTGCCGCTCACGCTCTCCTTCGATCGCATGTGTGATCGCCCGGAATGAATTGAGGTTTTTCATCTCCGTGCGCGTTCCAAATTCCTTTGCACCCACTTCCCTGACAGAGAGGTTCACGTCTGCACGCATGGAGCCTTCATTCAATTTGCAGTCCGATGCGCCGAGATATTGTATGATCATACGCAGCTTTTCCAGATATGCGATCACTTCTTCCGCGCTTCGCATATCAGGCTCTGAGACAATCTCGATCAACGGCACGCCGGAACGGTTGTAATCCACAAGGGAACAATCCTCCCACTCATCATGAATCAGCTTTCCGGCGTCCTCCTCCATATGAATCTCATGAATCCCAACAGACTTCTTTCCCTCCGAGGTCTCGATATCCACATGGCCGTTTCTGCAGATCGGCAGATAGAGCTGACTGATCTGGTAATTTTGCGGATTGTCTGGGTAAAAATAATTCTTTCTGTCAAATTTACAGTATTGTGTGATTGTACAGTTTGTGGCAAGTCCAACTGCCACTGCATAATTTACGACCTGCTTATTCAATACCGGCAGAGAGCCTGGCATCCCTGTACATACAGGACACGTATGCGTGTTCGGCGCACCGCCAAACGCAGTGGAACAGCCGCAGAATATTTTTGTCTTTGTCGCAAGCTCTACATGCACTTCCAGGCCAATCACTGTCTCATATTGCTTTGTCATTTTCTCACTCCTTCATTCCAATCATTTATCCAAACAAAACTTAAACTTTCTTTTCATTTTCCCATAATGAAGAATGGCAGCGTCATTCTTCGAAACGAAACTTAGAAAATCTTAGGTGATGTCTTTGATCACCTTAGATTTTCTTTTCGTTTTTTTCATAGGTGTATGCTGCCTGTATCAGCTTCTTTTCCTGGAAACGATCCGCAATCAGCTGCAGACCGATCGGCAGTCCCTTGGAGTCCTTCCCGCATGGAAGCGAGATTCCAGGAAGCCCTGCAAGATTTACTGATATTGTATAAATATCTCCCAAATACATTTTTAACGGATCGGATAAACTCTCTCCGAGCCTCGGCGCAGTCGTCGGCGCCACCGGTCCGAGAATCAGATCATACTTTGCAAAGGCTTCATCAAATGCTTTCTTGATCATTGCCTTTACTTTCAAAGCCTTCAGATAATAGGCATCATAATAACCGGAACTGAGCACGAACGAGCCGAGCATGATCCTGCGCTTTACCTCCGCGCCAAAACCCTCGGAGCGCGTCTTTTTGTACATGTTGTGAAGTCCCTCATACTCCGCAGCCCGATAGCCGTATTTCACTCCGTCAAAGCGCTCTAAGTTCGAGCTTGCTTCCGCTGCTGCAATCGTGTAATACGTGGGAATCGCATACTCGACAAGACTTAATTCAAACTCCTCGACAACAGCGCCTTTCTCCTCCAACACTTTTGCCGCCGCAAGCACAGCTTCCTTCACTTCCGCGTCAAGTCCTTCGCCAAAGTAATCCTTCGGAATGCCAATCTTCATCCCTTTTACATCGTCGATCAATGCCGCTGTAAAATCTTTGTCCTGCCTTTTTACGGATGTCGAATCCTTTGTGTCATGCGATGCGATCAGCTCCAAAACAGTGGCGCAGTCTGTCACATTCTTTGTCAGAGGTCCGATCTGGTCGAGTGAAGAACCATACGCGATCAATCCATACCGCGAGACAGTGCCATAAGTAGGCTTTAGTCCTACCACGCCGCAGAAGGAAGCCGGCTGCCTGATCGAGCCGCCTGTGTCGGAACCAAGTGCAAAGAAACACTCTCCCGCTGCCACCGCCGCCGCGGAACCGCCTGACGAACCGCCCGGCACGTATTCTGTATTCCGCGGATTTCTGGTCACGCCGTACGCCGAAGTCTCTGTCGTGGACCCCATCGCAAATTCGTCCATATTTGTCTTTCCGATGATCACTGCCCCTGCTTTTTCGAGATTGACCACTGCTTCCGCAGAAAATGTCGGGATAAAGTTCTCCAATATTTTTGAGGAACAGGTGGTCAGCATTCCCTCTGTGCACATGTTATCTTTGACGGCAACAGGCACTCCTGCAAGCGGTCCTGCAAGCTCCCCTTTTTCAATTTTTTCCTGTACGGCTGCCGCTGCCTTTAACGCGCGCTCCCTGTCAATCGTCACATAGGCATTGATGTCTTTTTCTTTGTCATCAATCCTTGCAAACACTGCCTCCATAGCTTCCGGCGCAGTGACCCTGCCCTCCCTGATCGCCGTAGCAAGCTCCACGGCAGTGTAATCTAAAATTTCCATATACAATCTCCATTCTGAAAAAACATTTAAAAATCGTTAACAATAACCATCCCATACCCCAGGGAAAATTCTGCCGCCTGCCACAGCCTGGAATTTTATCTCCATTGGTACCTCGTTCTCAAACGCCGAAATGCTTCAGATATCTTTTCGAAAACAAATAATACGATTTGCCTCTTCAAATCCCATTGATAAATGAAATGCGAGGCTGATATCATTGTCGATCTCACAATCACTTGCAAATTCACTACAATGTTTTTCTTTTGCCCATTGTTCGCATTTGGAAAGAAGCTCTTTCGCATATCCTTTATGCCTGTATTCTTTCTCAACAAAAATCCCCTCTAAATACCCGACAGGAGATGTGTCTGTTCCTTCAACATAATCATTCCTAAGCTGGCATTGTGCAAAACCCACTTCTTTATGATCGACATACTTAATGAAACACACAGCGTTATCACTGCAAATAATATCAAGAAAATCTGATTGCAATCCTGATATTGTATGATCAGACCACATTTTTATCGCCAATTCTGCCAAAGCGAAAGCATCTGCCTTCGTTGCTTCTCTAACCACAAAGTCACCTCCAAAAATTCCGATTGCATAAAATAGTTTGTGCAATTGGTGCTTATTGTTGATGTTCAAAAATCCATTGTAAGAGTTCCTTTTCACCAAGATCACCGGATGCCAATGCAAGAATCACATCACTTAACTCTTTTTGGCTGTAAGACAATTCATATCCGTTTAATGCAAGAAAAACCAACATAACATGCGTGCCAAGTCTTTTGTTTCCGTCCAGCATTGCATGGTTCTTTACCAATCCAAAACAAAGCCGTGCCGCCTTTGCCTGAATGCTCGGATAAAGCTCTTTTCCGCCAAATGACTGAAACGGATTATTTAACGCCAAATCCAACATTCCCTCATCACGAATACCGTCACTTCCTCCAGTGGCTTTTATTAAACTTGCATGAAGTTTTAGCACCTGCTCCTTGCTTAGGAACTGTTCAGAAATTACTTGTGACAAGGACGCAGTATAAATGTTCAGCTGCAAAGAAGAAAATCGCAGGCATAGCGGGCTATGTCAAGATTTTCTGATGCCGCAGATGGGCATTTAGACAAGTCATTGTCATGAGTAATTTATTAACAGTTCCTTAATATAATCATTTTGCAAGAACCTTATATGCTTCCATATTCTGTTTTATTAACCGTTCAGATATTGCCAAAACGTCTTCGCTATCAGCTGCTTTTTCTATTTCTCCTATGGAGAAATTTTCTGCTTTACTGAAATCAATGACCAAATATCTGGGTACATTATTTTTCAGAATAACCGCCGTTCCATGTTCGTCAACTACTTTGGCTACTTTTGAAAAATTTTGATTTGCCTCTGTAATTGAAATCATTGTGTTTGTATCTATCGTCATCCTAACATGCACCTCACTTTCGCTTATATCATATACAAATTCTAGCTAGAAAACAACCTATTTGTATTTTAGTCAAACGTCTTCGGAACCATGAACATATTATCTTTTTCGCCTGGTGCATTTTTTAAAGTCTTCTCACTCTCATCACCGTTGGTCACCACATCCTCACGAAACACGTTCTGCACCGGAAATACATGCGACATCGGCTCGATTCCCGTCGTGTCAAGCTCTGCCAGCTTGTCAATATAGTCGAGCATGTTCCCCATATCCTTCTTCGCCTGTTCCTTCTCCTCGTCCGAAAGTTCCAGCTTGGCAAGAATCCCTACATACTCGATCGTCTCATCTGAAATGATATTTGCCATATTATCCTCCCTGTTTCTATTGCCTGCGAAGAACGCCTGCTCCTGGCGTTTCCCCACTTACGAAACTTACCAGTTCTGCGAAGAACGCCTGCCCCTGGCGTTTCCCCACCTACGAAACTTACCAGTTCTGCGAAGAACGCCTGCCCTTGGCGTTCTTCCAAGGCGAAACTTAGAAAATCTTAGGTGATGTCCTTTATCACCTTAGATTTTCTTTTCGCCATTTCGCCATTTAATCCCTGACCTTGATATGCACTTCCCGAAGCTGCTGTTCTGTGACATCGTTCGGCGCACCGCACATCAGATCCTGCGCGGAACCGCTCATCGGAAAGGCGATGACTTCCCTGATATTCTCCTCGTTTTTCAGCAGCATCAGCATCCTGTCCACACCCGGAGCCATTCCTGCGTGTGGCGGCGCTCCAAACTGGAATGCCTGATAGAGCGCTCCAAACTTTGACTTCAAAGTCTCCTCATCATACCCCGCAATTTCAAATGCTTTTACCATAATCTCCAGATCATGGTTTCTGACGGCGCCGCTCGACAGCTCGACACCATTGCACACGATATCGTACTGGTATGCCAGAATATCCAGCGGATTCTCGCTGTTTAACGCCTCCAGCCCGCCCTGCGGCATGGAAAACGGATTGTGTGTAAATCCGATCTGCTTTGTCTCCGGATCGAGCTCATACATCGGGAAATCGTTGATATAGCAAAAGCGGTACGCATTTTTCTCGCACAGATCAAGTTTCTCGCCAAGCTCCATGCGAAGCTGTCCTGCATAGTAATTGGCCCGCTCCTCCTTATCTGCGATAAAGAAGATCGTATCGCCTGCCTGAAGTTCTGCAATCATGGAAAGCTCTGGTTTCAACTCGTCGGGAATGAACTTGTCGATCGGCCCCTTGTAGGTCATATCGTCTGCGATCTCAAGATATCCAAGTCCTCCCATCCCCATGCCTGTCGCAAAACTCAAAAGCTTTTCGTGGAAGCCCTTTGACATCTCGGCATGCACTTTGATCGCCCGCACAGTCCTGCCAATAAACGGCTTAAACGTACATCTCTGGAAAAATTCCGTCACATCGATAATCCGGAGCGGATTTCTAAGATCCGGTTTATCTGTGCCAAATTCCAGCATTGCCTGCTTGTAGCTGATAATCGGATACGGCGCTTTTGTCACCGCAAAGCCCTCCGGTGCAAACTTCTCAAATGTGGCAGATAAAACTTCCTCGCCTGCCTTGAACACATCCTCCTGCGTTGCAAAGCTCATCTCGAAATCGAGCTGATAAAACTCTCCCGGAGAGCGGTCTGCGCGCGCATCCTCATCGCGGAAGCACGGCGCGATCTGGAAATATTTGTCAAATCCCGATGCCATCAATAACTGTTTATACTGCTGCGGCGCCTGCGGCAATGCATAAAATTTTCCTTTGTATTTTCTCGACGGAACAATATAATCGCGCGCACCTTCCGGTGATGATGCACACAGAATCGGCGTCTGAATCTCCAGAAATCCCATCTCTGTCATCTTCTGCCGCAGGAAACTGATCACCTGCGAACGGAAAATGATATTCTCCTTTACCTTGGCGTTTCTAAGGTCAAGATAGCGGTATTTTAAACGGACATCCTCTCTTGTCTCCTTCGATGTCATGATCTCAAACGGAAGCTGGTGGTATACTTTTCCAAGCACGGTTACTTTCCTTGCCTCCAGCTCGATCGTCCCTGTCGGAATCCTCGGATTGTAAGTGTCCTCATCTCTTTTTTCCACTAAGCCCTCTATTGAGAGACACATTTCCTTTGTGATGCCGTCCAAAAGCGTTGTGTCTCTCATAACGACCTGCAGTACGCCGTACATATCGCGCAGATCGATGAAGGACACGCCGCCATGATCGCGGATATTCTCCACCCAGCCCGCTACCTGCAGCGTCTGTCCGATCTGCTGTTCACTGATTTCTTTCATCGTAATGTCTCTGTACATTTCAAATCCTCCTTGCTTCAAGCTCCTGATACTGTTAAAATGACGACAAAAATCCCGGAATACAAAATGTATTCCGGGACGGATAATCTGAAATATACCCGCGGTACCACCCGCATTGACAAAACAAAAAAGTTTTATCCTCTCTCACGCTTAACGCACGTTCACGTATTATCCTAATAAGGTATTACAACCCGATCAACACCGTTTCAGATAATCTGCTCCGGAGTGTTCCCTTCGCCAGCTTCCACTGACAGCGCTCTCAGTCGGTGACGCCGTCTTCCTGTCGTTTTCCCTGGCAAGAGTCTCCTTCATGGCATTTTGATCAATATAATTCATTTTTATTCCAGGATTCAGCTGACTTCGCAATCAACTTTTTCTTAGGATAGCACATGTCAAAATTCATTGCAAGAGTTTTTTATTATTTTCTAACAATTCTATTATGTCGATAAAACCGAACTGATTAAAACACTGCTTCCGGACTTTTGGGAAAGATGGATGGCTGGGATGTCCAGTCATATGCCGAATCCGGCGATGGCCACAGTGATATCAGTATCGAAACAGAAGATCAGAAGACAGGCATTATCATCATAATAATGTTCAGAAATTACTTAATATCTCCCGAATATGTTCACAATTTTTGCTGCCAATGTTAATTGCATCCACACCATTTAACGCGAACGAGATCATTTCCTTCAAAGTGGCTTTCGCAAACCCTTCGCCGCCGCACAAGGGCTTACTGCCAATCACTTTCAATCCCATTCTGTGTGCCGCTTCGACCAGGGAACAGTTCTCCCCTTCGTATGGCTGATTCTGCACCGTAGCAGCATATGGATATTGCATATTGTAGGGAATTTGAATGTATTTGAAATGACTGTTTCCGTCGCTGATTTCCCTCGCAAGGTGGTTTGCTTTTTCGACATTGATATACCATTTATCTTCTTCAGGCTCCATGGCACACAGCTCCAGAGCCAATCCGTAAAATCTGATTTTCCCTTCCGTTACTTTATCCTCGTACCACGCAAAAAGCTTTGCAATTTTCGCGTAAAATTCCTGTTGTGTCAATTCAGCACACGTAATCTCGGGAATATGGATATAATGGACATCAATTGTACCAACTCCCAGATTTTGAAGGCTGATCTGCAATGCGATCTCAAAAAAATCAGGGTTCAATGTCTGATACAATCCTTCATATTGACAAAAATCGCTGAGATGGATTCCCTTTGGTTCACAAACCTCCTGCAGGTACTTCATCGGGTTTTGCCCGCTTATGACATCTCCGAACAAAAGTCCTGCCTTTGATGCAATAACAATATCTTCTCTCTGAACCCTGCCAGATGAAATCAAGGCACTTATCGCATTTCCAACATCTCTTTCCGAACGCATACCTCTGTAATTGATCGCTGTATCAATTGTTGTAATCCCATTTTGGACCGCAAATGTGATCGCGTCAATGTACTGTTTTGAATCCTCGTCGGAAAAAGAACCAGGATATGTTCCTAATCCTATTTTTGAAAGGTTCCGTTTTTCTAAATTGTAATTCATTTTATCTCCTTTTATGATCCTATTTTAAAATGTTCTAAAATATAAATCATCACATCCCTGCCCAAAGACGGTATGTTCCCCCCCCTCGCTGGTGCTGGCGCATAAGACATCCGCCACTTCTGGGACATACCACCTGATGGCGTCTGCCAGCTGCCCATCCCAGCCAATTTTCTCTACTATTTTTGAATGGATCCCCCGCGAGCGGAAAATGATATTCTCCCGCGCATTTTAAGCACTTATTTGATATATCTATCAAAAAACGGATATAAAACAACACATAATCCCATAGGCAGACCAAATAATACACCTCCAATCAAAACCCCTATGATGAACTGATACACAGAAAAGGAATCTGACAAATAATAATTTCTTAGACCGAAAATTGAATTAACAAGAAAGAGTGTTCCAGTTATTAACCCCGGAGAGATTTTTCGATCTTTGATTGTGTAGAAAAAATGGTCGCCAAAATTGATGATTCCCCATATAAAAATTGCCACTCCGAAACAGACAAACTGACTGTTAAACATAAATAAAAAGACTGATCCAAGAATCATTGGGTAGTAAATAAACAGATTGTTCGCCATCCAGTGTCCATGCGTCATATGATAGGGCAGCCATTTATGCTCATACATCCATTTCGGAAAATCACCAATGGCTTCCTCAAATAAGTGAAATGGTAAATAAACCACCAAATTAAAAAATATGAAATACGTCATATTCATTTTTCTTCCCTCTCTTTCGTCAACTCTTTTTCAAAATTTTCTTCCCATTTTTCCAGTGTTTCTAAAAGTAAAAATTGTTGTTCCAGGATAGCCCGTCCAAATAACGGAATGTCCTTATGCGTGGGTAACTGCTCCATAATCTGCATTTTTGTAGTTTGAATACTATTTTTAATATTTGCAATACAATCATTTGCAGAACTTTCATCCAGCAAAGCCATATTCACGATAACAGCATTAAAATCTAAAAATACCCTTGTTTCCGCTAAAGAAAATTTGGTCATCAATTCCTGAAAAACTTCTTTTCCTTTTGGTGTGATTGTGTACACTGTCTTTTCGGGCATATTTCCGTTTTTAACAGCCTCACTGATAACATATCCTTTGTTTTCGTATTGAACCACTTTTTTGTAAACTGTAAAGGAACCAATTTTTACCCACCTTGACAAGTTTCGGGATTCAATCTGTTTTTGCAGGTCATACGCACTTTTAGGGCTTTGGCATAATGAGCCTAAAATAATTAAATCAATCGTAGACATAGCTTACCTCCATAACTGTATTATCCAATACTGTATTATACAGCATATCTGAAATTTGTCAAGTTTTATATATTGCAAAAGCGGAAATAGAAATAAAAAGGACGAACCAAAAGCAGATCCTGGAACGCGGTCATCGACAGATATTGATATTTTGTGAGGAATTTTTGTGAAAGCTTATTCCTTCTGGCAAGACATTGTAATATAATAGAACCAGCGAAAAACCGGAAGTAATTTGTGAGGTGGTTTAAATGGTGGAAAAAAAGATTCGCAGTATATTTTCAGAATATCCAGAAGTTATTTATGGATTTACAAGTATTGCATATAGTGAATATGCAAGTACCTATCAATCTGCTTTAGTATTTGCAGTACCTTATGGAGAACAACTTACGATCGAAACATATTCTGAAGAAAAGTTTGAAAAAGGGATTCAGGATGCAAAAAAAGTACTGGAAAAAATTTTAACACAACTGCAGAAAATGCTTGATGAATATAATGTGAACTATTATATTCCACCGGTAGCACAAAGCAACGAGATCGATCTGACAGCACCTTTTTCTTTCAAGTTTGCGGCCGTAAATGCTGGATTAGGTTGGATTGGAAAAAATGATGTTGTTATTACAAAAAAATGTGGCCCAAGAGTAAGACTATCTGCAATCTTAATAAATGAGCAATTTGTTTATGGCGACAAAATCTTAAAGAGTAATTGTCCTGAAAATTGTAACAGATGCGTTGATATTTGTCCGCATAAAGCATTGCATAACGTACAATGGAATATCAACTCGCTAAGAAATGAAATAATAGATTATAGGTTATGTAACGAACAAAGGAGCTTCCTGTATAATACAA
>DKVL01000028.1 GCA_002491195.1 Lachnospiraceae bacterium UBA7179
TGTCCATTACACGGATTTTAGGTTCTATTCTGGTATTTCCTGATACTTCTTCGCTCGTGGATGGAACGGAGTCCTGCATTCATCCCATATTTCCTCCCTCAGATTATTTCATTGCTATTCATCTGCTGTACTGTCCTGCGGCATAATACAACATACCGCCGTCGGATCAGTAATCGTACCCTCCATCTTACCAAGAGGCGTCAGAACGCCACCTCCTTCATAGCGATAACAAAACGTGCAGGGTGTAACGACATCCTCTTTCAAACTAGTGTAGTTCATCTCAAAAGCAATTTCTGTTGTAGTATCTGTCTTGTCCATTTTATATAAATAACACTCTGCCCAGCAGAACAGATAGTCGTCATCAGAAAGTTGTCTGGACAGTTCTTCAAGCTCCACAGCATAGTCAATACCATCAATCATCAAATGAATATTCGTATCTGCGTTTCCTATCCCATCGATATAAAACTGTATTTCTTCTTCCTGTCCATCTCCATCCAAATCCGAAAAACAGACTTCCTCAGTCTGCAATGCAGTCGTTCTTACTCCATCACAATCATATTTTTCTTTCAAACCGATTTCTTCCAATTTGGAATAAGGAACCACAAGCTCAGTGTTCCCGCCATAATATGACCAAAACACGCTATCTTGATGAGGACCGCTGCAAAGTACCAGACCTGATGTGGAAAGATACCATTGATTGTTCTGATCAAGCGCTTCTGTCAGATCAGCGATGTCATCCCTCCACACAATGCCCTCTTTTGTGGAAGTAAGATTTTGAAGAAATGTAAATGTACCCTGTTCAAAAACGTCCGCATGCTCTGAAAGGTCTACAAAGTCAAGCAGTTCACCAGTCTGCGTATCATAGTTCAGTCCAGTATAGGTGTCCAAAATAAACATGCCGCCTGTAAAATGCTGCAGATCCACAAGAAAAGAGATAACCTTACTGTCCGCACGGGCAGCAGTGAACCGCAATTGTTCCTCCGTATAATTATAATCGTGGTACTCAGGATCATCTTGAATAACCTCATCAATATACGCAGCATCATCCAACACATCTAATGTATCGACTCGAAAAGAATTTACTCTTTCCTGTATATCCGCATTGATTTTGTCAGCAGCATTTTCATTTTCTTCGATCGTCACAACAGGATATAGGTATCTTTTCATGCATAAAATATTGTCGCCCTCCATTTTCGTGATTTGTTCTTCCGTACAAAACACAAGTCTGACAGGAGAAACGCGCGTGGTACGCTCTCTGGAAAAAGCGCTTTGTTCACTGTATGTATCCTCCGCACTCCGCGTGTCACTCGTGTCAACACTGTCAGAAAACTTTTCTGTTGAAATTTCACTGGTTTGAATTTCATTTGTTTGAATCTCTTCAGTTTGAACTTCTTCAACCTGCTCATTTAACAATGCGTTTGACTGCCCATCTTCTTTTTCACCACCAGATGATGAAACATCTTCTGCACATGCTGTACAGAAACTTAAAAAAATCATAACAATCATCCATGTAAAAACATTCTTTCGTTTCATAACAGTTCTCTCCTCGTCCCAACCTCCCAATCCTACGCCACCGCGTTTGCGTTGATCTGCTCTATTACCTTCCGTATCCCCATCCACACTGACAGGTCCGTAAAGATGTCCACCACGCTTCCCCGATCTGTAAACGGAGACTCCTGCAGCACGGACAAGTCTTTCATTACGCCGTTGTGCACAATGTATTCAACAATCTGGTTGACAAAATAAATCTGACGGCTGTCATAGTTTGCACTCTCAAGATATTCGGAGAACGCTTCCTTTGCCGCATTCATATCCAATCCGACAATCTCACGCACAAACTCACCCAACGGCTTCTCTCCATATTCCTTTTTGTAATCCTCCTTGGTGCCAAGCTCACTCCACAGTATTTCCTCAAGAATCCTGATATCCTCATCTGTCAGCGGCTCGTTCCTTTTTAGCTTTGCAATCACAAGATCGTCCTGATGTTCCCGCACGTAATATTCCGCTTTCGCCTTATAATTCGCCAGTTCGTCACTCTCCAGCTCCGAATCATTCCACTCTGTATTCAAAAATTCATTCACACCTGCCTGATCAAGATAAACCGTGTGGAGTAATTGTTGTATCAAATCTGATTTTGCCTGAATTTCAGGAATATTTGCCACTCTGGCAATCTCATTGACCCGTTTTATAAGATCACTCTTCGCTTTTGTATACTTTTTCCCTGCCAGATACCCAAGCTCGATCCCATACATCAGCGCATCAAATCTGACCGCACTGACTGCCTCCTCATCAGGCAGAATCAACGGTGCAAGTTCCGTCTGCACAGCCAATGTGTCTTCATATTCGATCAAATTGTAATTCGACACAACAGAATAGGTATCTACATAACGTATATGCTGATGGACTGCAAAATTTTCCCTGTTCAATTCCTGTACCTTTCCTGTCATGATTTCTACCAGATTACTTCGATATGTCTTCAACCTCTCTGTCTGGTATTCAAGCGCCTGGAGTTTATATGCAATTTGAAATTCCAGATTGAAAATAGCTCCCTGCAATGCGATCCTGTTCGCAGTAGCCCACCCCTGATTCATTCGGAAAAATTCAAAGTTCGAGCCTTGTTCCCCGGCCGATCATCTGCCAGAACTTTGCCTTGCTCATTACTTTCTTGAAAAATGCCAGATTCAATACCTCTGGAACATCAATACCAGTATCTAACATATCTACAGATATTGCAATCTGAGGCAGTTTCTTAGGATCTGAAAATTCATCAATTGCGCTCTGTGCATAATGAATATGATTATCGATCACTTTCGCAAAGTCGTTTGGCAGATGGGGATATTCCTTGTGAAACACTTTCAGTTCCAAAAAGATAAATAATTCCTGCAGACAGAGAGCTGCCTGTTCAAATGTAATCTTCCGGCTCGTATGCGCTGCATTGTTTCCCATGCGTCTGATGAAATCCATACGTTTCCACAGAGCATCATCCACAATATCCTTCCATTCATCTGTGTGCAGCAGACTGTTCAAATTGTCCTGATAGGGCATCACAAGAGATTGATTTACGGAATACATCCATTTGACAGCAAATTCCATAGCCCGGCGGCAGTTGATGACACTCGCTGCCGGATCGATCCGGATCACCTTCTCCGCAGAAATGGCTACATCCGCAAACGCACTGAATTTTGGTTCTTTTTTCAGATAATCAAAGTTGGTCATGGTGAAAACCTCCTCTCTGTCTTCTTAAATAGCTACGGCATTATTCCAAATTTCTGTATCATAACTTCTAATAACATCATTTTCATATGTCTTATCCCCACAAATCAATTTTTTTTTCTTGACAAAACAAACTATATATAAAGTGATTACTTGTTGCCTATAGTTGCTAATATTGGA
>DKVL01000016.1:0-26363 GCA_002491195.1 Lachnospiraceae bacterium UBA7179
GACACAAGATTTTTTACAGCCTCCCTATTTTTTATTTCCAGATAAGATCTACATTCAATTTTGTTTCCTTCCCTATTCTATTGACCCGTTTGCTTGTTTGTGATATTCTTATATTCACAAACAAGCATAATTAAAATAGATAGTATTTTACATGGAGGTTTAAAGCAATGTTTAAAAGTTGTAGCTTTGTTGATCAGATACAACAAAAATATCCAGCACCGCCGGAAGGTGCGTTGCATTTTGATGAAAAGGATATCCAACGCGTTGAACAGGAACTTGGTCTGGAGCTGCCATCAGATTTTTATGATTACCTGAAAATATATGGAAACGGCAGCTTTGACCAATATTTTTACATATGGGATCCTTTCTTCTGGGAAAACGGCATCGATGGTTTTCTGGAATGCACTGTTCAGGCCAGGGAAACATATACCGGCCTTGAAAAGAACATGATGGAACACTCCCCGTCAAGCTATGTTGACTGCAGATTTTCCGGCGATGAGATTGTTGTTTTAAACGGCAGTCCAAAACTTGTTGAATTTTTGAGAACAGAACAAATCAGCGAACACACCCGCTCTAAGCTTTTGGCTTTGGGAGACCATTATCCCTATGACTTTTATCCCCAAGAGAATGGACTGCTATGCTTTGGGCGGACTGACGATGATGAATTTTTCGTCCGGATCCATGACCGGAAGACAAGCATTGTAATGTATAGTTCCGGATATTATGAATTCGATATGGGAATCACTGAATTTATATATGAATTTCTCACAGCCACGATACAATTGCCTATGAAGAGCGATAATATCGAGTGGCATTTCGTTCCTTATGAATGAATCGAGCTGGGGAAAACTTTCCCCTACTCACCGGTTGCCCATGCATACCAAAAGAAAACAGCACCAGCTGGTGCTGTTTTCTTTGCCAATCTTGCAGAATATTTACAGCATCAGCTGTCCCTCAATTCCATCAAAGTCAATCGTCTTGCTCGTACCATCTTTATGTATGATCGTCACTGGCCCGTAACCGCCTCTTGACTGTGGATCTGTGTATGCAATCTTCTGAACCGGAAACAGTTCATCCTCCGTAAAGTCGGTCAAATCTTCCTTCGTGATTACCTGTGAGACAAGGATCGCCTGCTCATAATGATTGTGATTGCGCCTTGCAGTCTCGGCATACACAACGATCGACCGCTCCGAATCGGGATTTGTGCCAATGCTGTTCACTGTTTTCAGACTGTCCCATCCGTCGTAGATGGTCATTGCCAGCTGTTTCTTGCGCCCGGTAAAATCTTTTCCTTTCAGAATAACCGCGTGTGCCGTTCCGCCATCATATTTCTGCTCTTTCGCGATGATTTCCGTACCGTTATCGGGAAAACCATATGCGCCAAGTGTCAGTTCGACTGGCTTTTTGAACAACCGAATCTTGTCCGCGCGCACCACACCGTAGGGCACTGTGTAGTCAGCAAGGTTCATCGCCTGGATCCAATGGCATTCCGTCTCCAGCTCATACCCGAAAAACTGCCTGCGGTAGAGCACGCCGTCTTTTTCCCCATGCCAGAACGTGACATTTGCCTTGTCATAAGTGTCCGTTGTCACATCATGAAGAACATACTGCTGTGACTCCACGAATGAGGACGGCGCTGACTCCGCGTTGTTTGACGGCGCCGCCTCCCACGGATATTTCGTGTTAAAGCAGAGCTTGGAATAATTCCACATACCATGCTCGTCTTTTTTATTCTTCACCACTTTCCCACTGCGCAGGATCGTCTCTCCGTTTGCCTTGTGATTGCTAAAGCACAGTGCAGGACCGTTCAAAGTCGTTGTCTTTACCTCTTTTTCACCCAGCTTTTCCCACGTTCCATTGTTCTCTTTCGCCGTCCAGAAAGGGTGGTCAGCAGGCAGATGCAGACACAAAAACGCTTTGCCCAGCCAGAACGGCGACTCCGCACACGAATAGCCTTGCACAAGCGGCGTGAACTGCCCATAAAATCCAAGCGTCGGTACGCCTTTGTACAAGAAGTCCTCACGCCCCATAAACTGCATCAGGGAACCCGATGAAATGCGCCTTGCAAGTCCTGGATCCGCCTCGTAATTTTGCAGCATCATATTCCCGTCAAAAGCGCTGGTTGCGGCATTGCGGTAGATATTGCTCCTGCCCCACATATTCGTGAAACCGTCCTCGTCAAAGAAGTCGGCATAGGTGCGCATCAGCGCGTTCGAATTTTCCTCAAATCGCTTTGCCAGATACGGTTCATGCTCATAACCATACCACTGGTTCCAGAGCGGCGCATAGACATTGAACGCCCAGCAGGAATAATAGTCAAACGAATGCCCGTCGCGATACCAGCCGTCCCCCGCATAGTAGTCAAGAATCGCCTGCGCGTGCTCCCGCATGATATCTGCGTCAATCTCGTAACCCTCCATGTTCAGAAACGCCATGTCAAGCATATTGAAAAGACGCCAGTTCTGCGGCACTGTATTTCCGTGCGCATACTCAAGCAAAAAGTCCGCGATAACGTCCTTCTCTTCTTTTGTGTAAGTGGCCCAGATCTCATCCTTGCTCATCCACAGACAGATCACCAGCGCACACGTCTCAACCGTCTGCTGAAATGTACAGAATGGATCCGCGTTCTTCGAAAGCTGCTTACACTCCGCATAACTTCCCACATATACGCTATCGCCGGGTGTACACGCCCTTAATATATGACTCTTGTAATAATCTCTGACACGAATGTCATTGAGCACAAGCTCCGGTTTGATATGAATCAGCGGCGCCGCAATAAAAAGTGAGCGCGCAAGCCCCTCAAAATACTCTGCCTTAAACTCCCACACTGCATCGGCGCTATGCGGATATGTGATCTTTGTCTCTTTGCGCGGCATCACGACAGGATCCTTAAAATCCTTGATATTCTGGAAAATACCGTTTAACAAATATTCTGCCGCCTCGATCCAGCTCTCCCGCGTCAACCCAGTGTATGGGCTTAAATCATAGTCTAAATGTTTCGGTTCGAATCTATTTTTCACACTGATTACCCCATTCTTTTTTAATTGACAGCATCTTTAAAAATCAACTGCCCTCCATGCGCTCTCCCCTACCAGATAAAGAGCTCTTTCCCCATCAGCTTCCAGATCGCTTCGATAAAATAGTAATCGCCATATATGATCGAGAACTCATGCTCCGCATCGTGATAGGCCGCTGTGCACTTCTCCACCAGATTGTCCACATTCTCGTTCCAGTTACAGCGCTTGTCAGCGAGTGCCCCAAGCATCTCCAGCGCAGCATCCTCGTACTTTGCCTTTTCCTGTTCGGGCACATATTTTGCAAGTTCCAAGAGACCGCAGGATGCGATCGCCGCCGCTGTGGAGTCCTCATACGCTGGTTCCGCAGGCTGTCTGAAATCGACAGGGATCAGCTTTGATGCGGGGATACTGGCAATGAAGTAATCTGCTACTTTCTTAGAGGTCTCCAGATAACGCTCTTCCTTCGTGTGGATATAGCTTAGGATAAAGCCATATACTGCCCATGCCTGCCCTCTTGTCCAGGAAGAACCATGACCATAGCCCTGCCCACCGACAGAGTGCAGATACTCGCCCGTCTCGGCGTTGAACTCGATAATGTGCTTTGCAGAACCATCCTCACGGATAAAGTGTTTCATGGCCGTGTCCGCGTGCATCTTCGCGATGTGATAAAACTTCGGATCATGAAGTTCGTCTCCTGCCCAGTACAATAGCGGCAGGTTCATCATGCAGTCGATGATCGCACGCCCCGCAAACGAACCGTCCTCGTTTCCGTCCCAGTTGTTCCATGCACGGATAAACTTTCCAACCGGATTAAAGCGGCTTGCAAGACTGTCCGCAGCGAGCAGCGCCCGGTTCCGCGATGCCATGTCGCCTGTCATATGATAGTGCGCAACTGATGTTGGCATCCACTTAAATCCGCTGTCATGATCCATACCCTGCCGGTTCATAAGATTTTCGTCGAGTTTGATCTCTGTCCGCAATGCATTTTCCAGATAAACAGGCTCTTTTGTCGCATGATAGAGCTGCCACATCATACCGCCCCAAAAACCATTTGTCCACCAGCAGATCTCCGTCTTACCCCTGTCGTCAAACACGCCGTCCTTTGTCGTGTACGGGATTTTGTTCCGGCTCCGCTCCGCCACCTTTTTTTCCTTTGCGAGAATCTTGTTGTAAACCTCGGTAATCCATTCTCTTTCCATGTTATCCTCCTTATAAAAACATGCTGGATTGTATTCAACTGGCCAACATTGATGCTTTAGAATACAACATTTGAATCAATCCTAATACCTTTTCCGACGATAAAATTTCTTTGATAGCGATTTCAAATGAATCCTTATCATTACATATATATTTCGGATTAAATAATTCACAATCTTCTTCAAAACTACTTCCCAGCGTAATTGCTACCGGATACTCTGTCTCAGGATTGGAGTACATTATTAGTATCGTTTTTTCATAATTATCCAACGCCTGTACTACCACATTAAATATTGTAGCAACCTTATATTCGATTTCCATAGAATTTACCTTGATAAAAACGGGCTTCCCGTAAACGGTGAAATTTGTTTTTTCTCCTAATAATGCTATCTGTTCTTTCAATATTGTATCTGGCATATCTTTTGTACTTTTCTCCAAGTCTTTTGCATCCTTAAATCCCCATAAATCCCGTGTCATGTCATTTCCCCCTTACATAATCTCAAATTTTATTGGTAAATGGTCTGAATAATTAGATTTATCTATTACATCATTTCTTATAAATTCATAATCCTTTGTTCTTTCTACAATCCCAAAATAATCCCAATTAAATCGATCTATAAAGTATGGTCTGATCAAAAGCTCATCAAATGAATACCAAAATATTGATTTATCCTGTTGGTCACTGCTATTGTAATATGTCCCTTGAGCGTTCTTATGATCTCCCATTATCTTCCAGGTCGGATTAAAATAAAACAGTTTCTGTACTCCATCAATCTTTCGAAACAGTTTCTTTGCCTTTGGTATCGACATCGTTGCATTAAAACCATGTACACTGGCAATTCCCTGAGAATATGGTTGTAAATTAAAATCTCCAACGATAATACTTTTACATTCGGATTTATCAAATATCCCCTCCTCTATTTTTCTTAGCACCTGACTGACATTTATTGCACGCATATCCCGTGCACATTCCTCCAAACGCAGAGGGCTAGGAAAATGAACTACATGAAACAAAAATGTTTCCTCTCTTTCGGATATTTTATATGTAGCAAAATTCTTATCCTCTTTATGAACCGAAATGTGTACTTTCGATTTTGTAAGTATCTTTATATTAGTTTCAGGACAAATCTCTGACAACTTCCAGTCCTGGGATTGCAGTTTTAATGAATTGAGGACTCCTTGAACATCCAGGGCGTCCGTTTCTACCAAGGCTACGATATCTATGTCGTTTTCAATAATCACTTGCAAGAGTGGTCCTATTAGATTCTATTTATATATGTTCCAAAATAAATATTTGATACTGTCACCACCAATCTGTTTTTATTTCAAACCATTCTTATTTTCTAACTTCATAGTATCATTTTATCATTGCAAATTCAAGTTTAGACACAATAATTACAGCCAAAGAATCACTCATCTTTAGTGCCTGATCATCTTTGCTTACCATTCACCACTATTAAAATCCTTACATTTTTTGACAGCCTCCTCCTGTTTTTGCTCCGCTGCCAGCCTGCACCAGTATCTGGCGTTCTCCATGTCAGGTTCCACACCAATCCCCTCCTCGTAAAAGCACGCCAGATTGTATTGTCCGTCCCTGTCACCATGTCTGGCAGCGCGCTCTGTCCAGTACACAGCCTTCTCGATATCTTTTGCGACCCCGATACCCTCATAATAAAAGTAACCAACCTGACATTCCGCCAGCGGATATCCCTGTTCTGCCAAAGCAAGATGCCCGGCAAAACATTTTTCGTACTGCTGGCTGTGCCAATATTTTTCTATCAGTTCATTACACTGATCCAGTTCCGCACATGGCTTATAATACTGATCTGACATTTTATCCCCCTCAATTCCTTCCCCTCGTATATAGTTTATCATACGCCCTTTTTGCGTTTTGTAAATCATTTTTCTGTGATTTGGGTAGTGCGTTTATACAACACCTATGTCACAAATTATTTCTGAATAGTTTCACTCCTTCTGCTGACCCCACCATATCCTTCACAACTTTTCATAGCAATCCTTCCACGTATATGCTATAATCAGCCATGAAGGAATTGTTCACCGATCCCTTTGATCCAATATCTGGCAAATAGATGATACTTTTATCATTTTGCGAGACCCTCACTGAAAGGAGTTGTAAGTCTTATGGAAACAATCAATGACACGCTGACGATACCGTTAAACAATGCGCTCTTTCATCTGGGCGACGCCCCGGATGCCTGGCAGGCATGGTTTGAGGACGACACCTGGGAGCCTGTAACGCTTCCGCACGACTGGTCTGTCCATCTGCCTTTTTCACAAGAATATTCCAGCGGAACCGGCTATCTCGCAGGCGGCATCGGCTGGTACCGCATCCATATCACCCCCGATGAAGCATGGAAAGGAAAACAGATCCGCATCCACTTCGACAGCGTCTATAAAAACAGCCGCGTCTGGTGCAACTCCTCCTACCTTGGCGAGCGCCCGAACGGCTATATCTCTTTTGGCTACGATGTGTCTGACTGTTTCCGCTTTGATGCCGACAATATTATCAGCGTGTACGTCGACAGGCGCGAACTGTCCGACTCGCGCTGGTTTACAGGTTCCGGCATCACAGGAAGAGTTACACTGACCATATCTGAGAAGATTTATCCCGTCGACAACGGCATCTTTTTCCACACGCCGAAAGTTGAAAACGATCACGCCGACTACGAGATTGTCAACAATCTGGTCAACGCGACAGACAAGAGCAGCCTGATCACTGTCACCAATGTCATCTTTGACGATGCGGGAAAACTCGTGGGCGAAGCTGTGTCGCAGACAACCATCATGGCACAGGCCACCATGCAGGTCACAAATTTCGGAACGATACAGGACCCCAAACTCTGGTCGCCCGAAGATCCGAGTCTATACACCGTCAAAACCTACATCTCCTATCAGAAAGCGTATCAGGTTCATGAGATGAAGGTTGGAATCCGCAGTTTTCGCTTTCACCCCGACAGAGGCTTTTTCCTCAACGGAAAGCCTTACAAATTCAAGGGCGTCTGTCTGCACCACGACGCGGGCTGTCTCGGCGCCGCTGTTCCCTACGAAGTATGGTGCCGCAGACTCATCAAGCTCAAGAAAATGGGCTGCAACGCAATCCGCATGAGCCACAATCCCCATATGCCCGAGCTGTATACCCTGTGCGACCTGCTTGGCTTTTTTGTGATGGACGAAGCATTCGACGAATGGGAGGGACCGAAAAATAAGTGGTGGCAGGGACACAATGTCTATCCCCCAAAACATCAGGGCTACTACACCGATTTTCCTGTATGGCATGAGCGCGATCTCACAGATATGATCCTGCGCGACCGCAATCACCCAAGCGTTATTCTGTGGAGTATCGGAAATGAGATCGACTACCCCAACGATCCTTATTGCCATCCGGATTTTGTATCCATCTCAGGCAGCTGTGTTACCGGCAACAATGATGCCAACAAACCGGAGGCGGAGCGCATGTACAATCCCGCACGCCCCAATGCCAAACGCCTTACAGTTCTGGCAAAACAATTGTGTGATATTGTTAAAAAAGCCGACACCACGCACCCTGTGACACTCGCCGCCGCTTTCCCGGAGCTCTCCGCGAAGCTTGGCTTTATCGATGCAGTCGATGTTGTCGGCTACAATTACCGCGAGAATCTGTACGCGGAACACCACCTTGCCTTCCCTGAGAAACCGTTTCTCGGAAGTGAAAACGGGCACCGCCTTCAGGACTGGCACGCAGTGACGGACAATGAATACATCTCTGGCCAGTTTCTGTGGACAGGCATCGACTATCTCGGCGAAGCGCATGGCTGGCCCGTCCATGGCTCTGGTGCAGGGCTGATCACGCTCGCTGGCTTTGAAAAACCCGGCTACTACCGCAGACAAAGTTTCTGGTCAGATGAGCCCATGATCCGCTTGACAACCGTGCGGCAAACTGACAACTGTGTCACTCCCTGGGGGGAAACCGCAGAAGACGCCTACGCCTGTGAATTTGCCGCGTCAGGTGAAAGCTGGAATTACTGCGCAGGAGAAATGATCACTGTCAAGTGCTACACGAACTTAAAGTCTGTCGAGCTGTTTCTGAACAATAAGAGTCTTGGCATTTATGAAAAGGACAATGACAAGGACTGTATTCTCACAACTGTCAGATTTGAGCCAGGAACATTGACGGCAAAGGGTTCCGAAAATGACATCAGTGTCAGTCACAGTCTGTACACAACTCTTGTCTCATGCCAGATGCGTATACAGGAATACACGCTGAATGAAGAAGCGCGTAATATTATCGCCAATGCAGTTGGCTACCGCAATCCCATCCATCAGTTTGAAGTCACTATGCTTGATGGAAACAACCGGCGCGTGTACCATGATTCCACACTGCTCACTGTGACTATTGAGAATGGAACGCTGCTTGGTCTCGAAAATGGCGACCTCGCTGACATAACAGAATACACGGCCAACTACCGCAGAGCGTACAGAGGACAACTCCTGATCTACGCCGCCGATAACGAAGACACTTCCGCCACCACACCTCTGACAGTGACCGTGCGTGGGGATATGGTCCGGACAGAAACCATTAAAGCGGACTCATAACAATGAAATGTTACGAAAATAGCATAATTACAGGATAACAGAAAAATAACATTACCAGAATGCCGTCTATTTCTCTGACAATCTGGTAATGTTATAAAGGTTACCCAATCAACACATTCTTCCCCTCAAATGCAAAGCCGTATTTCCGTATACGCTCCGGCAGAAATCCTTTTGCCTCCAAAACTTTTGCATACTGCTTTTCTTCAATCTGTGACAGTGCGGCCCTCACAGTATCCTCCAGGTCTTTCTCCTTCTGCGGACGATGAACTTTAAACTCCATGATGATCGCATCATCTGTCTCATTCCCTTTGACTGGCTCGAGCATCACATCGTAGCGCCCAAATCCGCTTTCCCGGTTGGAAGTAATCGTATACCGGTCTGACAGATCCACCATCAGCCCCAGCACAAACCCGTGATAAAATCGTTCCGGCTGGGATTTTTTAGAAGAATGCTTTCCAGTGTCAAAGCAGCTGAAGGTCTCCGCCGCAACATTGTTCATGTACTCATTCATGGCATCGAGATCGCCTTGCAGCAACGCTTTGAGAAAATCATTGTACTCTGGCGCATAATTTTTAAACCATCCTCTGATCATATTTCGAAACATGAATTTGGTCTCCATATTTGTAAGTTTCAGATCATACTCCTCTTCCCCAATCTCCATGTTACTTTGATGCGCTTCCACCCGCAGATACCCGCTTGCAAGCAGCAGGCTCCAGATCGCATACTCGTTGTGGTCAAGCTCGTTAAATACAATCTGTTCATCAATCCTTGTGTGAAGCGTGCCGCCATTTAGTAAGTCCTCCATAATGATCTTAACGTCCTTGCTTCCCTCGCGGATCAATTTTCCAACCAGGCTGTTACTGCTCGTATTGGCCCAGTAAGTTGAAAATTTCCTTTTGCTAAGAAAATTGATAATGGACCATGGATTGTAGATATCTGACTGATTCCCAAATGTAAAACCGTCATACCAATCTTTGACGCCCTCTTCCATATCAGACATATCATATTCCACCAATGCCCTGGAAACCTCTTCCTGCGTAAAACCAAAAAATTTTGTATATTTATCCGTAGTTGTAGTCACCACTTCGAGATTATTTAAATCCGAAAATATAGATTCCCTGCTAATCCTTGTAATCCCTGTCATCAGCGCCTTCGCAAAATGCGGGTTTGTCTTAAAAGTCGCATTGAACAGATTTCTTATAAACGAAACGATTTCGTCCCAATATCCATTTACATAGGCTTCCTGCATCGGCGTGTCATACTCGTCTAGCAGAATGATCACCTTTTTATTGTAATACCGATACATATACTCACTGAGCCTGTGAAGGGATATCGCCGCGTCTGTCACAGACATTCTATCGGAAACGCTGTCAAAATATTCCTTCTCCCTGTCTGTCAAAACGTTACTATCCCGCAAAAAATGATGCCGGCTGTACAAGTCTGCCAGAATCTGGCAGATCTGTATCTTCGTTGTCTCAAACGTATTCTCCTTCACATTGGCAAAACTCAGGCTGATCACCGGATAGGTTCCCTGCAGTTGTCTGTATGGATACGAACCATCCGCCGACTTTTCATTCCATATACGCATCTTTTCAAACAGATCGCTCCGTCCCGCATAATCAACAGAAAAAAACTGCTCGACCATACTCATATTCAGTGTTTTTCCAAAACGCCTTGGGCGGGAGATCAGTGTCACGCTGTCAAAATTCTCCCACCATTCACTGATAAAACCTGTTTTGTCAACATAGAAACCATTATTTTCAATGAGTTCATCGTAACATTGATGACCGATTCCGACTACTCTCGCCATATGACTCATCTCCTCTCTCTATGATCCAGACGATTATCCAAACCTCTCATCGATAATCAATACTCATATAAACTCATTATATCCTTTCGCATTGGAATCCACAAGAACCAATCGTCTCTTCTGCAACGCCATGATGCCTGCATTGTACGTTATCCGATATCCGGTTCATCCTTCAATTCGATCACGCCTGTTGTCTTCCCTTCCGTCTCAAACACAATAATCTCATTTTTTCCAGGCTTCAGGAGCGGCGCCGGTATGTACAGACGTTTCTGCGGTCCGATCTCCCAGTACCTGCCGAGATTGAATCCGTTCAGGAACACGCAGCCCTTTCCCCAGCCGTCAAGCTCCAGGAACGTATCACCTGTCTCGTCCACCTCAAACGCAAACTTGTAAAATGCCGGAAGTTCTTCTGTATAATCCTTGTCAAAATCTAGCTTGTCAATATTGTCAAGCGGCAGCGGATACATCGTCCAATTGTAGTGCATATGCCCATTGATCTGCACGCAGTCCTGTATTCCCTTTCTCTGATGCTCCATCATTGGTCCGAAATTGACGCGCCCCATATTTTCCATGAGAATGTCAAGCGGCGCATTTTCTGCGAAGGTAATCGGCGCGTTTGGGGACTCTATCGCTTCTTTTGCCGCCGGCGCATTGGCATCCTCCGCCTTTTTCACCTTTCCGGCAATCACATCGTACTCATAGCCAAGTTCTGTGTCATACAGATTTACCACGCGCTTATTGTCGGCAAAAATATTTGCGCGGTCATTGGCCCCCCACAGTCGGATACGCTCGATATTCTGCTCATGCTGTAACGTTGAATGGTAGAGAATATAACCATAATTTTGTCCACATTTTTCCATGCAGACTGGAAATGTATCCACAATCGGTTTGGACAGATTCTCAAGATTCTGAAACAGACCTGTCTGTGACACAACTGTCAGTTTTCCATATGCCTTTTTCCTGATCTGTGTCGTAAACTCCACCTTCGGAATCGGAGCATACTTGCTGATCACCTTCTGGAATTGATAATATTTCTCAGTAAAATCACCCGCCTCCGTGAGCAGCGCATCGTAGTCATACGAAGTCACATCCGGCGTCAGCTCGTCATAATAATTCGAACCGTTCATGAACCCGAAGTTCGTACCGCCCTCAAACATATAGATATTGACATGTCCCAGATCCAGCATATCGTCCAGATCCTGCGGGCTCTCCGGATTGCCGTGCATATGGCCGCCGTTTCCCCAGTGGTCAAACCAGCCCACCCAGAACTCCGCACACATCAGCGGGCCGCCTTTTGCATATGGCGAGAGCACTGCAAACCGCTCCTTCGTGCGCGAGCCGAAATTTCCAGTTGGGTGGATTCCATCAATACTGCCGCACGAAAGGGCCTCCTCAAACGGCCCATCCGAAGTGATCAGCGGCACTGTCACTCCGCGCTCCAGCATCATGTCACGGATCGTTTCCATATAGCGGCTGTCATCGCCATAATATCCATACTCATTCTCAACCTGCATCAGAATCACCGGACCGCCTTCCGTGATCTGCAGCGGTGTGATCAGCGGAAACAGCCTGTCATAGTATTCCCTGACATATCGCAAAAAAGGTTCATGGCATGCGCGCAGACGCATCCCGTCCTCCTGCAGCAGCCATGCAGGAAGTCCGCCAAACTCCCACTCGGCACAGATGTAGGGCGATGGCCTGAGTATCACGTACAATCCAAGCTCCTGTGCGGTTTTTACAAACTTCACAAGGTCATTTCTGCCGCTAAAATCATATATCCCCTTCGCAGGCTCATGGACATTCCATGCAATATAAGTCTCCACTGTGTTGCAGCCCATCGCTTTCAATTTTTCCAGTCGGTCGCGCCAGTACTCTGGCACTACACGAAAATAATGAATACTTCCGGATATGACCTGAAACGGCTTCCCATCTAAATAAAAATTGTCCTTAATCTCAAATCGTCCCATACCTCTCCCTCCACATTCAAAAAGTTTTAAAATTGTTATTGTTTCTACAGTTTCGCTTTCCTTTCCAAAACCGCTTTCATAACGAAATCATATCACTTTCAAACATCACCGTCAACGCCAATACAATCATGTCTCCCTACGATCCATGACTGTCGGTTTTTGCCCTTGATCCTGATTGGTTCAAGCACAAATAATAAATTTACCTCAATCAGCGTAGCATACCTGCATATTTGTCTGCTCTGCCAAAACGCATCACTGCCGCATATTTTATCATTATACTGATTCCTGATCGTTAAAATTCCCTTCGGATCTAACCCTTCAAAACAAGATACTGCTCCGGCTTCAAAAACACCTGCAATATCTCCCCCGGACTTTTTTAAAAGGATTATATCTTTTTCGTCTACTTTTTGAAACGGCGCAATTCTTTTCCGGCTAAATCTTGACTCGATCGTCTTTTTTCCTTCAAGGATCCACGACAAATATGGCTCTGTCATAATCGCCATATGAACTCTGCCAAAATCCGCATTCAAAATCTTCCTTTTCCAATATGCATTGTCTCTTTCAACTGCCTGCTCCAAAATATCACCCAAAAAGTCACCAGGATTCATCCTGCCACATCCTCTATACTGCTATATTCATTGTTTTTTGTGCAATCTACATTACTCATTTTTCTATCGTTCCTAACATACACTCTTTTCACTCACGTGTATATAATCGAGTGAGGGAATGCCCTGCTCGCCGCGCGGCACCCGTGTGCAGAAAAAGGAGGATATGACAGTAGTCATACCCCCCCTAAGCTGCGTAACCGTCACTGCAGATTGTTATTTATAAAGCGCGTCAAACTGTCTCTGTAATTCTGCTGTAACCTCGTCAATACCTGCTGCCTTCAATGCTGCCTGATACTCTGCAACGATATCTTCCGCTGTGCCTGAATATTTACCAAATGCGATCTGTTTCATATAGTTCGTGTTGATCTCGTTGATGTTGGAAATCTGTGAACGGATATTATCTACCTCTGCCACGAACTGACCATACGGATACTCGATCTTAAGTTTATCGTACTCTGCATACAGTGCATCGATCTTATCCCAGTCACGGCTTGCGTCCTTGATCTCAAGGTCATCGTTACGTCCCCACCAGTAATTTGTTGTTCCGTTGATGTTGTCTGTATCCTGATTATAGCCTTCCGGTGTTGTTCTGAGGCCCTCTGGTGTCACTTCATAAGAAACGCCCTCGATACCATAGCAGAACAGCTTGTAGCAATCCGGATCATTTCTCAGCAAGTCGTATACCATCAGTGCTCTTTCCGGATTCTTGCTGCCTGCGGAAATTGCCATAGCGCCGTGTGTGATGGAAAGCGCTGTCACATTGCCAGTCTCCTGACCAAAATAGAAGAAACCTGTCTCTGCATTTGGATCGTCAGCATAAATCGTATTTGCTGGTGTGTGGCTTACCAGGTCAGTCCATGTCTGTGTATGATGCTGCTCTGCCGCAACTTTTCCGACTCTGTAGTCATCGCGGTTTGTCGAGGAAGTATTGTTCAGCACGTCTGTCTGCCATACGCCGATCTCGTCCCATTCCTTCATCATCTTTGCAAACTCTACAAGGGAGTCCGTGTCAGTTACAAACGGAGAATATACCGTGTAGAGATCATTTCTTGTGCCGCCCCACATTGCAGCGGAGTTGATGCCGTCGATAGGCACATAGTCAGAGTGGGAAGCGATCCAGCCGCCTGCCATCTGTGCATACTGTGTACCGTCGGAATCCCATGGAATAATGTCAGGATATGTCTCCTTTACATACTTGAAGTAAGTCGTCAGATCTTCCCAGCTCTTTACACCGTCTGAAAGACCAGCAGCCTTTGCCCAGTCAAGCCGATAGATAAAGCCGTGGTTGGTCCACTGTGCGTAATTGTCCTCAGGAATCAGATAAATATCACCGTCATACTTGCAAAGCTCCCAGTTCTCAGCAGGCACGCTCGCCCAGGTCTTGGGTGCATACGTCTTCAACATATCCTCAGAGAGCTCCAGAAACGCACCGTTCTTCGCGTTTGGCCATGCGTCCAGCCAGTCAGAAGCCGTTCCGACAAGATCTACAGTACCATCCATCTGTGCCAGTGTCAGGTTGTAGTTAGAAAGATAATCTGTCCAGCTGATGAAGTATGTCTGCAGTTCTGCGTTGCACTTCTCTGTCAGGATCTTGTTCAGTTCTGTCATCATCTGATCATATTTTTCCTTGGTTCCGGTCGGTGTCTCGCCGGTCGTCATGTATGTAATGACAACATGCTCTGATGTATCCACATTTGCCCATGGATCATCCGATGAAGCCGCCGCATCCCCGCTGGAAGCGTTATCCGTTGACGCATTGTCAGCAGATGCGTTGTCATTGGACGCAGATGAATCTGCAGATGCCGGTGTGTCACTTGCATTTGAACCAGCATTTGAGTCTGAGTTCCCGCCGCCGCAGCCTGTTGCAAGCCCAGCGATCATTGTGGTTGTCAATAATACTGCCAATACCTTCTTTTTCATTTTTTGTCCTCCTATAAACTTTTATTTGCTTATCTCCGCCCCCGCGGAGCTATCGCCTGAATAGAAATAACTATATTCGATGCACCCGGAAGAACGCTGCCCTTTGCGTTCTTCCTGCACGAAGCTTTAGATTTTCTTAGGCGGCGTCCTTTGGCGCCTTAGAAAATCTCTTCGTGCTAACCTTTGACAGCACCAACTGTAATACCGCTGATGAAATATTTCTGTACGAACGGGTACAGCAGCACGATCGGTCCTGTTGCGAGCACAGCGTTCGCCATCTTAACGCTCTCCTGCGGAATGTCTGCCAGGTTGATAAACTGGCCTGCAACGGAGTTCTTGAGCGCGTCTGTCTTGTTCACGATCTCATATAGTGTATACTGCAGCGGTTTTACTGCCACCCTTGAACTTAAGAACAGCGACGACTGATACCATTCATTCCAGTAACCTAATGCGAGAAACAGTCCGATGGTCGCAAGCGCCGGCTTTAACATCGGCAGAATCAATGACACGAAAATCCTCATATCACCTGCGCCGTCAATTTTGCCCGACTCTGTAATCTCATGCGGAATTGACTTCACAAAATTCTTCATCAGGATAATCAGCCACGGCGACATCAGCAGCGGCAAAAGTACTGCCAGATAACTGTCCTTCAAATGATAGGTCTGTGTCATCAGCAGGTAGTACGGCGCAAGTCCCGCCTGGAACAAGCTTGTAAAGTAAATAAAGAATGATATCGCATTGCGGAACGGGAAATCTTTTCTCTGCAATGCATAACCTGTCATCGCGATGATGGATAGCCCGATAGCGGTTCCGATTACCGTCAGGAGAATCGTCACCAGATAGGACCACCAGATCCCGCCGCTCTTTGTGACCATGTTGTATGCCGTCAAAGTGACATCTTTTGGCAGGAACTGCACGCCTTCCGCCCTGATCACCGATTCACTGGTGAAGGACGTGCTGACGATGATAATAAACGGCACGATACAGCAGACAGAATAGAATGTCAGGAACACATATCCAAATCCCCTGATAATTTTATCCGAAGTGCCAAGCTTGACCTTGGCGCCTGATTCCATAAGGTCTTTATCTTCTTTTTTTGCCATGTTGCTCCTCCTCTCCTAGAACAGTGAATAATCCGGTTCTATTTTCTTTACGATATAGTTCACAGTCATAACAATGATAAATCCGATCACAGACTGATACAGACCAACTGCCGATGCAGTAGAGAAGTTAAAGTCTGTCATTGTCGCGCGATATACGTACGTCTCAATGATATCCGTCGTGTTGTAGAGGATCGGATTCGTACCTACGATATTGTAGAACAGTCCGAAGTTGCCTTTCACGATGCCGCCGAGCGCGAACAGAAGCAGGATCACGATTGTCGGCTTGAGGCTCGGAAGGATTATGTAGCGGATTCTCTGGAAACCGTTTGCGCCATCCACTTTCGCAGCTTCCATCATCTCACCGTCGATCCCCATGATTGCCGCAAAGTACACCACGGAGTTGTAACCGGTCTGCTGCCACAGATAGACAATGATCAGAATCGGCGGCCAGACATTTGGATCAGAGTACGGCTGCCACCGCTCCATACCAAGACTCGTCAGGATACCATTTACAAAACCTGTGTCATAGTTGAGCAGGTTAAATACCAGAATACCTACCAAAACCTGTGAGATGAAGTATGGCAGGAACATGATCGTCTGGGAAACCTTCTTGAAATACTTGCTGCGCATCTCGTTCAGCAGAATTGCCACAAATACTGCCAGGAAATTGCCAAGTATAATAAACGCCAGATTGTACAGGATCGTGTTTCTGGTCAGACTTAACAGCTTTCCTGAAGTAGCAAGAAATTTGAAGTTATCCAGACCGATAAACTTACTTCCAAAAATTCCATCCCTGTAATTGTACTTTACGAACGCAACCCAGATCCCAGGCATCGGCGCATAGCTGAATGCCAGGAAAAAGAGAACGGCCGGCAGACACATCAGAAGCAGGACTCTGTATTTCTTGACTTTCTGAAAAAAGGTGAGGCTCGAATTATAATTGCTCTTCACCTTGGTTTTTGTTTTCCCCATAGCATTACCTCCCTCGTTTTTAAATTGACTACTCGAAACCGATTTCATATATAAATAATATTACTTATGTTGGTGAAAGTCAATAGTTTTTTATGCTTCAAAAGACATCTTCTATAGTTTATACATTATTTTGATCTTGTTTTTGTATATATTGTATATGTGGTCTGTTTTTTTACTCCATTTATTCCCGTAAAAGCAGAGTGCAGATATAGCTTTTTCGCCCTATCTGCACTCTTTGTTATGAAATCGGATTCACTTCAATTTGCTAATGCTGCCCGCTCATTCAATTATGTATTCCCCATGACCATTGGTGTTGTCCACTCATTCTGTCATCTATTTCCCTCAGACCACTGGCGCCGGTCCGCTGCTCTCACGCACGACAAGACTTGGCATGACCATGCGCAGCGCGTCCCTTTTTCTTCCCTCGATCATAGCAATCGAAGTATCAACCAGTTTTCTCCCGTACTCCTCATAATTATAATCAATACTTGTGAGCCTTGGTATTGCCATCTCCGCCATATATGTATTGTCATAGCTGACGATCGACATATCCTGCGGTATGCGGATTTTATGTTCACTCAGACATTTCATGACTCCCATTGCCGTAAAATCATTGATGGCAATCACTGCCGTCATATCCTTGCGTTTCCCCAGCAGTTCCTTCATCTGTCTGTAGCCTGTCTCAAAATCATAGCTGCCACCGTCATCCATGACAAGCTCCGGATCGTAAGGTATCTTATTTTCCCGAAGTATCTGTTTATACATCTGCGATTTCTCGAAAGTGGCAAGCACATCCTGACGGCCGCCAACCAGGGCGATCCTGCGATGGCCCAGTCCCATCAGATGCCCCATCAGCAGTTCCATGGCTTTCATGCTGTCAATGCGAACTGCATGGCACCGGGTCCCATCCAGCTTTCCCGTCACAATGACAGGGATCGTAGACATGATATCATTGATGAGCTCCACATACTCGACACTGGATGCCAGATCATCTACCCTGCCGCCGAGCTGTATGATCGCATCAACCTTCTGCTCCTGCAGTTTCCCCAAGAGCTCCACTTCATTTTCTGTTTTCCCCAGCGAATTGTATAGCACGACCGTATAGCCCGCTTCCCTTGCCGCCTGCTCACAAGCAACAAAAAGGGCTGCATAATACGGATTCCTGATATCCGCTGCCAGCACCCCGATTGTTTTCGTTCTGGTATCGGCAAGTCCTTTTGCCAGCACATTTGGCTTAAAATTATATTTTGCAACCAGCGCCTCAACCTTTTCCCGTTTTTCAGGACGCACTTTCGCATTCTTCGTAAGCACCCGTGATACGGTGGCCGGAGACACGCCTGCTTCCTTTGCTATATCGTATATTGTTATCGCCTTGCCTTCACTGCCCTTATGCATGGCACATAACACCTCCTTCGTAATTCCCTCCGCCAACAACTATGGCATCATAATATGAGTATACACTTTATCTTTTTTCACTGTCAACCGATTTCAAGGAAGTCCTTACATGCGTCTCGGTATAAAAATTTCTTTTCCCAGTTCCACTAAGACCAAAAGCGTTATTGGCCCGAGAACAACACCGCCGATACCATAGTAAATCACGCCTGCATACACAGAGATCAGTATAGCCACCGGTGAAAATTTCAAGCCGCTGCCCAGCAGGCGCGGCTCCAGAAATTCCCGGATCATCACACATATAAAATACGTGAGAATGATAATCACCCCACTGCCGATATTTCCTTTTAAAAAGCTCATTACCCCGATTGGAATAAGCACAATTCCGGTCCCGATAAAGGGGAGAAAATCCATAAAACCGGCGAGAATACCATAGAACCATCCTTCCGACGTTCCGCCCAGGTACAACCCGATCATGGCTGTGATACTGATGCATAATAGTATGATCGTCTGTGTCTTTAGATATGTCTTGATCATACTTCCAATTTTTTTCCCGATGCGCAAAATGATGGACAAAATGTGATCGATCGCGGGCTCTATCGCTGCGAGGTTCAGCAGTCCCTGCTGCCAGCTTTCAATTTCTCTCGCAAACAGGACAACGCAAATAAAGCTTACCACCACAAAAGTACCTACGCGCCCCGCCACGGACAGATAGCGCAGACTTCCATTGATCAGACCATCACCAGAACGCGTTAGGCATTCTCCAAGCTCTGCAGCCCGCTTTGATATCCATCGTTCAACCGTTCCCTGCTGTAGTTGAAAAAATCGTTCAATTTCCGCACTGAGACCCACAATCAACTGTGAGATATGTTCCGTCCAGAAATCTGCGTTTTGCACGAACGTTCTTGCCTTGCTGATCAGGAATGTGCCAAGCCCCACGATAATCAATGCCACGATCAAAATAATCCCAAACAAAATTCCCCCGGCCATAAATCCCTTTTGCCCGGATCGATTTCTGATTCTGCTGTTTTCCCTTATTCCAGTGTTATCAGCCCCCACACGGTCCCTCTGAACCGTGCGCTCCCGCCGCTGGCAAAACCGCTGTAACGGCACCACGATCAAAAACGCCACCAGCAATGGAAGGAAATACGGTAAAAGATATTTTAATGCCAGCAAAACTGACACGGATGTCAGAATGTATAACAAAACTCTCTGATAGTCGCTTCTCGCTAAAAAGTCCATTGATCTCCCCGCCTTTTGGTTGAGCACTCCCCGGAAGCTCAACGCTGCCGGGGCACTCTATGTATAGAACTACCATTATTATCTTTACTCCGCCATTTTTTATACAGCGCAAAAATGATTATTCTTCGCTTTCCACAAACTGATCCTGCTCTTCAATCTCCGAAACGAACAATCGAGCAGGGGAACGCCCCTCTCCCCTACTCGCGCGCGGCCCGTGCGTCACGTTAGTGACATATTTCCAGATGCGTAGCATCTTGTGCTCGGGCCTGTGCATAAAAACAAAAGGGCACAGCTCTCGCCATACCCTCTGTCATTTTATAAGATCATCTTATGCCATTCCGTTTACGGTCTTATATTTATAGAGCATCTCCGCATGGTTCTGTTCCTCGACCTGGATGTCTGCGAGGAGTTTGCGCATATTAGAATCCTTGAAGCAGAATACATTGGTATTGTACTCTGAAGATACGAGTTTCTCTGACACGATGCAATCCGTCGCCAGGAAATTGTCTGTCTTCTTGTCTGCGGAATCAGTCATCTTGTCATATGAAGCCTTAGGACTATAGTTTCTGCCATCTGAATCGTTACAGTTGCATGACGGCACCGTTCCACCGAGTACCTGCTGCAGGGAATTGTAGTGCTCCTGCTCCTTGGTCTGCAGTGTCTTGAACAAATCCTTTAAGACAGTGTCCTTCGCCTCACCGGAATAGCGCTGGTACTTCTCGATACAGGTCTGTTCCTGTGTCTGCAGATCCTTGACTGTTGCGATTTCTTTCTCTGTTAAAATCATAATTTCCTCCGTTCCAAATACATATTTATTTTTTATTGTTCTAAGCATTAAATAGTATTGGGAAAAGAAGGGGATTTTATACATAAATTATTCCGCGCCCCGCATCAGTGCCGCCAGCAGATCCGGGTATCTGCACTCATAGGTAATCCGGTCGATCAGTCCAAAACGTTCTCCGTCGCCTTCAAATAAACCATTGTCCCACCAGATACAGGGAACGCCAGCCTTCTTTGCCGCGCTCACATAATATTCCGCCCATGCGGCGCGCTCGGACTCGTTGTCCTTATTCATGGCGCCAAACTCACCAATAATGACAGGAATACCTTTGTCGACAAAACGAGTCTGCAGCTCTTTCATCAGCTTGTCGATCGCGTCTGTGTCCTGATTCCATTCGCTCCTGCCATTGGTGTTCAGCGCAAAGTCATACGGTTCATATGCATGGACTGAAACAATGATACGACTGTCATGTTCTGGCACTTCGATGTGCTGGATACCAACAGAACAGTTTGCCGCATATCCCGGTATCATCAGCATACGGTATGGATTGGAACCTCCTGACGCGCGCACCGTATCGATAAATACCTGGTTTGTCCTGTTGACGACCTCCCACCCTTCAGCGTCGCCGCCGTTCCATTCCAGTGGTGTTCCTATTTTTCTCGGCTCGTTCTGCCCCTCGAAGATCAGATGCTCATCATAGTCCTTAAATACCCCTGCAATCTGTCTCCACACTGCCTCCATCTCGGCGGATGCGTGGTCAAGGTTGTCATAATACGGATAGTTCCAATCCTCATGATGGATATTCAGTATGACATATGCGCCTTTGTCATACGCATAGTCAACGACTTCCTTCACCCGTTCCATCCAGCTGTCGGTGATCAGGTATTCCGGCTCTGGCCCGATGTGATTTGTCCACGAGACAGGAACACGGATCACATTAAATCCCGCACCAAGCACGGAATCGATCAGCTCCTGTGTCACTTTGGGATTGCCCCACGCTGTCTCGAATTTGTACGGCGCATCAATCCTTGTTATGTCTGTTCTGGTGGAATCCAGTGTATTTCCTATATTCCAGCCGATTTTCATATCTTTCACAATATCCATTGCAGTCCTGTCCTCCATGTCTTTCTTCTCATTTTCCGTATTTCTGTTTTCTGCAAGTGCATTGACACTTGATTCAGAGCCTGCCTCCAAACCGGCACTGTTTTCCAGTTCGCTTTCTGTCTGACTGCTCTGTGTTGCACCATTTTCTGTTTTGCCGCTCTCTATAATAGTACTTTCTATAGCAGTATTCTCTATTGCAGCATTTTCTATGGCAATACTTTCTGCAACAGTACTCTCCATAGCCTTGCCTTCTGTTGTATTACCGCATCCCACCGTGACTACCATCAGGCACATCGTTACGATAATGCCCGCTGCTTTTTGCAACAATGTATCCATAAATTGCAGCCGCCGTCTTTTCATGATCATACACTTCCTTTCCTTCTGATCTATCGGAAACGCAGCGATTATTTGCGTTTTTATCACAGAAAATACACTGCGCGAAAAGTGGAAGGACTGCATGCCCTTCCACTATCTCTCAGCAACGGAATCCCCAAGCACCAGCCTGCCGCTCACGACAATCCTGCTGCCTTCCCTGTCTGCACCGCGCATCATGCTGACAAGCAATTCCACTGCCTTGTCTGCCATCTCCACGACATCCACCTCGATCGTGGTAAGCTTCGGTGTGGCAAAACTTAAGAATGTATAATTGTCAAATCCCACAACTGAGATGTCCTCCGGTATGCGGTACCCTTCCTTCCGAAGCCGCTCCATCAGCACATATCCCGCATCGTCGCAATTGCACACAAACGCAGTCGGCATATCCCTTAACGGAAGCTTGAAGTCAATAAAAATCCCGTCTGTCCCTCTGTCCGGAATCAGATAATCCTCCCGCGGCGCAATATGACTTGCCAGAAGTGCCCGATAATAGCCAAGATACCGGTCGAGGATACTTGGCGTTGCATCGATGGAACCCACAAAGGCGAGTTTGCGGTGTCCCTTCTCGATCAGATAGCGGGTCAGGGAATACATCCCATACACATTGTCCGTGACAACACTGGGAATCCTCTGATTATCGTCATAAAAATCAAGATAAACAACCGGTATTGTGACATCCCTGATCAGTTTCGGATAATTCTCACGGATCGGCCCCATCACAATGACGCTGTCCACTTTGCTGTCTGTCAGTACTTTGGGCGGTACCTTTTTTGCCAGCATCTCATCCGTGATCACTTCGAGAATAGCCGAATAGCCAAATTCTGCAAGCGCCAATACGACATTCTGATACATTCGCAGATAGAATGGTGATGTATTTTTTGCCTGATTTATCACGACATAAAGCGCGTCGACAAGCACCCCAACCGTCTTATTGGAACCCTCATGCAGCACCCGATATCCCATCTCCTCGGCTTTTTTCCTGATTGCCACACGGAGCGGGTTTCCCACGCCCTCCTTGTTGTTGAGGGCCTTGGAAACCGTCACGGTACTGACGCCCATCTCTTTTGCGATATCACGCATTGTAACGTCCTTTGCCATGGCACGATCCTGCCTTTAACAATGTTTCGATCAGATTGATCCGCATCAACTTATTGATAGAATCCATCCAGCGCATCCTGCACGCTCTGCTTATAGGTCTCCTGGAACTGTGCAGCCGTCATCTCACCTGACAGAAGGGCCGTGAAATCCCACTCCAGTCCCAATGCCTCCCAGACATCAACACTGCCTCTTGTTCCCATGTACTCCATAACTGCATAATTTTCTTCTGTGACTGCGGAATCTTCCCACCATGTAAGGTTTCCATCGCGCAGTTCTGTATCGCCGTCATACCAGTTTGCCCAATCCTCAAATACATTGTATACAAACTCCGGATCCTTGACGCCTGCCGGAATCATCCACGCGTTGCCCTTTGCAGCACTCTTGAGTGCATTAGTCTCCTGGTTTCCGCTGGGTCCGATCGGCCATGGGCACCATGTCACGTCAAAGCTCAACTCAGAATCCTGATTTGCATTGGAAATCCATGCGGCATCGATAAAGAACGCAACCTTGCCGTCCATGTAGGCATTCTGGTTTGAATCCCAGTCCTCAGCATTCCAGGGTCTTGCAATGTGGTCTACATTGTACATATTATAGATGAAATCAAGCACCTCGGCAACTTCCGGACTTGAAAAGGTTTCTGTGGGACCCATGGCAACGCCAGTCCCATTGCTCATCAACAGGTTAGTAAAGAGCGTTGTCCATGTAGCACCGTAACCATACACGTCCGTCACACCATCACCGTCTGTATCCTGTGTCAGGGCAAGCATATACTCTCTCCACTTATCCCATGTCCACTCACCTCTCTCGTAGAGTGCATTGGGATCCTCAAGACCTGCCTCATCGAGCATCTGCTTGTTGTATGCGAGCATATAAGTATCCTCAAGCTGTGAGGACGCTGTCACAGTACGGAACAAATATGTACCATCGCCTGTGCCAAGATCAACCTTGGAAAAGATTTCCTGATCACTTAAGAGATCTGCGGTTGCGGGAAGCACGTCATCCAGGTTTGTCGCAAATCCATTGAGTGCCGCGGGAATACCAAACTGCAGGTCAACCTCATAGATATCGCAGTCCGGCTGCCCTGCCAGGATCGATGTATTGATTGATTCCCTTACTCCATTGAAAGTCAGGTTGACAAACTCGATCTCCACATCGTATTTCTCCTCAATTGCCTTGAGATTGTCAAACTGCATCTGTGCCTCGTCGGGATCATCGTAATTCGGATTGTCGTCGATGCTCGTATGTGTGCTGTCATAGAAGTGCGAATACCATGTACCAATCTTAATCACTCTGTGTCCGTCTGATGATGCTGACGACGTATCTGCATCCGCTTTTGCTGTATCATCACCTGCCGTTGACTGCGCCTCATTGCCAGCGTCCGCCTGTGCTTCCTTGTTCGTGTCCGCTGCCGGCTGCTGCGCACTGTCACCAGAGCCGCCGCACGCTGTGAGTCCTGCAACCATTGATACACTTAATCCGAGTGCTAATAATTTCTTAAAATTCTTATACATATCCTTAAACCTCCTATTCGTTATCCATGCCAACCTTCACACCAAATACTTCCCACGCACCAGACGCCTCGCACTGCATCCTTGCGCCCCATTTGGATACATCGTCTCCGCAGTACTCCGCGATCATTTCATATGGAATATACGCCTTGCTGCCGTCTGTGACTGCCTGACCGTTCGTGCCGTCCCCGACGCGCATCCAACCTGCCTCTGCGTCCGGCATCACCAGCCACAGATCACCGCTTTCACTTGTGTATGTCACCTCAACGACAGAACCCGGCACAAGCGCTGCGATGATATCCTCAGTCATATCCATGCCATCCTGTGCCCAGCCGTCTCCCTTCGCCGCAAAGCCTTCAAACTCCACTGCGTCAGAAAGGCTGTAGGTCTTTGCCGCCTGTCCAACCTTCACACTGAATACTTCCCACGCACCGGATGCCTCACACTGCATTCTCGCACCCCATTTGGATACATCGTCTCCGCAGTACTCCGCGATCATCTCATACGGAATCTGTGCCACTGTCTTGGAATCATTGACGGAAGAAGTACCGTTTGTGCCATCACCGACGCGCATCCAGCCTGCCTCCGCATCTGGAATGACAAGCCACAGATCGCCATTCTCACTCGTGAAGGATACCTCAACGACAGAACCTGGTACAAGCGCTGCGATAATATCCTCTGTCATGTCAAATCCATCCTGTGCCCAGCCGTCTCCCTTTGTTGCAAAGCCTTCAAAGTCCACTGCACCTGTGATTCCTGTGAGGTTCGAGCGGTCGTCACCGGTGGCCGCTGATACAAACTCAGCAGAGGTATCCGCCGCAATGACATTTCCCGACGCGTCCTTGAACGCAATATTATCAATATATAAAACCGCTGGCGTTGCGCCCGCATCCTTGCCGGTATCGGTCTCGAGGGATACCACCATATAGTTTCCATCCCCGAAAGCCATCTCATCAGGAACTTCATAGACTGCGGTCTTGGGATTCGCCGTCTCCAGATATACGGACCAGTCTCCGTCTTTTCTCTCATTTTCCGCCCCGAGGAACGCATATATCTTTCCCGATACAGCATTGAACTTGCCATCCGGATTTTCGATTCCAAGCGACATCTCGACCGTCCTGACATCAGCCGCCTTGTCGCCGAGCAGCGCGTCCACCTGTATTCCTATGTAGGGTGCCTTTCCGTTTGTCTCAACCTTCAGTGCCTTGGAACCGGCAAAATCCACCACCGAAAGTGTCGAATCATCCGCAACCGGATTGACTGTCTTGTCCACACCCACAAATCCATAGACACCGTCCTCAAAATCAATGCTCACGTCCCCCGACGGAGCTGCTGACTGCGCATCCTCCGCCGTTTCCGTTTCCGCCGCACTCTCCGCCGGAGCGGTGCCTGTTTCCTGTACATTTGCATTGGAAGTATCTGCCGCATTGTCTGCGCCGCTGCTTCCGCACGCAGCTATGTTCATTGCCATAGCCGCCGTCAAAGATAAAGCGAGTAATTTCTTTGCCTTCAACTTTCTCATCCTCCTTATAATGAATACTTTTTCTATATAAAATGACATCTGTGTCATCTTATGTACCCTGACACTCTCTTTCGCTGGTTACCCGTTACTGTTCACTCCGTTCCAGTAACAGGCAAAAATCCATGCAAAATTTGCTTCGCAAATGGATTTTTGC
>DKVL01000016.1:26631-42926 GCA_002491195.1 Lachnospiraceae bacterium UBA7179
TACGTTTTCGTACGGACTTAGCAGTAAATGCTAAGTCCTGTGTGAACAGTAACGGTTACCATTCTCATCGACGCCAGTTTTTGTCAGCACACAAGTTTTGCGGTGTGAACAGTAACTTTAACCGACAATACCGCTTCGCTCAACGCCCTCGATAAACTGCTTCTGCAGCAGCACATAGATAATGACAATCGGTATCATCACCAGCACGATGCCCGCGTCGAGGAACAATTGCAATATCGCCGGGTCGAGAATCTTTTCCAGTGTCGAAATCGTCGCCGTGATCGTGGAAATCTTTTTACTAATGACAATGTTGTCGCTGATCAGAAACAGTTTCGCATAAAACGTGTCATTGTACTGCCACACCATCGAGAAGATTGCAACTGTAACCGCTGATGGAAGCGCATTGACAAGCATGATGCGGAAATAAGTATACAGTGTCCCTGCGCCGTCAACAAATGCCGCTTCCTCGATCTCCTTCGGGAGACCGCGGAAAAACTGGTTAAAAATGTAGATATACAGACCGGACCGAAGCCCGCAGCCAAACAGTGTCATGATGTACATCGGAACCGGCGAGGACAACAGATTAGCTGCCGAACCCTTGACCAGCTTAATGATGCCGAACACATCAAACTTTGCAAATGTCATATACAGCGGAAGCATGATGGTGTTGGTCGGAATGACAATCATGACCACCACGCAGGCAAACAGGATATTTTTCCCCGGAAACTTATACCGGGCAAATCCATATCCTACCATTGAACAGATAAACACCTGTATTGCCATCAGAGACGCCGCGTAGAGCAGGGAATTGGTCATTGACTTGAAGTAGTCAAGATACTTCGATGCAAGCTCGTACCGATACAACGTCGGCTCCTGCGGTATCATATACACCATAGGATTGTAACTGTCCGCGTCCGAGAAGAACGAACTGCTGATGATGCCAAACACAGGTCCCAGAATCACGTAGCAGATTCCGACGATGATGACAAGGCGGAACAGAAACAAGATAAAATTCTTGATATTGGACACCCAGCGCATTCTGTCATTGGCAAACTGCTTATCGTTCTTCGCATCCTGAATCATGTTTTTAATATTTACCATATGAATCCTCCATAGCTGAAAACGCTGTCCTTTGCGTTTTTCCTGCGTGAAGCTTTCGATTTTCTTAGCGGGCGTCTTTTGGCCGCTTAGAAAATCTCTTCACGCTACACTAATTATAATAGAACGTCCGCTTCTGTATGAATCCGCACACGATCACAAGTATAAGACACGTAATCGCTGTCGAGCACAGACTGAACACGGAGCTGAGTCCATAGTTGCTCTCTGTAAATGCCGTATTGTAAGCAAGCTCCACGACATCTGACTTGGTAAAACTGTCCACAACGGTATACACGATATTCGTGATAATATGCGGCATAACCATCGGAAAGGTAACTTTCCAGAACGTCTCATATGCCGTCGCACCCTCAATCTTTGCCACCTCGTACATTGATCCCGGCACAGACTGCAGCGCCGCGATAAAAATGATAATCTGTACGCCCGATGCATTGATGATATCACTGACGCGCTCCACCGCCCCCATGAGGTATTCAATCAGTACATCCGGAATGCCGAGTGAACCGAACATCTGCATGTAGTATGCGATTCCCATACCACTTGACGCAGCCTGCGCCATCTCCGCGCTCGCATTGGAAAGTCCGCCGCTCATCATATTTCGCGCCAGGTCCATCGCGTCCACGATCGCCTCGGAGTTCAGGATCACTGGCAGGAAAAAGATCGCTCTTACAAGCGTCCTGCCCCGAAACTTGCGGTTGAGCAGTATCGCCATAAACAAACTGAAAAAGGTAATTAACGGCACGTCGATCAGCATATTTCCGATGGAAGTCGTGAGCACCTGCTTATAGGTAGCGTGTGCCCGGAACGCATAGATGAAGTTGTCAAGCCCGACAAAATCCAGTGTGTATCCGCCTCCCGGGCTGACAGTCAGGTTCGAGAGCGAAAACTGTATGGACATAAACAGGCTTCTGGCATAGAACCATAAGAACCCGATGAGCCATGGAAGTACAAACAGAAATCCCGTGCGGCTTCTCTTCGCAGAAAGAGACATTTTTTTCTTTTTATGATTCATGATTGATCTCCCCCTATCCGATAGCTCTTTGCAGGCACTTCCACGCCGTCAACCTTCTGGTCAGAAGTACCTTTGTTAATATAGATCTTCACGCCATTGTCATAGGTAATGACACGAATGTCATTTTCCAGTATTTCATGGTTTGTGATACACGCATTGCTGACTGCTCCCAGCGCGTCATTGACTGCACTGTAAATACCAATCGCATCGTCGCGCCAGTTGTCATAATTAGTTGAATAAAAACGGTTCAACCCTGTATCCTTGATCTCGCTGGAGGACTGGTATGTGAACATGAAATGCGGAGACGCACCGGCCTCGACTAGTCCCAGCACGATATCGCTCCTGTCATAGGTATCACTCAGGTTGATCACACCACCGGAGTAATCGATATACCCATGAATCAGCATCTCGTAAAACGGTACTGTCGCATCCACGATATAGTAGTCATTGTCCGAAATCGGTGCATTGATTATGTCGTCCGCATAGGCAAACGCGTAATCATTTCCGTCATTTACCATGATTTTCTTGTTCGTCGCCTTAAGCTGCGCCAATGATGCTTCCACCACGTCAAGCGCTTCCTCGCGCGTTATGATGTTCGTCCGTTTCTTGTCAGAATGGAGCGCATTGCCCAGATCCCGCAATGAGATTCCATCCACATCATATTTGCCAATCTTTGCTGTAAACTGGTCCACATAACGGACAAGGAACTTCGGTGAGATTAAATAATAAATATTTTCCGACCAGCCAAGTCCTGATGTCTGCCGCAGCGTCGCCGGGTTGACCAGCCCGAAGTTTGCGATGTATCCGCCGCCATAGTATCTCGAGGACTCATTCCCCTCGGAATACCGTTTGCTGATCTCTGTCACCTTCTGAAACGCTACATCTGCGTACAGTGTACCGCCGTTCTGCGCAACCGCATCATTGAGCCTCTTCAAATCCCCTTTTCCACCGAGAGCGCGCGGAACTTTGATTTTATCCACAACGTCATGATAATATCCACGATTCATCCACCCCTGGAAATTCATCACCTGGTTGGAAATACCGTTTGCCGCAAGATCTGCAGAAATATCCGCCGCCTGGTCAAAGGTCGTCATAGCGTACATTCCCTCATAGCGCGTTCCGAGGAAAAATTTGTTCATCATGACGCCGCCGAGCACATCATAGTAGAACTTAATATCATCAGCAGAATTTTCCTTCGCCTTGAGCACGCCCTCATCAACCAGCCGCTGTCTATAATAATTGGCTGCTCCCGCATAACCCGGATTGTCTGCTGTCAGCATCGTATACTTTACAGTCAGATTCGCGTCGTAAAAGTTTTTCTCCACGATCGGAATGTCCGCCTCGTTGCCCGTCGTGCCAAACATGGAGAGTTTGTCATTCCCGCGGAGCACAAAGGACGAATATACATAATTGTAACTGTGAATCTTGCCGGCAACACTCGCGCTGATATTTGCAAATGACGCACCGTCTTCAATCGTAGCAAGGATACTGCTGTTGTCGCGGAAAATGCCATACAGTGCGAGTTTTACATCCTCCGTATTCTCACGGACTGTGTACTCTGCCGCAAGTTTGTCAATCCCGTATACATACTCGGAATAATTCTCTGCTGTCGTCTTGCCATTATTAAAATTGATGATGGAACCAGAGCCGTTTGGCACCAGCATATAGCCGTTTTCCTCTGTCCCAGCCGCTCCAAAATACCGCAGCAGCTGGATTCTGAAGATACTTCCGCCGCCGTTTTCCTGCACTGCACTCATCGGGATCGACACATCGACCGCATCCCCGTTGAGCCTGTACTCAAGCGGGATGACAAACGAAATGGGAACTGCACCCTCAACACCGGAATTTTCCATCTCTGCGATGTAGTCCTCTTCCGTAAATCCCGCTTCCTCAAAATATCTGTTCAGCTTTCGAATCTGGGATGCTCCCTTCATCGCACCGGAGAGCAGCTCCAGATAGTCCTCGCCAACCTCGCTCTCCACATACTTTTTCTCCACAAACTTGACACCCTCGTCGTCCAATGCCGCAAGCACTCTGTCAAGTGTCGCCCTGCTGATATACTGTGGTACGATGCCAGTCGCACTCTCGAGATCTCCCAGTGTATAGATAAACCGGAGACCATCCTTGATCGACTCCACTTCCAGCTGTCCCCTTGAAGTACAGTAGCTAAAGGAATCAAACGTCCCCTCTGTGCGCGCTGTGTTGAAATAATCCAGTATCAGCTGCGATTTTAAGTAATTCTTGTTCGTGCCGTTCGCAATCGGGTCATCATCCGCATCCAGGGGATTGGAGTAGGTAATCTGCCCGTTTCTCTTGTCCACGACTGCCACTGTCGCAGTTTCCAGATCCGCATAAAGCTTTAAGGTATCGTTTTCCGCCGCAAGCTCCATGCCTGCAACTTCCTTACCGCTGTCGGCAAGCGGCTGGAACTGTGTTCCCTCCTCATACTCATAGGAAGAGAGTTTGTCACGGTAATCGTTGTAAAAATAATAGCGTATCAGCCAGCGCGAGAAGAAGATCACTGCCACCGCCAGGATGAGGGTTACGACAGCTATTATAATTTTTTTGCTTTTTGCCATAATAAAGATCCTCCCCTCCTATAGTCTGAATATCAATTCCTGGTAAATGCTGTAGAAGAAATTATACACCTGTGTGAGCAGGTCCACGAACAGCAGAACCACGAAGATAATGATCAGCATCGCGACAAATGTCAGGAAAATTGTAATCAGTGTCTTGCCGAGCGTGTAGTTATGTACCTGCATAATCCCCATCAGCGCCATAATCAGGCTGTACGCCACACCAAACGCGATAATCATGTAATAAAATCCGCCCTCGTCGAGCGTCACATACTGACTGAAAATCGTGCCGATATTCAGACAGATGATTAACGGTGTCAACGCATATCCTGCCGCGATTACGATATCCTTAAGCCTTCCCTCGCCTTCCATCAGACAGGTGATCGACCAGTTGCCCACGCAGAACAGCAGATACATCAGCAGTACCGCAAACAGCTCCGTCAGCGCATTGACTGACAGCGGATTCAGGTCATTCACGATAAAACTCGCAGAGATGCGGTTGATCGAAAAACTCAGTGAGAACAGCACTACAAGAACAATGGCAACAGGCACGCTGCCCCGGTCGCGGTGACGAATCTCATAATATGCATCCATCGGATGGCTTACCGTATAAAATGCATATTTCCATTTTTCTTTCGAAAACAATTCTTTCATGTAGCAAGCCCTCCCTTCTTATTGTCCGATTTCTTATGATCAAACTTCTTTTTCAGTATTTTTCTGTAAACGAGCACTGCAACAATGACAACCGCAATGACTGTAAATGCAGGCCCGATGCTCTTTGCCATCAGCTCGTTGCGGTAACGCCGCCAGGCGATCGAATAATATTTCCTGTTCATCGCAAGTTTCAGGTATTTCATAGCTGTCTTGTTGTCGCCTGCGGTCAGATACGCCTTGCCGATCCCGCTGTTTGCCAGCTCATTGTTCTCATTTAACTTCAGTACGCCCTGCCACTTTTCAATCGCCTGCGTCTCGTCGCCGTCATAGCGGAGCCCGACTGCATCATTGATCAATGAACCATACTCTGTCTCACTGAACTTAAGAATCGCTCCGCTGTACGCGTCCAGCACAATGATCATATCATCAACTGCCTCGATTGCCACCGGCGTGTTGAACGTCCCTTCCTGACTGCCAAGGCCACCGAAGATATACAGCAGGTTGCCCTCTTTATCATAGGTAAAGATCCGTCCGCGCTTCCGATCCAGCAGTGAATAAATACCGCGCCCGCGGTAAACCACATCGGTAAACTCCGAAGGACCCGCATACGTTCCAAACATCCCGACAATCAGGTCGCCGCCGAGATTTTCATTTTCACCCTTCTGGATCACATCTTCCCCTCTGGGATTGAGCCTCCGCACACCCTGCACGCCGTCCGAATCAATGTTGGACGCGTACACGAAACCATCGCCGTCAATATCAATTCCCGTGAACTCCGTCGGAATAAAGAGAAGCTGTTTCGAGCGCTCCTCCTTGCTCGCAAGCCTGCGCCAGAACTTTTCCCAGAGTGTAATCTTGACATCGATCGTCCCGAAATATCCTGTAAAATCGCCTGTGCTCTCAAACACGAGGATTCCCTCGAACGCGTTCTTTGCAATCACATACACACGATCCGCATAGTCGACTGTGACCTTTAACGGTACGAAGTCAAACCCTTCTTCCAGAATTTCGGACTGGGGATTGTCAATAATCTTGACAAACTCCCCCTCGGGAGTCAGCACGACTACGCGCTTGTTATTGGAATCCGCCACATAAAGCTGATTGTTCTCCGACACGCACACACCATAGGGCGCATTGAACGTGTCCTCACTTCCGTCCCTGTCAAAGCTGTCGATAATCCGCACAAGCGCAGTCATGTCAGCGCTCAGCACAACAATCCTGTTATTTTTGGTATCCGCCACGTAGACCAGCCCATCCGGCGCCACGCACAAATCCTGCGGCTCTGCAAAATCTGTCGTCCCCACAGAGAGTCCGCTGACACTTCCGTTTGGCACGTATGCCGCCGGAGTGATCGCGATATCCTCCCAGTAGGTGTATGTATAAGTGTCGTATGGAAGTTCATCCGCACGCACATTTTCACCGATACTGATCGCTGTAACCGCTGCCGCCATCAGGAAGGCAGCAATTCGTTTTATATTTTTCATATTAACCCTCCATGCCATCAACCCACGCAAATTTGGGTCATGACACAAATTTGCCATGTGAAGTCCTCTTCACATTCCCCTCCTATCAATCTTTCATACCTGAGGTTGTCATCGTCTCCAACACGTTGCTCTGGCAGATCAGGAAGAAAACGATCGGTACAGCCGCGACGATAAAGGTCACTGCCGCCGCCGCGCCGGCTCTCGCCGTGCCGCCCGCCGTAATCTGCTGCAAAGCATACTGCAATGGCTTTAACTCCTCATTTCTAAGGAACAGTCCGCCTGTGTTTCCCCACATCTGCTGGAACTGGAAGATCGCCAGCGTCAGCCACGCAGGTTTTACATTCGGCATCACGATCGACCAGAAAATCTTCCACTCGCTCGCACCGTCGAGTCTGGCTGACTCCATCAGAGAATCCGGCAACTGCTCCATAAACTGTTTCATCAGGTAAAGTCCCATACCAAACGAAAATGCCGGAAGAATCAATGCTGCGTAGGTATTGTTAATGCCCAGCCAGCTGATGATAATATATTGTGGAATCTGTGTCACCGTCCACGAAAACATCATCGACAGCACAACCATGCTGAACAGAATATTTTTCCCTGGGAAATGATGCTTTGCAAGCGGGTAAGCCGCAAGCGAGGCGCAGATGACGTGTCCCACCATGCCCACTCCCGTGATGATGATCGTGTTAAGAATATATCTGGAAAACGGCACCCACGAGTTGTTCATCAACACGAACAAGTCCGAAAAGTTCTCCAGAGTCGGGTTCCGCACGAAAATCTTGGGCGGAAACTGGAAAATCTCATCGAGCGGTTTTAACGCATTGTTGATGATCATGACAAGCGGAAGCGCCATGAACACGCCGCAGACTGCCATGAGGAAAAACAGGATTCCGTTTCCTGCCACAGAGCGGTTGAGTCGTTTTTCTTTTGGTCTTTTTCGAAATGGATTTCTTATCTTACTCATTACTCGCCAACCCTCCTTAAGATCCTCTGCACTAACTTGTTCGTACCGATCATGAGCAGGAACAGCACCGTCGCGATCGCGGAAGCATAGCCCATCTCAAATCGCGTGGAACCGTAGTCGAGCAGATGCGTCACGACCGTTGCACCTGCGTAGTTGACGGACGGGTTTCCGGCAAGCTGTATGGAAATATCCGCCACCGCAAAGGACTGCGTGATCTGCATCACCGCACCGAACATAAGCTGCGGCTTCATAGACGGAAGCGTCACATACCAGAGCTCCTGCCAGCGGTTCTTGATACCGTCGAGCGCCGCCGCCTCATAGAGACTCTTATCTACCGTCTGAAGACCTGCGATGAATGAGAGGAAGCCCGTGCCGAGCGACAGCCACAACTGTACGACGATCAAAACAGGCAGCACATATTTCTCCGTCTTCATCCAGAGGATCGCCTCGTCCAGGACGCCCAGTTTTAACAAAATACCGTTCAGATATCCATATCTGTCACCCGTGAGAATCAGGTTCCATACCATATACGCGTTACCGCAGATACTCGGCGCATAGAAAATCAGTGTCAGAAACGCCCTGACTTTTCCCTTAAACTCATTGATGATCCATGCAAACAGCAGACACAGGATATAGCTGACTGGTCCAGTGATCACAGCAAAAATCAATGTATTCTTCAAGGAAATCAAGAAGATATCATCCTCGAGAAACAGCTTGATATAGTTTTTCCAGCCTACAAAAGTCGGCGGTTCCAGCATATTAAAGTAGGTAAAGCTCAGTCCTATGGAGATTACAACCGGCAGAACCGTAAACAGGAAAAAAAGGATAAAATACGGCGCCATCATCAGGTAGGAGGCTTTGTTTCGCTTGATCTGATAACTCAATTTTTTTTGTTTTGCAGCGATCTCATACGCTTCTTTTGAAATAGAATTTTCAGTATCCATACCACAATCCCTCCTTCCTTAATCTGATGCCACAGGTAAATTTAACTCCTGCCGCTTGTAATCAATCTCCGCGTTAATGTAGATTACCTTATCCATCAATTCCTCTCTGGGCGACGCAGTATCCGTCTCAGTCGTCACCGCGTAGAACGCATTGTTGACATTTCGCCATGAGTAATATCCGCCCGGAACCTGCGGTATGCCTTTCACCCACTCAAACGCTTCCTCCAATGCCCTGAAATCGTCCACAGGCCATGGCATATTTGCAAAAGCTTCGAGGTTCGCCGTCGGCACACGCGCCGCGGAACCCATCAGGCTCTCCATCTCGCGCCCATACTGTGTCTGTATCTCTGCTGAGGTCCACCACTTCAAGAACTCCCAGCACTCCTGTGGATACGCGGTGTTTGCCATGATAATGCTGGCAAGACCAGTGCACCCTGTACTTCTGTCAACCGTGCCGTCGTCCTTCACAGTGCCCGGCACCGGAACGAAATCCCAGAGCCCCGCAATATCCGGCGCCGATACCACCAGATTATTGTAGATCGTATAGTCAGCTATGATAATCGGACACTCACCTGTACGGAAGCGCTCTTCCACACTCGTCTCCTTATCCAGCTTATAGTCTGTATAAAATTCGCAGTAGTCTTTAAACACATTGACCGCGATGTCAGAATCCAGCGCGGAGCGGTCGCCATTCTCTGAATAATATTCCCCGCCATTCTGGTACAGCAGCATCGCGTATATCTGCTCGCCCGGCAGCATACCAAACTCCATCTGGTTCTTGGCAAGCACTGTCATTGCCACCTTTACCTCGTCCCATGTCTCGGGAACCTTGATGCCAAGCTCTGCCAGAATGTCCCTCCGATAGAACATCACCGGAAACGTCGCCGTCTCGGGCAGCGCATAAGTCGCGCCGTCAAACTGGAACGGTACCATGGACGCCTCGGAAAACCGCCGCGAAACTTCCTCAAGATCATCAAACTGCGTCAGGTCAAGAACTGCATTTCTGATCCCATAATTGACAGGCGTGTCATTTCCTGTGTTGAGCACCTGTCCTGCGATACCAGTCGTGTTTGCCACCTGTATCGCGACATCCGGCCCTTCCCCTGCAAGTTCTGCGCGCAGCAGCGTGGACATATCGACAAGCTGCACATTGACATTCACACCATATGTATTCGTAAACGTTTCGTCGATCATCGCCTTGATGACATTCGCCTGATCTCGCCCGGAACCGATCCAGAGTGTGATGGTAGGCGCTGTGCTTCCCTCCTCCGCCACATTACCGATCTGATTGTAGTCGATGATAAAGGAATAAAATAACCGTTTGATTTCATATACCAGTTTTGACCAGAAAGATGTATTTTCGTATTTGACATCCACATCGGCAGAATAGATATTGATTCTGTCAACTGCGAGCGGCTGGTCAATCACGCTCGTAATCCAGTTGCCGCAGGCGCGCACATTAATCTTATAAGCACCAATAACCCTGACAAAATACTCGCTGTCTTTGATCAGATCATCCAGCTGGTCACGCATTGTCAGAAGCGTCGTCTCCTTGTCTGACTTTTTGCCAGTCAGCGCCCTGAGGTTGGTGATCGCCGCGTCAAGCTGATCGCGTACAGCCACAAGCTCATCATGCAGCTCCGGCAGCGTCGCCTCAAGCTGATAGTCACGGTAGGTATCCGGCGAGACGCCTGTTACTTTGATCACTTTCCGGTATATATTGTTAAGCTGCTTAACGCAGTCCTCAACTTCGCTGATAATGCTGGAGAAATCGCCGAGCACCACTTCCATGCGGATGGTATGGTGTCCCTGTTCCAGATAAAAGGAATACGGATTGCCCTGCCTGTCCGCAAGCACATCCTCACGCCAGCTCTGTCCATAGGTGAAACCGTAATCCTCAAGCTCTGCAAACGGCACCTTTCCATCAATCATGATCCTGCGCGATACATAGACGCCGCGCACGAAATTCTGGCAGTCGTAAAGGGAAATATTGTAGTAACCCGTCTCTGGGGCGTCAAAATCCCACTCAATCCACTGGCCGACAAGCCTCCATGAATTTCCGCCGACCGTGTTGTTCAGAAGTTCCTTGTGGCTGGAAGGATACACCGCCGGTGAGGACTGATCCTGCTGCGGATAGAGCATCTGCGAGGATGACTTCGTCGCGTCTTCGCCCTGGATCGTGATCTTCTGCCCAGTCGTTGCCTTCGCGCCGCTGTTATCCAGCTCCGCTTTCACATCGGCATAGCTCTTGATCGCCTCCACATTTTCAAATGTCAGCCTGCGAATCAGCATTGGCTCTTTCAGAGACAACATTGTGATCGTGTGCACACCTTTTGTCAGATAGATGGAAAGCGGTGTTGTGATATAGCCATCGCTGTCATAGCAGTAGCTTGTCATCCACTCCGGCGCCTCCACCATACCCGGTTTGCAGTCGTTTCCCTGATTGTCCTTCTCCCACTGATAGGACTGCGAACCGCTTTCTCCCGCGGTCTGCGGTATATCGTATTTCCATACCCTGTGGAATGTCAGAAGCGCCATCTCACTGTACGGAAGCTCCCCGTCCACAAAAATACTTCTCTGGATATCCGAACTTTTCCCCTCTACCGGAAAATAGTCAATCGCCAGATTGTAAAAGCCCTCCTGCGCCACATTGACTTCAAACTCAACAAGCGCGTCCTCACTTGTCAGCAGGCTTTCCCCTGTCATTCCCTCGTAACCGGCTAAAAATTCCGGCTCCGCCGCCGCGCCGTCCTCCTCATACCGCACAAAATCCTTTGCTTCCACGCTGATGCTGTCACTTGGATAAGCAGCATGGAAACCTGCCACATAAGATTTGTAGTCCGGCACAGAAGAGTCAACAGAATACGTACTCACAATCTCATCATACGCATCCATTGTCTTGTCTGTCATGGCATCTGCCTCCATGAGCGTCTGGGGCGGCAGCATGGTGACACCTGTCACACCGACCGTAACCGCCAGAAGCGCTGCTGTGCATTTTCTTAGCCATTTCGACTCTCTCATCATTTTCTTACCTCCATTCCCAAAAATCGTTACTGTTCACTGCGTTCCAGTAACAAGCAAAAATCCATGCAAAATTTGCTTCGCAAATGGATTTTTGCATTTCAGACTGTACGTTTTCTCACGGAATGCGCAGTTCAGCGCATTCCTGACCTGCGAACAGTAACCAAAAATCTGCCTCGCATAAAACTTCCGCATCTCATTCGTAGTACCATGCGTCGATCTCACCGCTTTGGATGCTTTTTTCGGCTTCCTCTTTTGCCGGCATATAAGCCAGCAGCGCTCTCTCCATCATAAAAGTGACCACATAACACCATGCCCCCGGAAGCACAAAGATACAGGGCATTGGCAGATAATAAAACTGAAGCCATGCAAGCACCGCAGTTCCCACCATAATCAGTATGGTATAGTAAAAATAGCGGATACTCATCACGAAGGACAACTTGATAATTCCTGTGAGCTTCATATCAAAACGGGATAAAACCGGAAAAATATAGACAGCGACAATCATACTGACAATGATCAGCGTATTGTACGCAAGAACCATATGACGATTGCCCGCCTGCATCCGCCCGAACACCAGAAGTCCGAACCACACAAGCATACCAACAGTGAGAATGGTTCCTTTGCCCAAGGTCCGTTTCAGGGAACGCATAAACTCCGACGTGACGTATCCGCGCTCCCTGCGGACACTCTTGATGACTGTATAATAGAAAGAAGTGACAGAAGCCCCCGCTGTTATGACTGGTATGCAAAACAGCAGAAACAGCATGGTCGCAATAATGATCTCCCCTGTCTTATGGAAGAACTGTATTATCGGACCCTCAAATGATAACAGACCTCTCAATATAAATTCCCTCCTGACACAATTCCAGTCATGCCGCCATCAGCGACACAGACAATAAATCTTCATTCCTTTCTATCGGATCGGGTAGGACTTCAGATCTGGAAGCTCATCCAGCGTAATGATCAGCTCGCTGTCATACGCTTTCTTGAGCATGGCCTCCTCTGTGTACTGTTCACTTAGCGCGAAAATCGAAGTATCCTTCGCCACAAACTCGCCGCCCCATGTGCAGAAAAATCCCCACATCGCCCCATCTCTCTCGAGCAGCTCCGGATCCGGCACACATCCATTTTCCGACAGCACTGTCATTTTTGTGTTTGGTGTGTAGTTGACTGCCTCAAGATATTTGTTAACCTGCGAACCATATACCCGCTCTCCCGGATAGATATCTTCACCGATAATGTCCACATACTCGTCACCCGGATACCATTCCCTATCCTGTCCGTTCCAGAGCCAGATCAGGTTATTCAGCCCATACTCATTAGTCAGTTTGTCATATAGTAATCTGTAGAGCTGCTGATACGCCTCCGGTCCGCTCGCCCCCCACCAGAACCAGCCGCCGCTCGCCTCGTGGAGCGGTCGCCACAGCACTGGAACCTTCGCGTCCTGCAGAATCAAAAGCTGCTGTGCGATCGCATCGATATCCTCCAATAACAGGTCATAGCCTTCCTCGTCCTCTCCGTTCATGATCTTTGCGAGGTCAATGCTGACTGACTCTGTGTTAAAGCCTTTCCACCAGATATCCTTCAGATACTTTTCAGGCACATTCCAGTGCCAGCAGAAAGTTACGATACCGCCATTTTCCCAATATTTGACCGCAAGGTCCGTTGCGTTGCTGGTACTGCCGTTAGCCGCGCGCGAAGGGGAATACTCGATGAAATCCAGTCCCAGTATCGCCGGGTACTTCCCGGTCGCCTTATTGATGACCGCCATCTCCTTACCAAACTGACCCTGATCACAGTACTGACCCGACAAAACATTCTTCCCATAAGTATCCGCAAGATAGCTCATCAGACGCTTCGCCTCGTCCGTCGCATTTGGATTGACCAGCTCCGCTGACACTTGATAAATCTTCTCGTCAATCGGCTCCGAAGTCTGAACAATTAATTTATCCAGTTTAATCCAGCCCCAGTACTTTGACACTGCCACCTCGTGTGTGCCCTGTGTGAGATACACCCGCGAAACCACGGAATCCGTAAACTCTGCGTTCTCTACAGAAACCGTACCCAGACTGTCACCGTCCACAGACACATAATTTTCCTTGTATCCGCCCTCCGAAGCGCTGACAAAGTTAAAGTCGTAGAAACCGTCTGCGTCGACATCGACCGCAAAACTACAGCTGTCATCATCCTTCTCAAAACCCGATACATAACCAACGCCAGCATTTTCTGAAACCTTCACGTTCCCTTTCAGCTGCGCTTCCTCCGCCTCGTAAGTACCCACGATCTCAGCCATACTGTTTTTCGAACTTTCGTCCGCACTCTCCTGTGATGTCTCTGAATCAATTGTCTCTTTCTTTTCCTGGGAAACGTTTCCCTGATCCGTTTCATCTGTTTCCGTATTGCCCTGCGCTGCATTTTCAACGTCTGCAATTTCATTGCCCTGCGAATTTCCCTGAACGAAACGGTTGTCCTGATTTGCCCTGTCTTGATCTGTGCCCCCACACCCTGCAGCCTGCGCTGCTATGAATGTGGCAAGCAACAGCACCATGATCTGTTTTCTCTTCATTTTATCCCTATACCTTTAAATTCAACTTTATAATAATGCGTAAATTTACTATAAAAATTTTGGTTAAATCCCATTTTGTTAAGTAATTTTTTAGTTTCTGTTAAGTAATTAAATTATATACTATATATTTAAAAATCACCTTCATTTATTGAAAATAGTATCCTATAATTGATACCTTTATACATTTTAGCTAATGTCACAAACAAAATATCGCTTTTTTGTGCATTTCGTCAAAAGATTCAAACGTTGATTATTTTGAATTTACTTAAATCTATTCTAATTTTTAGGTAAAATACCACCCTCCCTTCTCTCTGTAATTGACTCGATTCCCAGCCAAAACATTGTGCTGCTTCTTGTCATAAACAATGTAATTTGCAAAAACGAATAAGAGCATGGTCAAAATTCTACCATGCTCTTATTACTGCTATTGTTTTTATTATATTTTGCTCTTACAGCTGACCAATAGGTTTTACCCCAATCGCAAAAGTCTCCTGTTTCTATCAGTGGTGCGTAAAATATCATTTTGTCTCAGCAGAAGTATCGCCGGCACATTCATGGCTCAATTTTTACAAGGATTTTGCTGTTTGGATAATAGGTGATCTCTCCAACCATAAAGTCTTTCTCCCCGAGCTGCTGATAATAGGAAAAGGCCGGCTGCGAAATTTCCACTGCAACAGCTTTTCCCTCTAAATCCGTGAAACACGCATAATAAAAGTTGCTTTTGGCACTGTGCCGCAGCTCAACTACATCATAGGTCTGCTGTGGTCCATGGATCAGATCGCTCGCAGTATGATACAATCCAACCCGAGCTTTTAAGAAAAGCAGAACACCGCACAACACAACGCCCATTAAAAAACAGCGCCGTTGTCTGTGATCAATGCCATACCCGCATTCGGAAAGCATCAACAGGGTTCCACTGATCACTTCCCATAAGCGCATCCAAAGTGCAGCTGAACCAAAGTGCAGCAGTCCAATGACATGCATCAGCAAAAAAAAGGTCAAAACAATGCATGGTACCCGGAAAAAATCCATTGAAATCCTATAAGAAGATGCGCCGTCCGCATAAGAATCTATCACTGTAAATTCCTGATTCCGAAGACATCCAATGACACAAACACGATCGCCGGCTTTTCTCAGCTTTTTTTCGTCCGATACATCGCTTGCCTTATATTCTTTCTGCTGACCGGTCAGTGGATCGTAATATGTAACGATATAATAATAGGAAGATGAACGGCCGGACGCTTCAAAGCCAGTCTGGGTTACAACAGTTTCCGTCGATTTCAAAATCCATCCCTGTTTTAACCGCATATAGTACTTTTGCCTATTGACCAGAAGATAAACCATAAGCAGGCTACTAATGAGATAAATACCGATTCGAAAAGCAGCAATGAGTATTCCAAGCCTTCCATAAAAACAGCTGTCAGTCTGTTTGACATGCAGAATCCCCAAAACGCAAAGAGGGATCACGCAAATGCTTCCTATCATTGTAAAAAAGAATCCCTCCGCCGCAAGTCTCCGTAATCGGACCGCTTCAAGCGGCGCCTCTGTCCAATGTTCCATAATACTCTCCACACTGTGCTTCACTGCAATTGATCGGTATAACTATTTTAGCACGCGCGATCATCATTTTAGTATGTTTTGTCTATCCGGTCTGTTTTTTTGCGCATATGGTCATGGAGAGAGTTACTGTTTACACAGGGCTTAGCATTTACTGCTAATTATGGCTTTACAAGCCACGTACGAAAGCGTAGTGGCTGCAAACAAAAATCCATTTGCGCGAAGAACGAAGTTCGTTTTGCAATTTTTGCATGGATTTTGCCTGTTACTGGAAAGGGTGTAAAGCAGAAGCTCTTTAACAAAATAAGGAACTGTAGAAAATAACTGATGCAGATTGCGCAGGATATTTCTTCGAGAATGCAAATTACTACGTAATTGTCCACAATCAGGCGCAT